>DASUGH010000042.1:0-13169 GCA_036274155.1 Vicinamibacterales bacterium | reverse complement strand
GCCTTCGCGGTATGAGATCGCTGGCAGCCCCTGAAGCGGCGCCGACAGCACACGGTCGGAGTAGATCCTCAGCCGTCCAGGCTTTTCGGTGATGAGCAGCCGCCCGTCCGGCAGGTACGCCATGCCCCACGGGAACTCGAGCGCCGCGAGCTGTTCCACGCGCACCGCATCGGCCCCGCGCAGAGTCACGTTGCTGGAACTCGTCTGCGCCATCGCGATCGCCGGCAGAGCGGCGAGTGCGGCCGTTCGCATCCACTGCATCGGAGTGCCTCCTATGAGTGGAATGGGGTGCCAGAAGCATGCCCGTATGAATTACCAGCCTGCTATGTGCTCAGAAACAGCCTGGCCACTTCAGCCGGTTCGTCGAACCCCGGCCGGACGAACGCGCGCGCCCTGGGAAAGCTGCGCTCGAGCGCGGTGCGCAGCCAGACGAGATCGTCGAGAAACGGCGCGGCCTCCGCGGGCGTGACACGGCCAACGTCCACGAGATCACGCCACGCCGTGTGCGATTGGTCGATGCCGATGAGCGCGACCTTCGCCGAGCCGTCATGATCGCGGGGCCAGTCGCGCCACGAGCGATCGTCCTCCGCTGCGAGGCCGTGCAGCGCGCGCATCGCCTTCACGTGAATCACCATGTGGAACCAGGAGATGACCGCGAGAGGCTCGCCGGGACTCGAATGCGGTTCGTCGCCGCGGCGCTGCAGCCACGCTCTCGTACGCCGCAGGTAGCCGTCGGCGCGCTGCTCGATCGCGTCGCGTTCCGGCACCACCCGCGGTGGACGCCTCGTGGAAGAATCTTCTTTCGGCGCGCGTTCGGTTTCGATGCCGATCTCGTCCAGCAGCTCCTGCAGCCACGACGGCGTTGGTTCGATCTCATCATCCGGATGCCTCGGGGCGTCGACGACCGGCTTCAGATTGGGATCGTCCGCTGCCTCCAGCTCGCACATGTCCGCGAAGACGCGGCAATGCGAGGTCAGCGTGCACCGGTCGCACCACGCATCGCAGTAGTTGTGCACGCCGACGATGAACCCGTCGCGAATCTCCATGGTCCCCGACGTGGAGCAACGGGTGTGCCCCCACAGGCGTTCGCAGAAACAGGCCGAAATCGCGGCGGCCGGCCTCGATATGTTGAAGGATTTGCGTACGACGGATAGCCTCGCTGTACGCAGAATTTGCGTGGCGTACAAAAGAACGCGGCCCGGCGCAAACGCGCCCGGGCCGCGAAAAGATGTGAGCGCGACGTCTCAGATCAGCGTATCTGCTCGTTCATGTCGTCGCCGCCGGCGCGCTCCATTGATTCCGGAGCCTGCGCTTCCATGGCCGACGAAGCGTTACTGCTGCTGCCCTCAGGCTGATCCCCCATTTCCTTGCGCCGGCGATGGCTTGCCATGCCGCCTTTCCGGCCGGCTTCGCGTGCCTCTTCGCTGGTCCACTCGTGAGCGGTGCCCTTCTGATGGGCAGCCTTGCCGCCCTTGCTTGCAATCTCGCGCTGCTTTGCGCGGTCCATCGAGGCGAATCCGCGATCCTCTTTAGCCACTCTTCCCTCCCTGAGTCGCTCGCGGGTCTCCACACACCGATTGCAAGGAGAAGCCCGTCCTTTTTCCGCCTGCGCCAGAGGCTTCGGCGGACCGTTGAAGGGTCAGGCTGCAACGGATGTGCCACGGCTCAGGAGTGGCACATCCGGGACCTCAATGTTCAGTGCTGTATCTGGGAGCGGTCAGCGAGAAACGCCAAAAGAGCACGTAAACGGGCGGTGGTTTCCTCTCGTCCGAGGAGCGCCATCATCTCGAAGAGACCCGGGCTCGCGGTCCGGCCGGTGAGCGCGACCCTGACCGCGTGGATAAGCGGCCCGGCTTTGATGCTCCGCCCGGTTGCCGTTCCACGCACCACGGTTTCCACATGTGATTCATCGAACGGACTCAGGCGTTCGAGCGCCTGAGCGAGGGCCTCGAGATGGCCCGCCATGTCACCGGAAGAAAAGTTCTTCTCAATTGCCGCGGGGTCATACTCGACCGCCTGGGCAAGCAGCGGCCGCCCCTGCTCGGCGAAATCGCCGAGGCGCTTCACCCGCGGCCGGAGGAGCTCGAGCAGCCGATGAAATCGTGCCGTGTCGGCGACGATGGGGCTGCCCGCGAGGCCGGCCTTCTCGAGCACGGTTCGTGCGTGCGCGGCGAGCTCCTCCACGGCCATCCGTGCCAGATACTGCGCGTTCATCCAATCGAGCTTGTCGGTGTCGAACACGGCATTGCCGCCGCTGATGCCATCGAGCGAGAAGGCCGCGATCAACTCGTCACGCGTCATCACCTGCCGGTCGTCGCCAGGCGACCAGCCCAGTAGCGCAAGGAAGTTGACCATCGCGTCGGGCAGATAGCCCTGTCGCGCGTACTCCATGACCGACGTGGCGCCGTGCCGCTTGCTCAGTCGTTTCTTGTCGGCGCCGAGGATGAGCGGCACATGCGCGAAACGGGGAACGGCCGCGCCGAGCGCCTCGAACAGCAGCACGTGCTTCGGCGTGTTCGAGATGTGGTCGTCGCCCCTGATCACGTGCGTGATCTTCATATCCACGTCATCGACAACGACCGACAGGTGATACGTCGGATGCCGATCCGATCGCAGGATGACGAAGTCCTCCACGTGCGCCGTGTCGAACTCGATTCGTCCGTGCACCGCATCGTCGAAACTCGTTCGGCCTTCGCGGACGAGAAAGCGGACGGCGTACGCCGCACCTGATGACTCGCGCGAACGGCGCTCGTCAGCCGGCAGCTTCAGGCATGCGCGGTCGTACTGCCAGGCCTCGCCGCGTTGCTCCGCCCGCTCGCGTTCCTCGCGAAGCCTGTCCGGCGTGCAGTAGCAACGGTACGCGTGTCCGGATTCCAGCAGGCGATCCGCGGCCGCACGGTGGCGCTCGTACCGCTGCGACTGGAAATACGGCGCGTGCGGACCATCCTTCTCCGGCCCTTCGTCCCAATCGAGCCCGAGCCAGCGCAGGCCGTCGAGGATTCCGGTGACCATCTCGCCGGAGGATCGTTCCGCATCCGTGTCTTCGATGCGCAGCACGAATGTGCCGCCGGTACGACGCGCCAGCAGCCAGTTGAAGAGCGCCGTCCTGGCGCCGCCGACGTGGAGAAAGCCGGTTGGTGATGGAGCGAACCTGAGGCGAGGGGCGTCCGAATGAGCCATGAGGTCGAAGCCGGAATGCTATCGCGAGCCAGGGGATTGGGGTAGTGTGGACCGCCATGGTTGAGGCATCTCGCGACTCCGCCACCCTGCGCTCAATCCGGACACTCCTGCTGATCTCGCTGGGAATCGGCATCACCGGGACGGCCGGCGAACTGGCGCTGCTGGGCCACGTCGAGTCGGCGACGCAGTGGATTCCACTGCTCGCGCTGGCGCTCTCGGTACCTGTGCTGTTGTGGCACGTTGCCGCGCCGGGCCGTGCCTCCGTCCGGGCGCTTCGGCTCCTGATGATGGCGTTCATTGCCGTCGGAATCATCGGCGTGGCGCTGCACTATGATGGAAATGTCGAATTCGAGCGTGAGCTTCATCCGAAGGACGAGGGCATGACGTTCCTGGCTCATGTGATGGCCGGAGCAACTCCGGTGCTCGCGCCCGGATCGATGGTCTTACTTGGACTTGTGGGGATCGCTCACGCCTACCGGCATCCTGCAGCCGCCCGCGGCGCAGACAGCAAGGAGACAGTGTCATGAAGAACCTGATTCAGACAGCCCTCACCGCGCTTGCGGTCGCCGGCCTTGTCGCCGTCGCCGGTGCGCAGACCGGCAAGCCGGTGACGATCGTCGACGCGAACACGATCACCGTCACCGAGCTCGCCAAACTCCCGCACATGAACGCGGAACTGGCGAAGGCCGTGATCGCCAAGCGGCCGTTCAAGACGATCAAGGACCTCGACACCGCACTCAACTCGCTGACGAAGGAACAGCGCACCGAGCTGTACGGGAAGCTCTTCGTGCCGATCAACCTGAACACCGCAACCGACGAAGAGATCCTGCTGATCCCCGGGATGGGGAATCGGATGCTGCGCGAGTTCAAGGAGTATCGTCCGTACGAGTCGCTCGCGAAGTTCCACCGCGAGATCGGCAAGTACGTGAACGACACGGAGCTGGCCCGTCTGGAACAGTACGTGATGGTTCCTCAGACGAAGTAACGTCAACCGACTAGTGGTCGCCTGGCGAGCTGCGCTGGATCGAGAGCAGCTGCTCGCGTACATGGTCCACCTGCAGCGTGGTGTGCGCGATGTCGAAGCGCTGCTTCAACATGTCTTCGAGCGAACGGCGAACGGCATGGCAGTCGGCGTCGGGCGCCACCAGGACATGCGCGGTCAGGATCGGGTGGCCCGGCGCCAGTTCCCAGACATGCAGGTCGTGCACTTCCTTCACGTGCTCGCCGTGCGCCATGGCCACGCCGATGTCGCGCGGCGGCATTCCTGCCGGGGCTCCCTCGAGAAGCACGTGAATCGCCTTGAGCTGCAACTGGTAGCCTGACCAGAACATGAGCGCCGCCACGACGAGCGAGGCGATGGCGTCCGCGCGATTGAAGCCGGTGAGGATGATGACGACGCCGGCGATGAAGGTGCCGAGGAAGGCGTAGAGATCCGTGAGGATGTGCTGGAAGCTGCCCTCGACGTTGAGGCTGCGCCGATTCGCCTTGGCCAGCACCCACGCCGCCAGAAGATTCACTACGACGCCCGCAGCGGCCACGATTGTGACGGTAACGCCCGCGACGTCGGGCGGATTGATCAGTCGCGAGATCGACTCGTAGGTCACGAGCACGCCGAGAACCAGCAGCACCGCGCCGTTGGCCTGACCGCTCAGCACCTCGGCCCGGCGCCGGCCGTAGGTCAACGCGTCTCCTCCGGGGCGCTGGACGAAACGGATCACGAGCAATGAAAGCGCCAGCGCGCCTGCGTCGGTGAGCATGTGCGCCGCGTCGGACAGCAGGGCGAGTGAGCGCGCCAGGATGCCGGCGACGACTTCGATGGCCATGAAGCCGACGATCAAAGCCAGCGCAATCGTCAGGTACCGGCGATCCGCGTCCGCGCTGATGTCGTGCGAATGACCCGCGTGGCCGTGGCTGTGACGGTGACTGTGGTGATGGTCGTGGTCGTGCACGGCGTTACCCTGCGACCGATGATCGCACGGGCGTAGAATTCCCGGCACATCCATGGCCAGAACGCCGGCGCCGCCCGCGAACGTAGTCCCTTCCCGCCGCCTATAATCGCCGCATGAAACGTCTGTCATCGATCGGGTGTGCGCTCGCGGTCCTGTTGTTCGCCACGATACCGGTGGCCACGCAGCAGCTCGAGATCGCGACGTCGGTCTCGCTGCTCGAGGGGCCGACGGTGGACGCCGGGGGCAACGTCTACTTCACCGACCTCCTGATGCAGCGGATCATGCGCTTCAGCAAGGACGGGAAGTTTTCGGTCTTTCGCGAGAACAGCAACATCGCGAACGGCCTCGTCATCGATCCGCAAGGACGGCTGATCGCGGCTGAAGGCTCCACGTCGCCCACCGCCCGGCGTCTTGGCATCACGACCGGCGGTATTCCTCGCGTCACGCGTACCGACCTGAAGACCGGCAGGATGGAGATCCTCGCGGACAAGTATCAAGGCAAGCCGCTGTCCGGTCCGAACGACGTCACGATCGACGCCCGGGGACGCCTCTACGTCACGGATTCGGACGGGGGTGCGGTTTATCGGATCGACGGCCCGCAGAAGATCGCAAGAATCCTTGCGGCACCAGACATCCAGCGTCCAAACGGCATCCAGATCTCGCCAGATGACAAGACGCTGTACCTCGTGGAAGCCAACGGCACCAAGGGCGGTGCGCGCATGATCCGCGCGTATGACCTGCGGCCCGATGGGACGGTCAGGAATATGCGCGTGCTCTACAACTTCTATCCGGGCAGAAGCGCGGACGGGATGAGCATCGACACGCAGGGGAACCTGTACGCGGCCGCCGGGCTTCACGCCACGCGCGGGACCGCTGAGACGCTCGACACGAAGTGCGGGGTCTACGTGATCTCGCCCCAGGGCAAGCTGCTGAAGTTCATTCCCATACCCGAGGACTACATCACCAACACCGCATTCGGCGGGCCGGACATGAAGACGCTCTACGTCACCGCCGGGAAGACGCTGTACAGGCTGAAGAACGACATCGCCGGCCTGCCACGCTGACCGGCGCTATTCGTTCAGCGCGCGATCGACACGTTATCGAGGCGCCAGCGGTCGCCGTCGCCGCCCGCGGTGAAGCTGATCGACGAGAACGGCGTGTCGGAGACGATGCCGAAGAAGCTGTTGTAGCCGCTGCCGGCATACGTGAAGATCTGCGAGAAGTCGAAGGAATGCCCGAGCACGTGCAGCGTCGTGTGGTCGTTGCTCTCGGGCGTATTGCCCTGCCCGAACCCCTTTCCGTCCACTGAGAACACGTCGGCGGCCCACGCAGAGATCGGTGGGTTGAAGCGGAGCTCCAGCGTCCTGGTCACCGGGCCGAGCGTCTCGAATCGCAGCTCGAGGCCCTGAATCGTCTCGTCGTTCTTGCCGGCGGTCGAGCCCGTGCCGGTGGTGCCGACGAAGACGCCGGTCGGATGCTTCTGCGGCGCGGTGTTGCCGGCCTGCGCGGAGTAGCCGCCGCTCTGCGAGAAGAACACGCTGAAGTGGCCTACCGGCGTCTCCTTGTCGGCCGGAACGTCGATGTTCACTCCCTGAAAATCGTTCGTGAGAATCGTGCCCTTGCGTGCGTTGACCGCGGCTGTCCATTCAGCGCGCCCGGCCTTGCCGCGTGAGGCGTCGTACGCGGTGCGCAGGTCGCCGTCGATGAAGAGCCTCAGGCGCGCGGCCTGGACGTTGACGGCGAGACACGAGAGGAGACAGAGGGCGAGCAGTGTGAGAAGTCGTGGCATCGGTTTCGAGGGGAGATTGTAGAACGCAGGGCGGCCAGATCAAGGTTCAGCGGTCACCCCGCTGCCCTCGCGCGCAATGTAGAAGCGGTTGGTGGCGAGCCCGCTCGCTGTATCAACCTGTCCGCTCGGCCAGCGGATCGTCAGGCGATCGACCGTGCTGGCCGCGCCGACGCCGAAGTGCGCGCGCATGTCGTTGTGCGAGATGTAGCTTCCGCCGCTGCGCACAACCGTGAGCCGCTGCTGCCCGCCGGCCAGCGCGGTGACCTTTGCGCCGATTCCGTCACGGTTGCTGCGCGTGCCAATCAGCCGGACGGTTATCCATCGGCCTCCATCGCTGTCGTTGCGCAGCAGCGTCGGGCGATCGTCCATGTTGACAATGAGGATGTCGCTGTCGCCGTCGTTGTCGTAGTCGCCGAAGGCGGCGCCGCGACTCGACTTCAGGATCCTCAGGCCGCCGCCTTCGACAGCAGCCAGCCGCCGCAGCCGGCCTTTGCCGACGTTCATGAGCAGCTCCTTCCGCTGCAGGTAGGTGCTCGTTCCAGTCTTGTTCACATCCGGATACACGTGCCCGTTCGCGATGAAGAGATCGAGCAGCCCGTCGTTGTCGATATCGACCAGCCCGATGCCCCACCCGAGATTGGGGCCGAGGGTGGAGAGCGTGCCGGCCTGGCGGCTCCCGTCACGGAATAGACCGCTCCCTTCGTTGTTGTAGACCGTCGTGTAGTCCTGCGCGAAATTCGTCTTGACGAGATCGAGCCTGCCGTCATCGTCGAGATCGCCGACCCCGACTCCCATTCCGGCCTGCTCCCGGCCATTGCCGCCGACCGCGAGTCCGGACATGACGCCGCGCTCCTCGAACGTCCCGTTTCCCCGATTCCTGAAAAACAGGTTGGGAACAGAATCGTTGGCCACGAAGATGTCCGGCCAGCCGTCATCGTCGAGATCCGTGAACATCACCCCGAAGCCGTAGTAGCCGGGATCGACGATTCCTGCCTTGCGTGACACGTCGGTGAAGCGGCCGTTTCCGGTGTTGCGATAGAGCGCATCCGCCTCGCCGGGCAGAGGCCGTGGCCCGCAGAACGTCTGGATGTTCAGGAAGCGGCACGCGCCCGATGTTCGAGTTGGAACCGTGCGCGCATCGAACCGGAGGTAGTTCGCCACGTACAGGTCGATCAATCCGTCGCGGTCGTAATCGGCGAAGGCGCACCCGGTGCTCCATCGCCGGTCCGCTGCCTGGCCCGTGGCGGTGAACGTGCCGCGGCCGGTGTTGCGCCAGAGCACGTTTGGCCCGAACGCGGTGACGTAGACGTCGGAGTATCCGTCGTTGTCGACGTCGCCCACGCAGACACCTGTGCCCCAACCCCGCCGGCTCAGTCCGGCCGCCGTCGTTACATCGCTGAACGTGCCATTGCCGTCGTTCCGGTAGAGCGCGGCCATCAGGTCTCCGCCCTGCTTCAACCGGTCGTAGGTCGATCCGTTGACGATGAGCGCGTCGAGATCGTCATCGCGGTCGAAGTCGAACCACGCCGCCCCATTGCCGTTGGCGTCCATGACCAGGTCTTTCGACGGGGAGCCGGAAACGTTCATCAGCGTGATGCCCGCGCTCGAGGCGACGTCGGTCAGGCGAACAACGCGGTCCGACCCACTAAGAGCGGCACCGCCGAGAGCGACCGAAGCTGTAAGAAGAATGGCCGACGAACGCACGAAAGTGTTCAAGGGCCTCGGATATTAACAGAATGTCAACATTGTTAAGCTTGTAAATTTCAGGCCAAAGTTATTAAATCCGCCTGATCCGAATGGGTTTCGCGCCGACCCGACCTCGCGTTCGACCGCTGTGCCTGCTGCCGGCCTTCTTCGCCGTGGCACTGCTGGCGCCCGGAGCAGCAAACGCTCAGCGTCAACCCTTCATCGATCACCTGATCACGTTCAGAACGCTTCTCTTCGCCCCGTATGGGGACGAGGGCGAACGCGTCCTCGCCGCGCTCGAGCAACTGACCGGAGCACTCGCGGCATGGAACGACTCGGCTCGTGCGCAGGAGAAGAAGCTGAGGGGCACGGATGCGTCGGGGCTTGTCCTGCTGCTGCTTGATGTGGGCCGCTTCTCCGACGCGCTGGCCGAGATCGACAACGCGTCCACGGCAGCAGCGCCCGGGCAATCACAGCTGCAGGCGCTGCGCGGGCGGCTGCTCGAAGCGCAGGGACGCGACGCTGACGCCGCCGGTGCGTACCGCCGCGCCTGGGAGCTCGATCGGACGGATGCGATGAAGGCATACCTGGCGTCCGTGTCTGAGGCTGTGCCCGACGCCGGTGAGCCTGGGCCTCTGATGGCGTTGATGACGGCTCAGCGTCAACGCGCGACTCTCAGCGTCGACCGGCCGGCGGCTGCCCTCATCCGTGATCTCCGGCTGATTCCCGACCGCGCTTCGAAGACTCCCGTGTTTGCGCCGGCCGCCTATGCCGATGGCTTCGAGGCCATCGCCGCGGGCAACTACGTTCAGGGACTCGCGCGTTTACGTTCCGCCACCTCACGCGATCGCCTCATTACGGACCGGGCCTCGCACTCACAGGCGATGTCGCTCGGCATCGCTCGACTGCGGGCCGGCATGTTGAGCGAGGCCATTACGCCGCTCGAAGTGGCGGCCTCTACATACCGGGATTCGGGGGAGGCCAATCGCATTCTCGGCACCGCGTACGCCGCTGCCGGCAACGACGCCAGAGCGGTCGAGCACCTCCGTCGAGCGGTGCAACTTGCCCCTGATGATGAGCGGAGCCGTCTCGCCCTCGCACGTGTGCTGCGTGATGCCGGCCGTCTTGATGAGGCCGTCCAGTTTCTGCACGAGACGATTGCCGTACTGCCGCGCTCGGCCGAAGCACGTTGGATGCTTGGTGATGTCCTGGACAAAGCAGGCAAGGCGGTCGATGCAGCGCGCGAGATGGAGGCTGCAGGCGCGGCGACCGTGATCGCCGGCAAGAGCGCGCTGCTGCTGCGCGCCGCCGCGATCTACGACCGGCACCAGGAGTTCGACCGCCTGGTCGATCTCCTCGCTCAACGTGTGCGGCTCGATCCGAACGATCCAGTGCCCCATCGCCAGCTCGGGCTGGCGCTCGCTCGCCTCGGCCGAAGCGATCGGGCGCTCGCCGAGCTCGCCATGTCGGATCTGCTCGGTGGCGCGGACGCGGAGAGCCTGACCGTCATCGGCCAGATTCATCTCGAGGCGGGACGTCTCCAGGACGCTGAGTGGGCGTCGCGTCGCGCCGTTACGCTGCAGCCTGAGTCTCACGAGGCCCGCTATGTGCTGGGACATGCGCTGCTGCGGCAGGGGCGCAGCGACGAGGCGCGAGAGCAGCTCGAGGCCTTTCAACGCCTGCGCGATCGCGCCATCGAGAATCAGCGTCGCCGTTTCGAGATCGACACCCTTCGAGCCGAAGCGGCGAGCGCAGCGGCAGCCGGACGTCATCACGACGCCGCTGCGGTTTGGAAGCGAATCGTCGAACGAACGCCACGCGATCCGGATTTCCACATGGCCGCGGCCGAGGCTCTCGCCGCGAGCGGTGACCTCGAAGACGCTGTGGAGTATTTCGAGAAGGCCGTACAGCTTGGAGCCGCACCCGCGGTTCACCGGCGTCTTGCCGACATCTACGATCGCCTCGGGCGCACGCAGGAGAGCGCCCGGGCCCGCCGCACATATGAAGAGCGCGTTAAGGAACTGTTAAAAGTTTCCCCGCCGGCGCATCCATAGCGTAATTCACGGAACGTTCCCCGAACGATGACCGTTCCAGACGGTAGTATCGATCGCTACCCGAGGGAACCCTGTTCATGCAGCACTGGAGGAATGTTCGTGGCGCGGGTGCGCCGTCGGTGTGTGCGCTTGTCGTCGCCGCGACCGCCGTGGCGTTGCTGCCGCTCGCGGCGCGCAGCGCCGCGCGCGAGGTGGCTCCATTCATTCTGCCTCCCGGCCCCGCGAAGCCTGGATTCGAGCTGTCGCGATTCGACTTCTCGCTCCATGGATCGTTCGAACCGTTTCTCGTCACGTCGACGCGTTCGCTTCGTGAGGCGCTTCGCTCCGGCGCGGTCGCCGCGGACACTGATGTCCTGATGACGTCGACGGCCGCCGGACCGCTCGCGCTCCTGACGGAGCAGATGGCCTACCACCACATCGCGCAGGGCGGCGCGAACGGCCAGCACTGGCTCGTATCGTTCTGCGTCGTCTGCAACACGGCCGCACGGCTCGTGCCGAAGGTCAACGGCGCCGCTGCGCGCTTCACCACTGCCGGCATCTACGACGGGCTGATGGTGATGCAGGACTCGGTCACCGGGACGATCTGGAACCACATCACCGGTGAAGCGCTGTACGGACCGGCGGTCGGCACGACCGTCGGACCGCCTGGAAACGTGCTGCACGGCACCGTCAGGCAGATTCTCGCGGCCGCCCCCGACGCGCGTGTTGCCATCTCGGATCGCGTGTACTTCGCCGGCGGCAGGAAACAGGGCACGCTCGACGGCATCGCACTGCTGGGACGCCGGCACGGCCGGCCCGATCCGCGCACTGGACTCTCCGACGTCTTCACGGCAACGCTGGGCAAGGAGGACTCACGCCGGTCCCGCATGGATCTCGGACTTGGTATCTGGTGGGACGGCGGAAGCCGCTACTACCCGCGCGATGAGATCCGTCAGCGCGGAGGCGCGCTGCTCGATCGCGTCAACGGCCGATCGCTGCTCGTCTACATCGACCCCGAGACGTCCACGCCCGCGGCGATGTTCGTAAACTCCGCCAGCGTCCGCCTCGAGCGCTCGACGGTTCGTCTCGATGCCCACACCGTGCGCGATGGCGTGCTCCTCGACAGCCGCGGACGGCGCATCGAGGCGGAACGGCCGCAGCAGGTGTTCACGCGGTGGTACGGCTTCTCACTGACGTTCCCGGGAACGTCGGTCTATTCCCATCCCTGAACGGCTTCTTCGACGGCGCGCCGCACGCGGGTTTACACTGGTTCGGTGCGGGCCGTACTGGTCGCAACCGGCGTCCTGGCGTTTCTGGCGATGCCCTCGCTCGCATCGGCTCAGCGGTTCAGGTTCGAACGGACGATTCAGGTCTCTGAGCCGGTGAAGCTCGACGTCGACACAGTTCGCGGAAAGATCGAGGTCAGGGCCGGCGCCCCGGGTCGAGTGGTGGTGGAGGGTGATGCCACCGTACGCGTCGGCTTCAACGTGCCGGCAAATGCCGTTGAGCTCGCCCGCCAGGTTGCGGCCTCCCCGCCTATCGAGCAGTCGGGCAACGAGATCCGCCTTCGCACGCCATCGGATTCTGACGCTGAACGGGCAGTCACCATCGCCTATCGTGTGCAGGTGCCGCCAGGTACCGAGGTGGACACGACCAGTGATTCGGGTGAGACCACGATAGAAGGAATAGCCGCCCCGGTTTCAGTTCGAACGCAATCGGCGCCCATCACCGTCCGCCGCGTCGCCGGCAACGCTGAGGTGTCCACCGGCTCTGGCGCCGTTGTTGTCGACGACGTTCGCGGCGATCTCACCGTGACCACGTCGAGCAGTTCATTTCGCGGCACCGGACTCGGCGGCTCGCTGCGTCTGCGAACGCAAAGCGGCGACGTCCAGGCTGCGATGACCGGAGCTGGCGAAGTCGAAGTGCAAACGGGATCCAGCGCCATCCAGTTGAGCGGTCTGGGAGGCGCGCTGAGTGCCAGGACAGAGAGCGGCAGAGTAACCATTCAAGGCGCGCCCGGCCAGGACTGGTCGGTGACAACTGGATCGAGCGCCATCGATGTCACTCTCGAGTCCGATCGTGGAGTGGCGCTGGACGCGGCCAGCCGTGGTGGAGAGGTCGTTCTGGAAGGCATGAAGGTAGACGGATCCATCACGAAGCGCGCCGTGGACGGGACGTTCCGTGGAGGCGGACCGAGGGTCCGCCTCGACACGCGCAGCGGGACCATCCGCATTCGAACGCGCCGCTGACCAATTCCAATTCTCAATAGCTGAGCCGCCGTCGAGCACGCCCTGTTGGCGGCTGATACCACAAGCTCGCTGTTTGTCGTGGCAGAACCCGCAGCGTGTCACGCAACCTCGCGCCAGCTCTCCATCTGCTCGTGGCGCATCTTTTGAGTCCCACTCGCCGCTGGGCGTATTCGTCGAAAGAAGGACAGCATGCGAAGCGAGGAGACAACAGCTCGGCCAAAGCAGTCGAAGCAGCTGACGATTGATCAGTCGGTGTGCCAGCACATTTCCGACATTGCGACCG
>DASUGH010000041.1:0-133024 GCA_036274155.1 Vicinamibacterales bacterium | reverse complement strand
AAATCGCGTACTTCATCATGCGGGACGGCGTGACCTATCAGGAACTCGGGCCCGACTACTTCGAACGCCGGAACCGCGACCGCGCCACCCGCCGCCATGTGAAGCAACTCGAATCGCTCGGTTATCGCGTCACGCTCGAAGGTGCGGCGTAGCGGCGGGGGATTTTCTGAGCAGTCACCGAGAGACAAACCACAGAGTCACCGAGAGCACAGAGGATTCCTAATGGTTTTCTCTGTGTCCACTGTGCCTCAGTGGCGGACTTCTCCTCCGCCTCCGCGCGGAACGTCAGGGTGCGACCTCGCCGAAGCTTCGGCGTAACCAGGGAACCCGTGGCCTTTGGCGCGCGTAATGGCTAACGAGGCGCAACAGAAGCGGCGAGCGGCAGCGGGATGCCCTCGCGCGGCCGCTGTGCGACAATCCGCGACACCATGAGTGAGATGCCTTCGCAGACAGCTGAGCGCAAGCGGCCGGCGTATCTGACCGTGCTCTACGTGGTGATCGGGCTCCTGGCGTTCTTCCTGGTCACGGCCGGGATCGGGATCTGGATGTTCCTGCGCAGCGAGACCGGACAGAAAATCGTGTCGAGCGTCGGCAGGGGCATCACGCTGATGCAGGAGGCTTCGAAGGCGCCGGGCACCGACCAGCTCCGCGAGCGAGGATGCAGCCAGGCGATGGTCATCCCGTTCGACCGGATGATGGAAGTCGTCAAGGAGTTCGCGCCGGAGGCGGAGAAAGAGTTCAAGCGCGAGGACATGCCCGGAGTCGGCACCATGGTCGTCTGCCAGGTCTCGGGCAGCGAGAACACGGCGCCCACGTGCGACGACGTTGCCCGTGTCTACGCCACGGCCGTAGGACAGGCGCCCGAGCGGTTTGGCGTATCGGTGCAGCGGTCCAGAGGGGCGGCGTGCGAAGGCACCTACGCGCGCGACGGCAGCTTCATCGAGGCGCTCCAGCGGCCGAACGGTCGGCAACTTCCCTGGGACGCCCCCATAGAACGCCAGTAATCCGCGGGTTATGCATGTACTCCGCGCGCCGACGCGAAGCCATGCACGCGTGCGACGGCGGCGGCCACCAGCGAGCCGTCGGGGTCGGTCGACAGGTTGACCGGCACGAACAGCGCCCGCTCCTCTCGCCGCGACAGTACGTTGCTGGCGACCAGGGCGCGCATCATCCACACCGCTGAGCGCACGTCGGAGCACTCGAGGCCCAGCCACCCGACATAGCGATGGTTCGACCGGCGCAGGCCGATGTCGCGCTCGATCCGCCCGGCGACGGAGGAAGCGTGCTGGCGGAGGCGGTCGTGACCTGTCGTCGACTGATCCGGCTCGACGAAGGGAAACGTCGCGAGCATGCGCATGAAGACGTCGCCGATCTCGCGCCGCTGTGAGAGCGGCATGTGTCCCAGCCAGTAGTGGCACGTCTTGGCGATCACGGTGATGACGTTCTTGATCTCCTTCTCGATGCGGAAGTGCGGTGCCGCAGGGAGCTCGAGCACGGCGCCAGCACGGCGGGCGGCAACGTTTTCCATGACGATGGCGCGCAGGAGCCAGTCGGCCATGGTGTCGCTGGAACACGTGACGCTGACCCAGCCTGGCGTGGGCGACGCGTATGCGCGCAGCCCGGTTACCAGCTTGACGCCGCGGCAGATCTCCTCGACCACCGCGTCGTAGCGTCCGAACTCGGCATTGATGTCGTCTTCGTTTCCCGCCTCGAGGAACGTGCCCTTGTGAGGAGGCCCGCCCGCCATCGCCAGGTCGCAGAAGCTGCCCCAGATCTGATCCCAGGCGACGGCGCCGTCGTCGGCATACTTCAGGCCGGCCGATCCCATTGAAACCGGCTGCACGCTTTCGTAGGTCTCCTGATATTCCGCGGGCAGGAGAGTCTTGAGCCGCCCTTCGAGGCGCTCGATCGTGTCGCCTGGGGTCAGGTCTTGAATCGATGGTTTTTCCACGCTCTGGCACCTTGCTCTGAGACGATCTTACTCACTGTGCTGGGATGAATTTCGAGGTACCGCGCGATCTCGGCCAGCGCATACCGCTCGTCGACCGCGGTCACCATCGCGGCATTTCTCGCGGCGCGGGTGATGGCGCCGCGAAAGATAGCATCCAGCGGGCGACGTCCCTCCCGTCGCGGAATCTCGCGGCTGGCTCGTTGCCGGTATGGCTCGAAGCGCGCGACGAACGCATCGTCGCCGAGGATGGCTGAGCGCTGCAGTTGCAGCGCCCGGGCGTCGGTCTCGAGGACGTATTGTCCGAAGAGGTTCGCAGCATCCGCCCGATCGCCGTCAGCCACTATCTCCAGCACGCGTCCGCAATCAAGAAAGGCCGGGAGCTTGGTCAATCCCGCCATGGCTCTATAACTGCTCCACGGCCATTGCTCGGGCGAGCAGACCATCCCCGAGCGGACCGGATTGAGGCCGATATATCGGCAGACGTTGGCGAGGTAGCTGTCGTCCTGGACGATCTGCGCATTGAAACGCGATTGGAAGACGTGACCCGCCCGCTGATGCCGCCAGTTCCACCACTGCGCGTAATCGCCGTTGAGCTGCTGTACCGCACGCGAAAGATTGGCATCCGTCGTGGTCACTGCGAGGTGGTAGTGATTGGTCATCTCACAATACGCGTGGCAGCGAAGGGCGTAGCGCCGCACGACATCGGTGAGCAGCGCCAGAAATCGGCGCCGGTCTACGGCGTCCAGATAGATGCTCGTCCGACGCACGCCACGCGCCGTGATGTGATACGTCAGTCCTGCGGCTTGAATGCGGAGCGGGCGCGACATGCGACACACCGATTCACGCGCCGGGCCAGTGTCAGATCGGCCGATTCATCGCGGTCCACGGCAGCAGGTACGCAAGAAAAGACCGCCGTGGGAAGCGCGGGCGTTTAACAGTTGGCGACCGCCTCGGGGTCAGACCGTGAAAAAAGTAGGGATTCAAGACCTGACCCCATTACCATCCTGATGACGCCATGGCTCTGTACGCGTTCGACGGTACTTGGAACGAGGCCAAGCAGGGGGAGGATCCGCAGTACAGCAACACGAACGTCGCGCGGTTCTTTGCCGCCTATCACAGGAACTCCGGCACGGACGATTTCTACGTCGCCGGCGTCGGCACCCGCTACGACGTCATCGGCGCCGCGCTTGGCGGCGCCTTCGGGCTCGGCGTGCTGCCGCGTCTGCTCGAAGCGTACGACCATCTCTGCCGTTCGTGGGTCGCCGGCGACACCACGATCGATATCGTCGGATTCAGCCGCGGCGCGGCGACGACGCTCGATTTCTGCAATCATCTGCAGAAGCAAGGCATCCGCCGCCCTGGTACCGGCGAGCTGATCGAACCGGAGCCGCGAGTCCGCTTCCTCGGCGTGTGGGACGTGGTCGCCGCCTTCGGGCTGGCAAATCTGGGCAACACGCTCCTCAACATCGGCCACACCCTGACGCTTCCGAGCTCGGGTCTTCGCTACTGTTTCCATGCGATGGCGCTCGACGAACGGCGTCCGTCGTTTCTGCCGACGCGGCTTCCTGGCGCCAGCGAAGTCTGGTTTCGCGGTGTGCACTCGGACATCGGCGGCGGCAACGGGAACCGGGGGCTGAACGACATCGCGCTGAAGTGGATGATGAGCAAGGCGAAGGCTGCGTCGCTGCCGATCACCGACGCCGATATCGCCGCGCTGCGGCCCGATGCGGGCGCGCAGCCAAAGCTCGAGCGACTGCCGCTCGAGTTGCGCCTGGTCAGCGCGGTGGATCGCCGCCACTACACGGTGTCGCCGGTCCGCGGCGGCACCATGCCGCCCTCGACCTGCTCAATCGAGACCGCTGACGATGAACAGCACGCAACGGAGGTCGGCTCCTCGGGAATCGTCGTGCTGGCGCCGGACGCGCGGGCGCGAATCGCGGAGCTGTGGCAGGTCGCTGAAACAATCGCCAGGGACAACGAGTTCAACCTGGACCAGGTGCGCGACGCGCTGCTGACGCTGCTGCAAGGGCGAATCGTGCTCGTCACCACCGACGCTCAGATGGCGGCTGCCCGGCAGGCCGTCGCCCGTCTCATGACCGTGGCGGTGCACGGCGCCCAGGAACGCGGATTCCACGTCCTGAGCGAGTTCTTCTTCAACGAAGCGCTGTTCAAGCTCCCGCGCATGTTTCCCCTCACGGACTGAGCGGCATGCCCTGGCCCCATCCTGCGCTCGTCCGTGACGAGCGAGCTGACGTACTTCGTGCCTGACCGGCACAACGTGCTTTTCGAGTGAAAGAGCGGGCCTGCGCCTGCGAGCTCACCGAGGAATCAACCACAGAACCACAGAGGACCCGACGCGGCCCGCAACCAAACAGAGCGCAGCCACGCTGGGTCGAACCTGTATCTTTGTCACAGAGAAACCACTGATCTCTGTGCCTCTGTGCCTCTGTGGTTTGTCTCCCAGGTCGCCTCCCAGGTTCGCCTCCCAGGCTCGCCTCCCAGGCTCGCCTCCCAGGCTCGCCTCCCGGGGTTTGCCCTCGGAGCCCTCAGCGCGCCCTCAGAATCGAATGCGCGCCCCGAACTGCGCCTGCGCGCGCGACAGCTGATCGTCGCGGTCGAACGTCCCCTGGAACGTCGGCGAGGTAATCGTCGACAGGTTGTACCGCATCATGCCGGTCGCCGAGTCGAAGTTGTACCCAATCAGCCCGTTACTCGACGTGCTCGGGAACTTCGGGAAGTAGTGCCAGCCCCAGTCGCTGTTGAAGAAATTCGTGAGGTTGAACACATCGAAGGTGAGCTCGATTCGCGAGTGTCCCATTCGCGGCAGGTTGACCGAGTACCGGAAGTCGAGCTGATTCCATCCGGGAGCGCGGCCGGCATTGCGGGTGGCAATCTCCCCCCGATGGTCTTTCGATGCCGGGTCGTTGCTGAGGAACGCGTCCAGCTGCTCCCAGGTGCCGTTCTGCACGAGGACCTGGTCGGATGTCGCGGGAATGAAAATGAGATCGTTGTTGCTCCTGCCGTCGCCGTTGGCGTTGCCGTTGAAGAGAATCGCATACGGCCGGCCCGACTGGGCGTTGAAGAAGAACGACGCCGTGCTGTCGAAGCCCTTTCCGAGCGGGATCGGCACCACCGCCATCAGGTTGAAGCGATGGCCGCTGTCGTTGTTCGACCTGGTCTCGACCGGGTTGTTCACGTCCAAACCGATCGGGTTGTTCGCCCAGTTGGATCCGGCGGTGCTCGCCGTTCCGTCGTTGATCGACGTGGCGTGGTTGTACAGATACGAGCCGCTCACCGAGAATCCGTTCCTGAACGGTTTGTCGATCTTGATCGACGCGGTCCAGGACTTGCCCTCATCGGTGTTGGTCAGCAGCAGCACGTCGTTGAGGCCCGGATCGTACTTGTGGAAGTTGATGCGTCCATCGGGCAGGACGGCCGGCTGCGACGCGCTCACCCCCGTGGCGCCGTTCTTGTCCGGCTGCCCGACGGGAATGTAATTGATGTTCTGGTAGGCGATCTCGTCGACGTTGAGCGTGTAGAGGAGTTCGCCGGTGGCGATGAGTCCCCAGATACCCAGGCTGCGGTCGTAGGCGATGTTGCCGCGAACCACTGCGGGGTAGCGGTAGTCGGGGTCGACGAGGTTCACGCTCTGCAGTCCGCTCTGGCCGCCAACGACGGTGGTCGGCTGCGCGAGCGGGTCGGCGACGAAGGGAATTCTGAAGTTGTTGTTCACCGACCCGGTGTTCAGATTGGTGAAGTCCACGCCGGTGTTGCCATACTGGTTCGACATCCACACGTAGGGAGTGCGCCCCGTGAAGTAGCCGATGCCGCCGCGAATCTGCGAGCGGGCATCGCCGCTTCCGCTCACATCCCAGTTGAATCCGACGCGCGGCGACCACATGAGTGGCGACGGGACGATATCCGTCCGGTAGCCGAAGTCCTCGACGATGAGCGGGTTCGCCGCGGGGGTGTCGGGGAAGTGGGGAATGTCGAGGCGGACGCCGTAGCTGAGCGTCAGGTTGGACGCCACGCGCCAGAGGTCACCAGCGTAGACGCCGAACTGCATGACGGAGAATTTCGCCGCCTGCCGCGGGTCGGAGGTGTTCGAGAAGTTACGGGAGTACAGCTGCGCGAAGCCCTCCTGCAGCCGCTGGATGGCCTCGGGCGTCGTCGTGCCGCTGAACTCGTAGTTGCCGTACAGATTCTGGATGAAGACGTTCCGGAACTTCAGGAACTCGTTGTGGGTGCCGACCGTGAACGTGTGCTTGCCCTTCACGAACGTCACGTCGTCGGTAATCTCGACGATGTCCTGGTCGAGCTGGTTGGCGTGTGACGAGTTCTCGGCCCCGAGGCGCGCGTTCAGGCCGTCGGCGAAGTCGACACGGACGAACGGAAAGAGCGGCTCCGGGAGCACGCGCTCGAAGCGGTCGTAGGTGTATGCCACGCGCAGCTCGTTGTAGGCGTTGCCGAACGTCGAGTTCAGCTGTGCGAGCGGGCTCCACACCTTCTCGTTGGCCGTATAGAAGTTGCTCGAGAAGGCATAGTTGGTCGTCGAGGGCACGCCCGACGAGCTCTGTTGCTTGGAGCCGTTGATGTAGTTGACCCGTGCGGTGAGCTGGTGGCGCGGCGAGAGGTTGAAGTCGGTTCTGACGAACACCTTGTCGCTGTCGATGGGGGTCACCACCTCGCTGATGCTGCCTGGATCGTAGCCGTACGTCGTGCGCATGATGTTCGCGATCTGCTCGAGGTCGGCAAGATGCGACGGCACGCCGTTGACGATACCTCCGAAGGTTTGACCGCCGCTGCCGTCACCCGAGAACCCAGTTGGCAGCTCCTTGCGCGCGAAGTCGAGGTTGCCGAAGAAGAACGCCTTGTTCTGGCGAATGGGACCGCCGACGCTGAAGCCCATCTGCTGATCCGTGAAGTCCTGGAGCGCGATGGTGTCCGGGTCGGGGACGGCCGGCGTCGACAGGCCGGGAATGGAGCGCGTCATCCCCTGATTGCGCCCGAAGTAGAAGGCGGTGCCCGAGAACTGGTTGCTGCCGCTCTTGGTGACGGCGTTGATCCCGCCGCCCGTGAAGCCGCCCTGACGCACGTCGTACGGAGCGACGACGAGCTGCACCTCCTGGATCGCATCGAGGCTGATCGGCTGCGCGCCCGTCTGCGCGCCCGGCGTCCCGGTGGCCGGGATGCCGAACACGTCGTTGTTCACCGCGCCGTCGATTTGAATGCTGTTGTAGCGCGGGTTGCGGCCGGCGACGCTCAGGAATGCATCGTTGTTGGCGCTGTCGGGGCTGACGCTGAAGTACGGCGACGTGCGGGCAAAGTCGAAGAGGCCACGCTGGATGGTCGGCAGTGCCTCGATCGCTTCCTCTGGAACGTTCGCGGCCGTTCCCGCCCGTGTCGCATCGAACACACCAGACGCCGTCACGTTGACAGTCTCGGTCACCGCCTCGATCGGAAGCTTGAAGGCGACCGAGCGGTCCTCTCCGAGCGCCACGTTGACCATTTCGCGCTTCTGGGTCCTGAAGCCATTCAAGGCAGCGGTCACCGTGTAGGGGCCACCGACGCGCACGTTGAGAATTCGATACTCGCCTTCGCCGCCGGTGACGGTCTCGTACTTCGTCCCGGTCGGTTCATGCACGGCGACGACGTTGGCGCCGGGCAGCGTGGCGCCCTGCTGGTCGACCACCGTGCCGCTCAAGGTGCCGGTCGTAACCGTCTGAGCCATGCCCGATCCACTGGCCAACACGAAGCAGGCCACGGCCATCACGCACGAGAAGGGCAATCTCGTCAGAACCTTCATGGAGGACTCCATGTCTTCGAGTAAAGAGCGTCGCGGCTCGGATGTGGGGGTTGTGATTTTCTACAGAACAGCTGGAGGCGCATTCTAGCCTGTCCGCGTAACGTTGCGGATCCACGAGTTTTGGTCCGAGCGCTTCGCTGTTTGCCCTAAGCTCGGCATTGCTTGTGCTCTGGCAGACCCCGCCAGTCGTCGTTGCTGCGGTTTTTCGAGGGGATTGGCGCCGGGGTTCCCATGGAGGTCACGAAATGCCGTGAGCGATCGTGCGACGCAGGTGACGTGAGGGCGGAATCGTCGACGTGGTCAGTCAGTGGACAGGAGTAAGACAAGTGATGCGATCTGAAGAATCCGGCGATATCACACGAGTGGTGCTCTTCGTGCTCGTGATCGGCGCGCTGCTGCTCGGAAGCTTCTGGACACTGCTGCCGTTTCTCAGCGGGCTGATCTGGGCGACGACGATTGCCATCGCCACCTGGCCGCTGCTGTTGAGCGTTCAGCGCGTCACTGCCGGCCGGCGCGCGCCCGCAGTGGCGATCATGACGCTCCTGGTGCTGATGGCGTTCATCCTGCCGTTTGCCATTGCCGTCAGCACGCTGATCGACGCTGCCGAACGAAGCCCTACCGTCATGAGTGACTTCCTGTCGAAGGGCGTGGGGCCTCCACCCGAGTGGGTCGCCAGGATTCCTGCCATTGGCGATCAGCTCGCCGAGCGCTGGCAGACGGTTTCGGCTGGCGGACCGCAGGCACTCGCGGAGATCGTGCAGCCGTACGCACGTGGAGCGGCCACGTGGGCTCTCGCGGCGACCGGCGGCTTCGGCAGGACGCTTGTGCTCATCCTGCTCACCGTCCTTCTGGTGACGATTTTCTACGCTCAGGGCGAGACCGCGGCGAGCGGGGCGCTGGCGTTTGCGCGACGGCTGGGCGGCGAGACGGGTGAACGCACGCTCCGTCTGGCGGGACAGGCGGTGCGCAGCGTCGCTCTGGGCGTGGTCCTTACCGCCCTCGTGCAGTCGGTGCTCGCCGGCATCGGCCTCTGGTTGTGCGGCATCCCGCACCCAGGGGTGTTGACCGCGATCGCCTTCGTCTTCGGCATCGCTCAGGTGGGTCCGGCACCAGTCCTGTTGCCCGCGATCGCGTGGCTGTACTGGACCGGCAGCACCGGCTGGGCAACGGTGCTGCTGGTGTGGAGTGTGCCGGTGCTCACGCTCGACAACATTCTGCGGCCTATTCTGATTCGCCGCGGCGTGCAGCTCCCGTTGTTGCTGATCATCGCCGGGGTGATCGGCGGGTTGATCAGTTTCGGCGTGGTCGGCTTGTTCGTTGGTCCTGTCGTGCTCGCGGCAACGTACACGCTGGCGAAGGATTGGGTGGCGAGAGGAACGCCTGACGGATCGTCCAGAATAGAGGGCTTGGAGGCTCATCATGAACAGCGTGCGTGAGTACTACAAGCAGCGCTTGCAGGCGGAGAAGCCGGCGTTTCTCAAGGTCATGAAAGCGGTTCCGCCCGACAAGGCCGGCTACCGCCCGCACGAGCGATCGACTGCGGCAGGAGATCTCGTCTGGCTGCTGGCTGCCGAGCTCGAGGACGCCTGCACGCTCGTCGACAGCGGGGAGGTGAACTACGTCGTCAAGGCATGCCCGAGCGTGCCCGAGTCGATTGCCGCCTATGAAAAGCACGCTGCCGCGCTCGAATCGCGTCTGATGAAACTGGACGACGCGAAGTGGAGCAGCAAAGCCACGCTCAAGATGGACGGGAACGTGATCTGGGAGGCTCCGCTCGGTGAGATGCTGTTCGGGTTCCTCTTCGATGCGATCCATCATCGCGGCCAGCTCTCGAGCTACCTGCGGCCCATGGGCGCGAAGGTCCCGTCGATCTACGGGCCGTCGGCAGACGATCCGGGCGGGCCAGCGTAGCGAACCGGTCGTCGAGGGCTTACGCGCCAGCCATGGAGGTCCAGAGGTAGAATCCGCCCGTTCGACAAGAAATAGGCGAGTCTTGAGACTCGCCTCTATGAAGGCTGGAGCCATGGCAGGGACATCTCGCAGAGAGTTCGTCGGCGCCGCTGCCGCTGCGGCCGCCGAGATGGCAATCGCGCAGGGCGGCGTCGCGCTCGAGGGCCAGGCACTGCAGACGGCGTCGGCGGCCGCCGACGAGACGCTCGTTCTGACGAACGGCCGGGTCCACACGTTCGACGGCCGCAACACGATCGCCAGAGCCGTCTCGATCAGGAACGGCCGATTCGTGACCGTCGGCGACTCGGCGCCGACGAGCGCTGCCGGCACGCGCGTGGTCGACCTGGGTGGACGCACCGTGGTGCCCGGCGTCATCGAGGGCCACGTTCACATCGTCAGCCTCGCCAACCGGCCCGGCTATCACACGATTCTCGAGAACACGACGTCGATTCGCGAGATCCAGGAAGCGCTCGCCGCGCGGCGCAAGAGCGTGCCTGCCGGCCAGTGGATCACGTCGATGGGCGGGTGGCATCCGAATCAGTGGGCGGAGCGACGCCGTCCGACACTGAAGGAGCTCGACGCCGCGGTGTCCGACCGGCCCGTCCTCCTGTACGAGCGGTTCACCGGCCCCTGCGTGACGAACACGCTCGGTAAACAGTTCTTCGACGCTGCGGATGCGGCGCCGAAGGTCCACCCCGACATCGTCCCGGTGAAGGTTGCCGACGATGGGTCCATCGCGGCGGCCGGTTTCGCGGGTGGTGGGCCATCCGCCAGCGCGCTGTTCCACCTGCGTCGGCTGCAGACCTTCGACGACAAGAAGCGGAGCGCCCTCGACGCGATGGCGTATTCGGCCAGCCTCGGTCTCACCGCGCACCTCGACGAAGTGTTGTTTCCGACGCCGGGACCGCTTCACCCGGGCCAGATCCTCTCCAACCTCGATCAGTACCGCATGTACGACGCGTGGCTGGCGCTGCACCGCGAGGGCAAGACGAGCGTCCGACTGCAGATGAACTTCCTGCAGAACCAGAACGACCCGGCGCTGCCGGAGCTGAAGGAGCGGCTGCGCAACCAGTTCCAGTTCTTCGGCGACGACATGCTGATGACCGGCGCGATTGGCGAATGGGCCGCTCCGCTGGCGAGCGGCGCCGTGTGGCGCGAGGCGCAGCGACTGGTCGCCCAGGCCGGCTGGCGGAACGAGAACTCCGTGCAGGATCTGGCGGGTCTGACGCAGGTCGTCGAGGCGTACGAGACGGTGAACAAGGAGTTCGACATCACGAAACTGCGCTGGATGGTGCACCACGTGCCGGTCGTCACTGCCGACCTGCTGACGCGGCTTCGCGCTCTTGGCTGCGGCGTGCAGATGGGCGCGTTCCGGTGGGTCACCTCCACCGATCCGAAGGTCATCGTCGGCCCGCCCTTCCGCACCATCGTCGACCATGGCATCCAGGCCGGCATTCACGGCGACGGCGTGCACATCGCGCCGCTCAATCCGTGGCTGCACATCTATTTCGCCGTCACCGGCGTCAACTCGCTGGGTGCGCGCGTGAACGGCGATCAGCAGATCACCCGCCAGGAGGCGCTCCGCCTTTTCACGCGAGGCAACAGCTGGTTCCTGAGGATGGAAGACCGCATCGGGACGATCGAGCCGGGCAAGCTCGCCGACCTGGCGGTGTTGAACAAGGACTATTTCGCGGTGCCCGACGTGGAAATCAAACAGATCCGCTCGGTGCTCAGCGTCGTCGGCGGCAAGGTCGTCCATGACGACGGCACCCTGAAACAGACGAGCGGGCGCAAGTAACAGCCTCTTTCTCCGAGGGCGCTCGGCGCGGTAGAGTTGCCCCATGCTGGCGAAGCGCCTTGCCCCTGCGACCCTCGCCCTGATCGCGTTCCTCCCGGCCGCCGGCGCGGCGGCCCCGGATGTGCGCCTGGCCGACGCTGCTGCCCGCGGCGATCGCGCGGCCGTTCGCGCGCTCATCGAACAGCGCGTGGACGTCAACGCCAGGGGTATCGATGGCACCACCGCGCTGCACCAGGCAGTTCTCGCCGATCGGCTGGACATCGCCGAGATGCTGCTTGCCGCGTCGGCCGACGCGAAGACGGGCGATCGATACGGTGTCACGCCGCTCTACCTGGCCTGCCTCAACGGGAACGCGGCCATCGTGCAGCGTCTGCTCGACGCCGGCGCCGATCCAAACGCCGTCGATCCTGCCGGCGAAACGGCGCTGATGACGGCGGCGCGCACCGGCGTTCCTGCCGCGATGCGCGTGCTCCTCGACCGCGGCGCCAAAGTCGACACGCGCGATCCCGAGTTTCAGCAGACGGCGTTGATGATCGCGGTGCGCGAGGATCACGCGGAGGCCGTCGCGCTGCTCATCAGCCGCGGCGCGGCTGTCGACGCGCAGACGCGGAAGGGACCGACGCCTAACTTCACGCCGCCGTGCAAGGGCACCGGCTGCGGGTCGGAAGGCGTCGGGATCAATCGCGGCGGCCTTCCCGATCGCGGCCGGCGCGGCGAAGCGCGCGGGGGGATGACGCCGCTGCTCTATGCGGCGCGCGATGGACGGGTGGAGGCGGCGCGGCTGCTCGTCGGCGCCGGCGCCGATCTCGAGCTGGCCGAAGCCAATGGCATCCACCCGCTGCTGATGGCCGTGCTCAACAACAATCTCGACGTGGCGCGGCTGCTGATCGACAAGGGCGCGAACGTGAACGCCGACGACTTCTGGGGGCGATCGCCGCTCTGGGCGGCGGTCGAGTACCGAAACCTCGATATGAACAACCGCGATCAGGACAGCCCGAAGGACAACGGCGTCGATCGCGGGCCGATTCTCGAATTCATCCGCGTTCTGCTGAAATCGGGCGCCACCGTCAACGCGCGCACGCGCGAAGTGCCGCCCAGCCGCCGCTGGCTCTATTCGCTCGGCGACGTCTCCTGGGTGGACTTCACGGGCCAGACACCGTTTCTGAGAGCGGCGCTTTCGGGCGACACGGCCACCATGCGTCTCCTTCTCGAGCACGGCGCCGACCCGAACCTTGCCACGCAGGCGGGCACGACGCCGCTGATGGCCGCTGCCGGCGTGAACTGGGTGGTGGCTCAGACCTACACCGAGTCGCCGCAGGCGACCATCGACGCGGTGAAGCTCTGTCTGGAGCTCGGCGGCGACGTCAACGCCACCAACTCCATGGGTCTGACGGCGCTGCTCGGCGCCGCCAATCGCGGCGCAAACGACGTCATTCGGATCCTGGTCGCGCACGGCGCGCGGCTCGACGTGAAGGACAAGGAAGGCCGTACGGCGCTTCGCTGGGCCGAAGGCGTCTTCCTGGCGGCCGTCGGAGCGGAGCGGAAGCCGGAAACGATCGCGCTGCTCGAGGAATTGACGGCGCAATCGAAGCAGGCCGCCGCCGGACCGCGAAACTGACCCATGCGTACCAAGCCGTCGATCGCTCTTGCGGCTGCAGTCGCACTGCTCGTCGCCGCGTCTGCCGGAGTCGAGACCCAGGGACAGAACCGCGCGGCTGCGGCGCCGCAGGTGTCGACACCCGGCGCGCCGCCGCAGCCGCTGCTCGACCGCTATTGCCTGACCTGCCACAACGAGCGTGTGAAAGCCGGCGGCCTCGTCCTGGCGCCGTTCGACGCCGCCGGTGCGGTGCGCGATGCGCAGACGTGGGAGAAGGTGGTCCGGAAGCTCCGAACCGGCATGATGCCGCCGAGCGGAGCGCCACGACCAGAGCGCGCGGCGCTCGACGGTGTGGCGGCGCAGATCGAGAACGCGATCGATCGTGCCGCCGCCGCGAACCCAAACCCTGGCGCACCCGTCCTCCATCGCCTCAACCGCGCGGAATACGGCAACGCCGTCCGCGACCTGCTCGACCTGCCGATCGACGCGGCGTCGATGCTGCCGGGTGACGATTCGACGGAAGGCTTCGACAACATCGCCAGCGTCTTGAGCGTGTCGCCGGCGCTCATGCAGGCGTACGTGTCGGCGGCTGCGAAGATCAGCCGCCTCGCCGTTGGCGACATGACAACGAGCCCCGGGCTCACCACCTACAGTGCGCCGCGCGGCCTGTCGCAGGCGGAGCATCGCGAGGGGATGCCGCTCGGGACGCGCGGCGGCCTGCTCGTCGAGCACGTGTTCCCGCTCGACGCGGAGTACGAGTTCAGGGTCGGCCGTTCGGGTGCTGGATTCGGGCTCTCCGCCGTCGGCGGCGAGGAAGCGCTCGAGATCACGCTGAACGGCGAGCGGCTGCGGCTGTTCGAGCGAACGGTGCCTCGCGATCTCCGGATCAGGATCCCCGCCGGTCCGCAGACGATCGGCGTCGCCATCATCCGGACGAGGAACGCACGCGGCGTCGACGATCTCTACTCGGAGCTGGCCACGAGCGCGGGGGTGCAGAGCCTCGGCATCAACGGCCCATTCAATGCCACGGGGCCCGGCAACACGCCAAGCCGGCGACGGCTGTTTCTGTGTAGTCCGCCTTCGTCCTCCGGACTTCGGCGGGACGCGGCCGCGATTGATGGCGCCGCGGCCGCGCCGGGGGATGCCGCCTGCGCCCGCCGGATTCTGTCCTCTCTCGCCAGCCGCGCCTATCGACGTCCTGTTGCCGAGAGCGATCCCGCGATCGACATGCTCATGGGGTTCTACGAGTCGGGGCGGAAGCTGCGCGGCTTCGAAACGGGGATTCAATACGCGCTGGCGCGCGTGCTCGTCGATCCGCAGTTCATCTTCCGGTTCGAGCGCGAGCCGGCAAACGTCGCTGCCGGCGCTGCCTACCGGATCAGCGACATCGAGCTGGCGTCGCGGCTGTCGTTCTTCATCTGGAGCACGAGCCCGGACGAGGAGCTGCTGAAAGCGGCGGCGGCGCGGCGGCTGTCGGATCCCGCCGTCATCGAACAGCAGGCGCGCCGCATGCTGGCCGATCCGCGAGCGCAGGCGCTCATCGACAATCTCGCGGGGCAGTGGCTGCTGCTGCGTCAGCTCGACAGCGTGTCTCCGTCGACACGAGCCTTCGACGGCAACCTCCGATACTCGTTCCGGCGCGAGACGGAGCTGCTCTTCGAAACGATCGTCCGCGAGGACCGCAGCGTGCTCGATCTCATCGATGCCGACTACACGTTCGTCGACGAGCGTCTGGCGCGGCACTACGGGATCCCGAACATCCGTGGCAGCCGGTTCCGCCGCGTCAGGATTGACGGTGACGTGCGACGCGGGCTTCTCGGGCAGGGAAGTCTCCTCACCGTCACATCGGTGGGCAATCGCACGTCGCCGGTGAAGCGCGGCAAGTGGATTCTCGAGAATCTGCTTGGCGCGCCGGTGCCGCAGCCGCCGCCGGGCGTCGAAGTCAATCTGGACGCGTCGTCGGCGCCTGGCGCCACCGCCACGTCTTTGCGTCAGCGGCTGGAGCGGCACCGGGCGAACTCGAGCTGCGCCGCCTGTCACGCGGTGATGGACCCGATCGGGTTTGCGCTCGAGAACTTCGACCTGGTCGGCGCCTGGAGGAACGTGGACAGCGGAGCGCCGATCAACACAGCCGGCCGGCTCACGGATGGAACCGAGCTGAACGGCCCGGCAAGTCTGCGCAAAGCGCTGCTCGACCGGCGCGAGGCGGTGGTGGCCGCTGCCACCGAAAAGCTGCTAACGTACGCGCTCGGGCGGCGGGTCGAGTACTTCGACATGCCTGCTGTCAGGAACATCGTTCGCGCGGCGGGTCCCGAGTACCGGTTCTCGTCGCTCGTCACCGGCATCGTCAAGAGCGTGCCGTTCCAGATGAAGCGGAAAGAGGGAGGCAGCGAGCCGTGACGTTCATCACGAAGAAGCATCTCTCGCGGCGGACGTTCCTCAGAGGCACCGGCGTCACGCTGGCGCTGCCGCTGCTCGAATCGATGGTGCCGGCCGGCACGGCGCTGGCCCAGACCGCGGCTGCGCCGAAGACGCGAATGGGCGCCATTTACATTCCGCATGGCGCGACGATGGACAAGTGGACGCCGGCGGGCGAGGGGACGGCATTCCAGTTCTCGGAGATCCTGCAGCCGCTCGAGCCGTTCCGCGACCGCATCACCATCGTCAGCAACCTGGCGCATGCGCCGGTGGCGCCGTGGACGGGAGAAGATACCGGTGGCGCCGAGAATCACGTTCGCGCCGCGGCGGTGTTCCTGAGCGGTGCCCACCCGGTAAAGAAGAACGAAGCGCACGTCGGCGTCACCGTCGATCAGGTGGCGGCACAGCAGGTCGGACAGGACACGCCGCTGCCGTCGATCGAGCTGGCGCTCGAGCCGTTGAATCTGACGTGCGGCGATGCCGGCTTCACGTGTGCGTACCGCAACACGCTGTCGTGGAAATCCACGACGCTGCCGTTGCCGATGGAGAACAACCCGCAGCTCGTCTTCGAGCGGCTGTTCGGCGACGGCAGCACCGACGCGCAGCGCCTCGAGCGGCGGCAGCAGGCGCAGAGCCTGCTCGACTCGATCAAGCAGCAGGTGCCGTCGCTCGAGAAGGATCTGCCAGCCGGCGATCGCCGGCGCCTGCGCGACTACCTGGAGGAGGTGCGTGAGATCGAGCGGCGGGTCAAGCAGTTCGACGCCAGGCTCTCAGCCAGCCTCGATCTGCCTCCCGCGCCGATCGGCATCCCCGCCGACTTCGAGGAGCACCTGAAGCTGATGTTCGATCTGCAGGTGCTCGCCTACAAGGCGGAGATCACGCGCATCTCGACGCTGATGCTGGCGCGCGAGAACAGCAACGCCGTGTACCAGGCCAGCGGTGTGCGCGAGGGGTTCCACAACGCGTCGCATCACTCGAACGAGCGGAAGAACATGGATCAGTTCGCCGTGATCAACCGCTACCACGTGAAGATGCTGACGTACTTCCTGGACAAGCTGCGCTCGACGCCGGACGGCGACGGCAACCTGCTCGACCACTCGATGATCCTCTACGGCAGCAGCTTGAGCGACGGCAACGAGCACAACTTCGATCCGCTGCCGGTCGTCCTCGCCGGCGGCGCATCTGGTCACCTGAAGGGCGGGCGCCACGTGGCGTTCGCGCCGCACACGCCGATGTCGAACCTGCTGCTGACGATGCTCGACAAGATGGGCGCGCGGGTCGACGCCATCGGCGACAGCACGGGGCGGCTGGAGATCTGAGGCAGACCCGCGGGCTGCAGCCTCGGGATGATCGTGCCTCGCCGCAACCGTGGGCGGATCCTGTCGCACAGCGGACATCGTTCGACTCTCCCGTACTCTGATGGAGCTCACCATGAACCGTTGCGCCAGTGTTTTCCTCGTCGTGGCGCTCCTGGGGTCCTCGGGCAGTGCGCAGCTGACGGTGGCAGGCGACTGGGTGCTGACCCTCGATGACGGGTTCGCCTCGCCCGTCATGCGTCTGTCGCTCACTGTCATGGGCGAGAAGCTCACTGGCACGGCCGGCGGGCAGGCGATCGAGGGGACGATCCACGGCAGGTCGATCGAGTTCACGCGGCAGAAGGCTGTCGCGAAGGGGGTACTCGATGGCGAGCAGCTGAAGGGGAACATCGTGTTTCCCGACCGGACGGCGACGTGGACGGCGGTTCGAATTCCTCCCGCTCCTCAGTCCCCCAGGACTCACGCGTTCGAGCCATCGAGCTTCCATCTCTATTTTTCTTCCAAAGTGGCTCCCGCTTTGCGGATTCACCCCGGCGACACGGTTCGCACGTGGAGCGTGGACGCGGGTGGACGCGATCAGAAGGGGAACCGGCGGTCGGCGGGCGGCAACCCGCAGACGGGACCGTTCTATGTCGAAGGTGCGATGCCGAACGACACGCTCGTCGTGCGCTTGAATCGGGTACGGACGAATCGCGACTGGGCACAGAGCGGCAGCTCGATCATGCGCAACGCGCTCGAGCCGGGAGCGCTGGAGAACCTGAAATGGGACCCGGCGTTCAACAGTCGCTGGCGGATCGATGCGGCTCGGAACGTGGCGTTTCTCGAATCGCCGACCGCCGCCCTCAAGAACCTGACGGTTCCGCTTCTCCCGATGGTCGGCTGTGTCGCTGTTGCCCCGCAGGGGGATCTGGCGATTCGCACGACCGACTCCGGCCGGTTCGGCGGGAACATGGACTACAACCAGATTCGCGAGGGGACGACCGTCTACCTGCCCGTCTCCCATCCCGGCGCGCTCCTCTTCGTCGGCGACGGCCACGCCGCGCAAGGCGACGGCGAGCTGACCGGTGACGCGCTCGAAACTCGATGGATATCGAATTCACGGTCGATCTGATTCGCGATCGGAACTTCGGTCATCCGCTGGCGGAAAACGCCGAGTTCCTGATCAGCATCGGGATCGGCGGCTCACTCGACCAGGCGTTGCAGCAAGCCACCAGCGGAATGGTCCGCTGGCTCGAGCGCGACTACCGGCTCGCGCCAAGCGAAGCGGCAATGCTCCTCGGTTTCGCCGTGAAGTACGACGTCGTGGACCTCGTCGGCACGCAGGTGAGCCTCGCCGCCAAGCTGCCGAAAGCCACGCTCGCACAACTGCCGAAAACAGCGCCGTCTCGATAGAGGCGTCGATACCACTTCGCGGTTGCATGCCCGACGCAACCGGGCTCCGCGACCAACACCGGACTTCCAAGTGAAGTCCGGTGTTAGTCGAAGTGCGGTGCGTTGCGCAGCCTCGTCAGGAACCCGCCGGCGGCCGCGGCGAAGGCGTCGGTCCATTCGTGGCCGCCGGTGAACACGCACGTTTCAACGCGGCTGGCCAGTTCGAGCAGGCGCGCGGCGTCGGCGTCCATCTTTTCCTTCGGGTACCAGGCGTCGGCTGTGCCTCGGCCTATCAGCACGTGCGGCAGCACGGAGCGATCGGGTTTGTCCGGCGCGCTCGCGATGTCGGGAGGAACGTCGCCGGCGAGTGCGATCACGGCTGCCGCCGGGATGTGCGCTGCCGCCCGGTACGCCATCGCCACGCCCTGCGAGAAGCCGGCAAAAACGATCGACGAGCTCACCTGGTATTCACGCTCGACGGCGTCGACGACGGTGCGGACATAGCGCACGTTGTCGGCGATGGCGAGCTCCCGGTCCTGCCGCGTCATCCAGCTCGCCACAATCCGTTCGTTCTTCGCGTAGAACGGATGCAGCGCCTGGACGGCGACGAGCAGCCAGTCGTCCACACCCGGGATGCGCTCCACGGCCGTCAGATTCGTGACCGCGTCTTCGCCGTACCCGTGAAAGCTGTAGAGCGCCGGCCACGGCCCTGGTGAGCGCGGCACTCGAACGAGATACCGGCCGTGCACCCGGGCCTCGATCGTCCGCGTCAGCGCGACTGAGTCCATGCTCCTGATTGTTTCACCCGAAGACCCAGACCGGCAGCCGGCTTCGTGGCAGAATCTAGCCCGAACCGATTTCTCCAATGATGGGACCCGCCTCGTGTTTGCCGCCGACTCGCAACTGTATGTGAAATCGAGCGACGATTTCGTCGCGAGACCGATCCCGGGAACGCAGGATGCGACGACGGCCATCAATCCGACGTTCTCGCCCGACGGAAGTCAAATCGCGTTCGTCACCGTTACCGATCGCACGCTCAAGAGAATCGCGGCAACCGGTGGGGTCGCTGTTCCGGTGACCGCCCTCAGGAGCACTCCCCTCGGGATCACCTGGGAGCGAGACGACACAATTCTGATTGGTCAGATCGGCGGCATCATGCAGGTCAGGTCGACGGGCGGAAAAATGGAGACTCTCATCGACCTCGACGACAGTGAATTGGCGTACGGACCGCAGATGCTGCCGGGCAACCGGGTGCTGTTCACGCTGGGCAAGGGACTCGACGCAGACAGGTGGGATACGGCGAGCATCGTGCTGCAGCCGCTCCCCTCGGGTCCGCGCCAGACAATCGTCGAGGGCGGCAGCGACGGCCGTTATATCCCGACAGGGCACGTCGTGTACGCAGTCGGCGGCACATTGTTCGCGATGCCGGTCGATCCCAGTCGGCTCACGCCCGCAGGCCCTCAAGTTGCCATCGTGCAGGGCGTTCGTCGTTCACCGCTCTCGACGACCCGTACGGCGGTTGCCCACTTCGCGTTTTCGTCGAAAGGCGATCTGGCGTACGTCCCCGGAGCCTTGGAAAGCGCCGCCGGAGGCCGCCTCACGATCGTCGAGCCTGCGGGCGCACGCCAGCCGGTTGACCTTCCCCGCGCGCGGTACGAGGCGCCCCGGATCTCGCCGGACGAAACCAGGGTGGCTGTAGTCGCGGATGGCAACATCTTCGTCCACGAACTGGCAACCAGACGCCTGCCGCAGCTCACGCTCGTGGGTCGGAACCGTTTTCCCGTCTGGGCCGGCAACGAGCGGATTGCGTTCCAGTCCAATCGCGACGGCGATACGGCGGTCTTCTGGCAGCGCGCCGATGGGTCCGATACGGCAACGCGGCTGACGACGCCGCAGAAGGGCACGTCGCACGTCCCAGAGTCATGGTCGCCACACCACAACCTGCTTCTCTACAGCGCGGTCGACGACAAGAGCGGGGAAACGTCGTTGTGGGCGTACTCGGTGACCGAGAAAAAGGCCACCCGCGTCGGGAAGGCCACATCGACGCGGCCGTTCAATGCCGAGTTCTCCCCGGACGGCCGTTTCATTGCCTACACGCTGCGTGGCAACGCTGGTGTATCGATTCGGGCAGAGCCCTTTCCCTCCACAGGCGTGGACTACATGGTCTCCGCCAGGGACACCGGTCATCATCCGCTCTGGTCGCGAGACGGTACGCGACTGATGTACTTCCCGGGCGCTGGGCCACTCGTTTCGATCGATGTCAATACCGTCGGGGTGTTCCGCGGCGGCAACCCGAGGAAGGTTGCGGCGGCCGTGCCGCTGAACGTCACCGCGGATGCCGGCAGGAATGTCGACATCTTCAAGGACGGACGATTCATCATGACCGATGAAGGCCAGGTCGTTGACGGAGTCGCGGCGACCGGCGTCGAGATTCGATACGTCCTGTCCTGGTTCGAGGAGTTGAAGCGCCTGGCGCCTCATGGCCGCTGAGCGACCGACGAGGCGTCCACGGACAGGTCGCGCACGAGAATCGCTGCCGCATTCAGAAGCGCCGTTCGAAACGCCCACGAGAGCGGGAGCTCTCGAGTTCCGAACGGCGCTGACTGTAGCGTCCTGATCTGAGGGGATAGCCCTGCTTAGTTGCAGCTCCCCTCGACGGATTTCACAGACTCGACACGCATGAGCGGCGGCCGCAGCACCTTGCTGTCGGCGTCCGCAGGCGCGCTCGGCTGCTGAACCGGTCCCGTCACTTCGACCTTCTTGTTGACGTGACCCGACAACTCGCTCGGCGTCGCGGCGACGAGGACGTACATGGCGGCTGACCCGCCTTCGGCTTTGTTCAACACGAAGGCCGTGGTTCCGTCTGTCGTCTTGGCCTCCATGACACAGCCGGTCAACGTGGCTTTCTCTGCTTGCTGAGTGGACCTTTGCGCTGATGGTGGACCGCCCGGCTGCGGAGCCGCGGGATCCTGACGTTCCTGTGCGACCACGCCCACCGTGCCGGCGAGCGCGACTGCCGTTAATGCCGAGGTGACAAATCGCAGCATCATCACTCCTCTCTCGAACTGATTGACTCCCGCTCCATACCGACGGGCTGCCAAGCGACACCCCGTTCGGCAGCAGTGAGCACTCTTCCTGCCAACTCACGAAACGTGGTGATTTATTGGAGTTTGTGCGGAAGAGATTTCCAACGCGCAGATACAGAGGGTGAAAGATCTTCCGTCCGATGAAACCGCTGGCGCTCTGCGTACCTCGACCCTATGCAACGACTTCAGATCCGGTGCGGGGAGCCTGGTCTACTGTTTCAGGTTGCCTCAGCGTATCGAACGCCGTGAGGTCGAACCACTGCCTTCCGCGTCGACCGCTTGATGTCATGAGTCGCACAGATCGTGAGCTCCTCCGCGTCGCAGAACCGAGTCGAATCACCTCGCAGAACCGAGCTTCAGCTCGGTTAGTCGCAGAACGTCGAATCACCTCGCAGAACCGAGCTTCAGCTCGGTTAGTCGCAGATGTCGAATGGCGTCACAGAACCGAGCTTCAGCTCGGTTCATTCGCCGTCGCCCGGCACGAACTCGATCCTGCATTCGCGTGCACGTGGTAGTAGGATTCCGCAGCGAGGATAACCATGCAGTACTCACGACGAGACCTGGCATCGCTGCTGCCGTTCCTGCTGGCTGCCGGAGCGTCGGCTGAAGCCGCCCCTCAGAACGCCGCGCCAGCCCAGGCGGCGGCCGACTCGGTCGAGAAACTGCCGGTGATGAAGACGCAGGCCTTCGTGTTCAACGAGCTTCCAGTCACCACGAACGGCCAGAACCGGCAGCGCCGGATGTTCACCGCCAAGACGCACACCGGCTTCAAGATCGAGTCGCACCAGAGCGACATCGCGCCTGGCGAGGTGAACCATCCGCCCCACCAGCACCTGCGCGAGGAGATGATGCTCGTCCGCGAGGGGACGATGGAGCTGACGATTGGCGGGAAGCCGTATCGGCTCGGGCCCGGCGATGTCGGCGTGATCGGCTCGAACGAGCTTCACAACGCGAAGAACGTCGGGACAACGCGAGCCCACTACTTCATCGTCAACATCGGGCGCGACGATGTGTAGGCCCTGGGAACCAATCGGCCTGCGAGGCGCAGAGGATATCGAGGCACTGGGAAACTACACCGAGAACCGCGACGAGTGGGCCTACAAGTCGGGGAAGAATCCCGCGTGGTAGGTCGTCAGAACCAGCCGCACTCGAGGCAGAACGGTTCGGAGTCGGCGGGGATGACGGTCGTGCCGTCCACATAGCCCGGCCGGACCGACCCGTCGAAGATGTGGAAGTCGCTCGAGGGGAGCGCCAGCTCGTTCCACGTAAACGTCGCTGTCAGCGACAGCGTCCCGACGGACGTTGTCGTGCCAGGCAGCAGCACGTTCCATGTGGTGGTGTCGCTCCCGCTGCCGGTGCCATTGTCGGCACGAGCGGTAATCCGGCCCGACATCATCCGGATCTCGCGGGACTCGCCATTGTCGCACCGCATCGAACGAACCTCGTCGACACGACACGACGTGAGGGTCAGCTCGATGTCGGCTCCCTGCCGGCCTCCCGAGTACGCACAGGCAGTCTTGTTGCCCTCATAGCTGACGGTGGCTTCGACATGGGAGCCGGTCTGTACCATTGGTGCCGCGAACATGTCGCGGCCGCCGATCTTCTCGCCAAGCATGGTCCCGACGCATTCGCCTCCGCTCACCGACGACAGCGTCGACTGCCCGACCCACACGCCTGAGACGCGCTCGACGGCGGAAGGCCCGGCCGCACTCCCGCTGCCGCAGGAGCAGGCCAGCACGAGCGCCGGTCCGGCGCCGATCGATGCGAGCACTCTCATGTTCATTCCGCGTTAAATACCACTCACCCGGTCGATCTGCAAGAATACGGGCGCCGTGCGTCTCCTTCTGATCGGCATCCTGATCGCGCTCCTGGCGGCGCTCGCCGGTGCCCAGGGTGCCGTGGTGCGACTGGTGGACGTGGCCGCCGGGTCGGGCCTCGACCTCGTCAACGTCTCTGGCGGCCCCGACAAGAACTACATCGTCGACGCGAACGGCAACGGCGCGGCGTTCTTCGACTACGACAACGACGGCGATCTCGACGCCCTCATCGTCAACGGATCCACGCGAGAGGGCTTTGCGGCCGGCGGCGATCCGATGCTGGCCCTCTATCAGAACACCGGTGGCGGTCGATTCCGAGACGTGACGTCGGCGAGCGGATTCGCACGCCGCGGATGGGGTTCGGGTGTCTGTGTCGGCGATTACGACAACGACGGATTCGACGACGTGTACATCACGGCGTTCGGCGCGGATGTGCTGTGGCACAACACCGGCATGGGAACGTTCGCCGACGTCACCAGCGGCGCCAGGCTCGACGAGTCACGCTGGAGCACGAGCTGCGCCTTCGCCGACTATGACCGCGATGGGGATCTGGATCTGTACGTCGCGAACTACGTGCAGTTCGACGAGCGCACGATTCCCAGCCGCGGCACGACAGCGAATTGCAAGTTCATGGCAACCGACGTGTTCTGCGGCCCGAAACGGCTCACGGGTGAGAAGGACGTGTTGTACAGGAACAACGGCGACGGGACGTTCTCCGATGTCAGCGTTGCCAGCGGTGCAGACGATCCCGGGTATTACGGCTTCGGTGTCGTGTTCGCGGATCTCAACGACGACCTCTGGCCCGACATCTTCGTTGCGAACGATTCGGTGCCGAATCTTCTCTTCCGCAATCGTGGCAACGGCACCTTCGTTGAAGAGGGTCTGCTGTCGGGCGCGGCCCTGAGCGGCGACGGCCGCGCCCAGGCCGGCATGGGCGTCGACGCCGGCGACTACAACGGCGACGGTCTCGCGGACCTCATCGTCACCAACTTCTCGCACGACTACAACACGCTGTACGAGAACGGGCCGGCGGGCCTGTTCACGGATCGCAGCTATGCCGCTGGCATCGCGTCGACCGCTGGCGCGTATCTGGGCTGGGGAGTGAAGCTGGTCGACCTCGACAACGACGGCCGGCTGGATGTGTTCATCGCCAATGGCCACGTCTATCCGGAAGTGGACCGGCATGGCCTCGGCACGCGCTACCGCCAGCGCAAGCAGCTGTTCATGAACGAGGGGCGCCGGTTCCGGCACGCGACCGCCGAGAGCGGCGGGGGCCTGCTCATCGAGCAGTCGAGCCGCGGGGCCGCGTTCGGCGACTACGACAACGACGGCGACGTCGACATCCTGGTCATCAACATGAACGAGCCGCCGACGCTGCTCCGGAACGACACGTCGAGCGCCAATCACTGGGTGACGCTGCGGCTCATCGGCTCCAAGAGCAATCGCGATGCGATAGGTGCCAAAGTACGTATCGATGCGGCCGGCCGCCGGCAGGTGACGTGGGTGCGCGGCGACGGCAGCTATCTCTCCCACAGCGACACGCGGGCGCACTTCGGTCTCGGCACGGTGTCGCGCATTGAACGGCTCGAGATTCGATGGCCGAGCGGCCTCGTCGAGTCTGCCACCGGTGTCGAGGCGGATCGCTTCTACGTCGCCAGGGAAGGGGCAGGCTTGCGCGTCGGCCAGCGGTGAACGGCGCCGCGCGGTCAGCGGTCGGGATCGGGCCTGTTTTATCGAAGCCGATCGAGCCTGGCCTGCTCAATGAGACGGCGCTGTTGCACGCGCAACCGGGCGCCGTCCTCACGCCTGCCGGCAGTCTCGTACGCGGCGGCGAGCAGCGCGAGCACTTCCGGGCTCTCGTCGAGGCGGCGTGCAGCCTCGAGGTGCTCGACGGCCTCCACCGTGCGTCCGGCCCTCATCAGAGCCACTGACAGCTCACGACGCGATCTCGCGCTGTCGTCGGCTCTCAGGATCTCGCTCAACACGCGGATCGCATCGTCGAGCGTGCCGGCAATCAGGTATCCGGACGCCTCGCGTCTGAGGGCGTCGACCTGAAACGCCAATCGCCCCCGGGCTGCGGCTTCGCTCTGAAGCCGCTCGACGATCGCCATCTGACTGCGCGCCTCGTCGGCCTTGCCTGAACGCAACAGCGACGTGGCGAGCCCGTAGCGTGCCTCCTGAAGACCGCCGTCGAGCTCGAGGGCACGCCGGAAGGCGATGACGGCCTCGGGGTAGGCGGTCGCGCGCACGTGGGCCTGGCCCACGCCAGCGAGTGCCCGCGCATCGGCCGGATCCAGCCAGGCAGCGGTCGTCGCCTCCAGCAGCGCCTCCTCGTTGCGGCCCTGCAGGAAGAAAATCTCGCCGAGCTGGCGATGGGCTTCGGCGCTGTTCGGGTTCACGTCGATGCGCCTGGTATACGCCGCGACGGCTCCGTCGAAATCGGCCTGGTCGACGAGCAGGCTGCCCATCAGCCGGAAGAAGTGGTCGCGTCCGACGATCGGTCCGTACTGCCCGGCCTTCTCCAGCTGCTGCGACGCCTGTGGCGGGAGCGCCCGACGTTGATAAAGCTGGGCGAGCTGATAGTGCACGCTACCCGAGACCAGACCCGATTCGAGCGTCTGCATCAACTCGTGCTCGGCTTCGGCGGCGCGACCGTCTTCGACGAACACACGGGCGAGCATCGAGCGCGCACGGCTGTCGGATGGCACCAGGCGGATGGCCGAACGGAGATGAGAGATGGCGCACCCGGCATCGTCGCCGACCCAGCAGGCGAGCGCGAGGATGCGGTGTGTTTCGGAGTCGTCCGGGGCGGCCTCCGCTGCGCTCTCCAGCTGCCGGCGCGCCGTGTCCACCTGCGCAGCCCGCAGCAGCGAAGCTGCCTGTACTCTCCGATCGCGCGTCTCAGGCTGGCCAGTCACCAATGGATCAGCATGAGCCGTGGTTCGGAAACGGGCGAGCGCTTCCCGGTAATCGGCTTCGTTCAGCCTGGCGAACCCTTCGAGGTAGCGTGCCTCTGCAAAGACCGGCGCCACTCCGCCGGCCTGCTTCAAGAGATCGATGCGTTCGAAGGGGCCGGCGGGGGTGCCCGCACGTGTGACAGCGCTTCGCGCGCGGACCGCCCGTTGAAAACCACGCCGCGTCTGGGACGCGGCCTCTGAGCCGGCCGGGCTCGCCCACGGCTGCGCCAGCGCGTAGAAGACCGCCGGGTTGTCGCGGTCGAGCGCCGCAGCGCGCTGCAGCGCTCGCGTCGCGTCGGCCGGACGGCCTGCGAGCCGGTAGGCGAGGGCGGCGAGCGCATGCACGTCGGCGCGGCCGTCTTCGCTGCGGATGGCAGCCTCGAGCTCACGGATGGCCTCGTGGACTCGAAGGCGGTCGAGCAGGACCACCGCCGCTACGAGGTGGACGTCGGCGGTCGCCGGCAATCGCGACGCGCGCGCCCGCAGCGCCTCTATGGAGGCATCCCACCTCTCGAGCGTCGACTCCATGTCGGACAGACTGCGATCGAGCTCCGCGCCTTCGTCGCCGAATGTTCCAGCCTGCGCGCGTACGAAGCGCTGCAGCGCGTCGACGAACTGGCGTTTCAACTGAGAGGCGGCGGCCGCATCGGCCAGAAGCGGCGGGTCCTGCAGGCGGGCGGGCTGGCGCGCGTCAATGGAACATTCGGAGGTCGCGCACTCGGCGGGCGCCTGGGCACGTCCGGTCGCGGTGTCGCACCAGAGCAGCACCGTGGCGCCGAACACCGCTGGCGCGCACGCAGCGAACATCGCGCGACGAGCGCTACTTCGACTGGCCGGGCGGCGGCGTCCCTGGATTCTGTGACGTGGGCGGCACATGGTGAATGCGTGACTTGAAGCGCCAGCCCTTCGGCGTTTTGACGTAGGTGTCCTCGTAGTATCCCTCGTGGCGAATCCTGTTCGGGTCACCTCCCAGGCCGATCATCAGCATGTCGACCGTGCCGACGGCTCCATCCGCGGTCGGCGTGATGATGTGATTCACGTAGAGATGCTTGACGCCCTGCTGGATCCAGCCGACGTTCTTGCATCCGCGCGAGCCGCCACCCGACGCTTCGGCCAGACGCTCCCGCCCCTGGAACTTCGTGCCGACCACGCCGTTCTGCTCAGGAGCGAAGAAACCGTCCTCCGCGAACAGGTCGGCGTAGTCATAGCCGTTGTTGGAACAGGTGTCGATGGCGCGCGCGTACTTCGCGACCAGCTGGCCGATCTCGAAGTAATCGAGCGCCGTGAGCGTCGAGACCGGGAGCGGCGGCCGCTGCTGCTGTGCGTGCAGCGCCGCCGTTGCTCCGGCGAGGACAACCGTCAGGCATACCAAGCGCTTCGTCATGCGTCACCGGGCCTCGGGATTCGCAATTGTATCTCTGCGCCGCTGCGCTCAGCCTGATTCTGCGGATCGCACCGATCCGCCCTGCGAACGATCGCCAGTGCCTCAGAAATCCAATTGCGCGCTGATCTTGAAGAGCCTGGCGTCCATGATCCGCTGCGGTGTGCGCCACACCGCGTAGGCGGCGTTCTCCTGCATGACCGGGCTGGCGTTGAAGACGTTGTAGATGTCGAGGTTGGCCGTTACCCGCCGAGGCCCGAAGCGGAACGACCGGCCGAATCGAAGATCGAACTGATTGATGCGGTCGCCATAGATATCGCCCGGGTTGAGCAGGTTGACGGTCGCGGTGGTCCCGGTAAAAGCGCGGGGGTTGGTCCCGACCCATATCACATCGGAGCTGGGGCTGGTGTAGTTACGGTTCGCGGAGACGGCTATCCCTGGCGTGCTCTGGAAGGTGGCGGCCACATTCACGTCCACCTTCGGCAGCAGGTAGGTGCCGAGCAGTTTCACCTGCGTCAGGAAACTGGCCTGATTGTGGCAGTTCCGCAGACTCGGGTTGGCCCCGAGATCGGGGTTGGCCAGAACGTCGCAGTTGTCGGTCGTCGTTCGGCCCGTGCTCACGCCACCCTGCAGCATGACCCCGTTTCGCACCCGCGCGTTCACCGAGAAGTCCATGCCGTTCCAGTGCTCGGTCTGCTTGCCGAAATCGTCCGCAAACGCGGTGTAGCTCGTCACGGCGGCGCCTTGCGCCGCCGGCTTGAGGTTGTACAGGCCCTCGATTGTGTACCCGCCTCCATTCGGCAGGCCCGGATCGATCGGCGCAATCACGTTGAACTGATCGAAGTCGGCTGCCGTGCGGCCAATCGTCTGAATCACCGTGAAATTGCCGAACCAGCGTCGGAAGTAGCCGACGTCGATCGCCACGCGCGGGACGATCTCGTGCTGCACGCTCGTCGAGAATTCCCAGTTGTAGAAACGATTGCCCCATCCAAATCGAGTGTCTTCGTCGAACTGGGCCACTGACGTGAGCTGGCCGAAATTGGCGGGTCCGGCACCGCACGTGTCGATGGCGGGGTTGTAGGCCGGGTTGGCCACGCCGCCGATCGTCGTGGGATTCTGCGCGGCCATGCTGATCAGATTGCAGTCGACGACGAAGTCACTGTCCGCGTCGATCCAGTCCCTCGACGCGAAATTGGTCACGCCCAACGGGTTGCCCACGGTGGTCAGCGCCAGGACGTACTTCCCGAGTGTCGCCTTGACGGCCGTCTTGCCGTTGCCAAAAAGGTCGTAGGCGACGCCCATGCGCGGGGTGAGGTCGTGGAGACTCTGGGTGGTCACCGCGGCCGAAGAGTAGTTCTGCGTTGGAAGGAGCAGTACCGGTCCACGGTACTGCTCGGGGTACCCGCCACGGTAGTAGTCGTACCTGACGCCGAGGTTGACCGTGTAGCGGTTGAACGTCCAGCGATCCTGGCCGTAGATGCCGAGCTCCGACTTCTGGAGCGTCGCCGCCCTCGACGGCTGGGCGTACATCGTGAACTGGTTGGGTATGCCGTTGTTGAAGCGGTAGAAGAGGTACTGGGAGTTCGAATCCGTCGTGCTGTCGGTTCTGCCCCAGGTGTCCGACATGCCGACCTTGAAGGCGTGCGAGCCGGTCACATACGAGGCCGACGCAACCGCCGAGTAGATCTTCTGGCTCGAGTACCCGAAGGTTCCGCTGACGCCGCCGTCCCCTCCCTTGCCTCGATAGAACAGCTGGTTCGACTGCTCGAGGACCGGAATCATCGAGCGGTAAACAGAACCTTCATCGGGCAATTCGTTCCCGAACGCTTCGCCGCGCAACGCGAACCGCCCCTCGAACAGGAGCTTGTTCGTCATCGGCGACGTCCAGCCGGCCTGGGCAAGGTTCAGCCGCGGGAAGCGATAGTTGACAGCAGACTCCGGGGAAACACCGACGCGAGTGTCGTCCCAGATTCGCGCCTGATTGTCGTAAAAGACCGAGACCTTGTGCTTCGGCGCCGCTTGCCACGTCAGCCGCGCGTTGATGCCATTCTGCTCGAGCGAGAAGTACCCGCGCTGGCTTCTGTCCTCGACGCGCAGCCACTGAGTGGGATCACCCGCATTCGCGTTGTTGTAGAGCCCCGCAATGTAGTTCTGATTCGACTGCCAGCGCGCCGACGTGTAGAACCAGAGCGTGTCGCGCACGATAGGGCCGCCCACCGACACGTTGACATCGTGGGCGTGCTTCATCTCGTTCGGATCGGGAAGTCCGGCCGCCTCCAGCTCGGGCGTCAGGTTGCTTGCCTGCCAATCCGAGTTCACGCCGGTCGCGAAGATCGAGCCCCGGAGTGAGTTACCGCCTTCACGGGGAATGATGTCGATACGAATGCCGCCGAATGCCTGTTCGGCGGTGATGGCCGAGTAGTCGACCGCGATCTCCTGAGTGGCTCCCGTATCGGGCACGAAGTTCGAGAACTCGCCGCCCGAGAACGAGAGAATGTTGCCGAGGCGGACACCGTCGAGTTGCAGGCGGGTATCCGACGTTCGGCCGCCGTGTATCGTGAACTGGGTGTTCTGCAGGTTGTTGGTTCCGCCGACGTCGGCCAGCGCGCCGCGGCCGGGCTGCGAGGCGGAGAGTCCCGGAATCAGGACGACCAGATCGATGTGGCTCCGGCCCACAGGGATCGCTTCGATCACCTCCTGATCGAACACGCGCTGCTGCGTGGTCCGCTGGATGTCGACGAGCGGGATGTCGCCGGTGACACTGACGATCTCCTCGACGGCACCGACCTTGAGGTCGCCGTCGACCGAGGCGACGAAGGCACCGGTCAGCTCGATATTTTCACGGCGCACGGTCGAGAACCCGGTCAACTTGAAGGCCACTGCGTAGGTGCCGGGACGGAGATCGACGAACCGGTATTGACCGTTTCCGTCGGTGACGACCACTCTGACCTTCTCGATCAGAGCGGGGCTCGAGGCCTCGACCGTGACGCCTGGCAGTACGGCGCCCGAGGAGTCGCGCACAACACCGGTAATCGACGCCTGGGCGAGCGCCAGGGCCGGCATGAGCAGCACAGCGAGAACCACCGCCACACGAATGAGTCGCGGCATGACGCACCCTCCAACCAGTCGTACAGCCAATCACCACGGCTGGTCCTCCGCGCCTCGAGCCGGCGCGCAGGCCTGTCGTGCGGATGCACACATTAGGGCATTGGTCGAGCCGGGGACATCCCCAATTCGGGGGGGGTCAGTCGAGATGGATGAGTCCCGTGCGAAGCGCTTCGACGAGCGCCGCCGTCCGGTCGTGGACGCCCAGCTTCGAGAAGATGCTCTTGAGGTGATCGTTTGCGGTGTCTACGCCGATTCGCAGCGCCGCGGCGATCTCTTTGTTGCGCTGCCCCTTGGCCAGCCGCTCGAGCACCTGCTGTTCCCGCCGGGTGAGCGGCGGCCGTAAGGCGCGCCGTTCGAGAGCCGTCGCGATATCCGGCGGTACGACGCGTCGTCCGGCGTGCACGTCACGAATCGTGCAAATCAGACGGTCGGAGAGGGTGTCCTTCAGCAGGTAGGCCCGGGCACCGGCTTCCATCGCCCGGTAGATATCCTCATCCCCCTGATAGATCGTGAGGACAATGACTCGCGCATCGGGCTGCAGGTGCCGTATCTCGCGAATTGCCTCCGTACCGCTCATCGCGGGCAGCCGGAGGTCCATGAGCGTGATGTCGGGCAGGTGTCGCGCGAACTGCGCCACGGCCTCTTCCCCGCTGTGCGCCCGGGCCACGAGCACCATGTCCGGCTGGGTGCCAACCACGCTCGCGATCCCCTCCTGCATCAACAGGTGATCGTCGACGGCGAGCACGCGAATCGGGCGAGCGCAAGAGGAAGTCGCCACGTGAGGCCTGCCGAGCGAACCACCAGTCCCGCGCAGGGCGTGGCGGCCGGTTCAGTTGCCGGAAACAATACCACTCCCGGCCTCACAGGCAAGGGACAGTCGTGGCCCGCACCCGGCCAGCAGTTGGCCGGGATTATACTGGCGCCGCCGTGCCTCCGCCTGGCACGGGGAACGCCCTGAATGAAGCGAGCTGTCGTCATCGGCGCATGCACGCTTCTGGCGATCGCGGGAGCACGGACGGCTGATGCGCAGCCGCTTGCCGCGCCCCACGCCGAGCTCGTCAGGCAGCAGTGCGTCAGCTGCCACAACGGACGGACACGAGCCGGAGATCCTCACGGAGAGCAGGCGCCCTCTTCAGCCCTCTCGAGTAGTGTCCGGCCTCTCGAGTAGTGTCCGGCTTCAGCCGGCTTCAGCCGGACCACAAGCGTCGGATCGGGAACCACCCATGGACATGACCGCCTCGCGGTGGAAGACCACCGCCTCCTACCTCATCGACGTGTTCGGCGCCCAGGACGAGCAGCTGGCCACGCTGTCGCCCCGGGCGATCGCCGCCGGGCTTCCCGACATCGCCGTCTCACCGGACGTCGGCCGACTGCTGATGCTGCTTGCCGGCATGACTGGCGAAGGTCGCGGCGGCCGAGTCGCCATTGAAGTCGGGACGCTCGCCGGTTACTCCGGAATCTGGATCGCGCGCGGGCTGGCGCCAGGCGGCAGGCTCATCACCATCGAATTCGAACCTGCACACGCCGACTTCGCTCAACGCGAGTTCGACGCTGCCGGTTTGTCGGCCGCGGTCGAGATCCGTCGCGGCGCGGCGCTGGCGGTGCTGCCGGCGCTTGCGGCGGAGTTGAGTCCGGGATCGGTCGATTTCGTGTTCCTCGATGCGACGAAGCGCGAGTACCCCGACTACTTCTCGCTGGTCCGTCCGCTGATTGCGGTTGGAGGGCTCCTTGTCGCCGACAACGTGCTGGGGAGCAATTCGTGGTGGATCGACCTGCCACACGGCCGCAGCGCCGATCGCGACGGCGCCGACCGGTTCAACCGCATCGTGGCGGCGGATGCGGACTTCGAAACGGTCGCCGTTCCCATTCGTGAGGGCGTGCTCATCGCGCGACGGATGCGGTAGGCGGCGTCCCCGAATGTCTCTTCATCCACCGAGCTGACGCTCGGTGCTGCGAATCTCTCACATCAACCGAGCTGACGCTCGGTGCGGCGATGTCTTCTTCAGGCCATCAGGCCAGCCGCGTGAATCGCGGCTGATCCCGGGAACACTCGCTCGAGCTGGGCGGCTGTCAGGTCGAAGGTGCCCGAGAGCGCAGCCTTCAGCACGGCGCGCGTGTCGAGCGTCGGCTTGAGGTCGCGTCCCTCGAAGAGATTCTTGTTCGCCAGTCCTGGCCAGTCGGCGACGACGTGGGACTTGCCGATGCGCGTGCCGAGAACGAAGCCGGCACCGGCAGTGCCGTGATCGGTGCCGCGCGTGCCGTTCGGCCGCGCGGTGCGGCCGAATTCGGTCATCACGACCACGGTGGTGTTCGCCCACGCCGATCCCATGTCGGTCCGGAAGGCGACGAGGCCTTCCGCGAGCTGGCCAAGGAGGCGATCGAGCGCGCCGCCGGCGAGCCCCTGGTTCGCATGCGTGTCCCAGCCACTGAACTCCATGGCGGCGATGTTGGGTCCCTGATCCTGCTTGAGAATCTTGGCCGCTGCCTTCATCAGCGGAGTGATTCCGCCGCGCCGCGCGTTGCCTCGCGCCATCGGCTCTTCGCCAACGAGGTCCTTCTGCTGCACGGCCGCCTCGAACCGGTTCGCCAACGCACGATCCGACCGGTACAGCACCGCCAGGCGCTCGAGGAAGACATCGTCGACGGCGCCGAGCTGCGTCGGCGACCACGACTCGACCTGGAACGATCCGCTGAGCGAGAGCGGCATGCCGGCCGCGATTGCGATGCCGGAGCGCTTGCCCGACATCACCTGCAGCAGACGATTCAACCATCCGTCGGACGACCCGGCGGGATGATCGAGGCCGGTCTCGAGAATCGCCTGACCATCGAAGTGACTGCGGGTGCGATGCGGGATGGCCATCGCGTGCACGACCGCAAGCTCGTTCGCGTCCCACAGCGTCCGCAGCGGCGAGAGGCCAGGTGCCAGGCCGAACGTGTCGTCGAGCGTGACGAGCTCCGACGTGGGGAAGGCAAACGACTCGCGCAGCGCGCGGTAGTCCGGATCGCCGTACGGGACCACCGCCGCCAGGCCGTCGAACCCGCCACGCAGAAGGATGAACACCAGCCGGTTGGTGCCGCCGACCTGGGCAAACGAGACGCGCGGCAGCGCAAACGTTGCCAGCCCGCCGTAACACATGGTTCGAACGAAATCGCGGCGGCGCATGACTACCTCCACTGGAAGGCCGGCCCGGCGATGGCAAGCGCCAGCCGATCGGACGTGGAAATCGTGGTGTCGGCGAGCAGGCGGTGAACGGGATCAGTGGCCGGCACGTCGACGAGGTCGAGCAGGAACTTCGGATCGAGACGGTTGGTGCCGGCAAGCCCCGACAACGTGCGCGCCAGCTCGCCGCGGTTGAGCAGCGAGTCGGGGTCGGCCCAGTCCTGCAGCGTGTCGCTGAAGCCTTGGGGAGACGCCGGCGACCAGAGCGGTTGGCGGAGCTGCCGCAGCAGGTTCGGCACATTCGGCTTCACGTCGCGCGCGTCGAACGCGCGCAGCACGGCAACGAACCAGTCCTGCGGCGTGCGGAACTTGCGCGCATCCTCGCGCCAGGCCTCGGGCTCGTCGACGAGCGCCCGGGCGACGGCCTCGAGATCGCCGCCGCTCGAGGAGAAGGCCTTTGCCACGCGATCCACGGCAGCAGCGGGTGGTTCGTCGCTCACGAAGTGGGTCACGAGCTTCATTGCGACGAAGCGCGCCGTAGACGGGTGGTGGCACAACGTGCGAATGACTTTTTCCCCTTCCTCGATGCCCGCCTCGCGGTATCGCTCGCCGAGCACGGTCTTCGTTCCAGGCTCGTGGAGGAGCTCCTGGAAGACGAAGCCGATGGGGGCGCCTTGCGCGGGCCGGCCGCGCAGCGCCTGTACCTGCTGCCGCCGCCCCTGAGTGCGGCCCGGCGGCTGAAGGCGATCGCCAGGCCCGCCGATGCCGCTGACCGTCCACCCCGTGAGGATCCTGGCCAGCTCCTGGACATCCTGCTGGGTGTAGCCGCCGTTGACGCCGAGAGTATGGAGCTCGAGCAGCTCTCGCGCATAGTTCTCGTTCAGGCCGCGACGCTGGCCATTGCCTCCGCGTCCGTCGCGCGCGCCTCGCGAATTGGGGCCGATCGACTGGAAGTTGTCGAGGTACATCAGCATCGCTGGATGCCGGGCCGACGCCATGACCATGTCCTCGAAGCGGCCGAGCACATGTGTGCGGATGACATCGCGCTCGTAGCTGCCGGCAAGCGGCGCGACCTGCGCCTTGCCTCCGGAAGAGACGCACAAATGATTGGACCAGAACGCGACCAGTCGCTCGACGAACGGTCGTTCCGCGGTCACGCGCTGCTCGAGCGCGGCGTGCATCTCCTTGTTGCTCAACTCGACGAGGCGCTGCCTGGCCTCGCGCCTGTCCTGCTCCTGGCCCTGCCCGGCCATCCGCAGGGCGCGCAGCGCGTCGCCAATCTCGCCTGGTGATGCGCCCTCGGGAGCGCGGAGCGACGGTGCGCCGCCATCGAGCTGCGCCTTCAACCAGCCGCGCGGGTCCGAGACCCGACTCCGCTCGTCCCGCCGGGCACCAAGGCCGAACCGATTCAGCGCGCGAAGCGTGGCATCCATGTTTCCGCCTTCAGGAGGTTGCTGAAAGACTCGTCATCCGGCATTCGGCATTCGCCATTGAGCATTGAGCCGTGCTATGGCTGCCCCTCTGCCGCCGCAATCGACAGCAGCTCGTTCGCGTTGCCGGCCCCCGAGAGCAGCGCACGGAACTGCACGTCGGAGACATTGGCGTCGAGCAGCTCATCGATCGAATTTTCGGCGCCAGCCGTGCCGTCCACAGCGGGAAGGATTGCCCGCTCCGGCGTGCGCGCCAGGAACACCAGGAAGGCGACGCCTGCTGCGAGACCGGCTGGAATCGCGATGCGCATGCGGCGGCGCTGCGAACGCCGGCGCGCCAGCTCGAACGAGGCACGCGCAGCAATAGCGCCGCGCAGGCCGGTCCAATCGACGTCCTCGGACATCGGGTCGGCGCTCACATCGGTGAGTGCGGCGCCAAGCTCAGGGTCCCGGCGGAACAGCTCGTCGTTCATCGCGTCCTCACGGCGAAATGGGCGAGCACGGTGCGCAGCGTCTGTCGCGCGCCGTGCAGGTGCCAGCGAACGGTGCCCTCGGCCATGTCCAGCATTTCCGCAATCTCCGGACCGGTAAACCCGTCGATCTCGAACAGCTCCACGACCCATCGCTGTTCTTCGGGCAGCTGCGCGAGCGCCTGCCGCAGCTCGCGTCGCAGCTCGCTTCGTTGCGCGGCCTCCGCCGGCGATTCGCCGCCGCTGGCCATGCTGTCCGGGATCGGCTCGGCCTGCCGCAGCGCTCGTGCCTTGCGCAGGTTGATCGCACGGTTCGCCACGATTCGAAGCAGCCACGGGCCGAACGGACGGCCGCGCTCGAAGGTGTCTATCTTGACCAGCGCCGCCAGGAATGCCTCCTGGACGACGTCTTCAGCATCCTGCCGCTGGCCGAGCAGCCGGTACGCCACGCTGAACGCACGGCGCATGTGGCGATTCGCCAGCTCATCGAAGGCGGCGGCGTCGCCCGCCTTGACGGCGTCAATCAGCCGCGCCTCGCCCTCGTCTGCCTCCCGGAGCTGCGAAACCTGCCGGGCCGGCACCCTCATGCCCGCGTCTCGCCTGACGGCCAGCCGGTACACGCTGTCCACGGAGTCAACGGCTGGGGCCCGCGTTCGTGGCGGGGCCGGCGCCTCTCCCTGGGTTCTGCTGCCGTCGTTTCTCTACGATCCCGCGCAGCTGTTTCCGTTGCGCCGGCGTCAGCAGCCGGTTGACCTTCTGCATGGCCGTGCGGTTGTTGGCCTGGATGCGCCCTCTGACATCCTGAGCGGCCGACCGGATTCGTTCGATGCGCGACACGTCCGGCGGCCTCCCGTTCCTGGCAGCTCGCCGTTCCCGCTGCCATTCCGTCCGCAGACGCATCATCTCGCTGACCAGCGGGTCGTTGTCGGTTGCCAGCCCGGCCTGAATCCTGTCCAGCTGCCCGAGCTGATCCGGCGTCAGACCGAGCGCCGACTGCTGCTGGCGCAGCACTTCCAGCGGGCGGACGAGCTCATCGTCGGTGGGGCCGCCATCCTGCGCGAACGCGGAGCCTGGCTGAGCAAAGCCCGCCAGCACGGTCAGAAGGAGCACTCCGAGGTAAAACCGCGAAGGCGTCGCAGCCCGCTGGAGAAAGCGCCGGGGTTCCCAGTCTTTGGCCACCTACCGGTACATTACAGCCGGCCCGGCGGTTTCGTTGGCGGAGTCGAATCCGGGCTCAATGCCCAGTCCCGAGCCCCGAGCCCGAGTTCCGAGTCCCGAGCCCCGAGCCCCGAGTCCCGAGTCCCAAGTCCCGAGTCCCGAGCCCCGAGTCCCGAGCCCCGGGTCCCGAGCCCCGAGTCCCGAGCCCCGAGTCCCGAGCCCGACTCCCGAGCCCCGAGTCCCGAGCCCCGAGTCCCGAGCCCCGAATCCCGAGCCCCCGAGTCCCGAGCCCCGAACCCCGAATCCCGAGCCCCGAGCCCCGAGCCCCGAGCCCCGAGTCCGAGTCCCGAGCCCCGAGTCACGGATTCAGCCAATAAGCAAGCTTGACGAGCAGTGTGCTCGAGGCGGGGGCGGAGAGCGTGTGGCCGTAATCGCGACTGAATCCGAACGGCCCCGGCACTCCCACGTCTTCACGGGCCTGCTGCCACACGACGAAGAGCGCTGACCCGCGCTTGTACTCCCATCGCAGCACGTTGGTCGTGCGGAAGGAGAGGACCTTGAAATCCGCATCGCCGCGGTAGTCGTACGCGGCGTACCGCTGGTCGTAGTCCTCGGCGCGCCCGTCCACCAGCTCCTTGTAGTTCAGGTAGTCGCCAGAGCTCGTGAACGGCTGGGCGTAGACCTGCAATGACAAGTTGGGCGTCATCGTGTAGTTGACCCGCAGGGTGATCGAGCTCGTCTCCTGCTCGAGGCGTCCGAACACATAGTGCGTTTCGCCGGCGTCTCTCACCTCGCGGACCCACTGCGCGTCTTCGACGTTGCGGTTGTAGAACAGCCCCAGCTCCGTCGACAACGATGGAGTAGGACGTATTACGACACCCGGGCCCAGCTCGAAGAAACGCCCTCCCGCGACGTTCCCGCCGAACGCAGAGTTCCAGTTGAACGAGACGACGCGGCGATCGTTCGTGCTCATAGACTGCCAGCTGCTGAAGGCAGGTTCCTCGTATCCGCCGGGTCCGCCGCGCGTCAATCGATCGTCGAACCGCCTGGCGCTGACGTTGACGCCAAGGTCGGTGGTCCACAGGTTCTGAAACTGCCAGTGTGCGTTGACGTTCCCGCCGAGGTCCAGCCTATCGCCATCGAAGTTGAACGCCGACCACTGGTTGAAGTTGAGGTTGAGGCTCCGCTTGTATTTGCCTGGAGTGTTCCATCGGATTTGAAACCAGCTGCTCTCCGGAATTTCGTCGGCGCGCTGCTGGAACCCGAGATCGTTCACGTCGAACCCGGGCGACTTGTAGCCGACGTTGACGTTCCCGCGGGTGCGGTCACCCGCGAGCTTGCCGAACGCCACCATGCCCGAATGCCCACGCAGGCTCTCGGCCAGCGGATCGAGCTCGACATGGGTGGCATCAGGCCGCTGAAAGCTGTGCACCGTGCTGAGCTGGAGTCGTGTGATCGCCTCCGGGGTGCCACTGACGGTGCTGCCGGCCCAATACCCTGTGAGGCCCCATCGGCGTCCGAGGCGCCAGTCGTAGTCGACGCCGCCGGTCACCGCCGATTCAGGGAGGAACGAGACCGACTCCGTGAGCTTCCTGTTGGTCGTCGTGAGGATGAAACCCACGGACGACTGATCGCTGAACTCACGCCTGGCGCGCGAAACGGAATAAAGGGTGCCCGGTTCGATCACTTCCCGCCAGCGATCCGTGCCGAGTGCAATATCGGCCCGCTCCTCCTGAGTCACCGCCGTCAGCACGCCCACTGAAAAATCACGGACTCGTCCGGTCAGCTTGCCTGCACCGAGTATCGTCGACTCCGCCGGCTGAAACGTGTACCCGCCCGGCGCTACCAGCGGAACGCCTCGAGGCGCGCGTCCGATGCGCCGTGTATAGAAGAGACTGCAGTCGCGGCAGTCGAACTGGTACGTGCCGGAACCTTCGATGAAGAACGGCCGCTTCTCGGAGAAGAACGTTTCGAACGCGCTCAGGTTGACCACGGCCGGGTCGGCTTCCACTTGACCGAAATCGGGATTGACCGTCGCCGTCAGGTTGAGCGCGGGTGTCACCGCATACTTGAGATCGAGACCGGCCTTGGCCCCGGGGTCCGGCGTCCGCTGGAACGGGTTGCCCGCCTCGACCGGCTTTGTTGCCACCTCTCCGACGACATACGGTGCGAGCTCGAGCCGTTTCAACGCAGCTCCGGGAGTCACGCCGGCGAGGTCGCCAAACGAGGAAACGAATCCGCTCGCCCCCTTCGACAACAACGGCCACGACGACGTCTCGTTCAGACGCGCGACAGTCCGGACGACGGCGAAGCCGACGCGGCCGTCGCCGTGCGATCTGAACCGGAGCTGCGAGAACGGGATCCGAAACTCCGCCGCCCACCCGTCGTCGAGCCGCTTCGAGACGACGTCCCAGACCGCGTCCCAGCTGTCGTCGCTCTGGCCGTCGTTGAACCAGTAGGCGTCCTGCTTCACTCCAGCTGGGTTCACGCCGAACTGATAGGCGGTCCGGCGATCGTGGTACGAGTCGATGAAGACCTGCACCCAGTCGGAAGAGGACTCGCTGTCGCGTCGCGTCAGCAGGCCGATGATGCGCTGCGGTTCCGGATCGAATGCCCGCACGGCGACGTAAATGGCCGAGGAGTCGAAGACCACGCGCGCCTCGGTGCGGAAAGTGGCCGGGTCGCCTTCGCTTGGTTCACGTTGCAGGAACGTGGTGATCGGTGTGGCGTAGACCCATGCGGGGTCGTTGAGATCGCCGTCGAGCGTGATTGCTTCGCTGGCGTTCGGCATCACGGCAATGGCCGTCTGACGGGCTGCATCCTGCGCGAGCGCCGGGACGGTTGTCAGCGCCAGAACCGCGACCACATCGATAGCTCTACGGATCACGACATCTGCCGCACCATAAGACGTGACATCGGCGGCGGTTGTTTTTACGTCGTTTGTTCGCCCGGTTCTGCGACGACAGGTCGAACCGAGCTGAAGCCCGGTTCTGCGAATGCAGCGGCGAGGGTGAATCAACGGTCGACTATCGCTTTGACGACTGCGCTGTTCGACGCCGCCGGATCGGCAGGGCTCTCGGCGGTGACGACGATCTCTTCGGCCGGCGATGTGGAGTTGGCCGGAATGTTGGCCCATACCGTGACGTTTCGCGACTCGTTGGTCCCCAGCCGGAGATTTGCTGGCTCGACGCGCAGCACCGCCGCGCCGAGGACGGCGACGATCTGCATGTCCGCAGGCGCGCCGACGTTTCTTACGCTCACGGTCACCGGTGTCTGCTGTCCGCGAACCAGCGCGGCAGTCTGTGGCGCAATGACTTCCAGCGTCGCGGCGTGAAAGGCGGCGCCCGAGACGCGCTGATAGGAAGCGCCGGTCCTGTCTCGCCCGCTGACACGCACGCGGAACGGCACGTTGGGCAGGCGGGCGATTTCGCCCACGTACTCCTCCTCGATGCTGTTCGCGCTCGCTGGAGAGAGGGCGGCGGCCTGGATGTGTGACCCGTCCATCGACACGAGGTCGAACGTGGCGTCGCTCACCTCCTCTCGGGTGATGCGCGCGCGCAGCGTCGCCGGGCGCCCGGCGACAGGTTGTCCCGGAATGTCGAAGAGCCCTTCGTGCCCGGGCCGTCCCGTCACCTGCACGAAGTTCGCATCGTCCAGTCCAAGTGCGCTCTTCGCATGGACGACCAGCCAGTAAGTGCCGGTGCCGGCCACCTTGAGCTGCCACTCGCCGGCCATCGGGCGCTCCACTTCGACGCCGCGCACGCACCCGAAGAGGATCGGTTTGACGCCGGCGCCAGCAGCGAGGGCCCTCTCACCCGGACGGGCGATCGACATCTCCGTAATCGAGCCGTCCGTCGACAGGACGAACGCGATGCGCGAGGTCACGCCGTCCACCGGTATCGTGATGGTCTGCTCGCTCGACGCGAGCCGTGCCGAGGCCCAGAACACCGTCTCAGCGCCGAAGGATGCCGCCATGAGCGGGGCAGTGGCGCCGACCTCGCTGGGGGCGAGGGGAAGAGGCTGTCCGCCGGTTGCGTTCGTCACCTGGACGTAAGTCGGGTCGATCGGACCACAGCGGTCAGGACCGAACGATCGCGACTGTTTCGCCTGATCGGCGTCGGCTCGAGCCACGGTTCCAGCGAGCACGACTGCGATGGCCACGCCGCAGGCCAGGAGCCCGAAGCGTACGTCGAGGCGAGTGGGCAGCAGCATGCAGGTATTATCGGCACGGCGCGCTCCAGCCGATGCCGCCGATGGAAAAATGTACGCCGACGTGTGGATTACCCGCCGCCGAAGACTTTCTTGAGGATATCCGTCGTTCTCGCCACGGGGTTGGCGCGGATGTTCGCCTCTTCTCTGGCGATCTGATCGAACAGCGCGTCGACGGCCTTTCCCACCACATAGGAGGTGAGGTCGGGGTCGATCTTCCCGGACCCGAGCGGGAAGCGGTTGTAGTTGTTGGCGATGTCGCCGTAGTACTTCGTCGCGTGTGTCTTTTCGAGGGACGCTCTCACCGACGGCGCAAAGGCGGCGATCAGATCGGCAGAGGTCTTCTGTCGAAAGTACTGGGTCGCGCCATCCTTGTTTCCCCTGACGATGCCCAGCGCGTCCGTCACGGTCATGTCCTTGATTGCCTGAGTGAAGATGGGGCTCGCGGTGCCCACCGCATCCTCGGCGCCGCGGTTGATCGCGAGGATGGCCTTGTCGACCTGACCGCCGAGACCGATGCGGCGAAGCGTGCCCTCCGCCTTCCTCGAGTCGGGCGGCAGCAGCATCTTGTAGAAGTTGCTGCCGAAGAATCCATCGGTCCTGTGCAGGTTGAACACCGCACGGGTCACGCCCTGCGCGAGCGCTTCCTTGATCCCCTGTCCGGCCTCGGCTTCCGAAATGCCCGCCACCGGAACTTTCCTGAGCCAGTCTGGCAGTTTGATCTGGGCTGACCCATCGCTGACGAATACGAAAGCGATCAGGAGAGCGATGACGAACGAGCTCGTCCTCGGGATCGTCAGGGCTGCCGGGCGAGCCTGCATGATCGGCGTATCGGTGGATGCGGGTCTGCTCATGTCGCCCGCTCGTGGCGGACGCGTCGCGCCTTTTCACACGTTGGCACTTCCCGGCAATCGTCCCAACGCGCGCCGCCGATCACCTCCAGACTCTGAGCACGGAGAGAATGTTCGAGTAGTCGTCGGTCCAGACCAGTTCCGGGGGCCGGCTCGTGTCGAGGCGCTTCCAACGCTCGTCGTGGGCGAGCGGTTCGAGGGTGTGCGGGTTGCGGGCGAGCGCCACCCACTGCGCGCTGGAGCGGCCGTCATTACCTGTGCCGCCCACGACCTGCAGCTGGCCGAATGCCGTCAATCCGGAGTGGGCGCCGAGTCCGGCGAGAAGAGGCTGCAAATCGAGGTAGCGGTTGGAGATGTGAAACATCATCACGCCGTCGTCATCGAGGTGCGCGAGGTATTCGTCTATGGCCTCGGCGGTCACGAGGTGCACCGGGATGGCGTCGGAGCTGAAGGCGTCGAGCACGATCAGCCCGAACCGTACGCCGGGCTGCCTGGAGAGCGACAGTCGCGCATCGCCGATGGTGACCGAGCAGCGGCCGCCGCATCGCTCGAGATAGGTGAAGTAGTCGGGCCGGCGGGCGATCCGCTCGATCTCGGGGTCGATCTCGTAAAAGACCCAGTGCTGCCGCGGCTGCGCGTACGCGGCCAGCGAGCCTGCGCCGAGTCCGATGACGGCGACGTGCGGCGTCGAAGACATGACAGGCAGCGCCGAGAACGCCTGGCCGAATGGGCCGCTGCGATGGTAGTAGGTCAGCGGCTCGCCTGTGGGCGGGTCGACGGCCTGCATGCCGTGCCGCGTCGAGCCGTGATAGAGCGAGTGATGGCCGTGCGTGTCGGCGATCACGTGATACACGCCGAAGAACGTGCGGCTGGTCTCGAGGGTCCGGGCCTCCTGCACCGGCAGGACCGACGACGCGGCCCACAGGGCGGCGAACGCACTGGCGAACGCCAGAGGCTCGCGCTTGCGGGAGAACGCGACGACGGTGCCGGCGCCGGCGACGAGCGCGGTGGCGCCTGTGATCCGCCAGTGGCCGGCTGCGATCACAACCATCACTGCGACGGCGCCGAGCGCGACGGCGTTGCGCGCGATACGGATCCCGTCCTTCGCGGTCGGCATCTGCCTCGCGCCAAGCGCGGGTACTGCCGCGGCGCAGAGGAGCATCAGCGGGTACTCGACCGGCGTTCTGAACAGCACCGGCGCGACGAGCGTGTTGAAGAGTCCGCCAGCGACCCCGGCGGCGCCGATCCAGAGATAGAACTCGGTCAGACGCGCCGCGGGCGGCCGGCGGCTCGCGAGCATGCCGTGGCACGTCATCGCAACGGCGAAGAAGGTGATGAAGTGCAGCGCCACCGTCGGGCCGATTGGGAAGCTGATGCCGGCGAGCATCAGAAACAGCACGGCGCTCAACGGCAGCGCCATTCGTTGTGATGCCACCTCGGTCAGCCGCGTGCCGCCTCCGCTGAATGCCAGCACGAACGTCAACAGATAAATGGTCAGCGGTCCAATCCACAACAATGGGACCGCGGCCACGTCGGTCGAGATGAACGTGGTGACCCCGAGCATGACGCTCGAGGGGATGAACGCCAGCACGAACCAGACGAGTCGGTCGCGCGCCGCAGGCGAAGCGGTGGCCACGGCGGCGGCATCTGCGGTACCCGGCGGGGACGTTGCGCGAGCGGCGAGCCAGGCGGATACCGCGATGCAGGCGATCAGCAGCGCGTAGCCCGCGCTCCAGAGGGTTTTCTGACTCGCGAGCCTGAAGATCGGTTCGACGAGTGCCGGATAGGCGAGCAGCGCCGCGAAGCTGCCGGCGTTGCTCGCCGCGTAAAGGACATACGGGTTGTCGGAGCCGGCGATCCCTGTACGTGAAAACCAGGTCTGCACCGACGGTCCGGCGGCGGCCAGGACGAAAAAGACCGGTCCGAGCGACGGCAGCAGCTGCAGCAGCAGCCACGTCGTCGCGTGGTCGAGATCCTGCGGCGGGCGGGGGAAGTCGATGGGCAGCCTCGAGCCGGCAACGACCGCCAGGAACAGCAGAATGGCGGCGGCGCGAAGGGTGGCGAGGCGCCGCAACACGTGCGCGAACGCATAGCCGCAGAGCAGGGCGGCCTGGAAGAACACGACACAGGTGTTCCACACCATGGGCGTACCGCCGAGCGTTGGCAGCAGCATCTTCGCCACCATCGGCTCGAGGGCGAACATGAGGAAGGCGCCGATGAAGGTGGTGGTCGCGTAGACGAGCACGTCAGCGGGTCTCTTCGGGCGTGAAAATTGGTGCCAGGACGAGCAATCCTACCCCGTCACGCCCCTGTGTCTTTATCGGCGCGGATGTCCCTCTCCTTCGCCGGTCGTCCCTGGACGGTCGCTATACCGGCCAGGCCCAACCGTGTGAGGATTGCGGTCTCAGGCACCGACGGTATCTGCGATGCAAGAGATTCGACGGGTGGCAAAGGGCCTTGTCACAGTCGTACGGCGCCGCGGCGTGAGCTATTTCCGCTACCTTGTGACGGGCGTCGCTGCTCCGTGGACGCTCTATCGGTTTGCGTGGGGACCGCGCGCCGCGCGTCCGGCCCGGCGACTCTTTGCAGGCGCGGCCCGCGTGTCGAGTCGGCGGCCGTCGCCGGGGGAATTGGAGGCCATCGGCGTACTGGCGGCGCGCGGAACGCGTGCGGTCCGTGCCGTCGTCGCTGGAGCGGACGTTCTGCCGCTGTTGGATCGAGCGCATCGCGCCGGCGTCACCGGTCTGGCCGCGGGCTTCGATGATGTCCTTCAGGTCGACGGAGACCTGCGGTTCGCACATCTCCCGGATGCGCGTGTATTCAGGCAGGGGAGCGCGTCGTACTTCGCCGGACGCGACGCAGACCGCGTGGCGTTCAACCGCCGCTTCAACGCCGAGCTGATGACGGAGGAACGTGCGCGTACGGCACTCAGGACGATCACAGCGCGGCTTCCCCACGCGTATCGCGACTACGCACCGATCGATTTCGGCCACGGCCTCGTCGTCGGACAGGTTGCATCGACCGACAGTGGAACCGGCCGCTGGGAATACTGCAACCTGCCGGTGGTGTCGCCGCTCGTGGCGGGCAAGCGCGTGCTCGATCTGGGCTGCAACAACGGTGCGCTCTCGCTGATGATGCTTCGCGCTGGCGCGAGTCGGGTTCTCGGCGTGGAAGTCTCGCCAGAGATCGCCGATGCGGCCCGCCTTCACGGAGAGATTCTCTCCTGGCGCGACATGCATCCATACGACTTCACGGTCCTCACCAGCGACATGCGCGTGTTTCTGCAGCAGGATCTCGGCGTCTTCGACGTCGTGACGGCGTTCTGCTCACTCTACTATCTGCCCGGGCAGGACATGGCGGCGGTGGTCCGCAAGGCTGCCGGAATGGGCGCCGCCCTCATCCTGCAGGCGAACGACGGCATTCGCGGCAACCTTCCCGCCAGGACACGCGATCTCAGGCACCTCATGCTGGAAAACGGATACCCCGGGACGGTTGTTCACGCGCTGGCTGGCTTCGCACGCCCGGTGCTGGCCGGACACCCTGCACGTGGCGCGCGTCAGGGTGCGTTGCCTGGGCGGAGCAGGCCGTCGAGCGGCTGCGCGCCGCCGCCATCGGATGCGCCGTTGGCGCAGCGCGCGTCCTTGCCGAAGTGAAGCTCGAAATACGCGAGCTCTCTGCGGCACAAGGCTCGGAACAACGGTTCCCAGAGACGCGGAAGATGGCCAGCGTAGTCGAAATCGAGCAACCACGGTCTTTGCGCGGGACGATCCACGATGATGTTGCCAAACTTGACGTCGCCCCAGATCACGCGCGCGGCGTGAATCCGCTGCAGCTCGTGGAGCACCTGCCGACCGAAATCGCGTGGGACCGCTCGATGAAGAACGCGATTCCCTTCCTTGATTCGCGCCCGCCAACGCCTGCGTCCGCCGATCCCCTCATAAACGTCGAGCGTCCGCACGTCGCGATCGCGTACTCCGGGTGAGTGGGCCGCAAGCCTCTCGGTGAGCACCGTGCCAGGAATGAACGTCGATGTGATGGCCAGATGCTCGAAGTCGGCGTCGAGAACGGACGGGATGCGGCTATCGGTCGCTTCCAGCGCCTGCAGGGCGCGAAGTTCACACAGAAAACGCCACCGGTTCTGGTGGTACTTCCTGACGCCGACGCCATCGGCCGTTGCCACGAGCTGCAGACGCGTGTTGCGGCGCGGCTGAAACTCGTCGGTCACGTCATGTATGCCCGGGAGTGGTCCGACGTGAGGGTGCAGCAGGCTGTCGCGGTCGAATTCGCCGAGTACCACGTGCGATTGCGTCTGCAAGCGAGCGGTCACCGCGCTGAGCTGATCTGAGTCGAGCCCAAGCTCGGCCAACGGGGTGCGCCGGCTCGCCGGCGACGAAAGCCGGGCCTTCTTCCGGCGCCAGGATCGAAACACGATCGGCAGGAGGAGGTAGCGCGCCACGAGACGCGTCGTCACCCAGTAGAACCGCGCGCAGAGAACCAGGGAGCGCTCACCGAGGTCGTGCATCGACGGTCAGAGCGATTCGACCGCGATTGGAGACCGGTAGCTCTCGCTTTCGAATTGCTGCCGCGTCCCGTACTTCAGCCGGCTGGAGAAGTCCTTGTTGATCCGATCCGACGCGTCGCAGTGGCAGTTCGGACAGTTGAGCGCATACGCGTCGCGTGCGGCCTGCCGGTGTGCCCTGGTGAACATCATGTCTCGCAGCCGCATCTCGTGCAGATTGCCGAGCCGAAACGTCACATAGCACAGCTGCGTGGTCCCGTCGGCGCCCACCCAGAGAAGCCGGTACGCATCGCAGGGCACGCGCATGTCCGGACCTTTGAGAAGCCAGTCGGGAATCGAGCGCAGATGCCGAAGGCTGTCAGAGATACGCTCGGGACGCTCCTGTTTGAGACGAATCAGCTCTGACACGACCGCCTCGATCTGCCGTTGATCCTCGGGGCGGAACTGCAGCATCCGGTCTGGACCTTCGGTGAAGTAGGGCAGTGAGTAGTGCACCAGGTCGACCCTGAGCGACAGGGCGTATCTCTCCGCGAAATCGTATGCCTGGCCGAGCGCCGCGAGGTTGCAGGAAGGGCGCATGAGGAGCCAGTTCAGATGGACTTGCACCTTCCGGCCGAAACGGTGCCTCAGATACGAGACGCCGCGCTCCAGCCTGTCGAACTGCGCCTGACGCTGCACGTAGCGGTCGTATTCGGCGCCGACGCCGTAGAACCCGATGCTGATCTCGCGCAGTCCGGCGCTGTACAAGTCGTCGATCTTCTCCTTCAACAAGATGCCGTTGGTCGTCACGTAGGTCCGTAACCCCAGCGAGACGCTGTGCTCGACCATCTTCGGAAGATCGGGATGGAGAAGCGGCTCGCCCCCGTACAGCCGTGCCGTCTCCACGCCTGCCGCCTTCGCGTCGTCCAGCAGCTCGCGCACCATCGGTAATTCGAGCTGTGAGTTCGGCATGAAGTCGCGCCCATATCGGCAGCCGAGGCACCGCAAGTTGCAGTACGCGGTGACCGCAACGTGGAGCTTTCGCGGTTGCGGGCCAATCAGTTGTGGCACGGCGCGAGCGACGGAATGGCGAGCGAGGCCAGGAAGCGAGTGGACCTCTTTCGCGACCTTCCACAGGTGCGGATGGTTTCTCAGACGAGGAACGAGGTAGCCGTAGACGTCGGTATGAAGTGCCATGATCCCTCGGCAGGCCGGAAGAGACAGACGACTCGGCGGCGGCGATCATCGCCCACGCTGATTCGAGTGTCAACGACGAGCTTCGTTCGGGATCAGATCCCGCAAGGCCTCGGTTTCCGGCTACGCTCGCTGCTCGGTCAGCCACTTCGTGTGCAGGGCGCGCACCACGGCGATGGCTTCGTCCGCGGTATCGAGGCACTGCGGAATCCGGAGGTCGTCGGCGTTTGCGAGGTGGAGACGCGGGTCGAGCATGCTCGCCTGCGCCCAGTCGACGAGGCCGCGCCACATCTTCCCCACGAGGATCAACGGGACGTCCTTGACATGACGCACCTGGAGGAGCTGCCAGATCATCAGCATCTCGAGGACGGTGCCGATGCCGCCGGGCACCACGACGAATGCATCGCTGGCGATCACGAAATGGTGCAGCCGGGTGAAAAACGTCTTGTGCTCGAAGGCCTGCGCCACGAACGGATTGACCTCCTGCTCGAACGGCAGGTCGACGCGGATGCCCATCGATTTCACGTCGACACCGGCGCTGGCCGCTCCTTCGTTCGCCGCCTGCATCAGGCCTGGTCCGCCGCCGGTGACGATGTCGCATCCGAGCGCGGCAGACGCAGCCGCCACGCGCTTGACCTCGTCGTAGACGAACGTGCCGGGCTGCGCGCGGGCGGAGCCGAAAATGGCTACGCGGTAGCGGTCGCGACGTGACGGCCGCAGCCGGGTGAGATTGTTGACCAGCTCCCACAGGCCCATGATGGTGGTGGAGAGGATTTCCTTGACGGCCTCTTCGTCGGCCAGGCTCACGAGCTGCTGGCCATCCGGCCGACTCTGGTCAGTCGACATGGTGGACTCCGGTTTCGTTGCTCAAACTGTCTGACCGAGCGAAAGCTCGGTTCTGCGGGCGGCGAAACCGCACAGTCGTGTCCGGCTTCAGCCGGACTCTTTTCGCTCGCGATCGCCGCTACCCGCCCAGTTCGGCGAGCGGCTTCCCGGGAGTGAGTTGTCGACCGCGCAGTCCGGGGTAATCGGGCGCGAACCGGAGCGCTCGGAATACGTTGCGGCCGTTGCGTCCGGTGCCCCACTGCGGCAGGTTGTACTGCCACACGACTCTCTTGTCCGGCGTGATCTCGAAGACGATCCCCGGCGCGCCCGCGCAGATGAGCGTGTTTCCGTTCGGCAGGCGCATCGCTCCTGAGATGTTGAACGAGTAGAAGTCGGTGGGATTCGGCGCCGAGTAGCTCCACGCGGTGCTCTCGGGGCCGTATTTTCCACCCGGCGTCAGCGTATATCGGCCGCGCGCATCCACCGGCGGCACGATCTCGTCGACGGTCGAGTACGCACCCTGCGGACGTCCGTCCCCATTGTTGTAGACGAGCAGGTGCCCCGCGCCCTGCAGCCCTTTCGGGATCCAGTGCGCATTGTGCTGCCCGAACAGCCGCCGATCGGCGACGGTCCCGGCACGATAGGCCTGCGGATTGCCCCACCGGTAGAGGAGGTCGCCGCCCTTGCCGGCGCGACCGCCCGTGCTTCCCGCGGCCTCCTTCGTGCTCGTGCTGTGATCGATGATCCAGATCTCGCTGAAGTTCCGCAGGCTGACGACGATCTGATCGAGCTCCGCGTTGTGCGCCACCGAGTTGAAGTGCGTCCAGTCGGCGCCGCCGCGCCCTCCAGGTTTCACGGTGAAGTTGAGATCGACGCGCTCGGGATGGGCGGCGACGTCGCCGAAGTTCGCCTTCGTCTTGTCGTGGTCCTGAATCAGGTGATCCCACAGACGCCAGGCCCACACGACGTCACCAGTCGTCTTGCCGGTCGGCTTGATCTCGATGAGCGCGTCGGCATGCAGCTCTCCACCCTCGACACTTGCCGGAATGCGTCCGGCGGCGATCGCCTCCTCGGCGGTCTTCTTCTCTTCCACGATCATCAGCACGTTTCCGTTCGGGAGCCGCGTCAGATCGTGATGCGGCACGACAGTGCTGGTGGCATACGTGAAGTCCCACACCAGCTCTCCGTTCCAGGAGATCTCCTGCACCTTGCCGCCGGCGCCGGCAGTACGGCCGCCGAACGGCGGGTTCGCCAGCTGCGAGGGGCGCAGCAGGTTCCCGTTCTCCAGCAGATACGCGATGCTCGACGGCGTGGCGTCCGTGTCCCACGAGCGGACGACGCGACCCTGCATGTCGATGAGGAACGTCGATTTCGACTGCAGTGGAGACAGCAGCGTGTATCCCTGGAACGCGCCCGGATCGTTTCGGATCAACCCGACGCCGCTCGTCGCCGGACCTGCGGCTGTTTCAGCAGCCTTCTCCTGACCGACTACGGCGGCGCTGACGAAGAGGACCAGCCCGCCGACGACCTTGAGCCACATCCCGACGCGCGCAAGGGATCTCATGGCGCGTATTCTACCCTTCGACTCACCTGTGTTGAGCCAAGCCCCCCTGTTTCGCGCCAATGCTCTGGGCGCAAAACCGGCGGTGACGGGCTCAACTCAGGTTCGCTCAGGGCCTAGACGCGAATCACGCTGGCGCCGCTCTCACCTCGATCAGTGGCTGCGAGCGTATGAGAGCGGCCCCGGGATGTGCTCCGCCGGCCCGGGCTGAAGGCGGGTCAGTGAAAAATTGGAAGAGGGTGGCGAAGGTTCAGTCCTGCAACGAGAGCAGCGTTTCGATCTCGCGTCGATACGCCGCGAGGCTTTCGGCGGTGTACCCGGAATGCCGGTAGCGCACCGTTCCGGAGCGGTCGAGGACGAAGGAGGCCGGGATGGCCGAGGCACCAAACGCCTCGAGCACCCGTCCCCTGGGATCGAACGTCACCAGCAGGTCGCTTGGGTGGGTCGCGAGGAATGCCGTGGCGTTCTTGCGCTGCTCGTCGACACTGATGGCGACGATTTCGACTCCGCGTGGACGGAGCTCACGCTGCAGCTCCGCCAGCTTCGGGTACGCCTCCTGGCACTGCGGGCACCAGCTTGCCCAGAACTTGACGAGCACCACCTTGCCTTTGAGGTCCGAGAGGCGCAGGGAGCGTCCTTCGGCGCTCGGCATCTGCAACGAGAGCGCCTTGTCGTCGGCGGCCGCGATTCCGGTGTCAGCTCCGCACACAGCAAGTGCGGACGCCACGATGGCGGCGCCGACCCAGCGTGCGCAACCGTTTATCGGCATGCTAAGCTCCCTTCTCGGCGCCGTCTCGCGCCCGGCACGTCATGCAACTGACGTTTCGCGACATCCACTTCGACACCGGCTCCCGGCAGCTCCGTCGCGGTACGCACCAGATTCCACTCACCCGCAAGGCCTTCGACCTGCTGGCGCTGCTCATCGAGCAGCATCCTGAGGCGGTGTCGAAAGCGACGATCCACGCGCGGCTCTGGCCGGGAACGTTCGTCGCCGAGGTCACGCTCCACAGCCTCGTGTCCGAGCTTCGCCGCGCGCTCGGAGACGAGGCCGACCGCCCGACGTTCATCCGGACCGTGCACGGGTTCGGCTACGCATTCATTGCTGCTCCCGACGGCAAGCCGTCGTCGGGACGCCGGGTTCGCGGCTGGCTGATTGGCGCCGATGAGCGGCTGCGGCTCTTCGAGGGCGACAACGTCCTCGGCCGCGGGGGTGACGACGACGTCGTGGCGCTGCCCTCGAGTACCGTGTCGCGTCGTCATGCGAACATCCGTCTCGCCGAGGAAGCCTGGCTCGAAGATCTCGGGAGCAAGAACGGAACGTTTCTGGAGGATGTCGCGGTCACGAAGCCGGTCCGGCTGGCGGACGGCAACCGCGTCCGTCTGGGATCCTGCCTGATGACGTTCCGGCTGTCGCACGACGCCGAGACAGGTGGTACGGAGACGCATTCGAAGACGGAGCTCCCGGTGCGACGGAAGCAGACAGGCAGACCACGGTAGCGTCGCGCGCTTCAGCCCGCCTTCTGGCAGAGGCACTTGATGAGTCCACCTTCGCGTCTGGCGGTAACGGCCGACGCCGAGGCGCCCGGGCTTCCGAATCCCCAGGCTATTCCCAGCGACAGTCCGCGGTTCGTCGCGTGCGTGTTGCGTCCCATCGCGGTCACGGTATACCCGCCAAAGAGGTCGATCGAATCGGTCAGCGAAAAACCGACGCTGCCGCCGAAGTTCATGAACGTCTCGCGGGAGATCTGATCGTGATGCCGGAAGACCTCGGGCGGAAGCACGACGCCGCTGTTGGGCGCGAGGTCGATGCCCGTGTGGCCGATTCGCGACGACATCGTCGCCATCAGGCGGAGCGACGGGGTCAGAAAATACCCGGTCTCCACGGACGCCGTGCTGTAGCGTCTCGGCACGTCGAGCGCCTGCTCCGACACCGCGAACGCGTAGCTGCCCTGGACGACCAGGCCGAGCTCGGAGAACAGCCGGCCAGCCGACACGCCCGTGAGGAACTCGTTCAGCCCTCGCCCCGGCGCTGCGTGTGCGTAGTACTCGTACCCCCGGCTCGGCACGAAGCTGCCGGCGAACGGGGTCACCATCAGCGGCCCGTCCACCACGTTATAGCGCACGCCAAAGCGCAGGTCCTGCGCCGTCGTATGCCAGGCGCCGTCGTCGAGCGTCACCGGCCGATGCGGGAGACTTCCGCGATACCGCGAGGCCACGAACGGCAGCCCGAAACTGACCGTCAGGCGGTCCGTGAGTCCGTACGTCACGTCCAACAGCAGCGTGTTCGCGTCGATATGACCGAAGTCGTACCGTTCGTCCGGCAGGAAATGATCTTTGGAGAGAGTGTTCGAAAAGAGGACGGAGACGGTGCCGTTGCCCTTCGGCGGCAGCCACGCCTGGGCGTAGACGTCAGACGTTGCGGCCAGCACGATGATCGATGCCCAGAGCGGCAGGCCAGGGATGCGTCGACCCGTACGCATTTGCCCAGGTCCGTTCAGGACTTCGCCGGTTGCAATCCGGACTTCTTGCGCCTCTTCAGCTCGTCGTCGACCTTCGTCAGGAGCCCGATGATCTTGTCAGAGGCCTTCACGACGCCGATTGCGGCGTCAGGTGGCGGAGCTGGTGCCGACTTGCCCTTCCGCTTGTCCGCCGACTCGGCGCCCAACAGAGACGGGCTTCCTGGCGCGGTGGTGACGTGGTGACGGATGGCGAGTGCGGTGTCGTAGTCGGTGAACACGAGATCGACCTGGCCGGACTGGAGGGCCTTCTCCAGTGCGTCTGACGTCTCGACCAGTTCGACGTTGTGTCTGGCCCGCTTGAAGGAGGTGAGCAGACGGCGGTCGCGCAGCTGCTTGCCGGCGTCAGAGGCAGCGGCGGCGTAGATGATGATGTTGCTCGGGTAACGTGCCGCGTAGATCTGCGACCCCCGGCCACTCATACTGACTTGAAAGAACTTGTCCCCGCACGCCCACAAGGCTCCGGGGGCGGAGAAGACGGCAAGCAGCGCGACGGCTATTGAGGTCCGCACGATCGTTCTCCTTGAGCGGATGACACGAAACCTGATGACGCGGGAAGGATAACATCGCAGCGGTCGCGTCGATCCTTGGAAATCTCTTGGTTTGCTTCCCGTGACCATCGCACGGTCACCGTCGCCGTAGCCAGGAGAACCACGATCGCTCTCTGGCGAAGTTCTCGAGACTGTAGATGGCGGAAGGGGCCTCGGCCACCGATGTGACCAGCCTTTTAGGCGTGAGGGTGAGGCCACGAATCGGCTGCAGTGCCAGCGGAATCAGGCCCAGATCGGGATTGATAATCCGCTCGGGCTCTTCGGTTCCGGCCTTGATATCGATCTGCGCCAGCATGAAGTGGCCATAGCGATCGTCCGATTCGCGCAGTCCATAGACCGAGCGGCTGTCGGCCGCCCACTCGTATTCGATCCAATCGTCCCTGCTTATCTGCCTGAGACCGCTGCCGTCCGGCTGCACGATGGCCAGGCCTTCATCGTTCTCGAACAGAATCCAAAGGCCGTCACGCGACCACTTCACTTTCGATGTGATCCTCACGGGCCCACGAACCACCACTCTGGGAGGCTGATCGGTGCCCACCTGCTTCACGGCGATGACGAACTCGTTGCCCTTGGTTCGCTCGGTAAATGCGAGGCGATCGCCTTCGGGGGACCACGACGGGCCATCCTGGTACAGGGAGCCCTGGGAGATCGGCACGTGCGGCGTCCCACCGCTCGTCGAGCCGTACAGGACCTGATAGCCCGTCTCAGCGCTGTATCGCTGATAGGCGATGCGGCCGCCGTCCGGTGACAGGGCGAGAGATCCGAGCGCAAGCGTCCTGTCCTTGAACTCATCGGCGTCGACCACCGTTCGTCTGAAGGAATCGTCGGAGGTCGAGGTCTGAATGCGCAGCGTTCCGTCGTAATCCGATTGGAACGCATACCGGCTTCCATCGGGTGTAAACGAGGGGTCGACCTCGTTCAGCGACGTCGCCAGGATCTCCCTTGCCGGACCGCCGTCGAGGGGAATTTCCACGAGATTGAAGTTGATGCTGCCAGAGGCGAAGGCGAGCCGCTTTCCGTCCCTCGTCACGGTCGGCAGACTCTCGCCTTGCGGTGTCACTGTGAGTTGCCTGCTGTCAGTGCCGGCCGTGTCAGCCTCCCACAGATGCATCTTCAGGCCGGTCCGATCCCAGAGAGACAGGACGATGTGGCGGGAATCTGAAAGCCAGTCGAAGGACACCGGCGCTGGAGCCGCCTGTTCCAGTGACTGCATTACCCGATAAGGCTTTCCTGATCCTGCGGGCCAGGGGAGTATCCAGAATTCGGAGACGGGCACCGGCCGGGCCGACGCCAGATCGGGCCAGCCCCATACCCACGCGAGCACCTTGGAGCCATCCGGGGAGAAGCGAAAAAAGCCCTCGACGAAGGTCCGTTTGTCGAACGGTGGTTCCATGTACCGCCGAGGAGCGCCAATGACATTGTTCGCGACCGAGGCGAAGAACAACGAGCGCTGCAGGCCGAAGGTGTTCGGCGTCTCAGGGCGCTCCTCCCGGAAGAACACGAGCGAATGGCCATCGCGGGACATCGCCGAGCGTGTCGCATTCTCCACAACGAGCTCCGGGTCGCCACCGACAGCGCCGACCGACCAGAGACTTTCGAACGTGCCGGCCTTCGAATGAAAGTAGACGCGGCTGCCGTCTACGGCCGACCAGAACGGGTCGTTGCTGTCGACACGGCGCCTGATCGTCAAGGAGGTTGGCTTTGAAGTCGAAGACTCCGTCCCCTTCGTGAAGACCTCCAGGACACCATCCACTTCGGAGACATACGCGAGTCTCTTACCGTCTGGTGACCAGGCAGGGGCAGTCTGAAAAGAGGTGTCCGCCACGAGCGGCACCCAGTTCTGCACCGGGGCCTCGCCGGCGCCGAAGCCGAACGAGGCAGCCCCGGCGAGCAGGGCAAGCGCTGCCGCAATCGGCAGCCCGTACCGCCGCCCGCTCGACGCCTGGACCGCTATCGGCCGCACGCCCTCCGCGGTGATCTCGCTCAGACGGCTCTGCAGCGTGGCGAGATCCTTCAGCAGGTCGGTGGTCGAGGCGTACCGATCGACGGGTTCCTTCGACAGACAGCGCTCGATGATCCAGCGGAGCGGGGCCGGCACCTTCGGGTTGACCCGTGCGATAGGGTCCGCCTCGTCGCTGACGATGGCCGACATCGTCTCCACCGCGCTGTCGCGACGGAACGGGTGCGTCCCCGTCGCCATTTCGTAGAGGATCAAGCCAAAGGAAAACTGGTCGGAATAAAAGTCGATCCGTTCGGCTCCGCGCGCCTGTTCCGGGCTCATGTAGCCCGGTGTGCCGGAAATCGAGCTGACCGTCACCGCCACCGACAGCGTCGCCGCATCGGTTGAGGGCGGCGTCACCACTCTGGCCAGGCCGAAGTCCACGAGCTTCACGCGCCCGTCGCGCGTGATCATCACGTTCTCCGGCTTCAAATCGCGGTGTGTGATCCCGCGCGCGTGCGCGGCGCTCAATCCAGCGGCAATCTGCACCGCCAGGTCGAGCAGGCGCCGCGTCGGCACCGCGCCGGCGTCGATCTCGTCGCGCAGCCGCTTGCCGTCGATGAGCTCGGTGACGACGAACGGCACCTCCTGGGTGACGTCCACGTCGTACACGGCCACGACGTTCGCGTGCGCGAGCGCACCGACGGCACGCGCCTCGTCGAGGAGCCGGCGCCGTCGCTCCTGATCGTGGACCGTATGTTCGGGAAGGCGTTTGAGGGCCACCTCACGCTGCAGGTCTGGATCCCACGCCCGGTAGACCTCACCCATACCGCCGGCGCCGAGCTGGCCCCGAATCTCATAACGGCCGATTCGTTGTGAGGGAACGTTCATCGCTGGGGTGAAGCGAACGTCAGAGTCATCGTGAGGGCTCCTCACGCCGGGACGCACGCGCGCGCGGACGTTCGTCGACGGTGCTGCCGCGCGTCTCCGTAGAGAGGCCAGCCGTCGCCGTTCGATACGAGAGCCGTACGTCGCCCACACGCAGCATGGCGCCGTCCTCGAGCGTCGCGGGCTCAGTCAAGGGCACATTGCCGAGGCGCGTGCCGTTCTTGCTGCCGGCATCCTCGACGCGCGTTCCACTGCCGTCGATGACGATGCGGGCATGATGCCGCGACACGCTGCTGAAGTTCAGCCAGACGTCGCACGCAGGGTCGCGTCCAATGGTATTGACCCCTTCGCGCAGCGGCAGCCGCTTGCCATTGGCGACGAGCCAGTGCGATCCGGTCGCATCCGGTGGCGGTGCCGGTCGCTGCCGCTTCACCGGTGCAGCTATCGCGTACCCGACACCGTGAACGGTTCGAATCAGCGGTGACTGGACGTCGCGGTCGTGCAGCGCCCGCCGCAGCTCCTTGACGAGCCCGACGAGCGCGGCGTCGGAGACGAACGTGCCTGGCCAGATGCGCTCGTGGATTTCGCGCTTCGAGACCACGCGCGGGGCTTCATCGAGCAGAAGCGCAAGCAGCTCGAACGCCTTGCGCGTCAGATGGACATCGTGCGCACCCGAGCCGAGCCGCCGGCGAGCGGCATCCAGCTCGAACGACCCGAAACGCACCACCTGGGCGGCTCTCACGACAATCCCCTGATTTGGTCCCGAAAGTCTCCCGACAGGCGCGGGCCTCGAAGCGCAGGATTCCGTCCATCGCCGGCGGCGAGGTCGAGCCTCTCGCCGTCCGGGCGTTCGTTGGCGGACATCCTACAAGGAGGGTCGTATGCGCAACAAGGGAACGCTCCTGTTGTTCCTGCTTCTCGCCGGCACCGTCGGGCGGGCAATGCATTTCGGGGAATGGTCGCAGGCATTCAGCGTCGAGAGCATCGCTGGCACCGATCCGAGCTTCAACACGGCGTTGCAGGATGGCTGCCCGGCGCCATCCAGGGACGGCTTGTCGATCTTCATGGCTTCCAATCGGCCCGGGGGGCAGGGTTTCCTCGACATCTGGATGGCGGAACGCGAGAGCGCCGACGAGCCATTCGGTCCACCGGTCAACCTGGGACCGATCGTCAACACCGGCGCCGACGAGTTCTGCCCGACACCGCTCAGAAATGGACGGGGCCTGCTTTTCGTGAGCACCAAGTCCGGCGGGTGCGGCGGCTCCGACATCTACCTGGCTCGATACGACAAGAAACGTGGATGGCAGACGCCTGAGAACCTCGGCTGCGTGGTCAACAGTCCCGCCAACGAGGCGAGCCCGATCCTCGTGGACTACGACGATGAACGGCAGGAGCTTTACTTCTCGAGCAACAGGGCGGGTGGATACTCCGCCGTCGCGCCTGATACAGATAGTGATATCTATGTCAGCCCCGTGTTGTCGGACGGCTCGCTCGGGACCCCGCAGCTCGCTGAGGGTCTCAATACCGAGCACGAGGACTCACGGCCAAACGTGCGTCGCGATGGCCTCGAGATCTTCTTTGACTCGACCAGGCCGGGCGGTCTGGGCAACGCTGATATCTGGTCCGCCGTACGGGAACGCCAGACGGATGCCTGGTCGCTGCCAGAGAATGCAGGCGCCAACGTGAACAGTACTGCCGTCGAGACGCGCCCCTTTCTGTCGTGGGGTGCCACAACGCTGTATTTCGGAACGACACGGTCGGGAGTGGAAGGATCGGGGGATATCTGGGTCACGAATCGCGCCAAGGTCAAAGGGGCGAACGACTGACCACATGTCGAGCAGCGGTGAGAATCGCTCTCACTGGTGATGCCACCACGCGGGAGGCGGGTACGTTGTCTTCATGACGACCCGCCTGCCAGGTGGCGTGCGGCTTCACTGGACGGGGCCTCGCGTCGTCGAGCACGGGAGGATCGTAAAAGACGCACCTAGCCCGAACGCTCGACAAACTCGGGCTGCAGACCCGCGCGCAGCTCGTCGCCTATGCGGTCAGGCGCGGGCTGGTGCGGATCGACGAGATCTGAGGATCCGCCCGTTGTCAGAACGCGTCAGATAGACGAAGCCGTCGATGACTCTCGGTCGCATGCTCGTCGCTACGCTCGTCCTCATCGCCGCCTGCGTCCTGCTCAAGCTTCTCGTCACCGCGCTCGAGCCCTCGTTGGTCTTCTACCCGATGGCCGGCGAAGTCGAGAACCCTTCGGCCGAGGGCATCAACTATCATCGCCTCGAGCTTTCAACGACGGATGGCGAGCGTCTCGTCGCGTGGCAGCTCGAGCCGGAGGATTCAAGTGCGGATGTCGTGTACTTCCACGGCAACGGTGGCAACCTGTCGGTATGGCTGCCGGTGTTCGCCGCGCTCACACACGCGAAGCTCCGCGTCCTCGCCGTCGACTACCGTGGCTACGGCGGGAGCACGGGCCGCCCGTCCGAACAAGGCCTGTATCGAGACGCCGAAGCGGTCGTGACGTATGCGCGGCGGCAGCGCGCGTCCGGCGCGTCGCGCCCGCTCGTCTACTGGGGACGGTCGCTCGGCGGCGCGGTGGCTGCTGCGGCGGCGCGTTTCGCTCCGCCGGATGGCGTGATCCTGGAGAGCACCTTTGCGGACAAGGCGGCGGTCATTCGCCGCAATCCAATCCTGAGGGCATTGAATCTGTTCTCGAGCTATCGCTTCGCGACGGTCGACGCTCTTCGGGATTTCTCCGGGCCGGTACTGGTGATGCACGGCGACCGCGACAGTGTGATTCCGTTCGATCTCGGCCGTGAGCTGTTCGACCGTCTCGATGCCCCGAAGCGTTTCGCGGTCATACGCGGTGGCGATCACAACGATGCGTTTCCGGTAAGTGATCGGGCCTACTGGGAGCCGGTGCTCGAATTCGTCGCGAGCCTCTCGAACACTTCTTCCTCGCCTCATTGAGCACCGACACGGCAAGCGAGCACGTCCACCCGCCTCGATTCCGTGCGCAACAGCTGAGCTGCCAACGTCTCCGCGCGGCAACACTGGCCATCGGCCGAGTACGATCATCCGATCCGCGGCGCACAGCCGCCGGCGCGGCGCCTCAGGCCTGCAGGTGGCCCGATCAGTGCAGGAAGGGCGGATGCTTCCGCCCCGACCAGGAGGTCGACGAAGCCGCGGCCAGACCCGCGCCGCTGGCGAGGCGTCAAGGCGGTGCCTTGCTTTTCCTGGAGATCCGCTGATGGCTGACGTGCGCCTGACGGCGGTCAGACGGCTCACCTTTCGATGCTCGAGCGTAAGGTCTGAAAACTCATGCGGGCGGTTACAACATCTGAGCGCATTCGCGTCAACGACGCCGCAGCAGGAACGCGCGGCGTTCGCTTCCGGCGTTTCGTGTGGCTCGTTGCGCTCGTGCCCCCGCTCCTTTATTCGCCTGCGATCCTGCGCGAGTACGGCCTTCGCGACGACTACTCCATGCTGCGGGAAGCCATCGTCCAGCCTGCGAAGCTCATCGCGGTCTGCGTTGCGGAAGGCCGTCCGATTTACGGCCTGCTGCTGAGCATCACCCACCCTCATCTCGACGTCCCCTCGCTTGCTGTCGCGCGGCTGCTGGCGGCGCTGCTGATCGGCTTTGCAGGTGCGATGTTCGCGCGCATTCTGGCCACTCGATTCCAGTGGAGCACTGCCTCGGCGGTGGCGGCCGGCATCCTGCTGGCACTTCTCCCGGCGACACAGGTGGTGGCGTCGTGGGCCTCGTGCTGGCCGCAGGCCGCTGCCGGTGCGATGTCGATCGGCGCGTTTGCGATCTCCGACGCCGGCTTCGATCGGCGCGGACCGCCTCGACTGCTCGCCATTCTCGCGGCGTTCGCGCTGCTGCTCGCCGCGACGCTTACGTACCAGTCGAACGCGCTTCTCTACGTCGTTCCGGTCGGTGCCGGATGGCTCGGGCGCAGGGCGCGTACGTGGCGCTGGCTCGCCGGCCATCTCGGACTCGTGGCCGCGGCCCTGGCGCTCTCATTCGTCATCACACTGGTTCTGTTCGACGTGTTCGGATTCCGGCCTTCACGCCGCGTGGTCATCGATATCCACCCGTTTGCGAAATTCGTGTGGTTCGCTCAGAACGCGCTGCGCGAAGCGCTGGGCCTCTACGTCCTGAGAGACATGATGCGCCGTACCGAGCCGTGGTACACCGCCATGCAGGCGCTCGTGGCCACCGGCGTCGTGACGAGCCTTTTCATCGGCGGCGGCATTCGTCAGGCGATGAAGCGGACGGCCGGGCTTGGAGCGCTGCTCCTCGTTGCCTACGCAGTCAGCTTCGTTGCCGCCGAGCGCTGGCCCACCTACCGGACGGTCTGGCCGCTTTCCGGCGTCGTGCTGATCGCCTTCGGCCTCGGGGTGCGGCGTTGCCTCGAGCTGGGAGGAGCTCATCAGGGGCGGTTGCGCCCCGTACTAGCAGCGTCGATCGTGGCGCTCATCGCCGCCAGCGCCCTCTGGAACGTCGATCGCCTCGTCGCGCGGCCGCAGGCGGAGGAGTGGTCGCGGATGATGGACGAGGCATCCGGGTTCGATCCACAGGCGGGCGGGCGCGTGTTCGTCGTGCTGCAGCGGCCGAATACGATCGTGGCGCCGATCCGTCACCTGGATGAATTCGGGTCGCTGTCAGCCGACGCCGACTGGGTGGCCAAGGAGATGTTCATTCAGGCGCTGCGCACCGCCCACCCGGACGTGGCCGATCCGGCGACGCGACTCGCGTGGCAGAGTGGCTATTCCGCGCCGCCACGCGGTCTCGTCGCGACGATCATCGACCTCCGCGTCCCCTCGGACGTCCACTGACCGCAGACCGTCTACTTCTTGGCGGGCGGCGGAATCCCGGCCAGCACAGGATTCCTGATCGGCTTGATGGTCTGAAGGTACGCCCAGATCGCCTTCAGGTCGTCATCCGTCATGTTCTGGTAGACGTCCGACGGCATCGGCGGCTGTATCTGCGTGCCGTTTGGCTTCTTGCCGGTCCGCATCGCCGTCACGAACGAGGCTTCGGTGTAGCGTTTTCCGATGCCGGTGTCCGGGTCGGGCGTGAGGTTCGACGCCACGGTCTGTCCCCACGGGCCGGTCCACGCCGTGAGATCGAGGGACGCGTGGATTTCTCCATCCCTGGCTGACGGAAGCATCGTCGTCTGCGGCCTGCCCGACAGCGCGCGATCGGTGTCGGGAGTCATGCCCTTGATCTTCGGGGAGTGGCAGTCGTGGCATCCGGTGATGCCGACCAGGTATCTTCCGCGCTCCACGGCGCTGTTCGCGCCGGCGCCGCCGCGTTGCTGCGCGCGCCCGTTACCGGCGATGACGAGCAGTAATACGACGGTGAGTGCCGCGGCTGCCTGCAGCCGTCCGCGGCGCCGGCCTGGCACAGCGTTGATTGTCATGTGATCTCGCTCCTCGCATGGATTCAGCTGGCGCCGGCGCGTGTCACGGCAGGTGACGTTCCGGCCCGATGATTCTGTGGAATTCGCGGCAGCCGGGTCAACTGTCATATCCGGCACTGTGATGTCCGACACTGTTCAGTTGACCGCTATCGGGGCGTCGCCATATTGAGTGGACGTGGCACTTGTCGTCTTCCTCAAAGGCGTGAACGTCGGGGGGCACCGGACCTTTCGTCCGAGCCTTCTGGCGCAGGCGCTGAAGCGCTTCCGTGTCGTGAACGTCGGTGCAGCCGGGACCTTTGTGATTCCTGCCGCAGTCGGCCGAACCACCCTGCGCGCCGAGATGCTCCGCCGATTGCCGTTCGAAGCCGACCTGATAGTTTGCGACGGCCGCGACATCCTCCGTCTTGTGTCCGGCAATCCTTTCGGGAGTCGGCCCTCCGAGCCTGGAGTGGTCCGCTTTGTCAGCGTGCTGGCGAGGCGCCGCCCGCCGCCGGCGCGAATGCCGGTGACGATGCCCGCTGATGGCGCGTGGTGTCTGAGAATTTTGGCCTGTGAAGGCCGCTTCGTCCTTGGCCTGTACCGCCGTGAAATGAGAGCGATCGGCTACCTCGGTCGGCTCGAGCAGATCTTCGGCGTCCCGGTCACCACGCGGAACTGGAACACGATCCTGACGATCGGACGAATCCTGAAAGGCCTCGACGCCCTTTGACGCCGCTCGTTGTGGCGGCCGGTTGGATGCGGATCCGTCGCAGACCCGAGCTTCAGCTCGGTTGACACCTGATCCGTCGCAGAACCGAGCTTCAGCTCGGTTAGACACCCGATCCGTCGCAGGACCGAGCTTCAGCACGGTCAGCACGAGCAATCGCGTGAAGAGCCGTGACGCAGACGGCCGGGATCGGAGGAGACCGGCCGTCGCGCGCACGTGTGGGACGCCGTGTCTCGTTCCGCAACACACGCACCCGTCCTCGAGCCGAAAGATCCTTGCAATTCACTGCAGCAGCGTCACTTCTGCACCTTGTCCCGTTTTAGCCATTCCGCTGTAATGCAGAGACCCCCCGTCCGGCAACCTTTCGGAGGTAGGTCTCAAATGCGGATCTGGACGCAAGCGGCATGCACTACGGCGGTGATGGCTGTCGGGTACGGCGTGTTCGCCAGCGCGCAGGGCAATTCCAACGACAGCATTCACGGTTGCGTGGGACCCCAGGGCCAGCTTCGCGTGGCGGACGACTGCAAGCCGTCGGAGACGGCAATCGAGTGGAACGTCGTTGGCCCGGCCGGACCGCAAGGACCACGGGGACCACAGGGACCACAAGGTCCCCAGGGTCTTCAGGGCCCTGCGGGTCCGCAGGGACCGCAGGGTTCCGCTGGAGCGCCTGGACAACCGGGCGCCACGGGAGCGCCTGGACAGCCGGGAGCCGTCGGACCGCAGGGTCCACAGGGCCCCGCTGGACCTCCGGGACCTCCCGGAACGCAAGGGACGAGTCTGCACGTGTTCAACGCCCAGGGCTACGACCTTGGGCCGATGATCGACGCGTACAACGTCGTCCTGACATTGCCGGACGGCTCGAAGAGCGTGGCCGAACTGCACCCTGACGGCGCGGCCGCGGGGCTCACGATGAAGCAGTACTACCTGTTGCCAAACTGCGTGGGTGAGCCCTATCTCGCGGTGATTGCGCAGGAAGAACTGCTGCCGCCGACCATCGTTCGACGTCTGGGCGCCTGGAGCGTGCGGCCCTGGACTACGGCGTCGCGCCCGGTCAGGTCACAGCGGGTCTACAGCGACAGCGGACCTGGCGGCTGCACGAGCACGTCGGGCGCGCTGATCACGAGCCAGTTCGACTATTACAGCCTGGCCGAGCTGCAGCTGGAGGGGACGCTCACGGTTCGCTAGAGGGGCGATCGCCGGACGTCACTCACATCGGGACGATTCGATTGCGGGTGGCGTCCGGTGGAGAGTCGCTTTCGGCCGTCCCGCCCATCGCCGTGCTATAAATCGGCAGTTTCACTGCCGGAGCACGAGCATACCCATGATCAAGGTCATCGACATCGAGAGCCGGACGCGGATCCCGGTTCCAGAGGGACACGTCAGGAAGATCCTTGGTCCCGACGACGAGCGAACGAGAGCCGAGGTAGCGATCGAAGACGTTCAGCCCGGCGGAACGTGTCGCCTTGTTCCCGGCGATCGCACGCTGGTCGCGTACATCCTCGAAGGGAAGGACGCGAGGATTTCTCACACCGCCGCCGGCAAGCCGGTTGAGCGCAGCGCCGAGCGCCGCCACGGCATCTATCTGGAGCCCGGCGAGAAAGCCTCTATCACCGCTGCCGACAGTCCTCTGACCCTGCTGCTCGTCACCGTCCCGAAGCACGTTGGCAAGGCGGGAGCCGGCGCTGCGCCGTCCGGCTACTCGTTCGAAGAGAGTCGGCTTCGATCGTTGATCGACGAGAAGGGGTTCCGGGTGCGCACCTTCTGGGTCAACAAGGAAACCGGGCTGTCCGATTCATGGGATCTGCAGATCGGACGGATGGCGTATGCACCGCACGCGCACTCGCCGCGCCACGTGCATCGCGCCGCCGGGTCGGTCACGCCAGAGCATTTCTATCTGATCGAGAAGGGCAGGGGCGAAGTGAAGCACGACGCCGGCACCCTTCCGGTAGGCCCGGGCAGCCTCGTCCTCATTCCCGCCGGCGAGTGGCACCAGCTGATCGCGTCCGACACCGGCTTCGATTACATCGAGTTCCAGGCACCGTTCGACTTCGTCACCACGATGGACCATGACCCGCTGGGCAAGAACTGGTACATCAAGGGCACCGACGACGGAACGGGAAAGCCACAGCTCTGGGTGCAGAGCTGATGGTCCGGCTGAAGCTTCAGGCGGACTAATCCTGGCGCAGCGCGCGCAGCGGATCGATGTGGGCGGCACGCCGCGCCGGGATGTACGCCGCCAGCATCAGCACCATGACGACGGCCGGGACGATCAGGAGGTAGGTGACGGTATCCGCCGCGGTATTCGGGATGATGCTCTGCATCGTCCTGCCGGCGAGGAAGCTCGCCACCACGCCAGACACGATCCCCGAGATGGCCGGCACGGAGCTCTGGCGAAGCACCATTCGCAGTACCGACTCCGGCAACGCTCCCATCGCCATACGAATACCGATCTCGCGGGTCCTGCGGCTTACGGAGTACGCAGCCAGCCCGTAAAGGCCGACGAGTGCCAGCACGAGACCCATCGTCCCCATGGTGCCGATTGTGCGAACGACTACCGTGTTCAGGTTCTTCGCGTTCCCGTGATAGAAGGCCTCCATCGTCTCCATGCCGAGAATCGGGACGTTGCGGTCTGTCTCCAGGATCGCGGCGCGGACGTCTGCCGCTGCGGCCGCGGATTCGATGGCCGTTCGCACGATCAACGTGCTTCGGGTGATCGGGTTCTGAAGGCGGGGTAAGTAGAGGATGGGTGTCGAGCGAGAAGCGAACAGTCTGATCTTGACGTCGGAGGCAACGCCGACGACCTCTGCCCACGTCGCGTCCGAGCCCACGAGACGGAGACGCTTGCCGATCGGATTCTCGTCGGGCCAATAGCGCGATGCCATCCCGCGGCTGACGATTGCGACGCGAGGTGCGTCGGCCGTGTCGGTGTTCAGGAAACCGCGCCCGGCGAGCATCGGGATTCCGATGGACGTGAAGTAGCCCTCGTCGATTCGCGCCGCGGCGACGGTGATGTCGTCGACGCCCGGTGGCAGCACGAACCCCTCGGGAACGATGGTGGCGCGATCACCGCCGTCCTGCGTCAACGGGACGAACGACGTCAGCGCGACAGACGTGACGCCGGGCCTGCTCGCCACACGCTCCTTCAGAAGACGGTAGAAGCTGTCGCTCTGCTGCTGGTCGTAGCGTGCGAGTCCTGGATCGAGACTCGTGAGGAGAACGTGATCCGTCCGGAATCCTGTCCCGTTCCCGTACTCGGCCTGGAACGCCCGATAGAATGACAGCGCTGCCGTCAGTACGGCGAGGGTCAGCGCGATCTGCACGGCGACGAGTCCATGACGCCCCCACAGGCGTGCGCCTTTTGTCGCTGGCGCCGTCGTGTTCCGGAGCGTGCCCGAGAGATCGCCGGCTCGCGTGGTGCGCCATGCCGGCACGATGCTGGAGAGCAGCGCGCTGACGGCGGCGATCGTGACCCCGACAGTGAGCGCGCGTTGATCCAGCACGTACGTGAACTTGACGCCGATGTCGGTCACGATCTGGAACTGCTCGAACAGACGGATGATGCCGTAGCCCACGGCGAGTCCCGCCGCACCGCCGGCGACCGCCAGCAGCGCACACTCGGTGATGAGCTGGCGTACGAGCCGCACCCGGCTGCCGCCGATTGCCAGTCGCACCGCCACCTCCCGCGCCCGCAGCGGCGCGCGGCTCGTGAGCAGGCCGGCGACGTTGGCGCAGGCCACGAGCAGGACGGCCAGCGCCATGCCGATCAGGATGAGGCTGAAGCCGGCGATTTGTGGGTTCTCGTCGAACCTCGCCTGCATCTGCGTTCTGACCAGAAGCCCGTGGCGCTCGTTCGTCGCCGGGAATTCCCGCTGCAGATCGCGCGAGATGCGCTCGACCTCCTGCCTCGCCTGGGCGAGCGAGACGTTCGAGCGCAACCTGCCGACGACCTGAAGGGTTCGAAAGTCGCGCTGCTCGAGGATCCGATCCATCGCGTCGGGATTCAGCACGGGCAGCATCGCCATCGGCACGTAGAAGGCGGGTGAGAGGTAGAGGCCGAGGCCGGTGAATTCTTCCGGAGCGACACCGATGATCGTGAACACCCTGCCGCTCAGACGGATTTCGCGGCCGACGATGCCGGGGTCGGCGCCAAACTGCTCGGTCCATGCGTGATGTCCGAGCACGACGACGGCATCGCGCCCCGGGACGCGATCTTCCTCGCGCGCGAACGTCCGGCCGAGCGCCGGCCGTACCCTCAGCACGTCGAAGAAGTTGGCACTGACGGCGGCTCCCCAGGTGCCGCGTGCCGGTTCGTCGCGGTGGCGCGCGAAGCTGATGATCAGGCCGTCGGCGGCGGCCAGATCGTCGAAGCTGCGCGAGCGGCTGCGGAGATCCGTGTAGTCCGGGTACGAGATGCCGCCGATGCGCAATTCTCCCGTGGGAGTCGTCGCGGCGATCGACAACACTCCGTTCGGCGCCGGCACCGGCAGCGGGCGAAGCACCAGCCCGTCGGCGATGCTGAACATCGCGGCGTTCGCCCCGACGCCGATGGCGATCGACATGACGCCGATCAGCGCGAAGCCCGGATTCTTCACCAGCATTCGCGCCCCGTGTCGCAGGTCCTGCCAGATCGTTTCGAACATCAGCGGGCCTTTCCCTGTAAGGGGATGCAGGGTAGCCGACGGATCAAGGACCGTGCCGGACCAGCGGCGTCCGCCTGACGACCACGCTACCGGGTCCTTCGCTTGCCGGCTGTCCGGCAATGGGACGCGGCTGTTCCGGACCGATACGCCCTGACCTGACGTCGTGAGCCGTCCTGCTGGAGGATGCGGAGGCTCTCAAATAGCGGCTCGCTCAGAGGATCCGAGCGGAGAGACCTCGTCGGTCAGTCGAAAGCCTGCCGGACTGAGCGCATGCTCCATCATCGTGCGCACCGTTCGCCGATCGATGTGCGACTCGTGGAACCGTACCGTCAGCTGCAGGCGATTGGCTCCCGATGAACAGAGCACGATGACGATGTGGCGGCGACTGGAGGGTGGCGTGGACACCGCCACCTCGCCTCGAGTCCGGTCCGCCCACCGAATCTGCGCGTCGGTGGGGAAGCGGGTGAAGTCCGTGATAGTGACCTGACCCTTCTGCCGTGTCGGTCAGCGCTGATCGGACGCCACGCCTCCCAACTCACGTAACAGCGCGATCGTCTGCTCGTTGCGCTGCCGCGCCCTGAGTGCCGCATCCAGCGGTGTGCGGCCTGCCTTGTTCTTCACGTCGAGCCGGCCGCCTCTCTCCACGAGAAGACGGATGACGGACGGGAGACCGCCGGCGGTCGAAGCTGCCGTGTGCAGCGCCGTATCGCCATTGTTGCTCGCCGTGTTGACGTCGGCGCCGGCGTCGAGCGCGAGGCGGATTGCCGCCAGCGCTTCCTGTTCGCTGACGCGCTCGGGGTTGTCTTCGCCGTCTCCCGCCGACACGGCACCGGCACAGAGGATGAGCGCCGTGTTGCCAGTCTTCTGCGCGAGCGAGACGTCGGCGCCGGCCTCGAGCAGCAGCTTCATCATGACCGCATCGCACTTGCGTGCCGCCCGCATCAGCGGCGTGCTCCCTTCGCCGAGGCGGCCGTCGCCGGCGTCGTACACACGCTTGAGGATCGGGGCTTTCAGCCGCGCGTTGGGGTTGGCGCCTGCTGCGAGCAGCCTGGCTGCCATGCCGACGCTCCCCTCGATGACATCGCGCGGCGGATATGGCCTTCCGAACGTGTTCGCGATCGTGTGCATGTCCACGGCGGCGTAGAGCGGGGTCATTCCCTTGATGTCGGCGAGGTTGGGGTTGGCACCCTTGTCGAGCAGCGCCGAGACGACCTCGGCGTGCCCGTTGATGACGCCGATGATGAGCGCTGTAGTGCCTTCCGGATCGGCCAGGTCCAGGTTGGCGCCCGATTCGGCGAGCGCGCGCACGGCATCGACGGCGCCTTCGCGCGCCGCATACATCACAGCGGACCAGCCGCCCTTTGGCAGCACCGTCTGGCCGACGTACGAGACGCCTTCTTCGAGGCCGGTGAGCAGCACGCCGGCCTGCGTGTGCGGATACGCGGTAACCGTAGAGACCACGTTCGGGTCGGCGCCCCGCGCGACGAGGGTGCGCACCGCTTCTCCGCGGTTGCTCGATGCCGCCCAGACGACCGCCGTCGTTCCAGTGCGGCTCTCCCTCCCGTTCGGATTGGATCCGCCGGCGAGGAGCGCCTCGAGCGCGGCGACGTTCCCAGTCGGTGCAGCGAGCATCAGCAGCGTCTGATGCTCGGGTAACGCGGCCTCCGCAGCCTGCACCCTGGCTCCCGCCCCGAGAAGCCGCCGAATCAGCCCTGCATCACCGTTGCGCGCTGCCAGCGAGAGCGGCGTGACCCCGTATCGAGTTGCCGCGTTGGCATTGGCGCCGGCGCGCAGGAGGAGATTTGTCACCGCATGATCGCCGCCGCGCACGGCCCAGTGCAGGGCCGACGTGCCGTCCGGCTCAGTAGCCTCGAGCGCCGACCGCTGCCGGGTGAGGACGCGAACCGCATCGCGGTCACCGGCTTTGACCGCCTCGATCAGATCGAGGCGACCCGCGGCGTGACCGGCCGCGGCGCCCGACGCGAGCAGCAGGACGAGCGCGACCCCACCGCCTCTCATCCGAAGAGCTCCACGGTGCCCGAGCTCTGGCCGAAGGAGGTGACGGGGCTGCCAAACCGGTTCGCCACCGTGAGCCACAGGTTTCCGAGCGGCGTCTGCTTTGGAAGCACGAGATGCCGGCTGCCGCCGGTGCCGCCGCCGATCGCCAGCATCGGCAGCGGGTCGGTGGCGTGCACGTTGGAATTGGCCATGCCGCTCCCGTAGAAGATCAGCGAGTGGTCGAGGATCGAGCCGTCGCCGTCGGGGGTGGCGCGCAGCTTCTCGAGGAACCGCGCCACCATCTGCAGGCAGTAGGTGTTGATCTTGGCGTTGCTCGCGATTTTCTCCGCCTTTTCCCCGTGGTGCGAAACGACGTGCCAGGGATCGGCGACGCCAATTGGCGAGAAGGTGCGCTGGCTCCCCTCTCGCGACATCATGAACGTGACGACCTGCGTCAGCTCCGTCTGCACGGCGACGCTCATCAGGTCGGTCATCATCCCGACATGGGCTTCGAACGAGTCGGGAATGCCGAGCGGCTTGTCGATGGTGACGTCGGCGCGCTGCTGGGCCCCGTTGCGCTGAATCCGACGTTCGATCTCGCGCACGTCCTCGAGGTAGGTATCGACGCGCGCACGATCATGGGCACCGAGGCGCGCCTGGAGAGCGCGCATGTCGCTGAGGATTCCGTCGAGGATGCTCCGATCCTCGCGCAGGTTCCGGCGGCGCCGCGCGTCCGATCCACCGTCGCCGAACAGCCGCTCGAAGGCCACCCGTGGATTGATCTCCATCGGCAGCGGCGTCGTCGGCGACGCCCAGGCGATGGAGTCGTGGTACGCGCAGCTGAATCCCGGCGTGCAGCCGCCGACGTAGCCGGTGAAGTCTTCGGTGGCGAACTCGAGCGAGGGAAACGGCGACGACTGCCCGACCTGCCTGGCCAGCACCTGATCGATCGACGTTCCGCAGGCAAGGTCTTCGGCTTCCGTCCGCTTGGGCACCGCGCCACTGAGCCATCCGCTCGCGGCGGCCGCGTGCATCTCGGCCTGTCCTCCGGCGCGCTTGAGATTGCTGATGACGACCATCGAATCGCGGAACGGCTCCAGCACTTTCAAGGTCGGCGACAGGTCGAAGCCGGCGCCGGCGGCGGTCGGCGTCCACGACGCCATGTCCGCGCCATGCGGGACGTAGATGAAGCCGAACCGCGACGGACGTGCCGCCGCCGTCTGGGCGAGGGCGGTGGCGGCGGGCACCATGGCGTCGAGAAATGGCAGTGCCACCGTGGCCCCGAGGCCGCGCAGGAACGTCCGGCGCGGCAGCGCAATCTTCGTGATGAACATGGCGTCTCCGGCCGTGTCTACCGTCTTCGATCCGCGATGCGCATCTGAAAGGGCACGCTGTCCACGATCCCCTGGGCCAGCGCTGAGAAACGATACCCCTTTGCAGCCGCGTCCCCTACGATCTTTCTCACCTGCGGCATGTCTTCGTACGTCAGCCCTCGCCCGAGCGCGTAAATCATCAGCTTTTCGGTAAACGTCTGTACGAACACGTCCGGCCGCCTCAGCAGCGCGGTGCGAAGTCCGGCGACGCCCTCGACCTTCGTCCCATCGGTCAGCGCGCCGGCTGCGTCGATCGGCAGGCCCGCAGCGTCGTGCGTGCGCCAGGCGCCGACGACGTCGAAGTTCTCGAGGGCGAAGCCGATCGGATCCATGACCTGGTGGCAGCTGGCACACGCAGGGTTGTTTCTATGTCGCTCCATCTGCGCCCGCATCGTCTTCGGCGGCGCCCCCGGAGGATCGGATTTGAGCGCCGTGTCGAGGTCGCCGGGTGGCGCCGGCGGCGGCGATCCGATGATGTTCTCGAGCACCCACTTGCCGCGCAGCACGGGCGATGTGGTCGTCGGATGCGACGTGACGAGCAGGAAGGCTCCCTTTCCGAGGATGCCGCGGCGCGCCTCGTCGCGAAGCGGCACGCGCCGGAACCAGCTTCCAACGACGTTGGGGATGCCGTAGTGCCGTGCCAGGCGCTCGTTGACGAACGTGTAGTCTCCCGTGATCAGATCGAGCACGCTCCGGTCTTCGGTAACGATGCTCTCGAAGAACAGCTCCGCCTCCCGCTGGAACGCCTGGCGCAGGTTGTCGTCGAAATCGGGGAAGAGATCCGAGTTCGGTGCCTTGCCGCGCAGGTTGCGCAGCTGCAGCCACTGGCCGGTGAAATTACCGACGAACGCCGATCGGCGGCCATCGGCGAGCATCCGCCGCACCTCGGTCGCCAGCACGTCACGCTTCTTCAACTGGCCCTCGATGGCCAGGCGCATCAGCGTCTCGTCCGGCAAGCTGCTCCACCAGAGGAACGAGAGGCGAGTGGCGAGCTCGAAGTCGTTGATGCGATACGCCTCGCCGTCGGGTATCGAGGGCGGCTCGGACTCGGGCCGGAAGACGAACGATGGGCTTGCGAGGATCCGGCGCAGGCCGAACTGAATACCGTCGCGGAAGCCGCCGGTCGCCCGGCCCTGACGGTAGTACTCGAGCAGGTCGTCCAGTTCACCGTTCGGCAGAAGCCGGCGGTAGGCGCGGCCGGCAAGTGCGGCGAGAATCCTCTTCGCGCACGCCTCCTCGCTGAGCGCCGCCCCGGGACGGCAGGTGGTCACGCTCGCACTCGGCGGAGCGCCGCCCGTCTTCACCGTAAACGGGCCAATCACCGTTATCGACTGGACATGCGGCGCACCCTCGGCATCGAAGGGGTTCGCGAAGTCGCGAACGAAGCGCTGCAGCCGATTGGTCTCGAAGCGCGGCGAGGTCTTCTCGATGAACGCTGCCGCGAGATCGCGCTGGCCGGCCGCGACGAACCGGCGGATGCGCAGCCGCGATGCCTCGAGCGCATCGGAGGTATCAGTGGGATTGGTCTGCAGCGCGATCAGATCCTTTTCGCCGCCGATTGCGGCATGGAGGATCGGCTGTCCGTCAAGGGAGAGGTCGAGCTCCTGCGGATCCTCGAGCCCGCGGATGGCGCTGAGATTGGTGCGGAAGAGACGCACCTGGAACTCGTACTCGCCGTCCACCGGGAACGTGTGGCGCGCGCGAAGACCGCCGACCGTTCCGAGCGGCAGTCCCTCGAGGTGTACGTCCTGGGACAGATCCTGGCGGGCGGAGTAGGTCTCGCTGCCGACGCCAACGCGCGGATCGCCGACCGCGACGGCGCTGATCTTCCGCGCCGCTGCCAGGTAGGCCTGCAGCAGCGCCGGTGAGCTGCCCTGCGCGTCGGCGACGTTGTCGAAGCCGAACGCCGAAACATCGGGCGGCAGCAGCGACGCGACGTCGACGTCCAGGCCGAGGAGATCGCGGATGGCGTTGGCGTATTCCGCGCGATTGAGTCGCCGCAGCGTCGGCCGCCCTGGCGTCGGCGGGTGGGCGCGATCGAGCCCGGCTTCGAGCCATGCAACCAGGCTGTCGGTGGCGGCGGCGTCCGGCCGCCGCACCCCGTGCGGCGGCATGGCACCGACACGCAGCTTCAGGACGACCTTCTCCCAGGTCTCCGCGTGGCTGCCGACGCTCGCGATGTCCAGCGTGTCGAGTGCGAGGCCGCCGGTCTTCAGCCTCTCGTTATGGCAGGTGACGCAGTACTGGTCGATCGTGGCCCGGTGAGTCGCCGCAGGACTCTGCGTCGACGCGCGTGCCGCCAGGATGCTGGCGAGGACGCCGACGAGAGCGACCCCCACGACCGATCGGACCGCGCGTGTCGTCATCGACCCTGCTCGTAAAACCTGGCCATCATAGAGTCTTGCATCCCTGACAACAAGCGACAGCCGCCGCTAATCCGTCGCGGGCGATCGCGGCGTGTCGACGAGACGATTTTTAATGAATCCGGTGTTTGGAGAACGCATATCCCACGAGCACCGAGACCATTTCCATCCCGAGGTTCGGCGGGGCCGCGCGGAGGTTCGACAAGTGGAAGAAGCGGGCCTCCAGCGATACGGCGGAACCGTTGGCACGCACCCTCGCGATGCCCGCCCCGAGCTGCGTGATGAAGTTCCGGCGCTGCTCGACGCCGCGGATTCCGGCCAGATCCGTCCATACTTGGCCGGCGCCGAGCGAGAGATGAACGGGTGTTCTTCCTACGGTGTGCACTCGAAAAGCGAAGGGGACGATGCCGAAGACGTTTCCGGTGACCGGCGTCACGTGGCGGGAGAGGTGCCCCTCGACGGCATATTCGAGCCACGAGCCCACCCTGAGAGTCAGCGCCGGGGCACCGAGCACGGCGCGCTGGGTCGCACGGCCGCCGGGGGGGAACACTTCGAACGCGGTTCCAGCCGCGACCTCGAAGCCGATGCGGCCAGGCGACGTTGGGGCCTCCGCGGGCTGCTCCGGCGGCGCCGTCTGCGCGGCGAGTGTCACGCAGGAAATCAAAGACGAGCAGACAAGCAGTACCAATGCTGTCGGAATCCGAACGATCATCCGAGCATCATGTCACGCGGGGCTGTGGGATCTATGCCTTGATGGATGACAAGGATCGTGCCTCGAGGCGATCGAGCGGCTCGCCGTGATCAACCCGATTCGAGCCGGCTACGAGCTTGCACGGCCCGAGATTGGGCTCGTTGACGACCCACGCGCCGAGGCGCCTCGACGCAGGATGGGTTTCCCGCCACGATAACCACGATTTCGTAGGAACCGAGGCGCTCACCGACCGACAGCGGCATGGTGTGTGTCAGCGGATGCTACCTGAGTCGACAGGCACGCCCTGGCGAGGCGATTCGTCGTAAAGTGTTGGAACCTTTTTCGAGCCGGAGCGAGCCAATGAGCTTTTCCGTTCGCGTCTTTTCGGGTGCGGTGGCAACGGCCGCGGCGTTGATGGCGCTGTCGGTGCCGCCGGCGATGGCGCAAGCCGAGGGGTCGGCCGACGCGATGGCCGCCAAACGGGCCAACCCGCATTGGAAGGCGCCGCGCAACGCGTGGGGCCAGCCCGATCTCGAAGGCGTGTGGACGACCGACGACATGCGCGGCGTCCCGATGTCGCGTCCTGCGCAATACGGAACGCGGGCCACATGACCGATGAGGAGTTCGCGCGATACGCGAAACAGCGCCAGTCCGCGCGCGACGTCGACGACGCCAGGACGGGCACGTTTCGCAACGAAGAGGGCACCCGCTCCTTCAGCTACACGTCCATGGTGATCGATCCGCCAGACGGCCGGGTGCCGGCGCTCACGGCGGCGGCCCGCTCGCGGCCGGGCGGACAAGGATCGTTCGGCGTCGGACCGTGGGAGAAAGTGCAGGACTTCTCGCTGTACGACCGCTGTATCACGCGCGGCGCGATCGGCTCGATCATGCCGGCGGTGTATGGAAACGGCGCCCGCATCATCCAGACGCCAGATACGGTCGTCATCAGCTACGAGATGGTTCACGATACGCGCGTGATTCCGCTCGATGGGCGTCCGCCGATCGGCGAGGGCATTCACCTCTTCATGGGCGACTCGCGCGGCCACTATGAGGGCGACACGCTCGTCATCGAGTCGCGCAACTTCACCGACCGCACCGCCGTCGGCGGTGCCCGCCACAGTGAGAAGCTGCGCATGGTCGAGCGTTTCACACGCATCGACCCGCAGATGATCGACTACGAGATCCGCGTCGACGATCCCGAGACCTTCACGAAGCCGTGGACGATGCGGATGACGATCACGAGCCAGCCAGGCTACGAGATCTACGAATACGGCTGCCACGAGGGGAACAACGCCATGCGCAACGCGCTGACCGCCGAGCGTGCCTACGAGAAGGCCGCCGCCGAGGCGAAGGAGAAAGGGTTGCCGCCGCCCGAGCGCGTGTTCCAGCAGGTCAACGGTCCCGATCGGGCGAGGTGATCGCAGAACCGAGCTTCAGCTCGGTTGAAACCAACGCAGCAGGCGCATGACCACGATCACCAGTGCCCTGGCCTGGCCCCCTCGGCGGACCGCGTCGGGCACGTGGCTCATCTCCAGGGCCGGAGACTTCTGGCTGGCGTGCGCCGGTGGCGGCGTGCTGCTGGTGGGGATGGCCCTCGTCCTGCAGTGGCACGGCGACCGTGAGCTCGACACCGCCGACCTGCTGCTCTCCGAGCTCCACCTGGGGGCAACCTACGACGCCATCGTGCGCGGCCGCCTCTGGCGCCGCATCCCGTTCGATGTCGTCGTCATGCCGGCCGCGATCCTGGTGCTGACGTATGCGCTGATGTTCGGCGGCCACCCGATCGTCGTGACCACTGCCGCGCTGCATCTGGGCGCCTGGCACAGGGGACGTCAGAACTTCGGGATTGCGCGCTACTACCAGGCGCGCATGGGTGGACCGGTGTCGGCGTGGCACCGTCGTCTCTTCACCGTGGCCATCTACGCGCCGATGGTTGCAGGCGTGCTCTACTTCACCAGCACCTCGCCACTTCACGAGGGAGAGCAGTACGTCGGCCTCGAGCTCGATCCCGGAGTGCTCCACGTGCTCGGCACGGTGGCAGCGGCGTCCGTCATCGCGTACTTGCTGTTTGCAGCGCGGCATCGCGAGCAGGTCCATCCCGGCGAACGCTGGCTGGTGACGGCGCAGGCATTGTCGTTTGGAAGCGCCTACGTGGTGGGCGCGTGGAGCGTGTCGTTCATCCTCGTGCTGGCGGTGCACCACGAGGTGCAATATCTCTACTTCACCTATGCGATGGCCAGGCGCTCCGGGCGGGAGCGGATCGCCGATTCCTTCGGCGAGCTGCGCCTGCTCGCGTCTTTTGCGCTCTGGCCGCTGATTGGCCTCGGCAGCTGGGCCCTGTGTCAGCAAATCGACTCGGAATGGCTGGGGCCGTTCCTGGTGAGCGGACTGCTGTGCCACTACTGGCTCGATGGCCGCATCTGGACGTCGCGTGTCCGGCGTCCGCTGCCCGCGTAGCTTCACTGTTGAACCGAGCTGAAGCTCGGTTCTGCGGACTGATTAACCGAGCTGAAGCTCGGTTCTGCGAAGGATCTGTTGAACCGAGCTGAAGCTCGGTTCTGCGACGATTGGGAAACTCAAAGGAGCGTTCATGAAGCGCTGGGCGGTCGCGTGCGTGCTGGTGCTGGTGAGCGTCTCGCTGTTCGCACAAGCCATCGACATCGGTCCTCCGCCCGGCCGTCTGGTCGACGTCGGTGGCCGGAAGCTGCACCTGCACTGCACGGGAAGCGGTTCGCCAACGGTCGTCCTCGAGGCCGGCGCCAGCGCCTTCGCGATCGACTGGGCGCTCGTGCAGCCTGAGATCGCACGCACCCAGCGCGTCTGCTCGTACGATCGGGCCGGCTCGGGCTGGAGCGATCCCCGCAAGGAGGTGGAGACGCCGGCCAGGATCGTCGCTGACCTGCACGCGGCTCTCACGGCTGCGATGGAGCAGCCGCCGTTCGTCCTCGTCGGCGCATCAGCCGGCGGCCTCTATGTCCGTTTGTACCAGCTGGACCATCGCGGCGACGTCGCAGGCCTGGTGCTCGTCGACCCGTCCTCGGAAGATCGCCTGTTCACGGTGTTCCAGCAGAAAACCGTACCTATCGCCTCGCTCAGCGCCCAGCAGTTGTTGACGACGCTGCCGACGACCGCGTTCGTTGCCGTCCCGCCGCGGGCGCCTCAGACCGGGACGCCCTTCGACCGGCTTCCGCCCGACCTCTACGAGCTGCGAATCAAGATCGATCGGCGCCTGATCGCTTCCGTCCCGGCCAACGTACGATCGGACATCGTGCTCGAGTCGTCGGAGGGCCAGCGCTCTGCTCTCGCCAGGCTGCTCGAGGCCAGAAGCCGGCAGGACAATCCGATGCGCGACGTGCCGGTCGTCGTGTTGACGAGAGGCCAGGACATGACCCCACGGATTACCGACAGTCACGCGGGGCTCGCCCGGCTGTCGCAGAATTCGCGACACAGCGTGGTGTCTGGCGCGGGTCACGAGATTCACCTCTTCGTACCGTCGGCGGTTGTGCAGGCGATCCAGGACGTGAGCGCCTCTGTCAGGCAGAAGAGCTTGTTACCGGCGCGGCCCTGACTCCACGGGGCTGCTGCGTCGCTTCTCCGGAGGATACGATGTCCGATCACATCGAGCTGCTCGAGATGCGTCTCGAACGTCTGGAGCGGCGTCTCCGGCATCAGCAGCGTGTCGGCGCCGCCGTTGCCATCGCCGCTGCCGTCGTTCTCGGCCTCGCGGCGCTGCAGGCACAGGGGCCGGCGCGGCAGCGTTTCACCGAGCTCGACGTCGAACGCCTCAACGTCGTCGAGCCCGACGGTCAGCTCGTGCTGTCGATGGCCAACACAGGACGTCTGCCGAATCCGCTCATTGCCGGCAAGACCGTCGAGACCGGTCGCACCGGCCCGGGCCTCATCTTCTTCGATGGCAAGGGATGGGAGGTCGGCGGCCTCATTTATGGAACCCGCGGTGGCAGTGCCGCCGGGGCGCACTTCTCGTTCGACCAGTTCCACAACGATCAGGTCGTGTACCTGAACTACGAGGACAACGGCTCGACCATCAAGCGCGCTGGACTCTACGTCGTCGATCGGGCGCGCACTCCCACGCTCGAGGACGTCGTCAGGATACGTGGTGAGCTGACCACCGCGCCGGCCGCAGCCAAGCCGGCGCTCGAAGCGCAGCTTGCTGGCGCATCCGCGCAGCGCATCTTCGTCGGCTCCGACAACGACACCGCGATGGTGCGTCTGCGCGACAGGGCGGGCCGCGATCGCATCCGGCTCATCGTCGATGCGCAGGGATCGGCCCGGATGGAGTTTCTCGATGCCGCCGGCGCGATCGTCGACAGCCTGCCGCGACGCTGAGCGGCGACATCCCGTTTCACGACGCGGATCCGCCCGGGCGGGTCGTGAAGTATAGTCGCCGCATGGATAGACGAGAGTTTCTCGCCGGCATGACCGCGGCGCCACTGGCGGCACTTCCGCGGCGTAACGGGCAGTCGTCGTTGGCCGACCTTCGACTCGCCGATGATGGCAACGCTCGCTCAGGGCAGGCTCAGTCGGCGCCCGCGGCGAAGACGCGGACGCCGATCAGACAGAGCGTGATGAGCTCGGTCTGGGGAACGGGCTCGAAGCTGTCCTTCGAAGAGCGATGCGAGATCCTTGCGCGCATCGGCTTCAAGGGGGTCGATCTGCCCACGGCCGATCAGGTACCTGTCCTCAAGAAGTACGGACTCACGCCGGTGATGATGACCGGCGCCGGCACGTCATTTCAGGACGGGCTGGTCCGCAAGGAGCTGCACCCGAAGTTCGAGGCCGCGTTTCGCACCGGCATCGACACCTGCGCACAGGCCGGCTGTCCGAACCTGATCGCCATGCCGGGCGAACGGCGTGGCATGCCGCGCGAGGAAACCGTCGCCAATACGGTCGCGATCCTGAACCGTGTGAAGGGCTATGCCGAGCAGAAGAACGTGACGCTCTGCATGGAGATCACCAACTCCAAGGTCGCAGCCGATCAGCGCACCGACCAGGTGTTCAACCATCTTGACTGGGGACTCGACGTCTGCCGCGCGGTGAACTCGCCGCGAGTGAAGATCGTGTACGACATCTACCACGTGCAGATCATGGACGGCGACGTGGTGCGGAACCTGCGCGACAACCTCAATTGGATCTGCCACATCCATGTGGCTGGTGTGCCGACCCGTCAGGAGATCGACGACACGCAGGAGCTCAATTACCGCTTCATCGCCAACGCGATCGCCGACTCGGGTTACGCCGGATTCGTGGCGCACGAGCACAGGCCCGGCCCTGGCCGCGATCCGATCAAGAGTCTCGAGCAGTGTTTCGCGATTCTGAGCGTCTAGTCCCCTGGAAACGTGATGAGTTGCATAAGGCCCGGAGCGCGGCGCCCGGATCGCAAGGCGCGACGACTGAGATATTGGGCATATTTGATGGAGGAGCAACGCAGCGAGCCGGGATGCCCCGCCCGGGAATTATGTGACTCATCACGTTTCCAGGGGACTAGCAGGCCGTGGTGAAATCCGATCGGCCTGCGAGGCACAGAGAATCCCGCCACTGAGGCACAGAGGGCACAGAGAAGACTATAGAAATCTCTGTGGTCTCGGTGCCTCTGTGGTTTTTCTCAGTGCCCTCACAGCCCGTCGAGTCGTCTTCACCTGGGGCTGTCGCTACTTCAGCTCTCGATACACCGCTTCCTCGAAGCCGCGCAGCGTGCGGATGGCCCCGTCGTCGTAGAACGGCAGCAGCTGCATCATCTGAATGGCCCCGATGTGCTTCACGGGGTCGATCCAGAACTCGGTGTTGTACAACCCGGCCCAGCTCATGCTGCCGGGGCTGCGGAACTTCGAATTCGCCGGGTCCTTCGACGCGATCTGGAAGCCGAGACCGAATTTGTCCTTACCGGCGCCAAGCGGCATCGGACGGGTCCTGGCGGGAACGACCGCCGGCTGCTGTTCGACGAAAATCGATCCGATCTGGTTCTCGCCCATCATCTTCACCGACGCCTCGCTCAGAATCCGCACCGAGCCGAGCGTTCCGCCGTTCAGCAGCATGCGGACGAACCGGCTGTAGTCCTGAACGGTGGAATAGAGACCGCCGTCGCCGCGAAACGGCGGCGCTGGCGTCGATGCGACTGGCGTTTTCGGCAGCTCTTCCAGCTTTCCGCCCTCGCCGCGCCGATACTGCGTCACGAGCCGCGGCTGCTTCGAGGCCGCCACAGCATACGAGGTGTCGACCATCCCGAGCGGCTTGAAGAGGTGCTGTTGATACCAGTCTTCGAGCGTCGATTTCGTCAACTTCTCGACGATGAACCCGAGAACGCGGGTGCTCGCGCTGTAGTGCCACACGTCTCCCGGATCGTTGAGCAGCGGCTGTTCCCACTCGCTCTTCTGCGTCTTCTCCTGAATGCGGAGCGCGACGGCGCTCCACGTCGTATATCCGATGCCCGACGTGTGCGACAACAGATGCCGGATGGTCATCGGCCGCTTCGCCGGCCGCGTTTCATAGCTGCCGTCCTTCTCGTCGAACTTCGCGATGACCTGCAGCTTGTCGTAGCCGTCGAGATATGCCGACACCGGATCGTCGAGCTTCAGCGTGCCCTGCTCCATCAGCATCATGATGGCAACCGACGTCACCGGTTTGGTCATCGACGCGATGTTGAAGATCGCGTTCGCCGGCATCGGAGTGTTTCCGGCGATGTCCTGCCTGCCGGCGGCGGCTTCGAACAGGACGCCCTGCCGATCGACGACGAGCTCGACCACGCCCGGTGTGTCGCCTCGCTTCACAGCCTCGTTCATCTGCTGCACGAGGGCGTTCTTGCCGGCGTCCGAGATCCGAAGTGTCTTTGCCGGACCCTGCGCAGCGGGCGCGGTGACCAGTGCGACGACGATCGCGATGGCGGCTGAAGTCTGCATCCGTCTCATAGACGCGAGAGTGTACACGGCCGGAGCACATCGGCGCGGGGAATTCGTGCGTCCCGGGGCTGGGAGGCTCGCCGGCCCCATACGGAGTTCACTCGAGTGTGGAAGGGCGACAAGCCCTCGAGGCGGCGCGATCCGCGAAGGGGTAAAAACGCGCTGCACTCCGGTTCAGGGCAGCCCGGCGGTGCCGTTGGTCGTGCCGCCCGCGTCGATGAACGCTTCGATGACGGGGCGGTAGTCGGTGAACTTCTTCACGTCGGCTGCCGCCCGGCCGGTCGCCGGCGCCGAGGCAAGAATCCGGGCGACCTCCGCGAGACGATCGTGCAGCGCTTTCTTGTCCCACACCGGCTCGCGTCCGACACGCGCCACTTCGGCCGCGAACTTCTGCGCCAGCTCCGGGATCGCCTGGACGCGCCGCGCCAGCGCCGCCCGCGGCGTCTGGAAGGGACTCCGCAGCTTCGTGATCTGCGCGATGGCCCAGAACGACGAATCGGCGCCGTGAGGAATCATGATCAGGCGGCCGTCCCGCGGGTGCGCATAGAGGTTGCGTCAGGTGCTCCGACACGAGACCTGTGTCCTGCCGGCCGTCCTTCAGAACGACCTTCTCGAGCCCGTGCAGTTCCTGACCGTCCACGAAGTCGTCGAACTTCAGGCTGAGCGTCGGCTTCTCGTCAATCGACACGAAGCGATTGAACGTTCCGCCCGCCTGGCGTACGCCGACATCCTTCAGCGCGATCCCGTCGAAGGTGAACGTGCAACGCACCCGGTCGGGCGTCCGGTTCAGAATGGTTCGCGCCGCGTCTGGCGCGATGACGATGTCGATGCGGTGCAGCATGCTCGTGTCGAAGACACGGGCGACCGACGCCTTCACGCGCTCCTGCCGGTTGTCGGCCTGGGCCGCGGCGGGCCACGCGCGAACAGCCACACCGAGGCACACGCAGAGGGCAGCGAGCGTCACCGCTCGCGCGGAGAAGACTTCCGCGCCCCGGCGGACTTTCATGCCGCTTGGAGAATAGCACCGCGGCGCGCCGATCGCGACGAGCGGCGCGGCACTATACTGAGCGCACCCTTACCCGCCTGCCTCGCAAAGGGCTGACGGGCTCTCGCATGCATCCTTACCGATCGCTCGATGCGCCCGGGAGCGTCGATGAATTGATTCGGCGCGTCGGTCGGCTCCAGCCGACCACGGCCCGGCGCTGGGGCACGATGTCGTCGCACGAGATGCTCTGCCACCTCGCGGATTCGTTCCTGGTGATGCTCGGTGAGCGCCCCGCAACATCGGCGGACACCTGGCTGACGCGCAGCCTCGTGAAGTGGATTGCGCTCCACACGCCGCTGCCGTGGCCGCGCGGGGTGCCGACGCGGCCCGAGGTCGACCCGAAGCGCGCCGGCACGCCGCCGGCGGAGTTCGAGCGAGATCGGACGAAGGTGGTGGATTTCATCCAGCGGTTTGCCCTGCCGGACACGCGCTGTGTCCGTCACCCCATTTTCGGTGCGATGACGCGGAAGGAGTGGCTGCTCTGGGGATACGGCCACGTCGATCACCACCTCCGTCAGTTCGGACTCTGACCGCGAACTCGCTTCACGGGATCAACCACGAAGGGCGCTCCGCGCCGGACACGACGATCACGAAGAACTCGCAGGTCTTCGTGCGCTTCGTGCGTGCCGGCAGGCCTTCGTGGTCGTACCTCACCCGAACTTCGGTGTCGTTCCTACTTCGCCGGCTCGGCGTTGACCATCAGTGCCTGCGTGTACGTGATGTCGATCTTGTCACCCGGACTGACCCCCTCGAGGTTCTTCTTGTCCTCGACTCTTCGCGTCAGTGTCCGGTTGTCGGGCGTGACCACGGTGATCGACGGCGCGTTCATGTCGACCGCCTTCACGGTCACGGTCATCGTCTGCTGCGCCCCGACAGCGCCTCCCGGCACTTCCTTGAGCCGCCCACCGGCGAGCGTGGTTCCCGTTGGAGTGCTGGCATTGCCTGGCTTCCGCAGCTGGAACACGAGCGACTCGTAGTAGGTGGCCCTGATCCGGTCGCCGACCTTGAGCTCGTTGAAGCGCTTGACCTCGGGACCGACGGTGAAGGTGTCTTCGTCGCCGTTCTCGTTGCGGAGCGTGATCGAACGAGTCTTCTGATCGATCGCCCGAACCGTGGCGGTCGCCGTCACGGTGTTCTGTTTGGTGACCGTCTTGTCGGCGGCCTGACCCTGAGCCTGGACCTGGCTTTGCGCGAGTGCGACCGCGAAGAGCGCCGCGCATGCGAACGTTTTCAGCATGGAGATTCCTTTCGGTTGATTCCGGAGCAGGAGCAATCGGTGTACCGGCGGGAAGGGCGCTTTGTAAACGAAGTCTGGAAAAGGGTTGGAACGGGATCCGGCGATCCAGTCGCGAGTCGACAGCTGTCCCGAAGCCGGACCGGCTCCAGCCTGACGGAGGACGAATCGTCCGGGCCACGACATGTCGCGAGCGCGGGAGCTCAGGCTCGCCGGTGCCCACTACGGCGTGATCGCGCTGGTGAGGCCGGCGCCGACCATCGACTCCGGAGAGAGGTTGTTTTCCTGACAGACGTACTCGAACAGCTCACGCCCTCTCGACCATCCGAGGGTGTAACCGCTCGTCCAGCGCGCGGTGTACGCACCGGGATCCTCGATCGTGACCTCGTAGTCGAGCGTCTCGTAATCGACACGGGTCAAACGCTCGACAAGGTGCAACAGCGAAGTGTGCGGCAGCCCGTCGCGGTTCATCCAGAAGTCCTCGGTGAACCCCACCGAGTCGACGACCAGCGTGTCCTTCTCCCAGCGGCCCACCGAATGTCCCAGGGAGCTCGGGTTCAGGGTCGTCGGGTGAGCTCGTCCGTCCATGAAGATGACCCGGTAGCTTTGTGCGTTGGCGACGTTCAGGATGTAGATGCGCTGCAACTCCGGGACATCCAGGATCTCGAGCCCGTACGGCGACATGAGCTGCCGCGGTCCTCCGGACGGTTTGCAGCGCGTGTAAGGTTCGCTCGCCAGCGACAGGCTGTGGCGGTAATCGGTGAGCGCGCGTGCCCACGGCTGCAGCGGGACCTGGTCGATGTGAATCCTCGCGCTGGTCGTGGCGCTGGCCTGATAGGACTTCGGGTTGACGACCAGATGCTCGTTTCGACGTTCCCAGAGGCCAGTTTCACCTGCCGCCGCGCCGAGGTTGACCCGGCCGTCGGGCCAGCGCGGCGCAGGACGCGCCACGGCGTTTCCGCGCTGTCCGGCGAGCGACGGAGCCAGGGGAGGCGAGCCGATCCACGATGCGGCGACCAGCGTCAGCAGCAGCGATCGCGTGCGCACGGTCGGGTAATGTAGCACTGGACCGGGACTCGGAATTCGGGATTCGGGATCCGCGGTCACGCGGATTTGAAGATCCGCGTTGCGAAGGAACCTCCTCGATGAGCGACCTCTGCTTCATGAGTGCAACCGAGCTCGTTCGGCTCATTCAGGCGCGCAGGCTGTCGGCCCGCGAGCTGATGCAGGCTCACCTCGATCGAATCAGCCTCGTCAATCCGGCGCTCAACGCCATCGTCGCGAAACTGGACGACGAGCGGTGCCTCGCGCTGGCGGCTGCTGCCGACGAGCGTGCAGCGCGACGGGAGCCGCTGCCGCCGCTTCATGGGTTGCCGATCGCGTTCAAGGATCTCCAGGCAGCAACAGGGTTTCCGTTCACCCGCGGCTCGCTGATCTACCAGCATGAGATGCCCGGCGAGGATTCGGTGCTCGTCGACCGGCTTCGGCGGGCCGGCGCGGTTCCAATCGGCAAGACGAACGTCCCGGAGTTCGGCTTCGGATCCCACACCTACAACAGCGTGTATGGGACGACGCTGAATCCGTATGACCGCAGCAAGAGTGCGGGCGGGTCGAGCGGCGGCGCCGGCGCGGCTCTGGCTGCCGGCATGCTGCCGATTGCCGACGGGAGCGACCTCGGCGGGTCGTTGCGAAACCCGGCGAACTTCAACAACGTGGTGGGCATGCGTCCGTCAGTCGGCCTCGTGCCGACCGATCCCGATGACATCCCCGTATCGAACCTGTCGGTCAACGGGCCGATGGCGAGGACGGTTGCCGACGTTGCGTTCCTGATGAGCGTCATGGCTGGTCCAGGTCCGTCCAACCCTGATGGTGCGCCGATGGATTCGTTCCATTTCCGCCGGCCGCTGGAGCGGAGCGTCAACGGCGTGCGGGTCGCGTGGTGTCCGGATCTCGGCGGACTGCCGCTCGATCGCCGTGTGCGATCGGCGCTCGAGGCGCAGCGCGCAACACTGGAGGCTCTTGGGTGCGTTGTGGAGGACGCCGCTCCAGACCTTGACGATGCCGATTCGATCTTCCTGACGCTGCGGGCGTATCGCAGCGCGGCAACGTACGGATCGCTGCTCGCTCAGTGTCGTCACCTGATGAAGCCCGAAGCGATCAAGGAGGTTGAATCGGGGCAGACGCTCACGAGCGCCGACGTCGCTCGTGCAATGGCCCGCCACGGTGAGCTGCTCGATCGTTTCAGCCGCTTTCAGGAGCGATATGAGTTCGTCTTCTGCGCGGTGAACCAGGTGCCGCCGTTCGACGCGGCGTGGGCCTGGCCGAGGACCATCGACGGCGTGGCGATGACCCACTACGTCGAGTGGATGAAATCCGCGTACTGGATTTCGGTGACCTGCTGCCCGGCGATCTCAGTGCCCGCGGGATTCACGCCAGAAGGGTTGCCGGTCGGCATTCAGATCGTCGGCCGACGTTCCGACGATTTCGGTGTACTGCAGATGGCGTACGCGTTCGAGCAGGCGACTGGGTTTGGAGGGAGGCGGCCTCAATAGCACTCAATGCTCAATGCCGGATGCGGAATGCCGAATGCGAACCGACAGACGACCGATCATTGGCGCAGCGATGCCGGGCCCAGCCATGGGAGGATTTCGTAGACGAAACGGCCGGCTTTCACGGCGGGGTCACTGTCGGCCAGCGACTTCGCCGCGTCGGCCGACGCGGCCCGCAGGATGAACATCCCCGCCAGTGCCCTGTCGCCGGTCTGGTCGAGAAACGGCCCTGCGACGAGCATCTGTCCCGATTGGGTCAAGCGTTCGATGTTGTCCATGTGAGCCTTCGAGACGGCGCTCGTCTCCGGCGTCACCGCCGACGTCCACTTCGGTCCGCGTCGCAGCAGAACGATGTAGTACGTGGACATCTCGGTCCCGTTCGGCGAGACGATTCTGGCCGGGGTCTGGCTCTGTGCCTGGATCGGGGACGCGAGGTACCCGGCGCTGGTCAGGAGAACGAGGACGATGGCAGGTGTGCGCATGGCGGAATTCTAGCAGGCCGTGGTGAAATCGTATCGGCCTGTGAGGCACCGAGATTTTCGCCACCGAGGCACAGAGACACAGAGAAACCCCCCATGGATCTCTGTGCTCTCGGTGCCCCTGTGGTTTGTCTCGGTGTCCTCACAGCCCGGTTGGTGGTTTTCACCACGGGCTGCTAGACTGCGCACCCCTCTGACTGCACGTTCACGTTTGGACGGGAGCCAGCAGGAACACCTCCGACGCCATCGTCACCTCGAGACTCGTGAGCGCGTCGACGCGCGGCGCAGCGCTTCGACGTTCGCCACGGTAGGTGATTCGCAGCAGGTCGAGCAGCATTCCGCGATCGAGGTGCTGACGTTCGCGCACCGTGATCTGTTCGACCAGCATGAAGTGCCCTGTGTGGTCGTCTACCAGACGATGGCTGCGCTCACGGGCGAGAGGCTGACCGCCCACGAGCGCCCGGAGCTCGACGAGATCGTCGGGCGCGGGCACGGCCATCAGGAGGAAGCCACCTGGTGCCAGCACTCGCGCGCATTCTGAAGGATTCCGGCGTCCGTGGAGCGACAGCACGAGTTTGGCGCTGCGGTCGGGAAACGGCAGACGGCGATCCGCGTTGGCCACGACCCACGTCAGCGCCGGATATCGGCGGGCGGCATGTTCTGCGGCAGCCTGCGAGAGATCGACGCCCACGCCGGCGATTGGCAGCCGCGCCGACAGGGTGCCGAGCAGATCGCCAGAGCCGGATCCCAGGTCGGCGACTCCAGCGTGCGCGTCGAGCGTGAGGGTTGCCGCGCGACTGGCGAGCGCATCGAGCACCGCCCGCCCCGTGCCGGCCGCAAACAGGCGCGCGCGGGCCTCGACCACGCTTTTGGCGTCGCCGGCTGCCCGGGACCGTCTATCCTGTGGTTGGAGAAGGTTGACGTAGCCGCTTCGCGCCACGTCGTACGAATGCCCGGCGGGACAGACGAGCACGCGATCCCGCCGCGCGAGCGTCAACCCGCAGCGGCGAACCGTGCAGGTCAGAGGAAATGAGAACAACCCACCAGAGGATGTCACAGCCGGCGCCGGAGCCGGGGCCGCTTGCGTTCGACCTCGCGACGTGGTGGCTGCTGAAGCGCGACCCGTCCAAGGATCGCGACGTGTCCACCACGTACGGTCCGCTCGACGAGGAGTGGTATGTCCGCATCCGCTGCCCGCGCTGCGCCTGGCAGCCGAGGCCGTCCAGCCGGTGGTGCTGCACGGGCAACGATCCGTCGATGCCATCGTTCCAGGGATGCGGCACGGTCTGGAACACGTTCACAACAGGCGGGCGGTGTCCCGGGTGCGCGCACCGCTGGCACTGGACGAAGTGTCTGCACTGTGCCAGCTGGTCGCGTCACGTCGAGTGGTACGGGGACGACGGGCGGATCTGAGGGTCCCCTCCGTTCGACGTCAGCCTTTCCTCGACTGCAGCTGGTGGTAGCCCAGGTGCTTGCGGGCTTCGGCAAGCGTCTTCCCCTGGCTCACGGCGTTTCGGATCTCGCGCTCGGCTGAGTCGATTTCCTCGGCGGCCGCCAGGACGGCCGCTTCGTGGGCGGCAGGGATCACGACGACGCCGTCCGCATCTCCGCGCAGCAGGTCTCCGGGGCAGACGCGCGCGTCGCCGATCGTGACCGGCACGTTCACGCCCTCTACCTGCACCCGGTCCTTGCCGGTGCGCATCGAGTAACTGCGGCTGTAGATCGGATACACGAGCTCGCGCGCGAGCTTCGTATCGCGGCAGGCGCCATCGATCACCGTTCCCGCAACACCGCGGCGATGCGCGACCCAGGTGAGGATGTCTCCCCAGACGGTGGCGTTCGGCCTGCCGCCATTGTCGAGCACGACCACGCCGCCAGGCGGCACATCGTCGATGTAGTCGCCGACCGTGCCGGGCGGCCGGGCTGCCGGACCGTACAGGATCGTGAACGCGCGGCCGGTCAGCTGGAAACGATGATCGAGCGGCTTGATGTCGAGACACTGGCCGGCGATGCCAAGACGATCGAGGGCATCACTGAGCGATGTCGTGTCGAGTCTGGCGGCGCGTTCGACGACGGGATCGGGTGGGGATGCCATCTCAGGTTTTCTTCAGCATCGTTTCGTACGTCCTGTCCATGACCTGGCTCATGCGCATGCCGTCCTTGAGCGCGATCACCATCGTCCGCTCGCGCTCGGCAATCGCCTCGGCGGCGGCGAGCACGCGCGCGATGTCGGCCTGTTTGACGAATACGACGCCGCTGCCGTCGGCCACCGCGTAGTCGCCGGGTGCCACCTCGACGTCGCCGACCACAATAGGCACGTTGGTCCCGACCTCGACGATGCGGCCGCGTGCCGTGCGGGTGGTATGGGTTCTGGCGAACACGGGAAAGTCGTAGCTGCGCGCCTCGTCGACGTCGCGCGTCGAGCCCTCGACGATCACGCCTGCGACGCCGGCCAGCTTGGCTCCGAGCGAAAGATTGCCACCCCATCCAGCCGCGTCTATGCCGGTACGCTGCTCGATGACGATGATCTCGCCGGGTGCGGCGCCGTCGACGGCGGCTGTGCTGAGGTGCCGCGATGCCACGGGACGGCCATCGTCTCGTTCGAGCTTGACCGTGATGACCCGTCCGGAGATGCGGCGGTCGGTGGAGTAGCGCCGCAGGCCGCTGACCGCCCCCGCGAGGGCGAGTTTGTCGAGGGCATCCGAGACCGCACACGCATCCACTCGGCTGAGGCGCTGAAGGAGATCGTCCATGGGTCTGCTATTCCCAGTACGCGAAGCACATCGCGTTGCCGGTTCCTGCCTCCGATCGATAGCACGGAACGTAGTCGACCTGGTGATAGCGCAACCCGGCGGCGTTCATCGCCGAAATCACCGGCAGCCAGTTCTTGATCTCTGCGGTGCCGACCTTGAAGAGGTTTTCCGGCAGCGCCTCCAGGGCGCGCTCGTCTCCCGATTCCATCGCGGCGATGACCTTCCGGTCGAGATCCTCGTCGATCACGAAGTGCGTGAGGCCCCCGGACGCCATGAGCGCAATCCGTTTGAAGCCGTCGAACGCCTCCAGCGCGCGATATAGAGCACGCCCGAGCTCGAGACAGCGGCGGACCCTGGGCGTGTTGTGCGGAAAGTGCACGTTGAGGATGATCGGCACGCTTGGCGGCGTCCTGTCCTGCAGGATGGTGTGGTAGAAGAAGCCGTAGGCGTGCGGGATGCCGCCACGCGGCGCTCCGCTCGGTGTCGCATCCGACTGCGCAGGGTCGAAATTCTCCTCACCGAGCGCGCGGATGATGTGGTCGGCAAGCGCAGTGGCGCCAGGATAGGTCGCCCCCTCGGCCGGCGAGTTGCCAGGTTCGGCGATGTTCAGCCCTGGCTGATCCTCGTGCAGGTGCTGCACGTTGCTAATCTGACTGCCGCGATAGATGGTGATGGCCGGCGTCAGCCCGGCGTTGAAGAACTCGCGCTGATCGTTGCCGAGGATCACCACGGCGTCCGGCGCCACCTCGTTGAACTTCTCGCCGAGCGCCTCGAGTGCCCGCCGGCACTCCATGAAGCGTCTCCGCCGCGTCTCGACGTCGATCTCCTTCGCAAAGCCGGGCGCGCGCTCCTTCAGCAGCGACTCGAAGTCGTAGGCCTTGCCTCGATACCAGTGGCTCTTGTTCTCACGGTCCGCCTTCGCCCGCAGGTCCCACTGCTCCGGAGGCGTAGACAACAGCGGTCCGTGCGACGACCCGATCCCCAGCACGATCTCTGACATGGAGTGCTCCGCCAACAATCCGTCAATCCGTCAATCCGTAATCCGTCAATCCGTCAATTCGTCAATTCGTCAATTCGTCAATTCGTCAATTCAAATCCGTCAATTCGTAAATCCGTAAATCATCGATCGCTCATCTCTCTGGCCGCCATCGCGAGAAGTGGCGCTCGAGCTGTTCGGCCAGCCACGTCAGGATGATGCCGGCGCCGGCGATGATCACTACGCCCAGGAACATGGTATCGGTCTGCAGATTCTGTCCGCCGTAGCTGACCATATAGCCGATTCCTTCGCTGCCGCCAAACATCTCCCCGACCACGACACCGATGAGGCCGAGCGCCACCGCCTGGCGGACTCCGGTCAGGATGAAGGGAACCGATCCCGGAATCACCACGGTGGTGAACAGCTGCCAGTCCGACGCGCGAAACGCGCGGGCGGCGCGCACCAGGTCGGCATCGATCGCCCTGACGCCGCCGATGGTGTTGATCAACACCGGAAAAAAGGCGTTGATGAACACGATGAAGACCTTCGACCACATGCGGGTGCCGAACCAGATGAGTACCAGCGGCACGAGCGCGACGCGAGGCGTCGAGTAGAGCGCCGTGAGGAAGGGCTCGCAGACCATGCCAAGGCGCCGGTACCAGCCGATGAGGACGCCGCAGACAACGCCGGCGCTCACGGCCATGCCTACCCCGAGGACGAAGTTGAGGCCGCTGTACGCCATGTCCTGCTTCAGCCGTCCCTCGCTCCACTCGATCGCGAAGCGCGACGCGACCGCAGACGGCCCCGTGAAGAACAGAGGCGAGATCGTCCCCGTCGACCACAGCCACTGCCAGACGACCAAGGCGAGTGCAACCGAGAGTCCGCCGAGGATCAGCCGCTCATGGCGTGCGAAGAAGCTCCTCTGAGGGCGCTCGAGGAGTGCCGGTTCTGTGGTGGTCTGCACGGAGTGTCCGCGGCCTTCGGCGCTGGGCATTGTCGCTTGAATTCTGTCGAACCGGGCTGAAGCCCGGTTCTGAGCTGTCCAACCGAGCTGAAGCTCGGTTCTGCGAATGTCTTCTGTTAACCGGGCTGAGGCTCGGTTCTGCGAATGTCTTCTGTTAACCGGGCTGAAGCTCGGTTCTGCGAATGTCTTCTGTATTCTGAATTCTGTCTACTGCTTGATGCCGATGCGGTCCGGCGTCTCCTCGACCATCTGCCAGATCGCGTCCTCGATCTTCAGAAAATTCGGCTCTCTCTTGAGCCGCAGCGTACGCGGTCGCTCGAACGGGATCTCGAACACACCCTTCACCCGGCCAGGTCTGGCGCTCATCACCGCAACGCGATCGGCCAGATAGACCGCCTCGTTGATCTGGTGCGTGATGAAGAGCACGGTCTTTCGAGCAGCGCTCCAGATCTTCAGCAGCTCCGCCTGCATGTGCTCGCGCGTCTGTGCATCGAGGGCCGCGAACGGTTCGTCCATCAGCAGCACCGCCGGGTCGGCGGCCAGTGCGCGGGCCAGATTCACCCGTTGCTGCATGCCGCCCGAGAGCTCCGAGGGATAGTGACGTTCGAAGCCGGTGAGCCCGACGAGCGCGGTGAAGTGTTCCGCCCGGCGCTGCATCTCCACGGAGTTGAACCGCTTCTGCAGCTCCATCCCGTAGCGGACGTTGCCGCCAACCGTCCGCCAGGGCAGCAGACTCGAGTGCTGAAACACGACGGCGCGGTCGACACCCGGGCCATCGATCGGCGTGCCGTCGATTGCCACGGAACCGGCGTCGAATGTCAGCAATCCGGCGACGATGTTGAGCAGTGTCGTCTTGCCGCAGCCGCTCGGACCGACAATGGCCATGAACTCGCCGTCGCCGAGCGAGAGCGACACGTCGGAGAGCGCGAGTACCTGGCGGCCGTCGCGCTCGACGTAGTAACGCTTGGTAAGCCCCCTGATGTCGAGCTTGTGCATCCTCTGGAGGGCTTACCGGAAGGCGAGCTTCGCTTTGCGCTGCTCCTCCGCGGCGACGCCGGCGCCGAACAGCTGCCTGAAGAAGCCCTCCTTGACCAGCCGCTCGACCGTGCTGTTGTCGATGGCCCGCCGGAAATCGAAGGCCTTGAAGTCGGCGGCCTGACGCGGATCGACCTGCTGTTTGATGATCGAGCTCACGGCTTCGCCCATCACGTAAGGCACGCGATCGAAGATGTTTCCCTTCTGGTAGATGTCGTAGATGCGCGTGACGTCCGGTTCCGGCTGCCTGTCGTATGCGATGTACGTCTTGATGGCAAACGCCTTGTCGTCGTAGAAGCGCTTGATGGCTTCGGCGTGCGCCTTGATGATCTGTTCGGGAAGCCGCGGGCTGGTTTTGACCGCGGGCCTGCTGAACAGATAGACGGTAGCCGCGTAGACGTCGTGTTCGGCGAGATTGGCAAGGTTCTTGTACCCCGTCTCCTCGAGCCGGAAGTAGTTCGGGGCGGTGAGCAGCGTCGCATCGGCGCGGTTGGTCGTCAGCGCCGCGGCGCGCCCATTGACGTCGGATCCCACCTGGACCCATTCCACGTCACGCGGTCCGATGCCGTAGGTGCCAAGCAGCGCCACGGTGTAGTTGTACGGCGCGTCGCCGAGCGCCCCGACGGCGATTTTCTTCCCCTTGAGCTGCTTCGGGCTCGTCAGCTCCTTTTGTCCAATGAGCGCGAACACCCCTTTGTTCGACGAGCTGCCGGTGAGCACGAATGCCGACGGATCCGTCTTGCTGGCGTTCATGCCCTGTTCGAGCGAGTGATTGATCATCACCGCCTCGCCGTTCGTGAGCATGGCGATGCCGGTGGGATGCACGCCGAACTTGAGCTCCACGTCGAGCCCGTACTTCTGATAGTAGCCGCCGTCCTTCGCAATGTAGAGCGGCCACGACGCGCCGCTGCGCGTCGGGTAGTTGATCGTGACCTTCTGCAGTGCCTGCGCTCGAGGCCAGCCGATCAGGAGAACCACCGCCGCCACGATCAGGAACCGGAAGAGGCGACGCGATGTGATGGTTCGCATGCTGTGCTCCTTCTGCGGACGCGGCTTCAGACGCCCACCGCCTCGGCAACCTTCAGGTTGAAGACCTTGCGCGCGTTGTCCTCGAAGATCATCTTCTTGTCGGCGGCGCTGAGCCAGTCGATCGACTCGATGGTGAAGCGCGTCTCGTCCAGCCAGCGTCCCGTCTTCGGATCCTTGACCGTGCCGACGCCTGGCCGCTCCGTGCCGAACAGGCAGCGATCGACGCCGACGGTCTTGAACAACAGCTCGAGCGCATCCTTCGAGTAGAGGACGGTGTCGTAGTAGAGATTCCGCATCCGCTCGGAGAATCGCGGCCCCTTGCCGCGTAGTGAGCTCGCTTCGAACCGTCCGACATGGTAGGGAATGGCGCCGCCGCCATGTGAGACGAGAATCTTCAGCGTCGGAAAATCCTTGAACACGTCGGACGTGAGCAGCGAGACGACGGCGATGCTCTCCTCGTTGATGAAGTGCAGCGAGTAGGTGAGCCGCTCCGAGCGGCAGCCGGTCGAGTGAATGTGGCCGGGGACGTCGAGCTCGACGAGCTTCTCGTACAGCGGATACCAGAAGCGATCGCCGAGCGGCGGCGTTTCGGCGCCGCTGCACTCGCCGGGATCAGGGTTCAGCAGGCAGCCGACGAAGCCTTGCTCCTTGATGCACTTCTCGAGGTAGGGGAGCACCGCTTTCGGGCTGACGCCGGGCGTGAGCGGCAGGCCGCAGACGCCGCGGAACGTGTTGGGGTAGAGCTGCACCTGCCTGGCGATGATGTTGTTCGTCTCTTCCACGAACCACTGGACGAGCCGCGGATGCTCGCTGGTCATCATCTGATACGGCCGGGGTGAGATCAGCTGGAGGTCGGTGCCCACCTCCTTCAACTGGCCGAGATGCGAGCTGCCCCCGAATACCGGCTGATTCAGCGCCTGCCGCACATCCTCGTCGTTGGCGAGATTGCCGCCGCGCCCGTGGGCGCCGCGATGCGAGACGATCTGCGCCTTGTAGACGTAGAGGCTGTCGGGTGCGGTGACGTGGCCGTGGGAATCGATGATCACAGGGCGCCTCCTCGAAGCTGGCCGTGGGATTGTATCAACACATCGACGTAGTGTCCGCCCGAAGGCGGACACGCCATCGGACACTGCGGCATAATGCGCGCACAGGAGTTCTCACATGACGTCATCGACCGCGTGGCGCGCGCTCGTCGCGGCTCTGCTTGCCGGATCGTCCGCGCCCGTGCTGGCAGCGGTTCCACCGGTACCGACGATCTCGGACGCGGTCGCCGCACCCGGCAAGATGTATCCCGATCCGCCGGTGAGCGTCGTTCCCGGCGCAGCGCGCGTCGAAGACTTCCCGTACGTCACCGAAGAGTTCTTCGTGTCGGGATCGGCAGCCGGCGCGCCTTACACGACACGAATCATCGTCCGCCGCCCGTCTGACGTGAAGAGCTTCAGCGGCACCGTCGTGGCGGAGGCGCTGCATGCCGGCGGCCGCTCGTTGATCTTCGAGTGGTCGCGCGTGTCGATCCTCACACGGCGCCATATCTTCCTCGAGATCGTGCACAGCGCTGCGAACATCACGCTGCTCAGGAACTTCAACGCCGAACGGTATTCGACGCTCGCCATTGCCAACAACCAGGCCATCGAGATCATCGCGCAGGTGGGCCGCCTCGCGAAGAGCCGCACCGGGCCGTTCGCGCCGTACGACGTCCGCCGCATCACCCTCATGGGGACGTCGGCATCGAGCGGAACCGTGCGCACGTACCTCGGCGCGCACGCCGAGCTGCGGATGCCGGACGGCGGACCGGTGTTCGACGGGTATCTGTTGACGAGCACCAACGGAAACACGCCGCTGCCGATCGTCGACGTGCCGATGATCCAGATGCCGACGCAGACTGAAGTGGTGACCTGGGCGGAGCGCGGCATCGTCTATCGGCGTCCGGACAGCGATGAGCCGGGCAACCGCTTCCGCATCTATGAGGTGGCAGGGATGCCGCACAACAATTCGCGCGACAGTCCGGCGTTTCAGAACGATCCCTGCACGCTGCCGGTCACGAACTTTCCGGCGGGCGCATTCACCGCCGTCGGGCTGCAGCACCTGATCGCCTGGATTGCCGAAGGCAAGGCGCCGCCGCACGCGCCGTACATCACCGTCGATCAGGATCCGGCGGGAGACGGTTCGCATCTCTCGCTCGACGAGCACGGCAACGCGAAGGGCGGTGTCCGCAACGTCTGGGTGGACGTGCCGGTCGCCGCTTACGGCGTGTTCGGCAAGGGGAAGACGACGGCCCAGGATCGGCTGTGCCAGCTGGCGGGAACCAGGGTTCCAGTGCCCGACGCCACGCTGCATGCGCTGTACGCGAATTCGGCAGCGTATGTCAGCCGCGTCGAGCGCCGACTGAACGAGCTGATCGCTGAGGGCTGGTTCCTGCCTGAATACGCCGACCTCGTTCGCGCCGACGCCGTGGCGCTGCGCATCCCATGAGCGCCCGTGCCGCCGTGCGGACGTTCGACACGGTGATCGCGCGCTACACGCCGGAGATCCAGAGGCTGGCGCACGAGGCGCGTTCGTTCGTCCGCGGCCTGCTGCCCGGCGCCGCGGAGGTCATGGACACGGCCGGCCCGTTTGCGTTCTACGGCTACGGTCCTGGATGTCGCGACGTCGTGTGCACGTTGATGATCAGCAAGACCGGCGTGAAGATCGGCCTGTTCAACGGGAGCACGCTGGCCGATCCACGCGGGCTGTTGCGCGGCGACGGCAAACTGCACCGGCACGTGCCGCTCGCGACGTCGTCCGATCTGCGCCAGCCCGGCCTGAAAGCGCTCGTGCGCGCCGCGCATGCCGCGTGTCGGAAGCGGTCGTCAGAAGAGGAATGACGCGATGCCGACCGACGTGATCGGGCCGAGCTTCGAACACTATTTCGAGAAGTTTGCAACGCAGGCGCGCACGCTGACCGCCGGTCTCACCGACGACCAGTTCTGGACCCGTCCCTATGAGTACGGGAACAGCATCGGTCACCTCGTGCTGCACATCACCGGGAATCTGAATTACTACATCGGTGCGCAGATCGCCGGCACTGGATACGTGCGCAACCGGCCGCTCGAGTTCACCGACACGAGCCGGCGCCCGAAGGAGGAAGTGCTCGCGGCGCTCGACGAGGCGGTGGCCCTGGTGAAGAGAACAGTGCGCGGGCAATCCATCGAGGACTGGTCGCGTGCGTACGAAGCGACCGGCTCCGACGATCGCACCCGTTTCGCGATTGTCCTGCGCTGCCTGGCGCACTTCGAGCACCACCTTGGCCAGATCATCTACCTGGTGAAGGAACAGGACCCGCGTCAGCGATAGCTCGGTCGGATGTGGCTGCGGCGCGGCGCGCGTTGGCGGCGTCGCGCTCGCGCGCTTTCAGCACCCAGTTCATCGAGCGCACCACACCGATGTACACGGCGGAGTCCGGCTGCATTCCGAGGCGCAGCAGCGTGCCGAGCTGTGCCTCGTATGCCCCGCGCTCGTCCGCACCATGCCGGATGTGCCATTCCTCGTGGACGAGAACGCTGGCCAGCTTGACGAGCGAGCGGCGCTCGTCGCAGCGTGCGTGGCGATACGCCGCGCCAGGAGCGAGCACGTAAATGATTCCTTCATCTGCGCGAACGAACGCTTCGGCGTTGACGGAGACGCCGGCTGGAGGGGTGGCCAGAACCTTGATTGGCGGCATGCTCACCGCTGAACGGCCAAGCAGCTCCAATGCGCACACCAGTACACTGATGGACCCCATCTGGCCAGCCCTCCACGCGCGGGCCGACCATTCGCCTATACTTGGCGCAGTCCGGCCCGCAGCCAATACCTGCGGGTTGTGATCAGGGGCGTCAGCGCGTTGCCGCGCGCTGGCGTCCCGCCCCACTCACGGTTGCCCGTGAGATCGTGTCTTCCTGGTAGTGCTCTGACGTCCGCCCCCGTTTCTGCGGTGCCTTGCTTACCGGTAGGAATACCCGCCCGCCGTTCGAAGGTTGCAGACGACACCGGCGAACGATGTGTTCCGCACTAATCGGTGAACGCCCGGCGGGTGCCGGTGAGCGCGCCCCGCGCGGCCGTGGTTCCCTCGTTCCATATATACGCTGCGGAAGCGCGCGCATTACCGAATCGCTGATTGGCTCACCGGGGAGCAACCGATGTGCCACGTGCGCACACGGCCAGTCTTTCGCGGGGATTCGAGACGTGGTCCGCTGGCCTGCCCGGTCAGCGATCGAGCACACGCACAACATTGATCTCCTGCGCAACTGTGAACGACATCGTCGTTGGGTCGACCCGGGGGAGCGATTGGATCGACCGGACCGACGGGAAGACCGAGTGAACGGTTAGACGGAGCGCGGCCGGAGAAAGTTGCCGGCAGGAGTCGGGTTTCAGCTGTCCGGCAGCGAGACAGGTCCGTTCAATGGCGGACACATCCGGCTCTGCCACGACGCGACGACCCACCGCTGGTGTCGAAGCCGGACACCAGAAGACAGATGAACCGCGGGGCCTGAATCGTTTCTCGGCGTTCTGCATTCTGCAGTGCGCACTCAGGCTGGTCCGCCTTGCGAAAGCCTCGCAGGGTTCGCCGCCAATCGATACGACATGGCACAATGCGCCATGCACAGATTGGTGTCAGGTCTGATCGTCGGTCTCGCCATCTGCGGCCTGCCGTACGGACTGGGCGCGCAGGCACCGGCCGACGGACCAGAGTTCTCCGGTGACCAGGTGATGCGGCCGACCGCTTACCGCGAGTGGGTGTACCTCACGAGCGGACTCGGGATGACCTACGGTCCGCAGCAGCCGGCGTCGAATCAGCCGCCGCTGTTCGACAACGTGTTCGTCTCGCCGGCGGCGTATCGCGAGTTCGTCCGATCGGGTACATGGCCCGACGGAACGATGCTGGTGCTGGAGCTGCGCCGGGCCGACGCCAACGTGTCGATCAACAACGGCGGACGGACGCAAGGAGACGTGGTGGCGATCGAGGCGGCCGTCAAGGATCGGCAGCGCTATCCGAACGGCGGTTGGGCCTACTTCACGTTCGGTGGACCGAAGGGCGCCGATCGTGCGGCGCCGCTGGCGCAGACTGCGTCGTGCTACGCCTGCCATGCCAGGAACGCGGCTGTCGAAAACACCTTCGTGCAGTTCTATCCGACCCTGTTCGAGGTAGCCCGTCAGAAGAACACGATCAGGGCCGACTACGATCCGCAGCGCAAGCCGTAGGTGGTCCCGTACCTAACCGAGCTGAAGCTCGGTTCTGCGAAATGGTGTTTCGTTGTCGCAGAACCGAGCTTCAGCTCGGTTGGACATGTCCGTCGTACACGAAAAAAGGCCAGGCGAACCTGGCCTTCGAGCACTCGCATTCGCGAGCCCTACGGGATGATCGTGGTGGAGCGATTCACCTTCCCCAACTGGCCCACCATCAGCTCGCTGGCGTAGTTGGCCTGCTGGCAGACGTACTCGAACAGCTCCTGTCCGGCATTCCAGCGGAGTGTGAAGGCGCCCTTCCACGGCGCGGTGTAGGCGCCGGGATCATCGATGGTCGCTTCGTAGTTCATCGTCGTGGAGTTGGCGCGCGTGAAGCGCTCGACGGTCCTGAGCTGCTCGGTGTGCGGCAGTCCGCGTCGATCCAGCCAGAAATCCTCGTTGAATCCGGTGGTCTCGACGACGAGTGTGTCGCCTTCCCACCAGCCGACCGAGTGCCCGTAATACGTCGGTTGCGGCGGATTGGGATGCGTCCGGCCGTCCATGAAGATCGTGCGGTACGTGTGCGGTCCGCCGATGTCGAAGATGTAGATCCGCTGCAGCTCCGGCATCTCGACGAACTCGACGCCGTACGGCGTGAGGAACTGCCGTGCCACTCCCGAGGCCTTGCACCGGGTGTGCGGCTCGAGCTCGTGTTTCTGCCTGTCGTCGTAGAGCGCTCGTGCCCACGGCTTGAAGGGCACGGTCGCCACCGGTGCGATCGGCTCGGTGATGCCGAAGTTGGGAGTCCACACGCCGGTTTCTTTTGGTGTGGCGCCGCCGAGCAGCGCCCGGCCATCGGCACCGCGCGGCGCGGGCCCTGGCGGAGGGCCGGCCTGACGTCCGCCACGGCCACCCTGACGTCCCCCGCCACCGCCTTGACGCGCGCCGCCTTGTCCACCGCCCTGGCGAGCGCCGCCCCCCTGGCCGGCTTCACCGCCCTGCGCGGGTGCCGGCTGAGCGCCGGCTGCCGGCTGAGCGCCGGCTGCCGCAGCTGGCGAAGCCTGATCGTCCTCGTGCGCGAGGACCGAGCGGCACACCAGCGGCGCTGCGAACAGCGCCAGCGCCGCCGATGTCAGTAACAACTTCTGCCGCATACGACGCTCCTGACTCGAACCGAATGCCCAGGCGCCGTTACGGGTTCTGGCCCTGGCTGGAGGCCGCGTCGAGCGTCTGGCCCGGCCTGCCGCCCGTCGAGGAGAGCGTGACCGAGTTGGCGTTCATGCGCTGGGTGCCGTTCTTCGCGAGAGAGCCCACGACCGTGACTTCTTCGCCAATCTTGAGCGAGTCACGGCGCCAGCCCTGTCGCTGCAGACCGTGCGGCGGCCCCATCTCGGCGCCCCAGTTGCCTTTGGATTCGCCTGGCACCCAGGTCTTGCCGCCATCGGGAGACTTCTCGGCCGACTTCACGTTGAAGTAGAACCAGACGTGAGGATTCGTCCATTCCACCTTCGTCACGATTCCGGTGAGCTTGACGCGCTTGGTGCCGTCGAATTCTGCAGCGAATGAATGATGGGCCGAGCTCTGTACAGATGTCAGCAGCACGCCTGCGATCACCAGGCCGCCCAGAATGTACGCTTTCATGTCGTTCCTCCGTTTACCGATATCCGTCTGTCGTGGCTCGCTCTGCGCGCGAAGAATCACGGTCTGTTTTCCTGACACAGGTGGCGCGGCTGCTCCTGTCCCGCCACCCACCGCAACGTCCATTCGCTGGACCACTGTCTCGTGTACGCGCCGGGATCGTCCACCGTCACCTCGTACTTCAGGGTGTCGTAATCCGGCCTCGTGAAGCGCTCGACGAGATGCAGCAGGTCAGTGTGTGGCAGCCCTCCGTTGGTGAACCAGAAGTCCTCGTTGAACCCCCTCGTGTCGACGACCAGCGTATCGGCCTCCCATTTTCCTACCGATCGGCCGTAGTAGAGCGGATTATCGTCGTCGCCGCCGACCTGGCCGACCTGCTTCCGCCCGTCCGTATAAATGATACGGAAATTGTTGTTTCCGCCGCCAATCAACACGAAAATTCGCTGTCTTTCACGGTCCTCGACGAACTGGACGCCTTCCCACTGCTGAAACTGCCGCGGTCCGCCGGGCGGCTTGCAGTTGAGGAACGTCGGATCGTCCTGCAGGAACCGGCTCTGCCTTAGCACGTAAAGCGACTGGGCCCACGGCTGCATCGGTGCAACCTTCGGGGCGTCGCTGACGTTCTTCAGGAGCCCGTATCGCGACATCGGCGCGTTGACCCCCTTCTCGACCAGCACCGTGGCGCTCGGATAGGCCCAGTAACCCTGGACGCCTCCCGGTGTCGGGCCGAGTCGCGGCTGCTTGTCGGGCCACCGTGGCGAGGGCCTCGGCTGGAGCGGCGGCGGCGGCGCCGTCGCCGTCAGGTTGAGCACGCGCCTTCCCGTCTTCGACACTACGACGGAATCGCCCCAGGCCTGCCGGCTGCCGTTGCGCGCCAGCATGCCGCGGACGCTGATGGTGTCGCCCGGCTGAAGCGTGTCGCGGTTCCAGCCGCTCTGCTGCAACTCGATCGGGCTTTCCAGTTCGATCGCCCAGTTCAGCACCGCACCTTTCGCATCCTTCACGTTCATGAAGATGTGCACGTGCGGATTCTTCCAGTCCACATCGCTGACGACGCCGTTCAGGGTGACCGGCTTCTTGTCGTCGAACTTGCCGAGAATCTCGTGGTGCGCCGATCCCGGGACGACCGCGGCCAGCATGGCGGCAAGCACGAGAGCGGAGATGCGTCGAACGCCAGATGTCATTGCAAGGCTCTCCAGACTACTGACGCTGCACGTTGAACTTGCCTGACTCCTTCGGGCTCTTCCAGGTGCCGGTGATCGACCGGTTGTGCATCGCCAGATTCTCGATCTTGCCGTCGAAGGTGTACGTGGTGTCTTTTGCCGCCGCCTCGAAGTGCACGGCCCAGGTGTCGGGCATCAGCGTCGCCGACTTGATCGGGATGTTGTCGGTGCCCGGGTTGATCATGCCGGTGATGGCCTTGCCGTCCCAGTTCAGCACCATCAGGAGATCATCGCTGTGCGTCTTGGACGGACCCCAGGTTCCAATCCATGAGCCTTTGAGCGGATGCCCTTCCTGAGCGACTGCGGTCGCTCCCGACATCAGGCTTGCGACGAAGAGAGTCATAATGACGGTGAACGCTCGCACGTATCGTCCTCCTTGGCCGGGCGCTCGACGAGCGCGCCGCTTGTTACGCCGGTCCGCAATCGTAAGGCATTCCCCACACCCCTTCAAGCTCGGACCCTCGCTGTCACTTCCCGCTCTTCGGCATCATCTCGGCCTCACCGCTGAGCCGATGCAGCTTCACCCAGGTCGTGGTCTGCTGTCCGTTCTGAGCCGCGCCGGGCGGGAATTTGATGGTGACATCCGAGCCCGAGCCCGACATCTCGAGTGGTCGTTTCAGCGTCGATCCGCTGAAGCCCAGGCCCGCCAGCACCTGATGGAACACCATCTGCGGGTAGACGGAGAGGGCACCGAAGTAGCCGACGTAACCGCGCGTCGCCTCTGCCGCCTCGGCATCGGTCGGTTCCGTTCCGGCGAAGCGGTTGCGGTTGAGCGGCGGGAAGTGGACGCCGACGTAGCCTGATGGCGTGTAGACGATGATGCTCGGCGCGCGCTTCGTTTCCGACAGCACGGCTCCGGTCGCGACGTTCACCCGCTGCTCGACCACGTGCTGCCAGAAGCCGACCACCTGTTTGTAGGTCGGTCCCAGGCTCTCCACCGGCGGCACCCGCTCCCACGTCCAGCGGGTGACCCCCTGGAGATGTGGTTCGTCTGGCGCCGACGTCACGATGAGCCTGTTGCCGTTGACCTCGAACGTGCGCGAGAACTCTCGCCCCATCATGTTGGGGCTGACCGCTCCCTCGGGACGATAGGTCACCGTCTTCTTCTGTGCGTCGACGCGGTAGTTCCCCCAGAAGCCGGCAAACGTGGAAAAGGCGCTGGCGGGCTGCGGCGCCGCCGCGGCCGGGGCAGCTGCCGGGGCTGCTCCGCGACCTGCTCCACGACCTGCTCCCGGTCCGCCAGCGCGTGCGGTTCCGCGTACGACGGCTTCGAACGCGTGGCCGGCGCTGTCGAACACGAGCAGGCCGCGGGGGCCTCCCACGCGTCCCGCCTGGGGCGCGCCGACGTTCTGTTCCATCGATTCCAGGGTCCAGGTTCCGACCAGCCCGGCGTCGGCGGCTCCGGGTGACTGGGCGTGAAGCCAATTGGTTGCGGCCGGCAGTGCCAGCACCACGCAGAGAGCGAGAGCCTTCTTCATATGAGTTCCAGCGAGAATGGCCGATTTGGTGAGTCAGCATCTGCGGCGCCGGGCCGGCTGTCAAGGCGGGTTCCCGGAATTGCACCGCAATCCCACGGTCGAGCTCGGGCTTTAGCGAAGTGTGCCGATTACCGATTGCGAGAGCAAGCAGGAAAAGGCAGGAGAGTCCACGATGAAGTACCGAACGATCGTCGCGGCCGCCGTCGCCGTGATGTCAACGGCGGACCCGGCGCGGCTGCACGGGGCCGGCATCGATCCGCGCCGCCCCGTCGACAGCCAGGCTAGCGAGACGACGGTCGAGAACGGACGTCTCGAGGCGGGCGACAAGACCATCGGCTCTGGCGAGTACGTCGACGAGATCCCGATCGTGGGCCGTCGGGGAGAGCGCGTCACGATCGATTTGCGATCGCGCGACTTCGATCCGTATGTCGTCCTGGTTGGACGGAACGGCAAGCTCGAGGAGAACGACGACTACGAGGGTGATCCGAATCGCGCGCTCCTCTCCGTCGAGCTGCCGGAGGACGGCGTCTATCGCGTAGTCGTCACCTCGTTCGAGAAGGGGGAGAGTGGCGCCTACAGTCTTCGAATCGCCTGGGGAGGGGCGGCACCGGTTCCGACTGCGGGCGTCACGGCGCCACGCATCGAGCGGGGAAGTCTGGGAGCCGGTGATCAGACGCTGAAGACCGGCGAGTACATGGACCTCTACATGTTCGAAGGGGAGCCGGGACAGCGGCTCACGCTCGATGTGGCATCGCGGGCGTTCGACACGTACCTCATCCTCATTCGCCCAACCGGCGACAGCCACGAGAACGACGACGCGAAGAACCGGCCGGGACACAGTGTCATCGAGATGGAGCTGACCGAGGCTGGCACGTACAAGGCGATTGTCACGTCGTTCAAGAAGGGGTCGATCGGCGACTATGTGCTGAGTATCGGTCTGCGTTCGGGTGAACCGGCGGATGCGACCGAGGAGCAAGTGGCGATAGGAAACTAGACCCAGAGCTCACTTGTGTTGAGGATGCGAATCCCAGTGGAGACGACCGACCCGACTCGCCTGACCGCGCGAGAAGGCTGTGGGGATCAGCGAGCTCACGGAGCTCGCGTCCAGCGGCCCTCGACGCCCTCGCAGCGCGGTCCGGTCGCCGGAACCGGGATTCGCATCCTCAAACACAAGTGAGCTCTGGGTTTAGATAAAGGTAGGAAGGAGAAAGAAGGAAGGAGGAAGGACGTGTGGGCGCCCTTCTTCTCCCTTCTATCTTCTGTCTTCTGTCTTCTGAATTCTGTCTACTGATCAAGGCGCCTTGCAGGACCAGTTCGCGGCATCCTTCAGATCGCCGCTGCCCTTGTAGGCTGAATACTGCGGATACGGACAGACCGGGCGTGTCATCCCGCTGTTGCTGGTGCCCATGATCTGGTTCGGGGCGATCCCCTTCTCGCGCCACTGCTCGAGCGTGCCGAGCGTATCGATGGCGTTGATGCCCGGGCCGCCGCCGCAGTGCGCCATGCCGGGCACCAGGAAGAGGCGCGTCCAGTTCGCCTGATCCTTGCCCATCTCCTTGAGCACGCTCTCGTAGTAGAGCACCGTGTTCTCGGGCGTGATGGTGGTGTCGGACCAGCCGGCATACAGCAGCAGCTTGCCGCCGTGCGCCTTGAACTTCCTGAGGTCCGGATCGACGGCATCCACGAAGCCGACCTTCTTGTTGATGAGCGGCATGTCGCGATCGAGGTCGAACGTCTTCCAGTCGTAGTTCTCGTTCTGGAAGCCCCAGATGCGGACCGTATCGTAGCCGCCGCCCGGCTGGCCGCCTTCCGCGATGGGCCGTCGTGCATTGATCGGGTTGCCGAGCGCCTGGCCGGAGAAGATCAGCTCACCCTTGCTGTTCTTCAGGCCGCCGTAGAACGTCTCGACCGACTTCAGCTGCCCTTTCGTGAGACAGGTTGGCTCGTCGGTGCTGCCGCTGCAGGCGAGCTTCGAGAAGTCCACCTTGCACGCTCGCGGGTTGTTCAGGAACCCCTCCTTGAGCGTGTCGCAGGTGTTCATCACCAGGTTGTTGACGAGCGTCGCCTTCTCCGGCGACAGCGCGAGCTCGGGATTCCGCGTCACTTCGATGCTGCGGTAGACACCCGAGGTGTGCATCTGGATGTGGCGGTTGGCAAGCGCACCGCCGATGATGCCGTCGAAGTCGTTCGGGTAGCGCTGCGCCGCCATCACCGCCTGACGTCCGCCGGTGGAGCAGCCCTTGTAATACGAAAACTGCGGCGCCTTGCCGTAGTGCTTGTCGATGATCTTCTTCGACGTCGCCGTCATCTCGTGCATGGCGCGATACGCGAAGTCGACGATCTTCTCGGGATGGCCGAGCGCGAACATGCCGTTCGGGCCGTCAGCAGCCGAGTGGCCGGTGTCGTTGCCGGCCGTGGCATAGCCGGCGCGCAGCGCGATCTGCATGTCGCCGTATCCCTGAATGGCGCCGCCGAAGCCGCCGTTGCCGACCGCGAGGAACTTGCCGTTCCAGTTCTGCGTGGGCAGCCACAGCTCGGCGTTGATGTTGGAGTCGGAAGAGGGCTTCAGCACGAGCTGCACGCGGCAGTGCTCCGGGATCGGCATCGGCGGAGCTGCGGCTCGGCCGCCGCCCTGGCCTCCATCGCGTCCACGACCTCCGCGTGCTGCCTGACCGGCTTGCGCGCCAGGCTGTCCGGCTGGCGCGTTGCCACGCGCCCCGGCGCCGTCGCGGCCAGCTCCGCGGCCTCCGCCACCTCCGCCGCCACGAGCCGGCGCCGTGAAGACTCCGGCCGGCACGACCGCCGCCGTGATCGTGACTTGCGGAGTCGACATCGACTGCAGGCTTTCGCAGGGCGTTGCGGCCGCGGCTGCCAGCAACGTAAGGCTCAGAATCCCAACCATCTTCGACCTCCTTGTGCGCCGAAGAGACCCACGCGGCGCGTCATGGCGCGGCGTGCGTCGGGATTATGGCAGAAACGCGCCGGGAGCTCCGAATGTTGCCTACAATCGCTCATTCGAGCGTCTCTGGAGCGTGAATCATGAGTATTGCGTTCGACGTTGACGATGTTGCGCCGGCCAACACCCCTCTGCCACTCACCTCCCTCACGGCCGTCCTGGGGAAGCCAGGCATCGATTCGAACGCGCGCCGGGTCGGAGCATCGAGCCTGCTGGCGCACGCGGGGCCCGAATCGATCGTCGAGAAAGGCTCGTTCGGGCATCCGCTGGCGACGGCCGTACATGTGGCCTTCGCCCGGCACTATCCTCTGACGCTGACGCCCGATGCGATCTGGACGACGATCGCGCAGGGATTCGCGCTTCACATCCGCCTGAATGCCGAGACGCTGCGCGGGCAGTTCGTCGAACACCAGGGCAGGAAGGAACTGGCGATCGCCGTCTGCTGCATCCCCCCGGCAGCTGACGGCTGGGCCACAGTGGTCGAGAGCTGGTGCCAGCAGATCCGCGCCCACATCGGCAGCGGGACGGCGGATTTCTTTCTCAACTCCTTCACCACGTCAGGTCCGATCGAACGTACCGTCAGCGAGATCGTGATGATGGACGCGTTCGAGCGCTATTTCGACTACACGATGACGTGCATCTGTGGAATTCCTCGTGTCGAGTTGACCGGCACGGTCGACGACTGGCGCGAGATCCGGCGCCGCATCGAGCTGATGACCGGGTACGGTGTGGACGACTGGGTCGCGCGCCTTCGCGACATCTGTGATCAATTCGTCGAGAGCGCGTGCGGCCGTCCGGATCGCGATTTCTGGCAGTGCATCTACAAGCCGCGCGAGGTCTACGGGGGCTCGATCAGTAACGGCTGGCTCAATCGCCTGTTTCCCTACCTCGAAAGTTCGAGCGGGTTCCATCCGAATCGTGCGATCACGCATGGACCGTCGGAACACGACTTCCTGCCCGCTGACTGGCTGGGCCCGCCGCCGGATGCAATGCCCACGCTGACGGACGCCGACCGCACGCGCTCCCGCTGGCGATGGTTGTCCGCCGGCATTTCTTTCTCATTTCCCAGCGCGCTCTCCCGGGTGCCTGTGACGCTGACACTCCCCGGCGGCGAGCAGAAGACGCTCGAGCTGATTGGCGGTCTCACGGGCGTCGCGCAGGACACCGGCACGCTCGCGCTCCGACCGGTGCTCGGCTGGGCCGTGCGCACGCAGCCTCCGCATGAACGCAAGCAGAAAACCAAGGAGGACCACGACCGGGAGCTTGCCGAATTGGTCAAGGAGCTGCAATCACAACAGCCCCATTGATCGGACGCATTACACTCAGGCAACGTGGCAATCGCGATCCCTGAAATCGACACCGACCTCTTCAGTCGCGAATCGGTCCGTCACGCGAAGGCAGTGGACGATCGCGTACGCGAGATGGCGCCGGTCGTGCGTCTCGCCCGCGAGGACATCGTCGTCATCGGGCGGTTCAGCCACGTCTCCGCCGCACTCTCCGACTGGCGATCCTTCTCGAGTCGATCCCGCCCCTGGCACGATCCCGACTCGGTGAGGCCGGAGATCCTCCTGACCGACGATCCGCCCCGTCATACCGAAGTCCGCGTCGTCATTGCCAATGCGCTGTCGCCGAGGGCCCTCAATCGAATGGCCCAGGCCTTCGCCGCTGAAGCCGCGCTCGTTGTCGAACGCGTGCTCGGATCAGATGATGAGTTCGACGCCGTCGCCGCGATCTGCCGTCCGTTCGTCTACAAGGTGCTGCCTGATCTGCTCGGGCTGCCCGTACCCGGCCGCGAACATATGGAAGCCTTCGGTCACATGGTGTGGGCGACGATGGGGCCGATGAACGAACTGTTCCACGAAGCCATGGTCGGCAGCGAGCCGGTGCTCGCGTGGGTCGAAGACTGCTGCAATCGCGAAAAGCTCGACCCCGACGGTCTCGGCATGGCGATGTTTCAGGCCGCGGATCGGGGCGAGATCACGCACGCCGAGGCCAAGCTGCTCGTGCAGATCCTGCTCTCGGCCGCCGCCGACACGACGGTCATGACGCTTGGCACCGCCATTCGCGCCTTCTGTGAGTTTCCCGATCAGTATCAGACGCTCAGACAGAACCCGTCGATGACGCGAACCGCGTTCGACGAGAGCCTCAGGTGGGACTCCCCTTCGCGAATGGCGGGGCGCATCACGACGCGCGACATGGAGATCGAGGGACACGCCATTCCCGCAGGCACGCGCTGCGGGCTGCTGTTCGCGGCGGCCAACCGCGATCCGCGCAAGTGGGCCAACCCGAATCGATTCGAGATCGGGCGTGACGTTCGCGGTCAGGTCGGGTGGGGTGCCGGCGTGCACATGTGTGTCGGCCGGACACTCGCGCAGCTGGAAGCCGACGCGATGCTCGGCGCCATGCTTCCGAAGATTCAGCGCTTCGAGGCGGCTGGCGATCCCGAGCCGTGGATGACGACCATCGGCCACGGGCCCGTCAGACTTCCGGTGCGGGTTACGCCAGCCTGATGCTGCGCGGAGCAAGCGCAGGGTCATCCCCGCTGGCGCATCCTTGAAGTCGCCCTTGAAGCAGACTTCCCTCCGCTGGCCGAAATGCGCTATATATATCTCCACCGATTTACATCCGGGATTGTTGATATCAGCACGTCGTCGGAGGCCGGTAATATGCGCAAATCGCTGTTGGAGACGCTCTCCCAATCGTCCCGTCCCGCATTTCGACTCGAACGTCGTCACCAGCAGCAGGAGCGCCGATCTGCCTGGCGGGGTGGCCGGCGAGTCAGCGATTTCGCGGACCTGACGCCTGCGCCAGCTCCCGGCCCGAAAGGAAACGCTCGATTCACGTGGGTCTACGATCACGATACGCTCGAACAGCAGTATGTGAACTGACCCATCGGTCGCGCCCGGCGAGCCCGCTTCCGCGGGCCGGGTCACTTGCTCTCCTCGACTGCCTGCGCCGCTTGCGTCTCTCGAGCGGCGCTTCGCTTCCCGCCAGATGATCCCGCAGCTCAAATCACCACCCCGGGTGCGTGTGGAGTGGCTGATTGCGGCTGCCCGCGTGGTGCTCGCCTTCGGCACGCTGCTCGCCACCGCGATCAATCCGGAGGCGATGGCGCGTCCCACCGCCTACTTTCTCGGTTGGTACTCCGTCTACAGCCTGACGCTGCTGGCGTTGGTCTGGACGCCAGTGCGATTCGCGCGCGGCTGGGACATCATCGTGCACGTTGTCGACATGGCGGCGTTTGCCGCCTGGTTCTTCCTCGTCGACGGCGTGACGAACGCGATGGTGGTTTACTACCTGTTCGTGCTGATCTGCGCCACGATCAGGTGGCACAGCGTCGGCACGATGTGGACTGCCGCAGCTGCCGTGTCGCTCCAGGCGGCAATCGGTTTGTATGTCCACAGGCTGGGCGTCGCGCCCACCGCATCACTCGATGTGGCGACGCGCTCGGTGTACATGCTCCTCATCGCGGTGCTCGTCGCCTATCTCGGCACCCACCAGGACCGGTTCCAGTACGAAATCAGCCGCCTCGCCTCGTGGCCGCGCAAGCCGACCAAGGATCCGCGCGAGCTGGTCTCCGAGATCATCCGTCAGTCGAGCGAGTTCCTGCGTGCGCCGCGGACCGTCCTGGTCTGGGAGGAGCCGGGGGAAGGATGGGTCAACGTCGCCTGGCAGGGGGAATACGACGTGATGTGGACGCAGGAGCCCGAGGCGACGTACGGCTCCTTCGTGCTTCCCGGACTCGAGCCGGCCAGCTTCCAGGCTGACGATGCGGCGGTGGAGGGCCGAGTGATGCTGCTGCGCTCCAGCGGCTTCCGGCGCCGCCGCTGCCGCCCGGTCAACGAGGCGCTCCGCGCCCGCTTCAACATGTCCGCCGTGCAGTCGTGGCCGCTCAACGGCGAGCTGCTGCGCGGCCGCATGTTCTGTCTCGACCAGGTCCGGATGCGCCTCGACGATCTCATTCTCGGCGAGGTCGTCGCATGGCTCGCCGTGACGCGCCTCGAGAGCCACTACTGGCAGGAACGGCTGCGCGAAGCGGCCGCTCTCGACGAGCGCGTGCGTCTGGCGCGCGACCTGCACGACAGCCTGCTGCAGTCGCAGACGGGTGTCGCGCTGCAGCTCGTCGCGGCGCGCCGGCAGCTCGATCGCGATCCGGCGGTCGGCAAGCAGCGGCTCGCCGACGTGCAACAGCAGCTCGAACAGGACGAGCTCGAGCTGCGCTCGTTCGTGTCGCGGCTGCGACCGGCCAATCGCCCGGTAGGAAGGCCGGCGGCGGTCAGTCTCGCCGAGCGGCTCGACGAGCTTCGGCAGCGTGTCGAGCGGCAATGGGAGATCCACGTCAGGCTCCAGCTCGACGCCATCGACGGTCTTCCGGACGAGCTGCTCGAAGGCACGTATCGGCTGGCGCAGGAGAGCGTCGTCAATGCCGCGCGTCATGCCGACGCATCGGTGATCGACGTGCAGGTGACGCGCGCCGACGGACACCTCCAGCTGCGGATTGTGGATGACGGACGCGGATTTCCGTTTCAGGGGACCTATGATCTGGCCGCACTGAACGGGATGAATCAGGGGCCCTTGACGCTGAAGGAGCGGGTGGCGGACCTCGGCGGTGCGCTGACGCTGGTGTCAGCGGAGTCCGGCACGGAGCTCCTCATCACCCTGCCGCTCACCCGCGTACCTGTGTAAGCTGTGAAAGGTTCATGGGGTAGATGGCCATCAAGCTCGTTCTCGTCGACGATCATCCGCTCGTCCTGGGCGGACTCGAACAGTTGCTGCGCGCTGAGCCCGATTTCGAGGTGCTTGCGACGTGCGGCACCGTTGCCGACGCATGGAACGCGATCAGCGTGCACGAACCCGACGTCCTCATCCTCGACTTGAATCTGCCAGACGAGGACGGGTTGTCGCTGTTGCGGCGGCTCGACCCGGGAAAGCCGCCAGCCGTGATCGTCCTGACCGCGTCGCAGGACGAGGATCAGCTGCTCGACGCCGCTCGCCAGGGCGCGCGCGGGATCGTCCTCAAGGCGATGGCGCCGCGCATCCTCGAGGACTGCGTCCGCGCGGCGTACAGGGGCGAGTACCGCCTGAACGTCAATGGCGTCGACCTCGCGGAGCGGGTACAGGACCGCAAGAACGTGGAGAGCGAGCTCGAGTCGCTGCTCACGCCGCGGGAGCTGCAGATTCTGCGTCTGGTTGCGATGCGCCTGGACAATCAGGAGATTGCCGACAAGCTCTCCATCAGCGTCGGCACGGTGAAGATTCACCTGCACCACGTCTACGACAAGCTGAGTCTTCAGGGCCGCCACGAGCTGCAGCTGTTTCTCCGACAGAAGGGCTATTGAGGGTCCTTCAGGCGTATCTGCGCAGGCTCGATAGGAGGCGCGGAGGTGACGGAGAAACGGTTCAATCAACACGGAGCAACAGGGGAACGGGGGACGAACGGAGCTGGCCGCCGTGTGACGTTCAGCAGGTGGGCCGCCGGCCTACGGCCTAATGATTCATCACATCGTTGGCGACAGGCGAGACGGGTTATCGCTGGCGGGCGCCGACTCCGCATGCCGGGAATGCGCCCGCGGCTCGTACGCTTCGGTTCCGCGGCGACTATCAGCCACTTCGCTGCGACATCTGTCAGGCGCGCAGGACCGCCGGGGGTTCCTCGCACGTCACGGATCACACGGAAGGGAAGTCGCCGCGAGGAATCGCCGCGCACGCATTCCCGCCTTCGCGGGCTCCGCTACGGCGGACCGCGCCGGAGCCTTCGGCGTAGGCGGGCCAGCTACGCAGTGTGCTCGGCATGCTCCGTACGGCACCCGCCAGCGATAACCCGTCTCGCCGTACGTGGAAAATGTGATGAATCATGAGGTCCCTGCCGCGCGCGGGCCCAGCTCGATGATCTGATCGGACCTTCTGGTCAGCGAGCGAAGAACAGACTCCGTTCGTCCTCCGGTGCTCCGTTTCTCCGTGTGAGCGTGTCCCGTTCCTCCGTCCGCCTCCGTTCCGTCACCAGGATTGTGAGAGCCGGACCTGGTCCGCCTGAAAGCGGACACTACTTCGGCTGGTCGAGCCGCTTGACGATATCCGGCGTGATGTCGAGCGATGGATCGGCCCAGGCGAGCAGGCCGCTGTCGATGTCGAACACGACGAGGAGCTGCTTCTCCTTGACGACCGAGTCGAAGATCGGCCGGAGCTTCGTGAGGAACGCACTCTCGGCAGCCTTCTGCACTCCGAGGAACTCCGCCTGCGCATCCTCGGTGAATCGGCGCAGGTCGAGCTCGAAGCGCTCGATCTCGCGCTCGCTGATGCCGTTCGACGCCGCATCCGGCGCGGCCGCCGCCTGACGCATCGCCTGCAGCTTCGCCGTGCGTGCGTCGATCTCCTTCGTCTTCGTCGTTCGGAGCGAGGCCAGTGCCGCCTGTGCGGTCTTGCCTTCCGACGACTCGGCAAAGGCGCGCGCTGCGCTGAAGTACGCCAGCCTGGTTGCTGCCGGCGACACCGGATTCGTCTGGGCGGCGAGGCCCGAGCTGAAGCCGAGGAGCAGCAGAAGAGCGAACCCGAGCGGACGCATGACAGCCTCCTGTCACGCCGCAGGACGGACGGCGACGTCAGTTAGGACGCGCCGCGAGGGGAAGCGGCCGGCTATTTCTTGTTGAAGCGGTGTACCCGGCCGGTGCTGTTGAACTCGGAGACGAACAGGTCGCCGCGATCGTTGATCGCCACCCCGTGCGGCGACAGCACCAGTCCCGTCTTCCACTGCTCCGGCTTCGACGTGTTGGTGCCGACACCTTCGCCCGTGTTGGTGCCGACCTGCGTGACGACTTTGCCCGCCTTGTCGAGAATCGTCACCCGTCCGCGCAGCTCGCCGATGATGGCGTTGTCGCCGTCGATGACGACGGCGGCGGGCAGCAGCAGATCGCTGGCGACCACGCCCAGGAACTCGCCGTCGAGCGAGAGGTGCACGACCCGGTTGTTGGCGCGATCGCAGGCGATGATGCGCGCCGGCTGGAAACGGGTGTCGATGGCGAGCTTGTGTAATGTGTTGAACGAGTAGGGCGCCTGCTTGCCGCCGAACGACTTCAGGTACTTGCCTGTCTTGTCGAATCGATGGATATAGTCGCTCGCGTACCCGTCCGTGACATAGAGGTCGCCGTTCGGGGCAACGTCCATTCCGGTGAGGAGCAGCCCCAGCTGACCGGACCGTGCGTTCTTCACCTTGAATCCGTCGGGGACCGCCGTCGCCGGAATCGTCATCGCCACGGTGCCGTCGAGCGCCATCTTCACGATCGCCTGCCCGCGCAGGCGCACGCCGTAGATGAACTCGCCGTCGGCCTGCCGGCGGATCACGAACCCATGGAAGTCGGGAGGCGCGTTCGGGACGTTGCGGATGAACCGGCCGTCCTGACCGTAGACCTGTATGCCCGCCTGCTCCGGCGGATTCTCGACGCTGACGTACACTTCGCCGCGTGAGCTGACGGCAATGTCGCCGTGCATGCCGCCAATCTGCGCGCGGCCTTCCGCAAGCTTCAGCCAGTCGGCGACCGGTGCGTAGTCGAGTGCGGCGGAGACCGGTGCCACGAGGGCGAGGCTGGTGACGAGCGTCGTGACGATATGCTTGGTGTTCATGGCAGTCGGCGGCGATTATGGCCGGTGACCGCGCCCTGTTCAAGCGCAAAGCCGGAGCCGAGCCAGGACACAGGTTTCCCGCCCCGGCCCGCTGCCTTCGTGTCGGAGCGGTTGATGAATTCGATGGAGAACTGGGTGCGGTCGCGCGGATGAAGAGCCTGAACATGAACGAAAGGGCGTGGCTGACGGCCGACGCGGCTGTCGGACGCGCTGAGGATCTGAAGATTGCGACCACCGTGTTGCCCTCGGGCGCGCGCGTGATCGACGCCGGCATAGGGACGCGCGGAGGCTTCGGTGCCGGTCGTCTCCTCGCGGAGCTCTGTATGGGCGGACTCGGCCAGGTGGATTACGTGCCTGTGACGATCGACGGCGAGGCGTGGCAGGCGGTGCAGGTGTGGACCGATCATCCTGCCGAGTCGTGCATGGCATCGCAGTACGCAGGCTGGGCGATCACGCCAGAGGGCTATTTCGCCATGGGCTCAGGGCCGCTGCGCGCAAAGGCGCGGGTCGAAAAGGAACTGTTCGGCCGGCTCGGATACGAGGAGGACTGCACGCGTGGTGTGCTCGTTCTCGAGACGCGCGCGATGCCCACCGACGACGTGGCAGCCTGGATTGCGCGCAAGGCCGGCATTGCGCCGAGCGGGCTCACGCTCGCGGTGGCACCGACGGCAAGTATCGCCGGCGGCGTGCAGATCGTGGCGCGCATCATCGAAACCGGTTTGCACAAGATGGAGACGCTCGCGTTCGACGTCCGGCGAGTGGTGAGCGCCAGCGGCACCGCGCCGATCCCACCGGTGGCGACGAACGATCTGCGCGCGATTGGCCGCACCAATGACTGCGTGCTCTACGGCGGCCAGGCGCGCTACACGATCGACGCCGGCGACGACGAGCTCGCACGGCTCGCGGCGCGCCTGCCGGCCTCCAGTTCTGCCGACTATGGAACGCCCTTCTACGAGATCTTCAAGCGCTACGACCGCGACTTCTACAAGATCGACCCGATGCTCTTCAGCCCCGCCGAGGTCTGGCTGACCAGCGTCTCGAGCGGACAGACGTTTCACTCGGGAACGCTGAACGCCGCCGTGCTCCGGCAGTCGATGGCGGAGTAGGCTGGCGGTTTCGTGCCATGGAGATAGCGATCCTCAGCGCGCGCCGCGGGTGGCACACCGACGAGCTCTGTCGGGCGCTGGCCGACCGTGGGCATACGGGCCGCGTCCTCCCTTATGAGGGCATGGTCACCCGACTTGGTGCCGCCTCGGGTTCCGTCGACAACGGTGCCGGAGGCCAGGCGGCCTCGACACGTGAGCTCCCGGGTGGCCGGCTGACCAACGGCCCCTTGTCGCTGCTCGAGGCCGATGCCGTGCTCGCGCGAATCATTCCGGCCGGATCGCTCGAGCAGATCATCTACAGAGTGGACGCACTGCACTGGATCGAAAGACGCGGCGTGGTCGTGATGAACTCGCCGCGTACGATCGAACGCACCGTGGACAAGTTCTACACCGACTCGCTGCTGCGAGACGCGGGCCTGCCGACGCCCGACACCGTCGTCTGCGAAGGCGTGGACGAAGCCATGGCCGCGGTGCGCTCGATGGGCGACGTCGTCATCAAGCCAATCTTCGGCTCGATGGGTCACGGCCTCGTCCGTGTTGCGAATCCGGATCTCGCCTACCGCGTGCTGCGGCCGCTCGAGCAGATGAAGTCGGTGTTCTACGTGCAGCGGGCCCTGGATCACGGCGGGCGCGACTGGCGCGTCTTCGTCGTGGGGGGGCAGGCGATCGGTGCCATCGAGCGGCAGGCGCCGCCCGGAGAATGGCGGTCGAACATCTCACGCGGTGGATCGGCACGGCGAATCGACGTCTCTCCAGAGTGCGCCCGTCTCGCCGTGCGGGCGGCGGCGGCGGTTGGCGCCGACTACGCGGGTGTGGATCTGCTTCCATCGTCAGACGGCGTGTTCGTGCTCGAAGTCAACGGGATTCCTGGTTGGCAGGGGCTGCAGCAGGCGACGGACGTGGATGTGGCAGGCGCGATTGTGGAGCATCTCGTCGAGCGAGTGCTGCAGCGGAGCCCTTCGATCTCGGAGCTCCCGGTTTGACGGCCGGCGAGGAACAGAGCCGCTCGCCCGCTGACGCGCAGATCGTCTCGGCCGCACAGCTCGCCTGCCTGCTCGAGGTGACGGCCCCGAAGCCGGGAAACGTGTCGCCGGGCCGTCATTTCGCCGATGCCAGGTTCGAGGACTTCCTCGCCAGCGCCGCCGCGATCGGTCCGCCGCTGGTGGATGCGCCTTCGCGGCCACTCGGTCTCACCATCAGGCTCGCCGTTGAAGCGACATCCGCGTGGAGTGGTTCCAACACCAATCTCGGGCTGATCCTGCTGCTCGCGCCGCTGGTCAAAGCGGCCTCCATCGCGTGGCGAGGCGGACGCGGAGGGCGGTCCCAATCTCCTGGCCGTGGCGGGGAGTGGAGTTGCGACCACGCAACGCTCCGCGCCGCCGTGCGCGGTGTCCTCGAGGAAACGTCCGTCGACGACGCCCGCGAGGTCTACGCCGCCATTCGTCTGGCCAGACCTGGCGGCCTGGGACGCGCCGAGGGACAGGACGTCGCAGACGAGCCGACGGTCTCGCTTCTCGACACGATGCGACTCGCCCGCGGCCGCGACGGGATCGCCCACGAATACTCCACCGGGTTCGAGGTCACGTTCGAGCGCGCGGCGCCCGCCCTTGCTGCGGCGCGAGCGGATGGGCTGTGCTGGGACGACGCGATAGTGGAGACTTTCCTGACCGTGCTCGCCGCACGACCGGACACGCACATCGCCCGACGGTCGGGAGCACGCCTCGCAGAAGAGGTGTCGCAGCAAGCCGTGGCCGCCCTTGCCGCGGGAGGTGTGCGAACAGTCAACGGACGGCGTACGATCGACGAAATGGACGTGTCGCTTCGGGACGCGGCGAACCGCGCCAATCCAGGCACGACCGCCGACCTCACTGCGGCCGCCATCTTTGTCGTGTTGCTCGGCGGCGGCTGGCACACGGCAGGAGGATCGCATGCAGCGACGCGGTGAATTCCGCGTGTCCGTGTCGAAGGACTATCTCGTGTTCGCCTCGGCGCACTTCATCACATTTGCCGGCCATCGGTGCGAAGGGCTGCACGGTCACAACTACCGCGCCCGGGTCACCGTGGAAGGCGCGTTGAACGAGGAGAGCTGGTTCGTCTTCGACTTCGTCGAGCTCAAACGGATCATGCGCGGTCTCTGCGACGCGATCGATCACCTGGTGTTGCTGCCTCTCGAAAGCGACCGCATCACGGTCCGGGAGGAGGTGGAGAACGTGACCGTCGCCGTTGACGGTAAGCCGCGCTATGTGTTTCCGCGCCGCGACTGCGCGCTGCTCCCGATCCCGAACACGACAGTGGAGATGCTGGCCGAGATGCTCGCCGATCGGCTGCGCGTCGAGCTGGAGAAACAGGGTGCCCGCGGATTGACCGCCATCGAGATGGAGGTCGAGGAGAATTTCGGACAGTCGGCGACGTACCGGGTCGCGTTGCCGGAGTAGGCGGACCTTCAGGTCCGCCTGTCGATCGGTCGCCCGTCGAATGGCAGCTGCAACCGTCCTGAGAGCAGCGCGGTCGCCACGAGCGCTCCATCGCAGCCGGCCGACGCGAGACGGGTCAGATCGCCGGCATCCCGCACGCCGCCGCCCGCCATGAGAGCGACGCCCGGGACGGCGTCGCGGACACTGGCAAAGAGATCGAAGTCGACGCCGCTGCCACTGCCGACCCGCGCCAGGTCGAGGACGATCATTGTCCGTACTCCGGCGCGTTCGGCGCGTGCGGCGAGGTCTGTGACGGATGCTGCTCCGAATGCGGAGCCATCGCGAACGAGCGGCCGACCGTTCCGCAAGTCCAGGCTGAAGGCGACCTGCTCGCCGTTCACTTCACGGCAAATCGTCTCGAGCGCATCGAACCCGGGCAGCGTCTCGAGGCCGACGACAACGCGTGCCCCGAGACGGAGGACGTTCGTGGCCTGCGTCGCACTCGTGATCCCGGCATCGAGCCAGAGGGGCAGGCCGACGCTGGCAAGCTCCGCCACCAGATCGTATTGCGGACGGCCATGCATGATGGCGTCGAGGTCCGCCACATAGAGCTCGTCGACGTTCAGCTCGAGGCAGTACGAGCGGGCAAGGGCAACGGCATCGCCGGGAGTCATCGCGCCGCCAACCGTCTTGACCGCCGGTTGATAGTGGTGGCGGGCTCCTTTATGGGCGTGCACGGCGACGCCGCCCAACAGGTCGATGACCCCCACCACCCTCATGCTCGACGCCTGCTGGCGTCGCGCATCGCTGTTTCTGCCGTCGCACAGCCACTGCGCGTGATCAAGGTTTGCGCGACCAGATTGCCGCGGCGTCGTTTTCCCAGGAACACCGCGGTCGAGCTGCGAGGCACGCAGGCTGCACATGGCAGGAACCAAGAAGAGAGAGTCACCTAGCCTTAGTCCAAAGACTTAGTCTATAATTGCGATGTGAAAAGGAAGGATACCGTGAACGTTCATGAGGCCAAAACCCATCTGTCACGTCTGCTCGAGCGCGTGGCAGCGGGCGACGAGATCACGATCGCCAAAGCGGGAAAGCCGGTTGCACGGCTGGTTCCCGCCGGGTCCTCCGGGGAGCGCCGCCTCGGAATCGACGCCGGCCGCTTCGTCGTTCCGGACGACTTCAACGAAGCGCTCCCCGACGAGCTGCTCGCGGACTTCGAGCGATGAGAATCCTCGTCGATACACAGTGCTGGCTGTGGATGGCGGCATCGCCCGAGAAGCTCTCGACTCACGCGCGATCGCTCGTGCAGACGACGGTGAACGAGCTGCTGCTGTCGACGGCAAGTGCCTGGGAGATGGCGATCAAATACGGACTCGGCAAGCTTCGGCTGCCCGAGCCGCCGCAGCGCTACATCCCGTCGCGCGTCGACGCGCTGCGGACGCTGCCGTTGCCGATCGAGCACAGCCACGCGCTGCGCGTCGCCAGCTTGCCGCAGCATCACCGCGACCCGTTCGATCGCCTGCTGGTCGCTCAGGCACAGCTCGAGGACCTACCCATTCTCACGGCGGATCCGATCTTCGATCGTTATGACGTCACGGTCATCCCCGCCATCTGACCGCACCGGCACCTCAGGTCTCGCGGCGCCCGCCGTTCTTGGCTGGGACATCGGCGGCGTGAACACGAAGGTGGCACTCGTCGGTCGCGGCGAGGTCGTGGCGGTCCGCCAGCGGCCCTTTGAGCTGCAGCGAGCGCCTGGGAGCCTCGTGCTCGTACTTCGTGAATTGGCGGCTGCTGTTGGCGCCGACGCGCCGGCCGCGCATGCGGTGACCATGACGGCGGAGCTCTCGCAGATGTTCCGGACGAAGCGCGAAGGAGTGGCCTTCGTGCTCGATGCAATCCAGGAGGCATTCGGTGCTGCACCGATCAGCATCTTCGCCGTCGACGGCCGCTTCCTGACGGTGACGGCTGCGCGTCTCGATCCGCTGTCGGTGGCCGCGGCGAACTGGTCGGCTGCGGCGGCTCTCGTCGCCCAGCATTTCGCCGACGGACTGTTGATCGACGTGGGCACGACGACGACCGACATCATCCCCATTGCCGGCGGACTGGTCGCGGCTCGCGGCCTCACTGACCCCGCACGTCTTGCCTCGGGCGAGCTGGTATACACGGGCGCCGTCCGCACGCCGGTGGAAGCGATCGTGAGTCATGTTCCGGTGGCCGGCGTGTCTACGGCGGTTTCCGCCGAGGGGTTCGCCCTGAGTGGAGATGCCCACCTCTGGCGAGGAGACCTGGCCGAGGCGGACTACACGTGGCCGACGCCCGATGGCCGGCCGGCCGCGCGCAGCTACGCCGGCGAGCGTCTGGCTCGAGTCGTGTGCGCCGATCGGGAGCTGCTCGACGAAACGGCGATATCGGACATCGCCAATGCGGTGGCAGCGGCCCAGGTGGCGCAAATCGCCTCGGCAATCGGCCTCGTTGTGAAGCGGCAGCCGATGCTGAGGACGGCTGTGGTCACCGGCCTCGGTGCGTTCATCGGCGAAGCGGCGGCGCGCGCTGCCGGTCTGACCTGCGTTCACCTGGCGGAGACGCTTGGCCACGGTGCTGCCCGATGCGCGCCGGCCGCTGCCGTTGCCTTGCTGCTCGACCAGGGTCTATCGTCGGTTCTGAACCGGGACGTCACGCCTGCGGGCGCGCAAGGTGCCGTGTCACAGGCGTCACAGCCGCCGGTGGAGCTGGTCGTCAAGCTCGGTGGAAGCCTGCTCGAGGACCTGACGGCGTTTGCGTCCGTGCTGGCGACGCTCGCCAGCGAGCTTCCGCATCAGCGCGCCGTGATCGTTCCAGGTGGCGGTCCTTTTGCGGACGCGGTGCGGAAGGTGGACGAGGAGATGGGCCTCGGTGACGACGAGGCGCACTGGATGGCGATACTGGCGATGGATCAGTACGCCCAGCTCATCGCGTCGCGGCTTCCTGCCGCCACGTGCGTGACTTCGGAAGCCGAAATCCGGGCCGCGCTCGAAGCCGGCCTCGTGCCGGTGCTTGCACCGTATCGATGGCTGCGCGCCGCCGATCCGCTCGAACATTCATGGGACGTGACGAGCGACACCATCGCGGCCTGGGTCTCGCGCATGATGGGTGCCCGGCAGCTGGTGCTCATCAAGCCGTCCGGGTCGGGAGGCGATTCCGTCGTCGATGCCTGGTTCGGGCGGACGGTGCCGCCGGAGGTCGACGTCACGATCCTCCGGGCCGATCAGACAAGCGAGATCAGGCTCGCGATCGGTGCGCGCGCGTCGACATGACCGCCTGTTCCGGGGCCCGCTGAGGTTTCCGGGCTGACCAGAGGTCGCATCCCACAGCGCGATTTAGCATTGCCCCCTGCCGCGGCCCGCCATAGACTGAGCGGGGTCTCTGTGCAACGATCAAGGAGAGTCACGTGAGAGCTGGTTCGAACGCCACGACGTCGCTCGTGCTCGCGGCAGCGGTCATCGTCGGCCTGTGTCTGACGCGTCCTCTGAATGCCCAGCGGGCCGAAGGTGCGGGCGCTGCTCCCGCGGGCCAACAGGGAGCCGGTGCTGCCGGCCGGGGCGCTCCAGGACGCGGGCGTGGCGCCAATCAGCCACCGGCGGGTCCGACACCCAGGCTTCCCAACGGCAAGCCCGACTTGAGCGGCCTCTGGGCGAATCCGTACACTCCGAACATGGCCGGCGGCCGCGGCGGCGCCGCTGGCGCCGTCGACCCCAAGACGCGTCAGCCGCTGCAGTTCGCCCGCAAGGGCGAGCGGTTCGAGCAGTTGCCGCGCGACGGCTCGGGCGGCGTCAAGACGTTCGACCTGCCGTATACGGAGCTCGGCCTGAAACGCTGGCAGGAATACGACCCGGTCGCCAACGGCGACTACGCCGGCAACTGCCTGCCGTTCGGGATGTCGAGGAACATCAACTCGCCACACGGAGTGCAGATCATCCAGAACAACGATGCGGTGGCGTTCCTTTTCGAGCAGAACACGTGGCACCACTGGGTGCCGACCAACCCTGCGTTCAAATGGCCCGACGATCTGCCCGCGTCCTGGAACGGCGAATCGCGGGGTCGATGGGAAGGCGACACGCTGATCATCGAGACCAAGAACTTCAACGGCTACACGAGGCTCGACACCGCGGGGCACCCGCACAGCAGCGGCCTGACGCTGATCAATACGTTCAACAGAACCGATTCGCGAACCATCGAGCACACCGTCACCGTTCGTGATCCCAAGATGTACACGCAGGAATGGATGAACGTCCGCACGTGGCGGGTGAAGGACGCCCCGGACGTGCTCATGGAGTATTCGTGCGACGAGAACAATCTCCACAGCATTCTCGAAGGCGCGATCAAGATCTGGAAAATCCCCGATGAGGTTGACTGAGTCGATGGAGGACACGTCGATGGTATCCCGAGCCTCGCTCGCAGTTTTCACCGCTCTGGTTCTTTCCGTGACGGTGCCGCTCGCCGCGCACCACTCGGTTTCGGCGGAGTTCGACTCGAGCAAGCCGATCACCTTCACCGGCACGGTCAAGAAGGTCGATTGGATGAACCCGCACATCTACACGCACGTCGAGACCAAGGGGCCGGACGGGAAGCTGGTCGTCTACAAGGTCGAGGGCGGACCGCCGAACTCGCTCTACCGTCAGGGCTGGCGCAAGGACACCTTGAAAGTGGGAGATACGGTCACCGTCTCCGGGATTCGCGCCAAGATCGCCACGTCGATGAACGTCGGTCAGGCGACCATCACGACGGCCGACGGCAAGCGCTACTTCGGTGGCTCCAACCCCCAGAGAGCCGGCGGCGCCGCCGACGCAGCGAATCAGTAGCGGCGCAGACGAACGTCGACCCTTCCCGGAGCGGCGCTCGAGGTGCGTATCTCGAGCGCCGCTTCGCTTTTCCTGAAGCTGCAGCCGTCAAGTCTGCGCGCCGCAGAGCCGCCGCAGCGCCTGTACTCGGTTCTGCGCAATCGGTGCGGTCCGGCCGCCGTCGCAGGCCGCGCCGCGTACGCCGGCGACATCAGCTCCACTGCTCCGCACCCAGAAGAGGTCGTCAGCGGTGAGTCGTCCGGCCACTGCCACGAGCAACCCGCTGCGATGGGCATTCGCAACCCAGTCGCTGAGCTCCTCGAACGACATCAGCTGACGCAGTCCCGGGCCGGACTTGTCGAACGTGTCGAGCAGCATGCCGCGGACGCCGGCTCGAACGGCCGCAGCGGTGAGCGAGGCGGGCGCGAGGCTCGTCGCGCGGTGGTGGTCCGCATAGGCAACGGCAACGACGCCTGCCTGGCCGAGCGGCGATCGATCGACGCGCTCCCGGCCGCCTTCCTTCGCGCCGCTCACCGCCGCCTCGAGCAGACTCGTCGCGCGAGCCACCGCGGAGACGCCTGAAAACCCCACTTTGACCAGCACTGCGCCCGCCGCGACAGTGGCCCGGGCAGCCGATTCGATGGCGATTCCGTCCGTCGCGTCGCCAAGCGCGGCCGTCACCGGCCGAGCGCCGCCGATCGCTTCCGCGATCTCGCAGAACCGGGCGCTCGACACCGGACCGAGCGGGCCCGCGAGCGGATCCTTCGCATCGATGATGTCGGCGCCGCCCGACATCGCCGCCAGCGCTTCAGCGCTGTTCGAGACGCTCACCAGCAACCGCACGACGGACAGGCTACTATGATCGGTTGATGAGCGGACAGGCGGCGTTGAGCGGCCTCGCCGTGCTCGTGACCGGCGCGTCGAGCGGCATCGGACGTGCCACGGCGCTCGCCGCGGCGCGCGCCGGCGCCGACGTCGCGGTCACGTATCGTGCGAACGAGGCGGGGGCGCGGAGCGTGGCGCACGAGATAGGCTCGCTCGGCCGGCGCGCCTTCGTGACCCGGCTCGATCTGACCGACGATGCGTCGATTCGCGCCGTGGGGCCGGCGGCGCGCGACGCGCTCGGCCGGCTCGATGTCTGGATCAACAACGCCGGCGCCGACATCCTCACGGGGCCAGGCGACGCGCTGTCAGACGTCGACAAACTGGACCTGCTCCTGGCGGTCGATCTTCGAGGGACGATGCTCGCGTCGTGGGAAGCGGCGCGCCTGCTCGCTGCCGCCGGCGGCGGCGTCATCATCAATATGAGCTGGGATCACGTGTTGACCGGGATGCCCGGACGCAATCCCGAGATGTTTGCCGCCGTCAAGGGCGGGGTGCTTGCCTTCAGCAAGTCGCTGGCCCGCACCGCCGCACCCCTCGTGCGTGTGAACGTACTGGCGCCCGGCTGGATCCGGACCTCGTTCGGTGAAGGCCTCGACGAGGAGCGCCGCCGGAACATCTCCGAGACGACGCCGCTCGGCCGCTGGGGCACTCCTGAGGATGTGGCACGTGCCGCCATCTTCCTCGCGTCGTCGGATGCCTCGTTCGTGACCGGCCAGGCGATTCTCGTGGGAGGCGGCACGGTGATGTAGGTGTTCGTAGACGCGGACCTGTCCGCCTCCGGTTCGAAGCAAACGACGGAGCTACGGCGGACCTGGGAGACTTGAAGCGATGCCACAAAAGGAAACCACGTACGATGAGGCGCAGATCACCGAGCGCCTGCGCGCCCTGCCGGGCTGGTATTTCGAGGACGGGTGGATCCGCCGTGTGTACAAGACCGACGGCTGGCCCACCACGCTGATGCTGGTGAACGCGATCGGCTACCTGTCGGAGGCGGCGTATCACCATCCCGACCTGAGCGTCACCTGGGGCCGGATCACGGTCAAGCTGTCGACGCACAGCGCAGGTGGCATCACTGACAAGGACTTCGAGCTGGCGCGCCGGATCGAGGACGTCGTGCTCTGGCGGCCGCAGGGCGGGTCACTGACCGGGACCCCCAACAAGTTCGTGCGCAGCGGCGACCCGCGCTGATGGACGGCGAGTCCGCGCGCGACGGCGGGCCGTCCGCATCGGCGCGCCTCAGCGTGGATGCGCCGTTGCGCCGCGTGCTCTTCGTCACCGGCCGTCTGGCCGAGCCGGCGCTTCGGCGGGTGCTGACAGGGATGGCGCCGCCCTTCGAAAGCGACGTCGCGGTCATGAAGATCACCGTCGCGGCGCTCATGACGACCGAGTGGATCGCCCGTTCGCTGCAGGTGCGCGACGAGACCGACCTCGTGCTCATCCCGGGGCTGTGCGAGGGCGACCCGCAGGTCATCGCTGCACGGGTTGGCGTCCCGGTGCAGAAGGGACCGAAGGACTTACGCGAGATCCCGGCCTTCTTTGGCGGTGCGCAGGCCGCACGCGAGTACGGCGCCTGGGACATCCAGGTGCTGGCCGAGATCAACAACGCACCGCGGCTGACCCTGGATGCCGTCCGGCGCGCCGCCGAGTACTACCGCGACTCCGGCGCCGATGTGATCGATCTTGGCTGTACGCCCGGGCAGCCGTTTCCCGGTCTCGCCGCGACGGTCGCCGAGCTCCGCGCGGCCGGCATGCGGGTCAGCATCGACACCTTCGACGCCGGCGAGATTCGCACGGCGGTCGCGGCTGGAGCCGAGCTGGTGCTCAGCGTGAACAGCTCCAATATCGACGTGGCGGCCGACCTTGCCGGCACCGGCGCACGTGTCGTGGCGATTCCCGATCTCGGCGGCGCACTCGAGACGCTGGAACCGACGCTGGCTCGTCTCGATGCACTCGGCGTCCCGTGTCTCATCGATCCGATTCTCGAGCCGATCGGCTTCGGCTTCATGGCGTCGCTCGAGCGCTACGCCGAGGTGCGCCGCCGCTGGCCCGAGGCGGAGATGCTGATGGGCATCGGCAACCTCACCGAGCTGACCGCTGCGGATACGACGGGCGTCAATGCGCTGCTGATTGCGGTGTGCCAGGAGCTCGGCATCCGCGCCGTCCTCACCACGGAAGTCATCCCCTGGGCGCGCGGCGCCGTCCGCGAAATCGACGTGGCACGCCGGCTCATGCACTACGCCACCACTCAGAGGACGCTCCCGAAGGGCGTCGACGATCGGCTGGTGACGGTGAAAGACCCCGTAGTGCTGGCGTATGCCGAGGACGAGCTGCGTGCGCTCCAGGCGCGCATCACCGACCCGAACTTCCGCATCTTTGCCGATCACGAGGCGATCACCGTCTTCAACAACGAACGATTCGTCCGCGGGACCGACATCCAGGTCATCTTCGCGCAGCTCGGTGTCGACGAGCCGTCGCACGCGTTCTATCTTGGCAAGGAGCTGGCCCGAGCCAGCCTGGCCGTGACGCTCGGCAAGACCTACCGGCAGGAAGGCGCGCTCTCGTGGGGCTACCTCACACCGCCTGACGATCCGACCTCCGGGCACGTCCGCCTGACTCAAAAGCCAGGCGAGTGACCTCGTGCAGCCACTCGTAGAGGAGCTCGTACCCGCGCCGGATCCCGTTCGCTGCTGTGAGCGGTTGGCGGAGCTGCCCTACCGTCTGTTGCTGGACAGCGCCGCGCCCGGCAGCCGGCTGGGCCGCTATTCGTTTCTGACAGCCGATCCGGTGATGCTCGTCACGAGCCGCGGCGACGCCGTCGAATGCCTCGATCGCACGAGCGGCAATCTGACGAGGGGCGGCGCCGACGCGCTCGCCGTCGTTCGCGAGAAGGTCCGGCCGTTTGCCGCGTCGCCGGTGCCAGGCCTTCCTCCGTTTCAGGGCGGCGCCGCGGGATATCTGGCCTACGACTGGAGCCGCGCGCTCGAGCGGCTCCCCTCGCCGCGATACGACGACCTCGGATTCGATGATGTCGTGCTCGGGCTCTACGACTGGGTGCTGGCGTGGGACCACGCGGAATCGAAGGCCTGGCTGATCTCGACCGGCATGCCCGAGGGATCGACCGATGCGCGAGCCCGGCGCGCCGAGGCACGGTCGTCCGCCGTTCGCGAACTGATTGCCGGTGCCGGCGGCAGACGGGAGCCGTCCGCAGGTGTCGCCTTCGCGGGCGAGCCGGATGGCCAGAGGCCGCGCGCCCCGTCCTACCCGGTCGAAGGCGGCTGGTGGGATCCGCGAATCGGATTGCGCTCTTCGTTCACTCGCGACGCCTACCTCGAGGCGGTGTCGCGCGTCCGCGAGTACGTGTTCGCGGGCGACATCTTCCAGGCCAACCTCTCGCAACGGTTCGAAGCGCCGCTCGACGAACCGCCATGGAAGCTGTATCTCCGCCTGCGCGCCGGCAATGCCGCACCGTTCGCGGCGTTCATGGATCTCCCGGAGTTAGCGGTGCTCAGCGCGTCGCCCGAACGATTTCTGCGAGTGGACGGTTCCGGTCACGTCGAGACCCGTCCGATCAAGGGCACTCGTCCGCGCGGTCTTGGTCCCGAGCACGACGCGGCGCTCGGGCAGGCGCTCACAGAGAGCGCAAAGGACCGTGCCGAGAACCTGATGATCGTCGACCTGATGCGCAACGACCTGTCGCGTGTCTGCGCGCCGGGCACGGTGCGGGTATCCGAGCTCTTCGCTCTCGAGCGCTACGCCACGGTTCATCACCTCGTCTCGACCGTGGTGGGCGAGCTCGAGGAAGGGCTCGACGGGTTCGACCTCTTGCGTGCGGCGTTTCCGGGAGGGTCGATCACAGGTGCGCCGAAGGTGCGGGCGATGGAGATCATCGCCGAGCTCGAACCGTCGCGCCGCGGCGTCTACTGCGGTTCGATTGGTTACTGGAGCCTCACGGGCGAGCTCGACACGAGTATCGCCATCCGGACCGCGGTGGCACGCGGAGGCCGCGTATACTTCAATGCAGGCGGTGGCATCATCGCCGACTCGAGCCCGGAACAGGAATACCTGGAGACGCTCGACAAGGCCCGCGGCATCATCGACGCGCTGGCCGTGCCGTTATGATCCTCCTGATCGACAACTACGACTCGTTCGTCTACAACCTCGCCAGATACGTCCGCGAGCTCGGCAACGACGCCTGCGTGAAGCGAAACGACGAGGTGAGCCTCGACGAGATCGACTCGCTCGCCCCGAGCCACATCATCATTTCGCCTGGTCCGTGCTCGCCGGCTGAAGCAGGCATTTCGGTGGACGTCGTGCGCCGCCTCGGCGGCCGCGTCCCCATCCTCGGCGTGTGTCTCGGACACCAGTGCATCGGCGCCGCCTACGGCGGCGAGATCGTGCGCGCACCGTGGCCGGTTCACGGGAGAACGTCGTCCATCGTTCACGATGGGACGAGCGTGTTCGCGGGACTGCCGTCGCCGATGGAGATCGCGCGGTATCACTCGCTCGTCATTGCGCCGTCCTCACTGCCCGACAGCCTTCGGGTCACCGCGTCGGCCGTCGACGATGCGACGATCATGGCGGTGGAGCACCGGAGCCATCCGGTGGTCGGCGTCCAGTTCCATCCCGAGTCGGCAGCCACCGAGTATGGCTATGCGATGCTCGACCGCTTCATCCGCGGCGAACAGTCGCTGCCGTCGCAACTGCCGCCGCGCGCCGACGGAGCAAGGGAGCCGATTCAGCGAACCTTGCCCTGGTCGTCCCCGGCGGAGCGCACTCGGACGTTCGTCCCGCCACCTGTGGAGCTGGTGCGCTGATGACGGCTGGCCCACCGGGTGCCGCTCATCTCGTCACCGGGCCGCTGCCGGCGTCCGCCGCTTCCCTCACCCCTGCAGCGACAGCTGACTCGGTGTGGGTGAACGGCGAGCGCTACGCAGCCGATGGCATGCACGTGTCGGCGCGCGACCGCGGCTTCACGCTCGCCGACGGACTGTTCGAGACGATGCGCGTGCGCCACGGACGCGTCTTCAGGCTCGACGACCATCTGACGCGTCTCGATCGTGGCCTTCAGGTTCTGCAGATTCCGCCGGTTTCGCAGGTCCGTGACTGGGTGCTGCGGGCCGTGGCTTCTGCGCCGGGTATCGACGCAGGCCTCCGTCTGACCGTCACGCGCGGCGTCGGACGAGGCGGCGTGGCGCCCACGCCGGGCGCGCCGCCGACGGCCGTCGTCGCGATCGGTGCGATGCCCGCGTTCCCGGCGTCGCTCTACGAGGCCGGGCTGAGCGCGCACGTCGCGTCGGGCCGCCGCAACGAGCGCTCGATCACCTCCGGCCTGAAGACGCTGGCGTACGTCGACGCCGTTGCCGCGCTGCTCGAGGCGCAGCGCGCGGGCGCAGACGAAGCGATCTTCCTGGATACCGAAGCGCATTGTTCGGAGGCGACCGCCAGCAATCTCTTCGTCTGGACCGGCCGCACGCTGCTGACACCGCCGGTCTCGTGCGGTGCCCTCCCTGGAATCACCCGAGCGGCCGTCCTCGAGCTTGCGGCGGGTCTCGGTCTGGACGTTGCCGAGCGTTCCTTCGCTCTCGATCAGTTGCTCGCGGCACAGGAAGTCTTTCTGACCAGCTCGCTGCGAGGGCTCGCTCCACTCGTTCGCATCGGCGATCGACCGATAGGAGCCGGAACGCCAGGGAGCGTCACGACGCGGATTCGTGCGGCATACGACGCGCTCGTCGAGCGCGAGTGCGGGTCGTAGGGCCGGTGCGCTTCATCCTCGAGTCGATCGTCACGACCGTATCCGCCGACGGCGCAGTGAACGTGGCGCCCATGGGGGTGGAATGGGGCGAGCAGGAGATCGTCCTCAAACCCTTTCTCGATACCACAACCTATCGCAACGTGATCGCCACGCAAACGGCCGTCGTCAACCTCCAGGACGACGTGCGGGTGTTCGCGAGGGCGGCTATTTCGAATCCCCAGTACGCCACCGAACCAGCAGCTGTCGTCCGCGGCGTGGTTCTGGCTGACTGCTGTTCCTGGCGCGAGCTCGAGGCGGTGACGATCGACAGCACGCCGCCGCGCTCGAGGATCGCCATGCGCGTCGTGCACCGTGGCGCGAAGCGCGAGTTCATCGGGTTCAACCGCGCCCGGCACGCCGTTCTGGAGGCCGCGATTCATGCCACGCGGCTGCATCTGCTGCCAAGGACGCTGATCGAGGACGACATCGCGCGCCTCCAGGTCATCGTCGACAAGACCGCCGGCCCTCACGAGCACGAGGCGATGGCACTCATCGTCGATTTCATCCGTGCCCACTACGCGAGCGCGGGTCTGGCTGCCACGACTCCCCGGTCGAGTTCATCGTGAGCGAGCGGACGGCTGACGAAGTGGTGTTCGTCGAGACGGCCGCCCGGCTGCACTTCGGCGTCCTCGATTTGCGCGGCGCGCGCGGCCGATGGTTCGGCGGCATCGGCGCCGCAGCGCCTGCGCCGATCGTGAGGTTGTCGGCGCATCTGTCGGGCACGCTCGAAGTGACCGGCAGCGATGCCGAGCGTGTCGACGAGTTCGCACGGCGATACCTCTCCAGCGTCGGCATCCGTCCCGCCGGCACGCTGCACGTGCATCAGTCGCTCCCGCGCCATTCAGGCCTCGGCTCCGGCACGCAGCTCGCGCTCGCGACCGCCCGCGCGCTCGCCGAGCTGCATGGGCTGCCGACGGATGTTCGCGTGCTCGCGGATGCGGTGGGCCGGGCGCGCCGCTCAGCGATCGGCACATGGACCTTCGCCGGCGGCGGCCTGGTGGTCGAGGGAGGGCGCCGCCCGGGGCATGACGACTGTGGGCCGCTCATTTCCCGTGTGGCGTTCCCATCCGACTGGAGATGCGTCGTGGCGCTGCCGCACGCGACGGCGCCCGGCATCAGCGGGTCGATCGAGGAGGAGGCGTTTGCGACGCTGCCGCCGCCGTCCGAGCGCGACGTGGAGCGAGTCGCCCATCTCGTGCTGATGACGCTCCTGCCGGCGCTGGCCGACGACGATCTCGACGTGTTTGGCGGCGCATTGACGCAGATTCAGGAGATCACCGGCTGCTGGTTCGCGTCGGTGCAGGGCGGCGCGTACGCGCGTGGCAAGAGCGAAGAGCTCGTCAAGCTGCTCGCGGAATGGGGAGCCGCCGGGGTAGGGCAGAGCTCATGGGGCCCCGCCGTCTATGGCATCGTGCGCGGTGATTCGGCAGCGAAGGCGCTCGCCCAGCGCGCCCGCGCATGGCTTGGCGACGAGGGCGAGGTCTTCGAGGGTCCGTTCCGGAGGGAAGGTGCGCGCGTCTGGCTCGAACGGGGCGCCAGGGGCAGCTAGGTGACGTGGATTGGGACCTCCTGGATCGCGTTGTTACCGTACCCCAGGCGGTTCCACTCGGCACGCTCGGGTTGAGTGCGGCCGGCAAGATCGGTCGCACGTGCGCGGATGACGAGACCATCCGTCTTCTCTACGCGCGTTATCAGCTCCCACCACTGCCAGCTGCAGCGATGGCGTTCGCTGACCAGACGCGCCTCCTGCCAGCCGCCGCCATTCACACTCACCTCGACACGTGCAATCGGCGCGGCTCCCGACCACGCGACGCCGCGGATGGCCAGCTCACCCGCAGGGACCTCGGCGCCGTGTGATGGCTCGGTGATCAAGGCGCGGACTCGCTGCAAGGTAACCGGTTCGCTGACGATCCGGCCATCGCGCTCCCATTCGTAGCGGTACTTGTCGCCCTGGTAATGTCCGATGAACTCCCGGTCGATGAGCTCGATCTCAGTCAGCCACTTGACCGAGGCGACCGCATACCAGCGCGGCACGATGAGCCGCAACGGATAACCGTGTTCGACTGGAAGCGACTCGCCGTTCATGGCGTAAGCGAGGAGGACGTCGTTGTCCCGGGCGTCGTCGACGCCCAGGCTGCGTTCGAAGCGCAGAGATCCTGAGCGGCCTTCCACCGTGCCGCCGTCGGCGCCTCGGAACAGTACCTCCTTCGCATGGGTCCGCACGCCGGCGCGATCCAGGATTTCGACGAGCGGCACGCCCGTCCACTCTGCGGTACTGACTGCGCCCAGCCCCCACTTCTCACCCTCGGTGGGACGATCGAACATCGCCCGTCCGTTGCCCGCACACTCCAGCGTCGCCACCAGCGTTCTCGACCGCATGTTCTGGAGATCGCGCAGGGTGAAGCTCTGAGACCGCTCGACGAGGCCGCCGATTGACAGTTGGAACGCCGCGGCGTCCAGTCTGGGAATGCCGAAGTTGTTGCGCATGTAGAACCGCGCATTCGGCATGACGATGCCACCGAGCAAGGCCGGAATGGAGGTTTCGCCGTTCAGCGGATGCGCCCGGTGCACGACCAGTCCGGCGTCTATCGCCTGCTGACAGACATCTTCCGGATCCAGCGTCGCCACGCTCCCGACCTCTGGCGCCGGCGCAGCGCAGCCACCGCTTGCGACGGCCCTCACGCACGTCGACGCCGGATAGATATCGAGGCTGCCGGCCATCTGGAACGGCTGCATGAAGGCTCGCAGGCGGATTTCGTCGGCTGCATCCACGATCAAGTACATCGTGTGCTCGCCCTGCACGACGGCTTCGGCCTGGATCTGCACGCCGAACTTCCGGACGTTCGGGCGGCTCAGGTGATTGAGAAGGCCGGCGCCCCGGAACGGGTCCTGAGCAGGACAGCCGTCGGCTGGATGTTGATGCCGCACGATGAACAGCGCCATGGTGAAATCCGTTCGTCAGGATTCAAGCGGAAGCTTTCCGGTTTCCCACGCGGTGATGCCACCGGCGATTTCGCTGACCTGCGTGAAACCGCGGCTCTGCAGCAGGCTGGCTGCAATCGACGAGCGATAGCCACCGGCGCAGTAGACCAGGAGCGGGCGATTGGCCGGCAGCTCGGCCAGGCGCTCGCCGAGATGCGTGAGCGGAATGCCCACACTGCCGCCGATGCGCTTCTGCTTGCGCTCGCCCGGTGTCCGCACGTCGACCACGAGCGGCGCACGCTCTCCTCGTTCGGCAATCCGCTCCGCCGCGACCTGCGCACTGACCCGCTCGGTCGCCGTCGTCAGCTCCCGGCGCGACTCGAGACTGCGAAGGCCGTCCTTGAGATACCCGACGATCTGATCGAAGCCGATTCGTCCCAGGCGCATGGCGGCTTCGTGTTCACGCCCAGGGTCGGCGATGATCACGATTGGTTTCTCCCGGCTCAACACGGAGCCGGCCCACGTCGCGTACTGTCCGCCGAGGCCGACGTTGATGCTTCCCGCCAGGTGAGCGGCGGCGAACTCGGCCGGATCCCGCGTGTCGAGCACCTGAGCGCCTGCGGTTTGCAGAGCGAGCAGGTGATCGACGGTGATGGCGTCGATCCGCTCCAGTGTCTCGTCGAGTGTCGGCCGCTCCTGGCTGTTCAGCACCGCGTCGTAGGTGAAGTACGACGGGGCGTCGGGCTGATCGGCAGTGACCAGCTCGACGAATGCCGCCTTGGTCATCGGCTGCAGCGCGTAGTTCGAGCGGCGCTGCTCACCGATCGTCGAGTGCGTTTCCTTGCTCAACGCTTTCCCGCACAACGAACCTGCGCCATGCGCGGGATAGACGACGGTTTGATCGGGCAGGGTCAACAGCTTGCCGTGAAGCGAGTCGTACAGCATGCCCCCCAGGTCGTTGGCCGACCACCCGAGCGCCACCCGGAGGTCGGGCCGCCCGACGTCGCCGACGAACAACGTATCGCCGGTCAGGACGGCCTGCGGCTCGGTCGCACTGCGATCGAGGTCGTAGACGACCAGCGAGATCGATTCGGCCGTGTGCCCGGGGGTCTCGCGCGCCTGCAGCCGGACCCGGCCGAAATCGACGCGGTCGCCGTCGCCGAGCGGCGTAAACGGATACTCGGCCTTCGCCGCCGCGCCGAGATAAATCGTGGCTCCGGCGCGATCGCGCAGCTCGAGGTGGCCGGCGATGAAATCGGCATGGAAATGGGTGAGGAAGACGTGCCGGATGTGCAGCTTGTGCTCGGCGGCAAACGCCAGGTACTGATCGATGTCACGCTGCGGATCGACAACCGCGGCCGTCTGTGAATGTTCGTCGCCCACCAGGTAGGAGGCGTGGGCGAGGCAATTCAGATAGAACTGCTTCAGGATCATCGGTCATCCCTTCCGAAGGGTTCCCTGTCCACATCGGGCGCTATGGTCCGCCGTCGCCGCAAGCCGTTCCATTGACGCGCGATGAGTTCTGTATGAGTTTTGGATGAGCAGGGTGGCGGAGGGCGCGCGGTACTCAGCCCGAGCTGCTCCTCATCGAAGCGTCTCCCGCCAATCGCGCCACAGCCAACGCAGCGAGTCGGGCAGGATGGCACGCCCGTGCGCCGCGCTGTGGAAGCCCTGACCGTAGTCGAACCGGTAGTCGTAGCCGGCAAAGGCAAGCGATTTGGCGAGCGTCTGGTTGGCGAGCGGCCAGTTGCCGTTGTTGTTGTCGAGGTCGTTGGCGCCGTCCTGCAGGAACACCCGGATCGGCTTGCGCGCGGTCTTGCGCACCATCGCCTCGTAGTTGTGGCCGCCTTCGCGGCCCGTCTTGCCGCTGGCAATGTTGGTGAAGCTGCCGACCCAGGAGAGCACTTTGCTGAACTCGTTCGGGCGCTCCCAGGCGACGGTGAAGGCGCAGATGCCACCGCTGCTCAGCCCCGAGATCGCCCGGCTCGCCGCATCGCGCCGGAGTTTCACCGTCTTCTCGACCTCGGGCAGGATCTCCTCGAGCAGGAAGCGCGCGTACTGATCGGAGAGCGTGTCGTACTCGAAGCTGCGATTCGGGCGGTTGTCGGCGAGGACTCCAGGCTGAATGAAGACGCCGACCGTCACCGGCATGTCGCCTTTCGCAATCAGGTTGTCGAAGACGACCGGCACGTAGTCCTTCGGCCCGGCACCGTCCTGGAAGACCATGACGGCAGCCGGGTTCTCGGGTCTGTACTGCGCGGGGACATAGACCCACCAATCCCGCGTGGTGCCGGCAAAGATCGTGCTCTTCCACGGTGGCATCTGTTTCAGCGTCCCCTTGGGGACGCCGCGCTGCTCGCGGGCATCGGGCGGCGTCGCATACACCTCGAGCTGACCGCCGCCGGCACGGCGATCGCCGGCTTCGTAGTGCCACGTGAACGCAGTGCCGTGCGAGAGTGTCGGCACGCCGGCGTAGACGTGGCTCGATCCCACTCGCGTCAGCGCCAGGTTGAATCCGCCCACGTCGGAGGCGACGCGGGGCGGCCGCGGGTTGTCGCCGGACGCCGGCGTCTCGATCGCCCACGCGACCGAGAGCTCGTCGAGCTTTGGCGCCGCACCTCGAGCCAGCGCGTCGGCGCCGTACCAGGCGCGAATGCGCGCAGCCAGTTGATCGCCGGCAGCGCCTTGCGGCTTCGCGGCCAGTGCAGCTTCCAATGCCTTTGGGGTCAGCGCTGCCTCCTGCGCGCGAAGGGGGGCAACCGCCAACAGAGCGGAAACGACAATGAGTGGGAGTCGCATCGCCACCTTCCTGAACGTGCGGGAACTGTACTACCCGCGATGGACAGGTTCAATGTCGGCGCACAAGCCCTTGCCCCCCGCACCCTCGCACCCTCGCACCCCGCACCCTCGCACCTCGCACCCCCGCACCTCGCACCCCGCACCTTCGCACCCCGCACCCCCGCACCCTCGCACCCTCGCACCCTCGCACCCTCGCACCCTCGCACCCTCGCA
>DASUGH010000040.1:0-9648 GCA_036274155.1 Vicinamibacterales bacterium | reverse complement strand
GCTGGACACACGGAGCGGTTCAACCCGGCCGTCAGCGCGGCGTTGCCGCTCGTGTCGAATCCGCGCTTCGTCGAGGTGCACCGGCTGGGCGTGTTCCCTGATCGCAGCCTCGACATCGACGTCATCTTCGATCTGATGATTCACGATCTCGATCTGCTGCTGGCATCCGTGCGTTCGGACGTCACCTCGATCGAGGCCGTCGGCGTCCACGTACTGTCGCCACGAACCGACATTGCCAACGTCCGGCTGCGGTTCGCATCCGGCTGCATTGCCAACCTCACGGCCAGCCGGATCAGCCGGGAGCGGGTGCGGAAGGCGCGATTCTTCCAGCACGATTCGTACGTCTCGATTGACTTCGCATCGCAGGAGGTCGAGGTCTACCGGGCGGTGCAATCGAATGGGCGCCCGAGCATTCAGGGCGGCAAGCTCGACGTGACTGCCGACGAGCCGCTGCGGCGGGAGCTGGAGGACTTCGTAGAGGCGGCCGGAAGCGGCCGGCCGCCCGGCGTGACCGCACAGGCTGGCCGCGACGCGTTGGCGCTGGCGACGAGAATTGCGGAGGAGATGGAGGCTGCGCTGTGACCACGACGCTCTTCGACGCGCACATTGAGCGCATTACCGCCGGCGACAGGTTGTCGGCGGACGATATTCGCGAGCTGGCGCGCACGCCGGACATCCTGCCGCTGGGCATGCTCGCCGACGCCCTGCGGCGCCGGCTGCACGGCGCCCGCACAACCTTCCTGCGGGTGGCCACCTGCGCGTTCGATCAATCGATCGCCGATGCCGTCCCGCCGGCGGCGCGCGAGCTGCGGCTCACCGGATCTCCGGAGACGCTCGTCGCGGCGGTTAGTGCGCTTCAGGCAGCGAAGAGCGTCGCGGGCTCGCGCACGGTGGCCGCCTTTTCGTGGGCGGACGCAGAGCGGTGGCGTGCCGCCGAGGGCCAGGGCGTGCTGAAACGGCTTCGCGACGCCGGCCTCGACGCCATCGCCGAGCTGCCGATCGACAAGGTGGACGATCTCCACACGGCGCTGCGCGCGCTGACGACGCGCGGCTTCTCACAGGTGCGGCTGTCGATTGCCGGCGGGCCGGCGGCGGATCGAACGGAACTGCTGCTCGAGGTTGCGGACCTGCAGCAGGAGTTCTCGTGCATCCAGTCGATCGATCCGCTGCCCACGAAACTGGGAGCGTATCGTCCCACCACCGGTTACGACGACGTGAAGATGGTGGCGATCGCGCGGCTGGCGGTGCCGAATGTGCCGTCGATTCAGGTGGACTGGCAGCGCTACGGCCCGAAACTCGCGCAGGTGGCCCTCACCTTCGGAGCCGACGACATCTACGGGGTCTCGCCGTCCGACGAGGCGCCCGAAGGCCGCCGCCGGGCGCCGCTCGAGGAGATCCGCCGCAACATCGAGTCAGCCGGGTTCGAGCCGGTCGAGCGCGACGGCCGAATCGCGTGAGCGGCCCCGTTCGCATCGGGGCGGTCGGGTACTTGAACGCCCGTCCTCTGACCTGGGCGCTCGACGCCTCTCCCGAACGCCCAGGCGACGTCGAAGGGCGCTGGGCCATTCGCTACGACTTTCCGTCGGTCTGCTCGTCGCTGCTGCACGCCGGGCAGGTCGATCTCGGCCTCGTTCCATCGATCGACTATCTGCAGGATCCCGACTATCGATTTGTTCCCGGCGTCGGGATCGGCTCCCGCGGTCCGGTGGCGTCGGTTGCGTTGTTCTCGCGAGTGCCGGTCGAGCAGGTGAAGTCGATCGCCCTGGACACCAGCTCCCGCACCTCGGTGACGCTGATTCGCGTGCTGTGCCGCCATCGGTTCAACATCGCTCCAGAATTTATCTCGCACGGTCCCGATCTCGTGGCGATGACCGCTGCCGCCGATGCCGGTCTGCTCATTGGCGATCCGGCGTTCGAAACCGATCATGCGGCGCTGGGGCTGCGAAAGGTCGACCTGGGCGAGGAATGGACCGCGATGACCGGCCTGCCATTCATCTACGCGGCCTGGACGGGACGGTCGGGCGTGATTACGCAGGACGACGTGAAGGCGCTGCAGGATGCGCAGCGGGTTGGCGTGCAGTCCGTTGACGCTATTGCCGCGGAGTATGGCCGCGGCGACGCGCCGCGTGCCGCCCGCGCGGCCGCCTATCTGCGGAACAACGTGAAGTACGGTCTCGGCCCGGAGGAGGCCGCCGGGCTCCAGCTGTTTCTGAACTACGCCGCCGATCTCGGCCTGGCGCCGCGGCGCCGGCAGCTTCAGTTCTTCTGAGAGGATGCGGCCCGGACGTACAGGATAATGTGAGCGCCGATGAACGTTGACCAGCTTGCCAGAAAGGTCAGTGATGGCGGCCGCGTCGACGCGGCCGAAGCGCTGTATCTGTACCACCACGCCCCCACGCACCTGCTCGGTTCGCTGGCGGACGGCCTCCGCGCAGCCAGGCACCCCGGGCGCGTGGTCACCTACATCATCGACCGCAACGTCAACTACACGAACATCTGCGTTGCGCGATGCAACTTCTGCGCGTTCTACCGCGAGGTCGGGAACAGCGAGGGCTACGTCCTTGGCTTCGAATAGATCTTCCGCAAGATCGACGAGACGATTTCCGTCGGCGGCAACCAGCTGCTGCTGCAGGGCGGGCACAACCCGGACCTGCCGATTCAGTGGTACGAGGATCTCTTCCGTGCGGTGAAGGCGCGCTATCCCGAATTCAAGCTGCATGCGCTGTCGCCGCCGGAGGTGCTGCACATCTCGCGGCTCAACGGCCTCTCGACGACCGCGGTGATCGAGCGTCTCGTTGCCGCGGGCCTCGACAGCATTCCCGGGGGCGGCGCCGAGATCCTCGTCGATCGTGTGCGCAAGCTGCTGAACTGCTACACCAAGGCCTCGTCGGACGAGTGGATCGAGATCATGGGACAGGCCCACGATGCTGGTCTGCGAACGACCGCGACGATGATGTACGGGACGGTCGAGACGGACGAGGAGCGGATCGAGCACATGCTCAGGCTGCGGGAGCTGCAGGATCGAACCGGCGGCTTCACCGCCTTCATCACGTGGAGCTACCAGCCCGAGCACACCGAGCACGGCGGCTACGAGGCGACCGGCGTGGACTACCTCCGCACGCTGGCGCTATCGCGCATCGTCCTCGACAACTTCGACAACATGCAGGCCTCGTGGGTGACGCAGGGCGGGAAAGTCGGGCAGCTCAGTCTCGCCTTCGGCGCCAACGACATGGGCAGCGTGATGATCGAGGAGAACGTCGTCCGCGCGGCCGGCGCCAGCTACTGCATGGACGAAGTCGAGATCGTCGAGAACGTGGAGAACGCCGGCTTCATTCCCAAGCGCCGCAACATGCACTACGAGATCCTTGGCGATCCGGTCTTCCGCGAGCGCAACGTCCCGCGGATGCTCTCGCTGGCCACCGCACGCCAGGAAGGCGACACCTCCGTGCCCGAGGAGCTCAAGAACTACCCGGCGCGAAGCCGCCAGGGAAAGGCGCTGCGGTTAGCCCAGTAGGGGCCGACCTTCCCGCCTCCGCTGAAGCTGCGGCGGGCAAGCAGGTGACGCGCGCAGACGATGCCCACCATTCGCGCTGACTGGGTTCTTCCGATCTGCGACGAGCCGATCCGCCACGGCTGGGTGGCCGTCTCGGGAAACCAGATCTCCGGGCTTGGCGACGGCCCGGTGCCGGATGCGACCGACCTCGGCCGCGTCGCCGTTCTACCCGCCCTCGTCAACGCGCATACCCATCTCGAGCTGTCTCACCTGCGTGGACGCGTGCCGGCTGGCACATCGTTTACGGCATGGATCCAGACCCTCATGGCGCTGCGGCGAAGTTATCCCGATCCGCTCGACCCTGAGATTGTGGATGCCGCCCGCAACGCGATTGCCGCGGCTCGAGCTGCAGGCACCGGGCTGTTCGGTGACATCAGCAACACGCTCGCAAGCGTGCCGCTTCTGCGGGAGTCGTCAGTAGCGGCGCACGTGTTCAACGAGCTGCTCGGCTTCAACGTCGCGGACCCGGCTGAACGGGTTGCCGCTGCGGCAGCCGCAGGCCGGGCCGCGGCGGCCGAGGGCAGCGACGTCCGTGTCGGGCTTGCGGCGCATGCTCCGTACTCGGTATCGCCAGGGATGTTCAACGCGATTCGCGCGGCGGTGGACGCGCAGGAACATCCGGTGACGACCGTGCATCTGGGGGAGTCGGCGGACGAAGTCGAGTTCCTGCAGACCGGTGGCGGCCCGTTTCGCGCGCTTCTCGAATCGCTGGGCGTGTGGGCGCCGGATTGGAGGCCGCCGCAGGTCTCGCCGGTCCGCTACCTGCTGGATCTCGGCTTTCTCGATCGCTCCGTGCTCGTGGTCCATGGCGTTCAGTTTCACGGCGACGATCTCGATCGGCTGGCGGCGCTTGGCTGCACGATCGCATCGTGTCCGCGGAGCAACGTGCACGTGGGTGTCGGCTCGCCGCCGCTCGAGGCGTTTTACGCGATGGACGTGCACGTCGCCTTCGGCACCGACAGCCTCGCCAGCGTCGCCGATCTCAATCTGTTCATGGAGCTGAAGGAAGCGCGCCGGATCGCGCCGCGCGTGCCGGCCCGCCGGCTGCTCGAGAGCGCGACGTTGATCGGTGCGCGCGCACTCGGCTTCGGCGACGAGTTCGGGAGCATCGAACCGGGCAAGCGTGCGTCGCTCATTGCCGTTCGCGTCCCGGAGGGCGTGGACGATGTGGAAGAATTCCTCGTCAGTGGAATCGAGCCCGATGCGATAGAGTGGCTCGAGTGAAGCTAGCGACCTACCTTTCGTTCGTCCGCTTCAGCCACTCGGTCTTTGCGCTGCCGTTTGCGCTGACAGGTGCGCTGCTGGCATGGCGGGAGCAGCCGTTCTCCTGGAGCCAGGTGGGATGGATCGTCGTCTGCATGGTCGGGGCGCGCAGCGCGGCGATGGGGTTTAACCGGCTGGTCGACGCGCGGTTCGACGCCCTGAATCCACGGACCGCCATGCGCGAGCTGCCGCGCGGTGCGATGAGCCATCTCGAGGCGACGCTGTTCGTCCTGGTGTCATCCGCGGTGTTCGTGTACGGCGCCTTCCGTTTGAGCACGCTGTGCCTCGTTCTGGCACCGGTCGCACTGGCGATCGTGTTCTGGTATTCGCTGGCAAAACGGTTTACCAGCTACACACAGCTCTTCCTCGGGCTGGCGATGGCGGTCGCACCGGTGGGCGGATGGATTGCCGCCGGCGGCCGCGGCGGTGCGGAGCCGTGGCTGCTCGGCCTGGCGATCGGCTCGTGGGTTGGAGGGTTCGACATCCTCTACGCCTGCCAGGACGTGGAGTTCGATCGCGGTCACGGCCTGCGGTCGATTCCCGTGCGCTTCGGCGTCGCCAACTCGATCGTCCTGTCGCGCGCGATGCACGTCGGGACGGTGCTCGTGATGGGCGCGCTGTGGAGCGTCGCCGGACTGCCAGCGCTGTACCTTGCCGGTGTGGCCGTCGTGGCCGTGCTGCTGGTCTACGAACAGTCGCTCGTCAGCGCCGACGATCTTTCTCAGGTCAAGAAAGCCTTCGACCTCAACGGCTACGTCGGCATCGTCTATTTCGCGGCGACGGCGCTGGCGTTGTACATCGAGTAGCGATTGACACAGGTACGCTCATCTCCCACGCCGCCGGACAAGACGCCCGACCGCATCGCGGGCATGTTCGACGCGATCGCACCGCGGTACGACCTGCTCAATCATCTGCTGAGCGCCGGCATCGATCGGCGATGGCGGACGCGCGCCATCCGGACGCTGCAGCTGACCGGCCGCGAGACGCTGATTGATGTGGCAACCGGCACGGCCGACGTCGCGCTGGCGGCCGACGGCGCTGCTCGCGTGATCGGCGTGGATTTCGCCGGGGCCATGCTCGCGCTCGGCTTGAAGAAGGTGCAGCGCGCCGGCCAGCAGCGCCGGATCGCGCTGGTGCGGGGCGATGCGCTGCGGCTCCCGATCGCTGACGGCCTGGCTGATGCCGTCACGATCGCCTTCGGGATCCGCAACGTGCAGAGCCCTGAGATTGGCTGCGCCGAGATGGCGAGGGTGCTTCGCCGCGGCGGCCGGCTGGCAATACTCGAGTTCGGAATGCCGCGTGTCCCCGGTGTGCGCGCGCTGTACGAGTGGTACTTCAGCCGCGTCCTGCCGTTCATCGGAAGCCGGATCTCAGGACACGGCGGCGCCTATTCGTACCTGCCGGCGTCCGTGGGGACTTTTCCGCCCCCATCCGAATTCGTGACAGTTCTGCGGCAGGCCGGATTTGCCGACGTGCGGGCCGTCCCGCTGACCTTCGGCATCGTCTATCTGTACACAGCAGTAAAGCGGTGACTGGTCAAACTTCCCATAAGTCGTTGAATTACCGGATGTTATAATCTCACCTTCCGCCTTGATTCACTTCGACTTCGACGATCGCTATCAGGATGAACTCGTCGTTGGCAGCGCAATCTCCAAGCGAGAGGGCGTCCTGTTCTCGACGCTGCTGCATGCCGTCCTGCTGGGACTGATTCTGTTCGGTCCCGAATGGTCGTTCCTGAAGCCGGATCCGGCGGAGATCGAGGCACGGCAGCAGGAGCTGGAGCGCATCCAGCGGGAGCGGGAAGAGGCGCGCCGCCGCTTCGTGTTCGTCCAGCCGCGCGTCGATTTCGAGGCGAAGACGCCGCCGCCCCGCGCCGAGCTGTCTGACATCAACCGGAAGGCGCAGGCGCCGCGGCGAGCGGAAAACGCCACCAACCCGGCGCCGTTTTCGCGCGGCGATTCGATCGAGCGCACGGAGTCGGCTCCAGAGGAGCGTGCCCGCGGAGTAGAGACCGAAATCCCTCCCAACACGGAGCCGCCGAAGCCTGAGCCGCAGGAGCAGATTGCGAAGAACCTGCCCACGGCGAACACGGGGTTGAGACGCGAGACGGACATATCACGGCCGGCGCCCGGCAGGCTCGGCGATGCCCTGCGCAACCTCGAGCGCTACGTGCAGAACCAGACGTTCAACAACCCTCAGGGCGGTGCGAACGATCCTGGTTCGACGATTCAATTCGACACGAAGGGCGTCGAGTTCGGCCCCTGGATCCGCCGCTTCGTCGCGCAGGTGCGCCGGAACTGGTTCATCCCCAACGCGGCCATGAGCTTCCGTGGCCGTGTCGTGATTCAGTTCAACGTCTTCAGGAACGGACACATCACGGACGTCCGCATCGTGCAGCCGTCATCGATCGAGGCGTTCAACCGCGCCTCGTACACCGCCATCACCACCTCCAATCCGACAGAGCCGTTGCCGGCCGACTATCCGGCGCCCGCGATTTCTCCGATGACGGTGACGTTCTACTACAACGAGCTCCCGCCGGACTGACGTGCCGACCCGGACGCAGCAGCTCGGACTGATCCTTCTGCTCCTGGCGCTGATCGTGTTCGTCTTCGTGAAACTGCGTTCTTGATCCTGACCCAGCGTCAGGATTGACACTTCCCCGATGCACTACCGAGTTGGTGACTTCGCGGCGTTGACGGGTGTCACGGTCAGGGCGCTTCAGCACTACGACCGCGTGGGACTGCTCAAGCCGTCGCGGACCGAATCCGGTCACCGCATCTACTCCGAGGCGGACCGGCAGCGTGTACGCCACATCCTCGCGCTGCGTTCAGTCGGGATGTCGTTACAGCGTATTGGGGAGGTGCTCGCGGCCGCCCCGGCTCGACTGCCGGAGATTTTCAGCGCCCAGCGCGCAAGCCTCGAAGAGGCGCGAACCGGCATCGACGAAGCAATCCGCACGCTCGAGAGGCTGGCTATCGAGGAGGACGACGCTTCCAACACACCATCATTGCTGGACCGGCTCTCGGCGACAGTCGAGATGCATGGCGTGCTCGAGTCGATGCGCGGCTACTTCAGCGAAGACGCCTGGAAGAAGTGGGGCGAGGGCTATTTCACCGACTGGCCGTCACCCGCGTGGCGCGCTGTCTTCCGCGATATCGAGGCAGCCCTCGATATCGATCCTGCAAGCGACCGGGCGCAGGAGCTCCTGAAGCGGGCGACGACACTCTGGGATGCCGCAATCGGATCGGATTCAGTGCTGCGACGCGCGGTTCGCGAGGGCTACGGAAACGCCTGGAACGCCCGGGACCGATGGCCTCGGGAGCTTCAGCGTCGGTACGCCGAGTTCAGGGTCGAGGCGATCGGGAAGTTTCTCGGCAATGCAGCCATGGCGTCCTGGCGGCGGAACGGCCTGATACACACATACACGACTGGCCAGCGGACGAGCGCGTAGCGTCCCGCGCAGTGTGATGCCGGACGCATCCTGTTGCTGTCGTGATTAGATTCAGGTGTGCGCCCTCTCGTCCTTGCCGTGCTCGGGCCGACCGCGTCCGGCAAGAGCGCCCTCAGCCTGGCGCTCGCCGAACGTTTTCGCGGTGAGATCATCAACTGCGATTCGACGGCCGTCTATCGCGGGTTCGATATCGGCACCGACAAGCTGTCTCTCGAACAGCGTCGCGGCATCCCGCATCACCTGATCGACATCGCCGACCCGACCGAGGTCTACACCGCCGCCCAGTTCGCGCGTGACGCCGAGCGGGTGATTCGTGAGATTCATCAGCGCGGACGGCTGCCGATCCTCGTGGGCGGCACCGGGTTCTATTACCGGGCGCTGACGCGTGGCCTCTTCCCCGGGCCGGGGGCAGACGACGCCCTGCGGGCGCGGCTGGACAGGGTGGGCCTGCGGAAGGGTCCCGAGCGCCTCCACCGGATGCTCAGTCGAGTCGATCCCGAATCCGCCGCGCGAATCATGCCGCGCGACCAGAAGCGCCTGGTTCGCGCCCTCGAGGTGTACTTCACGACCGGCCGTGCGCTGACCACGCACTTCGTCGAGACCCGCTCGTTGATCAGCGATTGCGAGGTCGTCAGCATCGCCCTTCGTCTGCCCGCCGAACTGACCTCGGAACGCGTGGCGCGGCGCGTGGACGAGCAGTTCGAACGCGGCATCGTCGACGAGGTGCGAGGACTGCTGGCGCGCGGCATTCCGGCGGACGCGCGGCCGTTCGGCGGCCTTGTCTATCGCCAGGTCATGGAGATGCTCCGCGGCCTGCGCGGCGAGGACGAGACGCGTCGTCTCATCGTCCAGGAGAACCGCCGCTACGCTCGACGGCAGTTGATCTGGTTCCGTAAAGAGCCTACGCTTATCTGGTTCGACGGTCCTGGCGAACTGCCGTCCACACTGGAGCGCGTCATCGGCACGCTCGCAGCTCGTGGCATTCATCCCGAGGAGTCGGTCCCTGATGACCCAGGTCACTGAACCCCGAGCGTCGGCGTCCACGCACTCCACGATCCAGGATGTCTTTCTCAACTTCGCGCGGCGCGATCGCCTGATCGTGACGATTCACCTGATGGACGGCCGTCAACTGGAGGCGCGCATCAAGCACTTCGACAAGTTCGCCGTTGTCGTCGAAGCGGGCGGCCACGACCAGTTGATCTTCAAGCACGCGATTGCCACCATCGAGACGTCGCGGACGGTGGCGAACTATTTCTCCTCACACCCCTGATCTGAACCGCCCCTTTTCCCGCGTCATCCTGATCGTCCTCGACAGCGTGGGCTGCGGCGAGCTCCCGGATGCCGCCGCCTACGGCGACGAAGGCAGCGACACGCTCGGGAA
>DASUGH010000039.1:0-8120 GCA_036274155.1 Vicinamibacterales bacterium | reverse complement strand
TTTCCCTTCGGCTTCGAGGTTCCACCAAGGTTCATCGAGCACGCACGGGCCTTGGGGCACTCCAGGCAATTGCGGAAGCTGCTACGCATGGCGCCGATGGTCGTTGCCCTGTGGCCCGACGGAACTCAGGAGCTGCTGTTTGGCGGTGACTACTTGACGCACCAGAAGGCCCTCGGGCACACGCAGGTTCGTGGCATCTTCTTCTGCTTGGCGTCAACTACTCTTGTGCAGCGACGACAATTAGAACTGTGCAAGACATGACAACGTAAGCCATGATGGTGTAACTGGTTCTGGTTCTTTTCAATCGCAGCGCAGCCGTGGATCTGGTTCTCTCCGCGCCGCCATGAACCAGACAACGATTCGTGCACGGCGTCCCGTTCAGCCCCCTCGTCCGGATCAGATCCGCAGGCCGGAAGGCCGGTTCGGCTGGCTCGATGACAGGTTGCTCCAGGAGGGGTGGCTGAGCCGCCTCGGTCCGGAAGGGGTGGCCGTGCTGGTGTTGCTGGCCCTGGCTGCTGATCGCCAGGGCACGTCCTTCTACGGCCGGGAGCGGATGACCTCGGTTCTCAGCATGAGCCGGCGCGATGTCGACTTCGCCCTGTCGCGACTGCAGGAACTCGGTCTCGTCGCGCATCGACCGTGGCGCACAGGTCATGCTGATGGTGTCTGGCAGCTCCTGCCGCTCCCGCGCTCCGAGCGTGGTCCTCGGCCAAGCGGAGAGCCAGTATCGATCCGCTCGGTGCTGGAGTCGCTTGGGCTGGGCGCGTAGACCGCGCAGCCCATGACCCGTCAGCCCGCCGAACTCTTCGCGGCCTTGGATGCCTGCGCAGCTTCGGTGTTGCGCTTCTTGGCCTGCTCGCTTCGGTAGCTCTCGCCGGTCAGCTCGAGGATCACCGAGTGATGGACGACGCGATCGATCGCGGCGGCGGTGGTCATCGGGTCCTTGAAGACCTTGTCCCACTGCGAGAACACGAGGTTGCTCGTGATGATGACGCTGCGCCGCTCGTAGCGCTCCGCGAGGAGCGTGAACAGCACCTCCATCTCCTCGCGGTCCTGCTGCACGTAGCCGATATCGTCCAGGATGACGACGTCGTAGCGGTCGAGACGTCGCAGCTCTTTCTCGAGTGACAGGTCTCGCTTGGCGGCCAGCAGCCGCTGGACGATGGCGAAGGCTGGCCGGAACAGCACCTCGTAGCCGCGCTGGACGAGCTCGTGGCCGACGGCGCAGACGCAGTGTGTCTTGCCGCGGCCGGGCAGCCCGAACGCGAGGACATTCTCGGCGCGCTGGACGAAGCCGCCGTCGCACAACGCGGTGAGCTGTCGGCGCACGTTGGCCGGCAGACGCTTCTGGTCAAGCGTGGCCAGCGTCTTGTCCGAGGGCAGGCCCGACTGGCTCACCAGCCGCTCGATCCGTCGAGCCCGGCGATCCTCGATCTCGGCTTCGGCGAGTTGCATCAAGTAGCGGGCAAAGGTCCAGCCTTCGCGCTCGCCCTGGCGGGCGAGGTCTTCGTACTGCGACTTGAACGACGGGAGCTTGAGCGTGCGCAGCAGCACCGCCAGCTTGTCCGCAGAGCTCGTCATGCTTGCACCTCCGTGTCGAGCCCGACCAGGTGCTCGTCGTATGCAGCCAGCTCGACGGTCGGCGCGGGCAGATCGGGGACCTCGGGGCGAGTGGCCGCGACGCGGCTCCTGATGCTCTCTGCGCAGGGCATCGCGCCGGCGGTGAGCATGTCGACCAGGACTTGCTCTACCGCGGACTCCATCGTGTTGGCGGCCAGCTCGAGGATGCGAAGGTACTCGAGGTCGGCTCGTCTCTCGGGCATCGCGGCGTCCAGCCTCTCGAACGCGCGGCGGAACGTGTCGGTCGGAAACAGGTCGTCGCGGAACCGATAGTGGCGGAACGCCCCCGGCTTGCGAACCATCGAATGGACGACGTGCCGGTAGTTGATCCGGTGGCGGGACCTGCCGACGAGCCGCTCGACGGTGAGCTGGATCTTGTCGGCGTAGCAGACCTCGAGCCGCTCGTCGTACACGCGCACTCGAACCCATTCGTCCTTCAGTCGCGAAGGCACGGAGTACGTGTTGGTCTTGACGCGGATCGTGCCGCCGCCGGTCACGCGCACTCGGACCTCGGTGTACTCCGGCACCGCCGAGGCCGTGAACGGCTCCATCACTGCGAGCTCTTCCTCCAGGCGCGCGCCTCGCGACCGATTTCTGGAGTCGAAGACTTCGTGCAGCCAGCTCGTGTAGTCGTCATGGGTGGCGAACTCGCGGTTGCCGCGCAGCATCAGCTGCTGAGCGACGAACCGCTTGACGGCTCCGTTGCCGGCCTCGACATCGCCATTCTGCTCCTTCGCGCCTACCTTGATGGTCCTTGGCTGCATGCCGAGGTGCTCGATCAGCTCGCAGTAGTCATCGTTGAAGCCGCGCTTGCCCTTGTCGAGACGATGCGTTGCCGCCGTCGAGTTGTCGGTCTGGTGGAACTTCGGCCGGCGGCCGAGGCGCATCAACGCGGCGGGCACGCTCTTCCTGAGAGCGGCCATCGACTCGGACAGGCACGGTGTGCCCCAGCTCCAGTCCGAGTACGGAAGCACGGAGTGGCACAGCAGGTGGGCGTATGCCTCGCCGGCGATCGTGATCCCGAGCGACGTCATCCATGTGAAGTCGGTCTGCATCGCTTCACCAGGAACGTGCTGCTGCGGGAAGAACAGCTCCTTCTCCGGCCCGTCCTCCGCTCGCCACTGCTTCACCCGGCGCTGCAGCGTCCGCAACTGCCCAGGCTGATACCGGCCGGGATGCCGGTGCACCAGATCCTCGAACAGCGTCTTCGCCTCCAGCCGTGGCGCGTCCCTCAGCATCTCGGCGATCCACGACCAGTCCTGCTCGAACGCATCCATCCTCGTGCGCCAGCCCCGCTGCGTCTTCTGCTCTGACGGCAGATCGTCCGTCTTCAGGTACTTCGATGCCGTGTTGCGATGCATGCCCGCGCGCATCGCTGACACGTCAACCAATCCAGTCTTCGCCATCTCGGCCCTCAGCTTCCTGACCTGCGCGTCCGTCACCGTCACTTGGCGGCCCTCCCAGACCGTGGAGGGAGAACCTACGGGCAGGCGCGTGGTCTTCAGCCCCGGTTGCCGGGACGCACAGATCTAGTTGTCGTCAGCGCCCAAAAATAGTTGTCGCCGAGCAGACGCGGCTTCTGCCCGTCGTGCGGAACACGGCGCATGGCCGACACCGCGGCGTGGCTTGTCCACCTTCCCGAATTGATCGCGGTCTCGGAAGGGTAATCGACTGGTGAAACCCTCGGCCTTCCTACCCCTGGCGACTGCCAGGAAGGAAGCGACCGATGACGCAAGAAGGCGATGACGTACGGGTACCCCAGTACCCTGGTTCTCCTGATCCCAAGACTCCGCGGTTGTTCGGTGACGCGGAGGTGTCCGCCGTGGAGGGGGCTGGATTCGGTGTCGAGGGAGTCGGCGAAGCCGACGACCGAGACACCGAATCCAGGCCCCGTTATGTCCGGAAACTCAAACGGGTCTTTCTGCTGTTGCGAGGCCCCGCGCGGCCGACATTCCGGGAGGGCGCTCGACCGACTCCGCGCACCTCAGTACGGACTGCGACCCCGAGCTTGCCACCGAAACCAGTCCTTCTCCCCCACTCCCGACTCGCGACCGCGTCGACTCAGCCAGCCCGTCGCTTCCGGTGATAGTAGCTGAGCAACCCGCCAAGACGCTGGCGTCGCAGTACTGGCCCGTCACTCGGCATTGCCTCTGCTGCCGGCATCGGCACCACATTGCCGATCCCCTGATGCGGCCGCTCCTCGTGATAGTGCGAGACGAACTCAGCCAAGGCCCTTCGGAGCATCCCATCGCCGAAGAAGATCATGCGCGACACGCATTCGTCCTTGATCGTGCGCACGAGGCGCTCACAGAACGCGTTCATGTTCGGCGCCGCAACGGCGGTCGTGACGAGCCGTACGCCGGCGCCGTTCAGGATGCGGCGGAACCCCTGATCGAAGATCGAGGCTCGGTCGACGATCAGGAACCGCTTCGCTCGCAGGAAGCCGTCGACGGAGTCGGTCAGGTTGCGCGCGACCTGCGCCATGAAGCTGCTGTCCGGATTCGGGGTCACCCCGAGCACCTCGATCGCCCTGGTAGCGATGTCGATGGCGACCAGCACGTAGTGCGTCACGAGGCCGCGCGCAGTCCAGACCTCGACCGTGAAGAAGTCGGCGGCGGCAATCTGACCGGCGTGGGCCTTGAGGAACGTCCGCCACGACGTCGGTCGTTCGGGTGCTGGCTCGAGCCCAGCGCTCTTTAGCATCTTCGCGACGGTCGTGCGGGCGACATCGTGCCCGAGGTGGCGCAGTGCGCCGACGATGCGCGTGTAGCCCCACCTGTTGTTCTCCCTGGCCATGCGAATCGTCAGCTCGCGGATCCGCGACATGACTGGCGGGCGGCCGGGTTCCCGTGCGTTCCTCGACGAGTGCGTCCACTTCGCCGCGACCAGCATGCGATGCCAACGCAGCAGGGTGTCGGGCGCCACGATCGTCGCGACCGCGGCGAGCACCGACCGCCCGAGCGCTTTCGCCTTGACCGCGAGGCGAGCGCGCTGCGAATCCGTGAGCCGGAGTCGCCGCTTCCCGATCTGCTCGCGAAGCACGCGGTTCTCCTCGCGCAGGAACTCCACGACACTGGCCTGCTCCTGGTTTGCGAGACCGGCGAACACGAGCAGAAGGAAGCGCAGCGGCAGCAACGGGTCCAGCATCGGGCGCAGGACGGTATCGAGGCGCAGCGAGGTGACAACAGTTCGTGTCGCGCGGTCGGAGACGCCAACGGACGCGTTGCCTCCGAAACCGTGGCCGTGGCGAAAGCAGAGTCGCTTCCACGCCTCAACCGATGGGAAGTCGCCGCACTCGTATGCGGGATGGCTCGATGGTGACGATGGCGCCCTCGATCAAGTCGGTCTCGAGGGTGCCCAGGTTTGCGAGCAGGATCTCGGCCTGCAGGACCGGGCGATGTTCTGCGCCGTGTCGGAACAGGATGACGGAAGGCTTCCTGGCCGCACGGAGAGCCAGCAGGGCTGCGAAGTCGGTATCCGCTGAAACCAGGACCCGCTGCTCGTTGCTGGCGCGGTCGAAGACCACTTCGTCATCCGCATTGTGGATGCCAAGGTCGCGCGCGTGAACCGAGTCGTGGCCGGCCTTGCTCAAGGCTGTGCTCACGAGTGGCGACAACGCGTTGTCGACCAGGAACCTCACTTGGCGGGTCGAAGGGGAAGTTCTCGCTCGCGAACAGCCTCAGAGGCGTACCGAAGGGCTTCCTGGATGTCCTGCTGCTGCAAGTCCGGGTATGCAGCGAGGATCTCCTGGACACTCATGCCATCGGCAACCATGCCGACAACAGTGGCTACCGGGATCCGAAGGCCGCGGATGCAGGGAACTCCAGCCATCTGCTTGGGGTCGGTCGTGATTCTTGGAAATGTCACGTCAGCCATGCTACCGCGCGGGGTTGGCGAGTGGAGGGCGAAGGGCTGCGCGGGTAGCTGACCGCGCAAGGTCACTCTCGGCGAAGTTCGCTTTCACGCATGGTCTGGGGAGCCACTGCCGCTCGAACGAGCGGACGTCGCCGCCTCGCGGTCAACCACCGCGGGGCGGCTGCGCTTCCGGGGCGCGCGTTGGTGGCGTGAGGGATCGGCCGCGCACGGCATCGACGTCAGGGGGACGCCGGCGCCGTCGAGTCCAAGGCAGCCGGCGCCGCTGCCTCGGCGCCTGTCTCCGGAGCGACGAGCGCGACGATCGTCGAGCCGGGTCGCGGTTGCAGCGGCACGTCCACCGTGGCCAGCACGACACTGCCGTCGGCGTGCACGGCGAACAGGGGCAGAGCACGCCCGCTGCCGAGCTTGCCGCGCAGCTCGAGGTCATGGCGGTCGGCGACCCTCGTCACTTCGACGACAGCGCCGCGCGCCATCCACGCCTGCAGCTGCCCGGCCGTCGCATCGGCGCGGAACAGCCAGCGGCCGTGGCCGCGGACCGCCACGCCGAAGCGACCGTTGCCGGAGGTCCGCGTTGCGAGCTGGTAGAGAGCGCGGCCCTCGAAGATGCCGCGGAACTGGCGCACGGCGAGCAGATTGACCTCGTCGCTGCCGGTCATCGCACACAGCCGGCCGATGCCGGCGAGGTCGACCTCGTCGAGGAACCGCTGCGAGAGGATGCTGCCGTGCCAGGCGCGCAGCCCGGCGTCTTGCGCCAGCTGGACGTTGACCGCGTTGGTGTCGACGAGCAGGGTCGGCACGCCGAGCCGGGCCAGCGCTGCCGCCATCACGCGGGCGGCATGGCCGGCCCCGGCGAACAGCACGCCGCGCGGCTCGGCCTCGGCGAGCCCGAGCCACCGCGCGATGCGGGGCGACAACAGCCCGTAGAACGACACCGTGCCGACGATGCAGGCGAACACGAGCGACGACACGGCGCCTGCATCGCTGCGGCCCGCGACCTCGAGCTGCAGCGCGAACTCGGAGCCGACGGCGGCGGCGACGATGCCGCGCGGCGCCATCGCCATCAGGAACGCCCGGTGCCGCCAGCCGAGCTCGGAGCGGTGGGTCGAGGCCAGCACCGCGAGCGGGCGGACGAGGAACACCGCGACGGCGACGACGAGCGCGTGCTGCCAGCCCAGGCCCGTGAGCTCGGCGAGCGGCAGACGCGCGCTCAGCACGATGAACAGCAGCGCCAGCAGCACGGTACCGAGGTCCTCCTTGAACTCGGCGATGCGGTGCATGTCGACCGCGCGCATGTTGGCGAGCACGATGCCGAGCATGGTCACCCCGACCAGTCCGGACTCCTGCTGCAGCGCGTTGGCGCCCGCGAACACGGCTGCCACCGTCGCCAGCGCGGCCGGCACCTGCAGCCGGTCGGACAGCCAGTGATGCGCGATGGCGCGGCCGAGCAGCAGTGCCGCGAGCGTGCCGATCGCGCCGCCGATGCAGAGCGTGCCCAGCACGGCGGTGACGACGTGCGCGACGGAGCTCTCGCGTCCGGCGCTGACCGCCTCGAACACGAGCAGCGCCAGCAAGGCACCCAGCGGATCGATCAGGATCCCTTCCCAGCGCAGGATGGGGCCAACCGGCCCGGTGGGACGGATGTGCCGGACCAGCGGCACGATGACGGTCGGGCCCGTCAGCACGAGGATGGCGCCGATCAGCAGGGCGAGGTCGAACGGCACGCCGGCGATCCAGTGCGCCGCGGCGCTGATGCAGACCCAGGTGATGCCGGCGCCGATCGTGACCAGGTTGCGCACGACACCGCCCGACCCGGCGAGCTCGGACAGGCGCAGCGTCAGCCCGCCCTCGAACAGGATCATCGCCACGGCCAGCGAAACGAACGGACGCAGCAGCGGCCCGAATACGGCGTCGACGTCGACGATGCCCGACACGGGCCCGATCAGGAACCCGACCGCGAGCAGCGGCAGGATCGACGGCAGCCGCAGCCGCCAGCCCACCCACTGGGCGACGGCGCCGAGCAGCACGATCACCGACAGCGCCGGCAGCGGTTCGAGCGGAAGCGCCATGCGTCGATCACCGCCCGCGAACGGGTCGCTGCTGAGGCCGAGGGTCGGGAACGGGCGTCGTCACGGCATGCGCCTATCGGCAGGCGTGTGGCGCCTCGCTGGCATTGCCCCGGCGAACCGGCGGCGTCGCCGCGCGGCAGCGGCCGGCAGCCCGCGTCGGCATGGGCGCAACGCAGCGCACGCCGCCGGAGTCGGTGCCCCCCGGCGGCGCCGCAGGTCGACTTCAGTCGCCCGGATCTCGCCCGCCGCAGCGCGGACGTTCGCGGCTGCTGCTGGCCTCGAAGGCCGCGCGGGTCGAGCGGAAGCCGGCATCGTCGCGAACGCCGGTGCGGGTCAGGCCTCGTACTTGAACGACAACATCACGCGCGCGCGATAGGCGGTGACCTTGCCGTTCTCGATCTTCATGTCGAGCTTGGCGACTTCGGCAACGCGCAGGTCGCGCAGCGACTTCGCCGCCGTCTCGATCGCAGTGCGGGCTGCTTCCTCCCACGAGACGGTGCTCGTGCCGATGATCTCCGTGACGCGATAGACCCCACCGCCGGTGCTCTTCTTTGCCAT
>DASUGH010000038.1:0-5655 GCA_036274155.1 Vicinamibacterales bacterium | reverse complement strand
TCCTGGCTGCGGTGCTCGGGACGCACGACGATGTGCTCGGCGGCGAGGAAGGCGGACACCGTCAGCCGGCTCTTCCACAGCGGATGGCCGGCGCGCATCAGGCACGCGAAGCCGTGCTTCGAGACCCGGCGCTGACGGAAGTTCCGCAGGCTCAGCGCAGGGTAGTAGCCGACCGCCAGATCGATGTCGCCCTTCTCGAGCCCCTCGACGAGCTGCGTGTCGGGCACCGAGACGGTGCTGACCGGGCTCTTCGGCGCATGGCTGCGGAGGTGCTCGAGCACCGAGGGGAGAAATGCCATCTCGGCGATGTCCGAGAGCGCCAGCGTGATCGGTCTCGTGCTGGTCGCGGAGTCGAATCTCTCGTCCTTGACCAGGTCTTCCTGCAGATGTCTCAGGTGCGAGCGCGCGGCGCGCACGATCGCGTGCGCGCGAGGCGTCGGGACGATGCCGCTCGGTCCGCGGACGAACAATGGGTCGTCGAACGCGTCGCGAAGCCGGCGCAGCGCCTTGCTGACTGCCGGCTGGCTCATGCCCAGCTGCTTTGCCGCGCGGCTGACGCTCAACTCGTCGTACAGCGCGACGGCGATCGGCAGGAGATTGAGGTCGGGAGCTTTCGTGGCCAGACGAGCCTATTGTGCCGTTTTTGGTCGTGAATATCGGATACGCATCGGGTTACTGCCCTTACTTCGCCTCGAGTCCGCCGGTCAGGCCTTCGACCTGATGGCCGATCGCGAATTTGCGTGCCCGCAGGATCTCGGCGGGCGTCGCGACCTTGGGATCCACCTTGACCTGCGAGCAGGTGAATCCGCGCAGCGTGCACTCGGACGTCGTGTGCGCGATGCCTCGCTCCTTCATGACACGGGCCATGAGCGCGACGGCGTCTTCGTGGATGATGACCGCGTTGTTGGGGACGAAGGTCCCGACGCCGATGGCGTAATCGACCGGCATCAGCGGCTCGTTGCTGGAGCCGAACTGGCCGTCGTTCTTCTTGCCGAGATCGTGCGCGCTGAGGTCGGCGCCGACGTCGATCAAGTACTGAATGATCGGCACATCGCCAAAGTTGCCGGCCGCCATCAGCGGCGTGATGCCGTAGTCGTCGGCCTGGTTGACGTCGTTGCCGAGCTCGACGAATCGCTTGACCACCTGCAGGCGTTCCTCCGGCGACTTGCCGCGGTGATAGCCGTGGATGAACGCAAGCCCGGCGGCGGCTGAAACCATGGTTTCGCCGTCCTTCGAGATGATCGACGGGTCGGCCTTGTAGTCGAGCAGCAGCGTGACCAGCTCGAGATCCGCCGCGAATGCCGCGCGCATCAGCGCCGTCGCAAAGACGATGCGCGGCGAGCCTTCGCGCATCCGGGCGCGCGGCGTGTTGTTGACGAGCGCGTTGGGATTGGCGCCGGCCTCGAGCATCTTCCTGATGAGCGGCATCGGATCCGCGGTGACCATCCATGGAAAGTTCGGCGCCGTTTCCATGTTGCGGCGATCGACCGCCCAGAAGAGCGGCGTGAACCGCTGGGCGTCGGCCTTGTTCACGTCGGCCCTGCTGTCGACGAGGAACGTCGCCACGTCGTAGTTGCCATTGAAGATGGCCAGCGCCAGCGGCGTCTTGCCGTCTCCCGCCGCGGCGTCGACGTCGGCGCTCGCTCCGACGAGGATGCGCGCGAGTTCGACGTGGCCCTCGCGCGCGGCAATCAGCAGCGGCGTCAGCCAGCCACTCGCGAACTCTGCCGCCTTTGCGTCGGTCGAGCTCGCCAGCGGTGTGCGCCCCTCGAAGCCGCGCCCGTTGGCGGCCGCGACGTAGTGCGACCGGGCGTTGACGTTCGCGCCGCCGGCAATCAGCATCTTCGCGGCGTCGGCATGTCCCTCGGATACGGCCCACATCAAGGCCGTGGTGCCGCCCCAGCTCTCCACAGCGTTCGGGTTGGCAGCCGCTTCCATCAGCACTCGAATCGCGTCGGTCTTGCCCGTGCGAGCGGCGAGCATCAGCGCCGTGTCGCCGGCGGGGGTGAGCGGGGCATTGACGTCCGCGCCGGCCTTGAGGAGGCGGTCGAGCATCGGAGCGCTGCCGTTGATTGCCGCGAGCTGCAGCGGCGTGACGCCCTCGCGCGTCCTGGCGCCGACGCGGGCTCCTGCCCTGATGAGCAGGTCGGTCATCTCCAGATCGTCACGATCCACGGCCCAGTGGAGAGCGGTGCTGCCATCGATCTGCGGAAGATTGACATCCGCTTTTCGCGCGAGTGCCGCCTGAACGGCCGCCCGATTGCCGCGCATGGCGGCATCCGCGACCTCCGGACTCGCAGCTCGCGCGTCGCTGCCGGCGAGAAGGGCGGCACACCCGACTCCGAATATCCACGTCCTCAAACGCGTCATCGCGTGATCCTCAGTGCCGGCGGTGTGCCGGCCTTCCCGTCGAGCGCCAGCGTCTGCGCCGTGGTATCGACGACCACGGCCGCGTTCAACGACGTCCTGGCCTCACCGGTGCCCTTCGCATCAATCTGCATCTCGAGCAGCGTGAACTCTGCGTCCGCGACAGCACTGGATGCTGGCGGCAGCAATGGCGTCTCGAGCCGCCGATCGATCAGCAGGACAACCCGTTCGGTGCGATCTGTTGCCGGCGCGCGCCATGCGTACTTGATCGAATAGCCGGTAATGCCGCCCCAGATGAAGCCGACCGTCGGCGCGCCCTTGACAGCGGCCGTCAGCCGCGCCATCGGACTGGGCGGCGGCGCGGTGCCGCGGCCTCCGCGGCCGCCGCGTCCTGCGCCTTGCGCCCGGCCGCCTCTTCCCGCAGCCGGTGCGGCATTCGGCGCCGGTGCCGCGGGAGGCGCCGCCAACGCCGCGATGAGCGGCTGGCGCTCGGCGTCGGTTGACCAGCGGAAGAGCTCGATCGTCAGCGGTACGTCGATCGCGTTGCTCGCCATGCCCGTTGCGCGAAGCCTGAGTGCGACGTCATCGGCTGCCGACAGCGAACCGGTCATCATCAGAACGGCGACCGCAACGCCGAGCGAAGCGTATCTACTGACGGTCACTGTCGTTGGTCCCCTTCGTGCGCCCAAGCCACTCAGCCAGCCGCTCGACTTCCTCGTCCTCGAGTCTCGCGCCGCGCTCGCGCATATCCAACGTGACGACCCTCCAGCGCTCGGGGCTGAAGCGCGCGGTGTTGACGCGGTCCATCGCATGGCACGAGGTGCAGGCACGCTTGAGCAGCGCCTCGCCCTCGGCGTCCGAGAAGAAGGTGGTGATCACCGGCGCCACGTATGCGCGCGGAAATGGTTTCGATGTCGGACCGAATCGTTCGGCGAGCCAATCGAGCAGTACCTTCCGGCTCTCGGCAGGGAGCGGAACAGGCAGGCCCTCGTGTTTCGCGGTGAGCAGCGCATCCCACCCCGTGCGATCGCGCGCATGATAGGCGTAATCGTCGATGCCGTGGCACGACGTGCAGTGCTTGAAGATCACCTGCCGCACGGGTCCCTGCGGTGGGACGACCTGCGGGCGCGTCGCGCGCCCTTGTGCCGACAGGCTGGCGCCCGTCGCCAGGCAGATCGCGGCGATGGCGATCGTCCCTCTCATCCCTACACCATCTCGAGCGGCTGGAGCCGGCCCGTGCTCGTACCGAGCTTGTCAGTCGTGTCCTTGCCGTCCGGCGTCAGCCATCGATCGATGCCATACAGGTGGAGAAGGCTGACCAGCATGTTCGACGTGCGCTGCGTGTTGTCGGGGAACACCAGATGGCGGTTGCCTTTGAACGTTCCGTCGATACCGCCGACGAGGATCACCGGCACCTTCTCATGCGCGTGGCGATGGGAGTTGCCCATGTTGCTGCCCTTGTAGATCAGCACGTGATCGAGCACGGTGCCGTCGCCGTCCGGAATCTTGCTCAGCTTCTCGCAGAAGTAGGCGAGGTTCTGCACGTGATAGCGGTTCACCTTCGCGTAATTGGCGATGTTCTCAGGCTTGTCTCCGTGATGCGATGTGCCGTGCCAGCCGCCGGTGAAACCCGACTCGGGGAAGCTGGCGCCGCTCAGATCGCGGCCGAGCATGAAAGTGATCGACCGCGTGATGTCGCCTTCAAGCGCCAGCGCCATCAGGTCGTACATCAGCCGGAAGTGGGCGTGCCTGCTCTCCGGCAGCCCGAAGGGCACGTCGGCGGACGGCTCCTTCACCGAGTTGTCCATCGCAATGCGGATGCGCCGCTCCAGCTCCCGGATGTTGTCCACGTAGGTGTCGACACGCGCCTTGTCGCCGGCGCCGAGGCCGGTCTTGAAGGCACCGAGCTGATCGACGACAGCGTCCAGAATGCTGGCGTTGCGCAGGCGATCGCGGCGGCGTTCTTCGGCGCTGGTCCCGTCGCCGAACAAACGTTCGAAAACCACGCGCGGGTTGATCTGCGTCGGCAGCGGCTGCGTTGGAGACGACCAGGAGATCGAGTTCGTGTAGGCGCAGCTGTAACCCCAGTTGCAGTTGCCGAAGTTGCCCGTGTCCTCCACGCCGAGCTGCAGCGACGACAGGATCGTGTCCTGCCCGTATTTCGCGGCAATCAGCTGGTCGATCGTCGTGCCGAGGAAGGGGCTGACAGCGTTGCGGCGCGGCCGGGCGCCCGACAGCAGCACGGCGCCGCGCGCGTGATCGCCGCCAGGCTCGTCCGTCGTGGCCATCGCCTCCGGCATGTCGAGCCCGGTGATCAGCACGACACGATTGCGGAACGGCTCCAGCGGCTTGGTGATGAAGGAGAACTCGAAGTCGCGTCCTTCCTGCAGCGGGCTCCAGTAGCCCGGCGACGCGCCGTGCGGGTGCCAGATGCCGACGAAGCGGCGCACCGCCGCTGCGGCAGTCAACCGGGCCGGCGTCAGCGCGGGCACCATCGATTCCAGAAGCGGAAGCGCCAGCGTCACGCCGGCACCGCGCAGGAAGGTGCGTCTCGGAATATGTCGCTTCGTCACGTACATCGTGGTGCTCCATTCAGGGCCGACCTGAAGGTCGGCCCCTACGTGAGGCCGATCTCAAGGTCGGCCCCTACAGCCGCGGGTCAGTCTGTGGCCACCGTGCGATCGGATTTCACCCTCATCTGGAACTGCGGACTCCGGACGACGCCGAGCACGAGGGCCGAGAAACGATTGCCATTGGCCTCGGCATCTCGTGCGATGGCGCGGATTGTCGGCATGTCCGTGTACTCGACGCCGCGTCCCGTTGCATAGGTCATCAATCTCTCGACGAAGATGCGGGTGAACTGCGGGGAATAGCGCAGCAGCGCGTTCCGCAGTCCCGCCGGCCCTTCCACTTCCTGGCCGTCAAACAGCCTGACCTTGGTGTCGATCGGCATCCCGCCGTTCCCGCCCTGCTTCGTTCGCCAGCTCGCATCCGCGTCGAAGTTCTCGAGCGCGAAGCCGATCGGGTCCATGATCTTGTGGCAGCCGGCGCACGTCGGGCTGCCGCGGTGCAGCGTCATCTGCTCGCGCAGCGTCAGCGTCTTGCCGCCTTCAGCTTTCGTCTCCTCGAGCGCCGGGACATTCGGCGGCGGCTCGGGCGGCGGCGTGCCCAGGATGTTTTCCAGCACCCATACGCCGCGCTTCACCGGCGAGCTCCGGAAGTTCTGCGTCCACGTCACGGCGAGAAAGCTCCCTTTGCCGAGCAGGCCGCGCCGGTAGTCCATTCCCG
>DASUGH010000037.1:0-31979 GCA_036274155.1 Vicinamibacterales bacterium | reverse complement strand
ATCCGTCCATCCGTCAATCCGTCCATCCGTCATTCCGTCCATCCGTCATTCCGTCATTCCGTCCATCCGTCATTCCGTCCATCCGTCATTCCGTCATTCCGTCCATCCGTCATTCCGTCATTCCGTCATTCCGTCATTCCGTCAATTCAAATCCGTCAATCCGTCAATCCGTCAATGAATTATCATGCCGCGCGCTGCCCGTGCGCCGCGCTCGGCGACCGGCGCAGCTTTGTGCCCAGCCAATCGCGCATGTCGGCCAGCGTTTCGTAGACGGTCGGAATGACCAGCAGCGTCAGCAGCGTGGACGTCAGAACGCCGCCGATGACCGCGATTCCGAGCGGCGCGCGGAAGTCGCCGCCCTCTCCGCTGCCCATCGCCACCGGCACCATTCCGGCGATCAGCGCGAACGTCGTCATCAGGATCGGACGCAGCCGGACTCGTCCGGCCTGAATCAGCGCCTCGCGCCGATCGGTCCCCGCCTCCTCCGACCATTTGGCGAAGTCGATGAGGAGGATGGCGTTCTTGGCGACGATGCCGATCAGGAGCACGACGCCGATCATGCTCATGATGTTGAGCGTCTCGCCGGTGACGAGCAGCGCCAGCATCACGCCGATGAGCGACAGCGGCAGCGACAACAGAATGGCGAACGGCTCGAGGAAGGACCCGAACTGCACGACCAGCACGAAGTACATCAGCATGATCGCGACGGCAATCGCCACCACCATCTGCGTGAAGATCCTCGTCTGATCCTCGGTTTCGCCACCCTGGCTCAGCGAGTAGCCCGCCGGGAACTTCACCGCCCTCGGCACTCGATCCATGATGTCGCGCACGACATCCGAAAGGGCGCGTCCCTCCGTGTTCGCCTGTACCGTGATGACCCGCTCGCGGTTCAGGTGATCGATGCGCGCCGGCCCGAGCGATTGCGTGATGCGCGCCAGCTGGCCGAGCGGCACGCTGCGCGGCGCAGTCTCCGGGCCGGCGACGACCACCGGCAGCGACTCGAGATCGGCGACCACGGTGCGCGATTCCGGCGACAGCCGCACCGTGACGTCGCGCGTCTCACCCGAGGGATCGACCCAGTCGCCCACGTCGATGCCCGCGAACGCGGGGCGGAGCGCCTGCGCCACCTGGCCGACGGTGACACCGAGTGATCCGGCAAGACCGCGATCGACCTGCACGTCCAGCTCCGGCTTCTGCCCCTTGGTGGAGAGGCCTACGTCCACGGCCCCCGGGACCTTCTTCACTTCGACCACCACGGCGTCGGCCAGACGCGCGAGCTCCGCGGCGCCCGGTCCCTGCAGCTGCAGCTGGATCTGCTTCTCGCCTTCGTTGAAGCCGGTGCTGATCGAGGCCGACACGCCGGCCAGCTGGGTCAACCCCCGGCGGATTTCCGCCACGATCTCGCCCTGGCTCCGCGACCGCTCGGCCTTTGGCGTGAGCTTGACGAAGACGCTGCCCTCGTCCACGGCATCACCCTGTCCACCGACCGAAACGTAGGTGTATTGCACCTCGGGCTGCTGACGGGCGATGCGCGAGACCTCCTCGGCCTTCGCACGTGTGTACGCGAGGTTCGCTCCTGGCGGCGTCTCGAGCTGGACACTGAACTGCGAGTCGTCCATCTCCGGCACGAAGCCGGCGCCGATGAGGCCGAAGGCCGGCAGCGCCACGGCCGCGGCAAACGTCGCGACGGCCAGGCCGATCATCGCAAAGCGATGGTCGAGCGCCCAGGCGATGACGCGCTTGTACGACTCGGCGCGCCGATCGAACCAGTGATTGAAACGGGCGAGCATCCGCGAAATCCAGGGCCGCCGCTCCATCGGTCCGTGCGGGTCAGGCCAGTATGCCGAGAGCATCGGATCGAGCGAAAAGGAGACGAACAGCGAGACCAGCACCGAGCAGACGATCGTGAGGCCGAACGGCTTGAACCACTGGCCGGCGATGCCGCCGAGAAACGCGATGGGGATGAAGACCACGACGATCGAGAGGGTCGTGGCCGTGACGGCCATGCCGATCTCGTTCGTGCCGTCGAACGCCGCGCGATAGTGATCCTTGCCCGCCTCGACGTGGCGCACGATGTTCTCGCGCACGACGATCGCATCGTCGATGAGGATGCCGATGGCGAGCGAAAGGCCGAGCAGCGACATGGTGTTGAGCGTGAACCCGAATGCCCAGACCGCCACGAACGACGCGAGCACCGAAACCGGCAGCGCCAGTCCGGTGATCACCGTGGATCGCCACGAGTTGAGGAACAGGAAGACCACGGCGACCGTCAGCGCCGCACCCTCGAGCAGCGCCTCCTCGACGCTGCGCACCGACGCCTCCACACGCACGCCGGCATCACGGACGACGCGCAGCGTCACACCGGCGGGCAGCGAGTGCTGGAGCTCGGCGACCTTGTCCCGGATCTCAGCGGCGACCGCCGTGGTGCTATAGCCGCGCGACTTGACGATATTGATGCCGACGGCTTCTTCACCGTCGTAGAGCGCGACCGATCTCGGCTCCTCGGTGCCGTCGCGGATGTGCGCGACGTCGCCCAGCCTGACGAGGCGGCCGCTCGATTCGGCAACCACCAGCTGCGCGAAATCCGAAGGCGCACTGAGGCGACCGCGAAGCCGGATGGTCCTCTCCTCGAGGTCGCCCTCGAGCCGGCCGACCGGCGATGCCAGATTCTGCGACTGCACGGCAGTCACGACCTGGGCGACGCTGACGCCGGCGGCCTGCAGCGCCTGCGGCCGGATTTCCACCACCAGCTCACGCTCGATACCGCCGACGAGGTCGACCTGGGCGACACCGGCGATGCCGCGCAGCTTGCGGGTGATCTCCGGGTCGACCATGCGTGTCAGCTCCGCGCCCGACAGCGCCGGCGACGACAGCGTCAGCGAGACGATCGGCTGATCGTTCGGGTCGAAGCGCGTGAGGATCGGCTCCTCCATCTCGGCCGGCAGATCGTTGCGGATGCTCGAGATCTGATCGCGGATCTCCTGCGTCGCCTGCTGCGGATCCTTCTCGAAGACGAACTCCACGACGATGTTGCCGAAGCTGTCGAGCGAGTTCGAACGCATGCGATCGACGCCGCTGATGCCCGAAATCACTTCCTCGATCGGGTCGATGACCTCCCGCTCGACGACGTCGGGAGACGCGCCGGGATAGGGAATGGCGACGACGACGACCGGGGCGTCGATTTCCGGGTATTCGTCGGTATCGAGCTGTGTCAACGCGACAATGCCGAACATCGACAGCGCGATCATCGCGACGACTGTCAGGACGGGACGTTTGATGGCGAGGTCAGATATGAACATTGCTCGACGTACGACGCGATTCAGCTCTGCGCTTCAGCCGCTGCATGAGCCTTGAGCATTGGGAATTCGACATTCGGCTATTCCCTGCCGCCGATCTGAACCGGTGTTCCCGGCGCTATACCCTGCGACGCTCCACGAAGGAGCATGTCCCCGTCCGAGAGACCAGCGGTCACCGCGATGCGCTCCGTTCGCGGATCGCGGAGACCGAGCGTCACGTTGACGCGCTCCGTCTTGCCGTCCGTCACGCGCAGCACCCACGGCATGTCGCCTTTGGTGTTCACGGCATTGGTCGGCACGACGAGGCCCGATGCCTGGTGGGAGACGACACGTCCCTCGGCGTAGAGACCGCCGACGAGCCGGCCGCCGGTATTCGGAATCGAGACGTATATCGGCAGTTGTCGGGTGACGGCGTCGGTACGCGGAGCGATCCGATCGAGCCGCCCTTCGAACCGTTGCGAGTAACCCCGTACCTCGAAGACCACTCGGGCGCCGATGCGCAGCTCCGGCAGGCTCTCGGAGGGCACGTTGGCCTCGAGGCGCATCGACGACGGATCGACGACGGTGAAGAGCTCGGTGCCGGCGGAAACGATGTCGCCGGCATTCACGGATCGGTTCGCCACGACGCCGGCAATCGGCGAGCGGATGACCGCATCGTCGAGCTGCTTCTCGGCGGTGACGAGGCGCGACCGCGCGTCGGCCAACTGCGCCTCGCCGGTGGTGACGGTGTTGCGGGCCAGGTCGACCTCACGGGCGGCCAGCGCCCCGGCGGCGACGAGCTTTTCCACGCGCTCGAGCTCGCGTCGCGAAACGGCCACCTGATTCTCGGCCGAGCGCACGGCTGATTGCGCCGATCGCCGCGCGTCTTCCAGCGTTCGTGCTTCGATGCGTCCGAGCACCGCATCGCGACGGACGGCCTGTCCTTCCTTGACCGTCACCTCGAGCACCGATCCCCCGAGCTGCGCGCGCAGGATGGCCTCGCGTTCCGGCTTCAGCTCGCCCGAGATGATGGGGCCCGCCACAATCGTGTCGCGCTGAACCGTGATCACGTTTTCAGGGCCAATGAGGATCGAGCGTGTCGCCGCCGTGCTGTCCTCGCCCCTGACTTCGCCGCTGCACGCCGTGTTGAACAACCCGAGAGCGACGATCGCGCCTGCTGCCAGGTACTGCCCGCAAGAGTGACTACTCACTTATCGACCCGCCTGTGTCTGCGCCCCTTGAACGCCTGAAGTCTGGAGAGTTCCGGTCCCGGTCTGCTGCGGTTGGACCGGCGTCTGCCGCTCGACGGTCGCCCGCGCCCCGGCACCGCCCGGAACGGCCGTGCTGACCGGCAGCTCTGGAAGAAGCGCGACGCGCGCCCGCGCGACCTGCACATCACGAGCCGCCTGGGCGCGATTGGCTTCGGCCTGCTGAAGTAAGAGACGCGCATCGGAGAGCTCGAGTTGCGTGCCCACCCCTGCCTGGTAGCGGACCTCGGCAATCTGATACGCCCGCGTCGCCTGCTCCACAGTGCCCGCCGTCGCTTCCCACGTGGCGCGCGCGGCCAGCAACTCCACCCATGCAACACGCGTGTCGAGCCCGGACTGCTCCTGCAACTGCTGGAGGCGGATGCGGCTCTCGTCGACATCAGCTCGAGCGGCGAGCTCATCACCGCGTTGACGGCCCCCGGTCAGGATCGGGACCTGCACGCTGGCGCCGATGGTCCAGTTGGTCCGCAGACTGCTGAAATCCCAGAACACACCTGCCGGATAGGTGACACGCCCGTACGAGGAGTTGACGGTGACGCTCGGCATCTTCTGCGCTTCCGCCAGCCGCAGCGACGCGCGAGCCCGCTCGAGATCCGCCTCCGCCGAGTCGACGGCGGCACGACGCGGAAGCGGCGTGCTCAGCTGCTGAGCGATTGCCGCTGCCGAGTCGGTGGTCTTCATCGCGCTCTCGACCGCCGCCACCTGCTGGGCGAACGGTGCAGGCGGCTCCAGCGTTTCGTCACGAAGCGCGTCGGCGATCTCGAGATCGGCCGTCACCGGCAGATCGAGGAGCTGCTTGAGACGCAGCAGCGCCACCGCCCGGTCGACACGCTGACGAATCAGCACCGGCGACTGGTTGTCGCGGTTGACCCGCGCGCGCAGCACCTCGAACTCGGGCTGCGTGCCGGCGTCGAAGCCGGCCTGCACCTGGCGCAGCGTGGCGTCGGCCTGATCCAGCGTGGCCTGCGCGATCTCCACCAGCCGGGCGCTGAGCGCGGCGTCGAAATACGCCTGCGTCGCGTCGAAGACCAGCTGCCCGGTGGTGGTTCGAAGCGCCAGGCCAGCGGCAGTGCGCTCCGCGGCGGCGACCGCCGTCTGGGCGCCATTGCGGCCGCCCGAGTAGATGTTCTGCGAGAACGTCAGCGTCGCGCGCCACGTGTTGGTGCGGCCGAACGGCAGATCGCCGAGACCACCCTCGGTCGTGCCGTTGCCCGCACTGCTGCCGCCGCCGAAAAAGCTCGACCCCACGGCGCCGCAGTCGATCGCACGCTCGATCTCAGCGACCCGCGCATCGATTGAGCCCTGCGGATTCAGTGTGAACGGCGCGCACGGTGTGGAGGAGCTGCCGCTGAAGACGCCCTCGAACTCCGACGCGAGCGAGCGGTCGTAGCCGGCGCTCAAGCTGAGCGTCGGCAGCAGCCCGCTGCGCGCACGGATGCGGTCGGCATCCGCACGATCGATTCCGGCGCGGGCGATGGCAACCGCCTCGCTTCGCGCCTGGGCAATCTCGAGCACCTGTTCGAGCGTGAGCTGACCGCCCGGCAGCTGCGGCGGCAGCGCCTGGGCCGCCGCCGACGATGCGCCGGCGAGCACGCAGAGGCAGAGTACGGCTGATCGAAAGGGCTGAAGTCGGGGACACATCGGTTTCATCATCTTTCTGGGGTCGCAGGTCACACGGGGGGACCGAGGTCCGTCGATGGGATCGCGTACCGCCCTGTCAGCCCTGCAGCGACTGACGTCGAGGCGCGGGCACCACGGAAGCGCGGCCGCGCCGTCTGGGCCGCTGACGGCTGACGGTCATGCGCCGTGTCGGGCGCTGTGTCTGCAGCCACGTGACGTGCTCGGCAACAAGGCCGAGCGCCCGCGACAGGTATTCGAGGACGACCGCCAGCTGCTGATCGGTATACCGCGCGTTGAGCCGCGCGGTCGCATCGACCAGCGGTTTGTACAGTGGAGTTATGCGCTCGACGCTTCGCGGAAAGGCCTCGACGAGCACGACCCGCCGGTCCTCGGCGTCGCGTATCCTGCGCACGAACCCGGCGCGCTCGAGGCGGTCGATCACGGCCGTCATCGCACCGGTGGTGAGGCCGGTGTGCTTGGCGAGCTGGCCCGCTGTGGTCGGGCCGGCCAAGGCCAGCAGGTCGAGACATTTGAGGTCGGTCGAGTTCAGACCGACCAGCTGCCCGACAGTGGCGCTCATCAGCACCGAGCGGGCGCCAATCTTGCGCAGTGTCGTGTCGAGCTCCGCCAGCAGTTCCGCACGCTTTGCCGTCATCCCCACCCGTTGAATCTCTCCCACCAAGTATCTTGTCAATCTAGATACTTGTCAACCGAGGCACGGCCGGGCTGGATCTCGGGGCTCGGGATCCGGGGCTCGGGAGTCGGGGCTCGGGATCCGGGACTCGGGGCTCGGGATCCGGGACTCGGGGCTCGGGATCCGGGACTCGGGGCTCGGGATCCGGGGCTCGGGGTCCGGGACTCGGGGTCCGGGACTCGGGGTCCGGGACTCGGGGTCCGCGACATCCGTGGATCTCAGATCAGAGATCCGCTCTGCGAAGGATCGTGATTCGCAGTGCGAAACGAGGGGGGACTACCCGGGGAGCTTTGCCGGCGTGGCGCGCGCGTAGTGAATCCCGTTGAACAGGAATTTGAACGTGCCGTGCGGCTGGCCGCGATACGTGATCTCCGGGCCATAGAGCAACACGCGCCCGCGGCCGAGCGGAGCCTCGACGACGGCCGCGGCGCCCTCGAGGTGCTTCTGCCCCCATGCCCAGCCGCTCCGCAGCGGATTCGCCGACGCATACCAGGCAACCCGGCGCACGCCGCGCTCCCGGGCGCCGGGCAGAAGCCTGAACGCCGGACTCGCGTCGAAGAACACATCGAGCTCCGGCGCCAGTCCAAACGCAGCGGGAACGCTGTTGTCCACGGCGACGCGCAGGATCGATCCGGGAATGTAGAACTCGGACGGCGCGAGCGCCCGGGTCTGCCCGGAGGCATCGCTCAGCGTCAGCGCGCTCGCCACAGGAATGCCCATGCGCTCAGCCACCGCCGTGGCTTCACCGACGGCCAGCAGTGTCCCGCCGTCTTCGACGAATTTCTTCAGCACCGGAACCGTCCGCTCCCACGACATCCGGCCCACCGACGCCCGGTACTGCGCCGGCACGTCGATGCCGATGCCATCGGCGCCCTTGCCCGGCACGGCCTCCCCCGGCAGGATGATGACGTCGAACCGTTGCGCCAGATCGCCCTCGTCGAGCGCCGCCGGGAACACCACCTGGTGCGCAAACTCGTAGCGTTCGAGCAGCCAGCGGATCCAGCCGCTCGTCGGCGCGCCGCCGTAGCGATCCCACAATCCGATCCGCACCGGCCCCAGCTTCAGCGCTTCGCCGTTCGGCGCCGCGGCGACGCCGACGAAGGTCAGCCCGAGCTCCGCCGCCGCCTTTTCGATCACCGCGGTGGTGGACGCTGCCGCCGCGATGTAGACAGCGCCCGGCCCCTCGGTCATCCCTGCGGCGCTGCGCTCACGCAACCAGTAGACGGCGTCTCCGTTCCTGAGCAGCCGGTTCACGGCGACGAAGGCGTCGTTCTGCCGATGGCTGAGCAGGTAGCCGACCGGCCGCGCTGCACCGATGATCTTTCCCGGGGCAGGGCGAGCCTCGTCGACCACCTGGAACGGACCGTCGAAGGCATCGAGCACTCGATCGAACGTGACGCCCATCTGAAACGCCAGGGTCCAGCCGGCGTTGTCGTAGGGCGGCGTCGGAACGGCGCCGGGATACGGGATGTCGTTCGGATGATCCTGCGGCTCGAACATGTCGAGCACGTGCGGGCGAAACGCCTGCGCCGTTTTCACGACGAACGACCCGGCGGGATACGTGCGGCCGGCGACGGCAAACGGCGCCATGGCGCGATGCACCACGATGCCCGATTTGAGCAGCACATCGACGAACTTCGTCGCGGTCAGGAAGTCGGGCTGATCGGCCGGCAGAATGTAGCCGCGCGGATCGCGCAGCGCCGGGTTGCGCAGCTGCTCGTCGTAGACACGGGTCGATGGCCGGGATTGTCCCGCCCCCGCCGCCGTGAGCGCCGCCGTGCGCCGCGGCGACATCGTCCAGCTGTCGCGGCTCCCGCGATCGATGGCGTTCCTGCCCATGCGGTAGGCGTTGAACAGAAACGTCTCGCGGAAGCGTGAGGCGATGTCGATGATCGCGCGGTTGGCGGTCATCACATAGTCGACCGACTGCCGGAACCGCCAGATCTGCGGCGCGATCGGAAACGGCAGATCGGCGCTCGGCAGCTGGCGCTCGGGCACGAACGGGATTTCGGTCGGCGTCGGATCGCCCATCGTCTCCGTGAGCAGACCGATCTGGTTGTGGAAATAGGCGGTGGTTCGCAGACCGCCGTTCCACCACGTGGAGTAGTTCGATCCCTTGCGCATCGTGACGCCCGCCTTGCCCTCCGCCGCGAAGCGTGAGTGGATGGCGGCGCCAACCAGCTCGATGCCGACGGGGATCAGCGGATCGAACACGTAGTTGAACGGTTCGCGGAACGGCGGCGCGAACATGACGGTGCCGGCCGGCGACGTCTGATGGTGGTCGAGGACGATCTGCGGGAACCAGTCGCGATAGAGCACGCGGTTCATGTTGATCGTCTCGGCCTGCGACGACATGTAGAAGTCGCGGTTGTTGTCGTGGCCGACGTACTTCTGATAGCTGCGAGGAAGGCCATCGAACGTACGCAGCCGTGGATCCCGCTCGCGCATGTACCAGTTCGCCACCAGTTCCTGGCCGTCCGGGTTGGCGTGCGCGACGAGCACGATGACGTCGCGGAGAAAGCGGAGCGTCTCCTCGTCGGACGAGCGCGCCAGCTGGTAGACGAGCTCGATCAGCTGCTGCGCCCCGAGCACCTCGTTCGCGTGCAGCCCGCCGTCGATCCAGACCACCGCCTTCCCCTCGCGCGCCAGCGCTCTCGCCTGCTCGTCGGTCAGGCTGTCGGCAAGCGCCAGCCGTCGCGAAATCTGCTTGTAGCGATCCAGCGCGGCAATGTTCTCGGGAGCCGAGACGATCGCCATCCACTGCGTGCGCCCCTCTTCGGTGCGGCCGATGTCGGCCAGCGTGACGCGATCGGATTCGCGGTCGAGCGTCTTCCAGTACTGCTCGAGCTGCGTGTACGTGGCCAGGAAGTAGTCGTCGCCGATATTGGCGCCGAGCGCCTGTTTCGGCGTCGTGATCGGCGCGCTCGCCTGGGACGCCGTCCGCGCCTGCCATCCGGCAAGCACGAGGAGCACGGCTGAGACGATGAGGATCCGGGTCCGGGTCAGCATGCAGCGCGCTGCGCAATGATACGCCGAGGCCGGGACGGCTTTGGGCTTTGCGCCTTAGGCTTTAGGCTTGAGTGTCGGTCGGTTGCACCCGCAGCTCCAGGCGTTCGATTCTGGGACGGCCGAACGAAAGCCCACTGGTGAAGATCGCCACCTGGAACGTCAACGGCATCCGCGCCCGCCAGACCCAGCTGCTCGAGTTCGTCGAGCGCGAGCGGCCTGACGTCTTGTGCCTGCAGGAAATCAAGGCGTCGCTCGACCAGCTGCCCGTCTGGCTCTGCGACGTCGAGGGCTACTGGTGCTACTGGCACGGCGGAAAAGGCTACTCGGGCGTCGCCTTGTTCGTCCGTTCGTCCACCTCAGGTGAAAAGCCGGCGTTCGACCACCCGGCCTTCGACTACGAGCACAGGATCGTCACCGTGTCGCTGCCGCAGGCGACCGTCGCATCGATCTACGTGCCCAACGGCGGCAAGGACTTCCCCGCCAAGATGCGGTTCCTCGAAGCGCTGGACGAGTTCGCGGCGTCGTATCAAGCCTCGGCGTCGCCGCTGGTGTTGTGCGGAGATCTGAACGTCGCGCGAACCGAGATCGACGTCCATCCCAAGGAACGCAAGCCGAGAGCAGTTGGACAGCTTCCCGAAGAACGGGCCCTGCTCGAGCGGATCATCGGACGAGGGCTGGTCGACGTGCACCGGCGCCTGGAGCCCGACAACACGGAGCTGTTCACGTGGTGGGCGCCGTGGAGAAACATGAAAGAACGCAACATCGGGTGGCGGCTCGACTACGTGCTGGCCAGCGCCGCCCTCGACAGCCGCGCCGTGTCCTGCACGGTCCAGCGTGAGTTCGGCACGAGCGATCACGGTCCGGTGGTGGCGGTGTTCGATCTTGGCGGCGCCGGGCTTTAGCTCGGGGGATCACGGCGCCGGCGCCGGCTCCTGTTCGGCGATTGACCACCCTGACGCCAGCTCCTCACCGACGGCAAGGTGGTTGAGGATGAAGTCGGCGCCTCTGAACGCCTCGAGCAGCAGATCCCGATCGAGCCGGCGGGAGTGATCGCGGCAGAGTCTGGTCGCTTCGACGCGCACCAGCGCGAGTGCGGCCTCGAGTCCGCGCACCACCGTCGCGACGCCCCTCCCCTGGTACGCCGTCCACGAAGCAAACGCTTTGGCGGCGATGAACTGCGCGAGCGGGACGCTCCACTCCGGCCAGGCGGGGAGCACCAGCCTGCGGTATTCGGTTTCGAGATCGCGCTCGTCTGGTGGCGGCTTGAGGTCGTCGGGGATCGCCCCGAGCGCCCGCCTGTAGTGGATCAGGCTTTCCAGCAGCTCGCCATGCGGGGCCGCCAACACCGGCTCGCGCGGAAGAGACCGTACCGCTTCGGAAAGCGGCCCGTCCGACGGCCGCCACCGGCGAACGATTGCCGCGTCGCGAACGAGCGTCGCCAGTACCGACTCCGGGCCGCCATGAGCCTCCGCGCAACGCGCCACCATGTGCGCCTCCCAGGCCGTGTAGCCCTCCGGGTCCATCAGCATGCCGGGCCGCAACAGCGGAGGCAGGTCGCCATCGGGAACGGTCAGACCTTCGTAATCGCCGGGCGGAAACGCCGCCGGCGCCCCGACGATCGTGAGCGGAACGTCCTGCCTGAAGAGCATGCCCGCCGCGGTCGGACAGAAGTGGGACAGGGCAACAAAAGTTCCGCGCATGTCCCGCACGGCTACCCTGGGAAAGTGACGGCAGGTGGCCGGGAGCGCACCTTCGCCGAGATCCCGGTGGACGACGCACAGGTGTGAGCTCCGATCGAAGAACACGCAATCCCCGGTTGGCGTTCGCCTGAGAATCGCCGCGGCATCGTCGGGCAGATCCGGCTCTACGATGAAGGCGCCTCCGTCCCCCGAGGAGGCGGCAGCCGTCAGACGTCCCGCTGTCAGCGCCTCCTCGACCGACCGGAAAACAGAGAGCTCGACCGGCACGTCCCAATCGGCCGTACAGCAGTTGCCGGAATGGCGGCAGCGATAGTCGGCGTGGATGCTGAGCGAATACACCTGCGATGACAAGGCCAAGGGGCTGACTCCGAACAGGTTACCGTCGGTGACAGAAGTATTACAGACGAGCAGCGCCCGAATTGCTATCGTCGGAACACGATTCGCTCCCACCATTCTCGGAGGCATCTCACGTTCATGGCGACCCCGACCCTGATGTACGGGCGCAAGTATTCCAAAGGCGTCAACCTCATCACCGCAGTAGCCATGACGGCGTTCCACGTTGGCGCCGTCGCCGCGTTCTTCTTCATCGATACCGGCGCGATCATCACTGCGCTCATTCTGTATTGCGTCGCCGGCATGCTCGGAATCGGCATGGCGTATCACCGGCTGCTCACGCATCGCGGCTATCGCACCTACAAGTGGGTCGAGTACTTCCTCACCTGGTGCGGCACGCTGGCGCTCGAGGGCGGACCGATCTTCTGGGTCGCCACGCACCGGATCCATCACCAGAAGTCCGATCGGGAGGGCGACCCTCACACACCCCGTGAGGGCACGTGGTGGGCGCACATGGGCTGGATCCTGACCGGCCAGGGGCTGCACCACGATGCGTCGGTGCTCTCGAAGTACGTCCCTGATCTCTGCCGCGATCGTTTCCACGTCTGGCTCTCCAACTGGCACTGGCTCTCGAACGTCGTCGTGGGACTGGCGCTGCTCGCCTTCGGCGGTTGGTCGTACGTGATGTGGGGCATCTTCTTCCGCACCACTGCCGGTCTGCACTGCACGTGGCTGGTCAACTCGGCTACTCACAAGTGGGGGTCGCGGCGGTTCGAGACACGTGACGACTCCACCAACAGCTGGTGGGTTGCGCTCATGACGTTCGGCGAGGGGTGGCACAACAACCACCATGCTCATCCGACGAGCGCCCGGCACGGCCTCACCTGGTACGAGATCGACTTCAACTGGATGGGCATCAGCGTGTTGCGGATGCTCGGACTGGCCTGGGACGTGAAAGTCGCGAAGGTCCGCGAGCCGATGGCCTCTCCCGACGCCGACACGCTCGTCGCCGCTGACGAGGCGGTGGCCTGAGTCGCAGGACTCAGGCGATCGGCCGCTCACCGGTCCTCCAACACCGTCAGCCGACATGCTTCGCGCGGGCGGCAGTCGCGACTGCCGCCTGCCGTTTGCCCTCGCCCGGGCGGACGGCACGGTACAATCCCCGCGTGACCCGCCGTCAGCGCGCGATCGCATTTTTCGTCACGTTGTGCGTCCTGCTCGTGGCCGCCGCAGTCGCGCTGATTGTGTTCTGGGTGCTCACCACGGCGGATCAGGGCAGCGTGGCGCCGGTGATCTCCGGCATCGTGATCTTTGCGCTGATCATCGCCGGGCTGATCGTCTACACCGTGTTCCTCGTGCTGGAAATCCGCCGCAACGAAGAGCACGACAGCTTCATCAACTCGGTCACTCACGAGCTGAAGACGCCGATCGCATCGATTCGCCTGTACCTTGAAACGTTGAAGGCGCGGAACGTCAGCGAAGGGCAGCGGCGCCAGTTCTACGACATCATGCTGGCCGATGCCGACCGCCTGCATCAGACGGTCGACCAGGTGCTCAAGGCAGGAGCGGGCCGCGAACGAACACAGGCGACGCACGCGCCAGTCGACATGACGGTGGTGGCCCGCGAATGCGTCGATCTCGCCGTCGTCCGTCACCACCTTCGCCCCGAGGCGATGCAGTTCGAGGCGTCTCCAGGCGCCACACTGATGGTGCAGGGCGACGCGGAAGAGCTGCGCACCGTCGTGACCAACCTTCTCAACAACGCCGTCAAATACTCCGGGCAGGATGTCAGGGTCGTCGTTTCGGCCGCCACGCCGACCCCGGCCACGATCTGGATCCGCGTGCAGGATCAAGGCATCGGCATCCCCAAAAAGCAGCTGAAGCGAATCTTCAACCGTTTTTACCGCGTCCAGATGCGCGGGATGAAGGTGACCGGGACAGGTCTGGGCCTCTATATCGTCCGCTCAATCGCGAGAGCGCACGGCGGACGGGTGTTTGCGCACAGTGAGGGTGAAGGACACGGTGCCACGTTCACCGTCGAGCTGCCGCGGCTCGCGGCAGAGCCGGAAGTACTGAGACCAGGCGCATGAACGGGACAACGGCCGGCAGCCGCATTCTGATCGTCGAGGACGAGCAGCACATCGCCGACGGACTTCGCTTCAACCTCGAGGCCGAAGGCCACGACGCGATCGTCGTCGCCGACGGCGAGCGCGCGGTCCAGTTGCTGACCGACGAGCGTCAGCGGTTCGACGCCGTCATCCTCGACGTGATGCTGCCGGGCAAGGACGGGTTCGCCGTCGCGACCGACGTTCGAGCGGCAGGTCAGTACGTGCCGATTCTGATGCTGACGGCGCGTAGCCGTCCCGAAGACGTTCTCATGGGGTTTGCAGCCGGCGCCGACGACTATCTACCGAAACCGTTCGAGCTCGCCATCTTGCTCGCCCGCGTCAACGGACTGTTGCGGCGGCGGCGATGGAACGAACGCGACGCGGCGGCGACGGTGATACAGCCGGACTCGTTTGCCTTCGCCGGACGAACAATCGACTTCTCGACCATGGAGATCCGGGTGGGCGGGCAGACGTGGCGCCTGACCCAGATGGAGAGCGACCTCCTCCGATATCTCGTTCGCAACTCGGGACATGTCGTGTCGCGCCGGACGATCCTGGAGAAGGTGTGGGGACTACACGAGGACACCGACACCCGCGCGATCGATAACTTCATCGTCCGTCTGCGCCGGTACATCGAAGATCGTCCGGCGTCGCCGAAGTTCCTGCTGACGGTTCGCGGAGTCGGCTACCAGTTCGATCCTGAGGGACGCGATCGCGACAGCGCATGATCAGGCGACCTCGAGCGAGGGTGCGAGGTGCGGGGTGCGAGGTGCGAGGTGCGGGGTGCGAGGTGCGGGGTGCGAAGTGCGGAGTGCGGGGTGCGAGGTGCGGAGTGCGGGTGCGGGGTGCGAAGGTGCCGAGCCCCGAGCCCCGAGTCCCGGATCCCGAGTCCCGAGTCCCGAGCCCCGAGTCCCGGACCCTCTACAATTGACGTCATGGCTGCCAGCGACACGATCGAGGCAGCAGGCCATCTGATCGACTCCGGCCTGCTCTCGGGGATCTTCGACAAGATCATCGAGCTCAAGTGCGCATACGAGGTCCTCAAGTTCGACATCGGACGCACCAACAACGACGCGTCGAGCATCTGCATGCGGCTGACCGCGCCGGACGATGCGACGCTCGAGGATCTGCTGCAGCAGCTCACGACGTTCGGCTGCCACCCGGTTGCCGAGCGCAACGCCGTGCTCCGGTTTGCCGAAAAGGCGCGTTGCGTGCCCGACGACTTCTATTCCACGACGAACCATCGTACGCACGTGCGGCTGCGCGGCCGCTGGGTGGAGGTTGCCAAGCAGCGGATGGATGCGGTGATCGTCGTGAGCGGCACCGAGGCCGAGTGCCGGAAACTGCGTGACGTGCGGGAAGGCGACACGGTCGTCTGCGGTCACGAAGGAATCCGGGTCACGCCGGAGTTCCGTGAACGCGATCGCCTGGGGTTCGCCTTCATGAGCAACGAGACGTCGTCGGAGCGGCGCGTCGAGAGCAGCGTCGGGCGTATCGCCACCATGATGCGCGACGTGCGCGCCGCCGGCGGCCGCATTGCCGTCGTCGCCGGGCCGGTCGTCGTGCACACGGGTGGAGTCGAGCATTTCTCCGAGCTGATTCGAGGCGGGTACGTCAACGTGGTCCTCGCTGGCAACGCCCTCGCCGTTCACGACATCGAATTCGCGCTGTCGGGCACGTCTCTGGGCATCGACCTGCTCGCCGGTGCGCCGGTCGAGCAGGGCCATCGCAATCACATGGCGGCCATCAACACGATCAACCGGGCAGGAAACATCCGAAGCGCCGTGGAGACCGGTGTCTTGAAGTCGGGCATCATGTACGAGTGCGTCACGCACGGCGTGGACTACGTGCTCGCCGGCAGCATCCGGGACGACGGTCCGCTGCCCGACACGCTCATGGACCTCGTCGAGGCGCAGGAGCAGTACGCAGCTGCGCTCACCAACGTCCAGCTCGTGTTGATGCTCTCCTCGATGCTTCACAGCATCGGCGTGGGCAACATGCTGCCATCCTGGGTCAGGGTTGTGTGCGTCGACATCAATCCGGCGGTCGTGACCAAACTGAGCGACCGCGGCTCGCAGCAGACGGTCGGTGTCGTAACCGACGTCGGTCTGTTCCTGCACCGGTTGGCGGAGGCGCTCCGGAACTGAGAACCCGGAACCCGGAACCTGGAACCCGGAACTCCGAACCCTGAACCCTGAACCCGGAACTCCGAACCCTGAACCCTGAACCCGGAACCCCGAACCCCGAACTCCGCGAACCCGGAACTTGGAACCCGGAACCCGGAACGCCGGTGTTTTCCCGATGCGCTATCCTGATGACATGGGCAAGCGCATCTTCCTCTTTCTGGTCACCAACCTCGCGATCGTCCTGACGCTGTCACTCGTCCTCAGCCTGCTCGGCGTCGGCGGCTATGGCCGCGTTTCGGGTCTGGGCGGAATGGACCTCCGGTCGCTGGCGATCTTCTGCTTCGTCTGGGGCATGGGCGGGGCGTTCATCTCGCTGCAGATGTCGCGGTGGATTGCCAAGCAAAGCACGGGCGTCCAGCTCGTGACCGGGCGGACCGGAAACGCGCAGGCCGACTGGCTGTACAACACCGTCGAGCGGTTGACGCGGCAGGCGAACCTGCCGATGCCGGAGGTCGGGATCTATCCGTCGGGCGAAGTCAACGCCTTCGCCACGGGACCGAGCAAGAGCCGCAGCCTCGTGGCGGTCTCGTCGGGCCTGCTGCAATCGATGCGACAGGACGAGGTGGAAGGGGTGCTCGCACACGAGGTGGCCCACATCGCCAACGGCGACATGGTCACGATGACGCTGCTTCAGGGCGTGATCAACGCCTTCGTCATGTTCTTCGCCCGCATCATCGCCATCGCGGTCACCTCGTCGCGCTCCGACGGCCGCGAGCGGAACAACTCCTATATGTTGACCTGGCTGGTGATGGTGGTGCTCGAAATCGTGCTCGGCATCCTCGGATCGCTGGTGACGGCGTGGTTTTCACGGCAGCGGGAGTTCCGGGCGGATCGCGGTGGCGCGTCGCTGGCGGGGCGGGAGCGGATGCTCGGCGCCTTGAGGCGGCTCGCGGCGAACCGTGAGCTCGTCGATCCGCATCACGAAGCGCTTGCCACCCTCAAGATCAATGGCACGCGCGGATGGATGGTGTTCTTCCACACCCATCCGCCGCTTGAAGCTCGAATCGCAGCTCTCGAACAGTTCCGCCAGTAACCCTATTCCCCGCGATCGTCCGCCGCACTGGCGTGGATCGCTGGTGAACCGGCTTGACTGAATCAGGAACGGCTCCAGGGCTCGTCGCGACGCAGCTCGGTGATCCAGCGAGTGCTCACCACGCCGAGATCCGCCGGACGGCCATGCGAGTAGCGGGTCAAACGACGGAGCGTGAACACCGCCGCCGCGATCACGATCACGACGGCAACCGCGACGAGTATTGTTGGAGTCATGGGGGCGCTCGTGAATAGGGTTCGCGAACGGAAGCGGTGATCATAACTCACGTCCATGACAACCACGCACAACAGTCTGGTCTCGGGTGCAGCCCTTGAAGAGCATCTGGGCGCCTGGGCGGTCGTCGACTGCCGGTTCGATCTCCAACGCGAAAATTGGGGTCTTGACCAATATCTCGAGGCTCATGTCCCATCGGCGGTCTACGCGAGCCTGTCGAAAGACCTGTCGGGGAGACCTGACGGGTCGAACGGCCGGCACCCGCTGCCGTCAATCGATTCCATAGCGGAGACGTTCGGCCGACTGGGTATCGAACGCTCGACGCAGGTCGTAGCCTACGACCAGGACGCCGGCATGTACGCCAGCCGTCTCTGGTGGATGCTGCGTTATCTCGGTCACCAGGCGGTCGCCGTCCTGGACGGAGGCTGGGCCCGATGGACGGCCGAAGGCCGGCCGACCGCGAACGGGGCTGAACGGCGTTCGCCGGCCAGGTTCGTGCCGCAACCGTGTCCAGAGATGCTGGCAACCGCCGCCGACGTCGAAGCCGTCCTGGGGCAGCGCTCGGTTGTGCTGGTGGACGCCCGGGCGCCAGAACGGTTCGAGGGCCGGTCCGAGACGATCGATCGGGTCGCCGGCCACATTCCGGGGGCGGTCAACCACTTCTACAAGTCGAATGTGACGGCCAGCGGAGAAATGCTGCCGCCCGCCGATCTGCGGCAACGCTTCGAACGTGTTCTCGGGTCGCGCACGCCAGACCATGCGATCATGTACTGCGGGTCCGGCGTCACCGCCTGCCACAACCTGCTGGCCATGGAACACGCCGGGCTGCCCGGGGCACGGCTCTTCGTCGGCTCCTGGTCGGAGTGGTCGGCTGATCCCTCGCGTCCTGTGGCAACCGGCCCCGAACCGGGCCGGCCGTGAACACGAGTACGTCCGCCTCCAGCCGGCCGCGTGCAGACCCTATGCGTCGAAACCGGGCATCACCGTGACCGTGAAGCCGTGCTGGTTCGGCGCCGCGTACTGACGATGATGCCGGATCCGCGTATAAGGGATCTTCACCAGCGTCGACGCTCCCTCTTCGGGCTGTGGTTGAATGCTGATCGTCACATCCTCGTTCGAAGAGACGATCCGCGCCGCATCCTCGATCGTCGCGAAGCCGACGACGTAGACTTCGCCGGAGGCGAGCTTGTGGGTTTCGTAGCAGCGGTAGCGGCGCGCCGCAAAGAGCGGCGCGTTCGGGAGGGCCGGCGAGTAGGTGTAACCGAACACCCCGCCGGGCAGGGCGTTGACGCCGTTCCCTTCCTCGTCTGGAGCAACAAGCCTCACCTTGTGCTCGGTGCGAAGTAGTTCCTGGTCTGCGGTGGCCGGCGTGTCGCTGTAGACAACTCGGGACATCGGACTGGACTTCGTCTCCTTCGTGCAGGTTCCGGGTTTCGTCGATTATAGCGCCCAATCTCGGCGGTTCCGCGGAACCTGACCCTTTATCGGGTGGAGAAACTCATACGATCCTCGTCAGCCAGGATGCCTGAGGCGTTCGGAACGTTCCAGTTCGTGGCCGACCGGGGAGATGCGCGCAGCCGGCTCGATCGTGTTCTGGTCCGGCGGCTCAGCGGTCTGTCGCGGTTTTCCCGAACCCGTGCGCAGGAGTGGATTGCCTGTGGCTCGGTTACCGTGGACGGCATCCGGGCAACCCGCGCAGCGATGCGGGTCGCTGAGGGCGCAGCCGTCGGCGTCACCCTCCCCGACTCCGCACACCGGAAGTCCCGGCCTCAGTCGGAACCGGTTCCCCTGACGGTGCTCTACGAAGACCGCGCGCTGATGGTGGTGAACAAGCCGGCCGGCATGACCGTGCACCCCTCCTATAAACGGACCTCGGGAACGTTGCTCAACGCCGTGCTCTGGCATCTGCGGTGGCAGGACCAGCCGCGCCCTGGCATCGTGACTCGCCTCGACAAGGACACGTCAGGACTCGTGCTCATCGCCTTGACCGGCGAAGTCCATGCGGCGCTTCAGCACGACGCGCCACAGCTCAGGAAGGAGTATCTGGCGATCGTGCGCGGGTGGCCGCGTCCCCCGCGGGGCCGCATCCGCCATCCCCTTGCGCGCGATCCCTTCGATCGGCGCCGCGTGGTCGTCGCCCCCGGAGGCGCGGCGAGCGAGACGCGCTACGAGCTGGTCGACCGCCGCGAGTCGGCGTCCGGCCGTGAATCGCTCGTCCGGTGCGAGCTGCTCACCGGCCGCACGCATCAGATCCGCGTTCATCTGGCGGCGCAGGGCTGGCCGGTCGTCGGTGACGCCACCTACGGATGCAGCGACGAGCGCATCCCGCGCCAGGCGCTCCATGCCTGGCGGCTCGCCTTCACACATCCGGTGACGAAACAGCCGATAGATCTGGAGGCGCCCATCCCCGAGGACATGCTCGCCCTCGTGCGATGAGGGCTGCCGGACTACCATTACGGGGTTGCTTCCGGAAGGATCTGGCGACGAACACGTGTTGATTGTCCCCCCACTCTCGCGGCGGCGCTTCATCATGGCCACGGCGTCTGCTGCCGCCTGGCCGCTGCTGGCGGCGGCGCAGGAGACTCGCAGCCACGAGGCCGGTCTGTTCCAGCATGGTGTCGCGAGCGGCGACCCGCTGACCGACCGGGTGATTCTCTGGACGCGTGTAACGCCGGCGCGGAGCGGATACGGTCCAATCGCCGTGCGCTGGCAGGTGGCCGCTGACGAGCGTCTGACGCAGATCGCCGCCAGCGGCACCGCCGACGCCAGCGAGGACCGCGACTTCACCGTCAAGATCGACGCCGCCAACCTGCGTCCCGGCCGTCCGTACTATTTCGCGTTCGAGTCGGGTGGAGAGCGCTCGCCGATCGGGCGCACGCGCACGCTGCCCGAACGCACCGATCGGATCCGCCTGGCGTCGGTGTCCTGCGCCAACTACCCCGCCGGATTCTTCAACGTCTACCGCTGCGTCGCGAATCGCGACGACCTCGACGCGGTCGTGCACCTCGGCGACTACATCTACGAGTTCGCCAACGGCGTCTACGGTGATGGGAGCAAGACCGGCCGTCCGGTGGAGTCGGCGGAAGCGATCACGCTCGCGGACTATCGTCGGCGTTACGCCCTCTATCGACTCGACGAGGACCTGCAGGAGGTGCATCGACGGCATCCGTTCGTGACGGTCTGGGACGACCACGAGGTGGCGAACAACGCCTGGTCGCGCGGAGCGCAGGACCACACCGCGGCGAAGGGCGACTGGCAGGTGCGAAAGGCCGCCGCGCATCGCGCATATCGGGAGTGGATGCCGGTCCGCGAAGGGCCCGGCGAATTCCACCTCTATCGCTCGTTCCGCTTTGGCGATCTCGCCGACCTCGTCATGCTGGATACGCGCAGCTTCCGCGATCGCCAGCCCAACGGCGACGACCTGGCGGCGGTGGCCGATCCAAAACGATCGATGCTCGGCGCTCAACAGGAGTCGTGGCTTTTCGATCGACTTCGCGCCTCCCAGCGGGCGGGCGCGCCCTGGCGGTTGATTGGCCAGAGTGTGATGTTCGCCACCATCACCCCGCCGGGGATCCGCGTCCGGGCCGTCGACCAGTGGGACGGCTACCCGGCAGCGCGCCGGCGAATATTCGATTTCATCGCCGCGGAGAAGATGCCCGACATCGCGATCCTGACGGGGGACATCCACAGCTCCTGGGCCAACGATCTCCCCCGGGATCCCTTGTCCGGGTACCAGGGCACGACTGGCGCCGGCTCACTCGCGGTCGAGCTGGTTACTCCGGCGGTCAGCTCGCCCCCGCTTTTTTCGATCGACGGCGTGCGCGAGACCGCACCGCTGCTGCGCGTCGTGTCGCCGCACATCAAGTATCTCGACGGTGAGAATCGTGGGTACATCGTCGCCGACGTGACGCGGGAGCGGCTCACGGCGGACTTCTACGTCGTGCCGTCGGTGACCGAGCGGTCGCCGCGCGAAACGCTCGCGGCCCGTTATGTGTGCGAAGCCGGCTCGTTACGCCTCGCAGCGGGATGAGCGGGGCGCCTGCAACAGCTGATATCCTCGCCTCATGCGCGCACGACACATCGTTTCCCTGGCGCTTCTGGGCTGCGTTGTGGCCACCTGGGTCCGCGCCGACGCGCAGGTGCGCCCTGTCTACGACATGGGAGCGGCGGGGCTGGTCCAGGCGCTCCAGCGCCTGACGACCACCGCGAGCGTCCTGCACACCGGCGCACATCCGGATGACGAGGATTCGGCGTTTCTCGCGCGGGCGGCGCGGGGCGATCACGCCAGGGTCGCGTATCTCTCGCTGACCCGCGGCGAGGGAGGGCAGAACATCATCGGACCGGAGCTCTTCGACGCGCTCGGCGTCATCCGGACGGAGGAGCTCCTGCAGGCGCGCCGGCTCGACGGCGCCGAACAGCTCTTCACGCGCGCCTTCGACTTCGGATTCTCCAAGACCCGCGCCGAAACCGGCAGCCGGTGGAATGAGCAGGACGTGCTGCGCGACATGGTGCGCCACATCCGCGCGTTCAGGCCGCTGGTGATCTACTCCCGCTTTTCCGGAACGCCCGACGATGGCCACGGCCACCATCAGATGGCGGGTTATCTCACACCGCTGGCGTTCAAGGCGGCGGCCGATCCCGCCATGTTCCCGGAGCTCGCCCGCGAAGGCCTGCGCCCGTGGCAGGCGCGGAAGCTCTATCGCGGCGGCGGCCGACCAGAGCCCAACGCCGGGCCGGTGCTTCAGGTCGCCACCGGCACGCTGAGTCCGCTGCTCGGGCGAACCTACGCGGAGGTTGCCGCGGAAGGCAGAAGTCAGCACAAGTCCCAGGAGATGGGCAGCATCGAGTGGCACGGCCCGTCCACGACGGGCCTTCGTCTGCTCGAGAGCCGCGTCGGCGGCGCCGGTGCCGAACGGTCGGTCTTCGATGGCATCGACGTGAGCATCCGGGGACTGGCGGCGCTCGCGGGGCTTCCCGCCTCGTCGCTCGACGCCAGCTTGTCTGACATCGAGCGTCTGGCACAGGAGGCGTTGAACGCGTACGAGCCGCTCGATCCGTCCGGGAGCGCCCGTCTCCTTGCACAAGGCCTGCAGGCGGTTTCCCGGGCGCGAAGCGGAATCACTTCGATAAACGCCCCCGAGGATGCGCGAGCCCACGCGGATTTCCTCCTCGCCCGGAAAGAGCAGGAATTCACCGACGCGCTGATTCGCGCCACCGGCGTCCTCGTCGATCCGCTCGCCAGCAGCGAGCTGCTGATTCCGGGCGAGGCGGCGGAGGTGACCATCCGCACCTTTGCCCCCGACGAACGGCTCTCGGTGACGGGCGCCACGCTTCGCGCGCCTGGCGGCTGGACGGTCGAAGCCCTTCCGGCGGCTGCCGGCGGCACTGAGCCGCGCGGCGGCCGCCGGGAGGTGGCGTTGCACACGGCGCGTTACCGCGTGATCCCGCCTGCCGACGCGCCACCGACCGAACCCTACTTCCTGTCGACACCGCGCGCCGGTGATCTGTATCAGTGGCCCGAAGGCGGACCGCAGGGGCTGCCGTTCGCGCCACCCATCCTCACGGCCGACGTGTCGCTCGTCTTGTCGGGCACACCAGTCACTATCAGTCGAGGCGTGCAATACCGCTATGCCGACGGCGTCCGCGGCGAGCTGCGGCGCGACGTCAACGTGGCGCCCGCGCTCTCGGTCGCCCTCGACTCCCCGCTCCTGATCGTGCCCACCGGATCGACGCCACGCACGCAACGGATCACGGCGGCGGCAACGAGCCACACGTCGATGACGACGGCCGGTGTGCTCCGTCTTCGTCTGCCCACGGGGTGGAAAGCCTCGCCGGCACAGGCAGCGTTCACGCTGCGTAAGGGCGAGACCTTCTCAGCGCCCTTCACGATCACGGCGCCACCGGTGGTCCGTGATGCGCGGCTCCAGCTTCAGGCGGAAGCGGCGGTCGGCGGCCAGACGTTCACGCGCGAGATGCAGGTTGTGGCCTACCCGCACATTCAAACGCATCGTCTGTATGCGCCGTCCGCTGCAATCGTCCAGGTGCTGCACCTCGATGTTGCGCCGGTGAGGGTCGGGTACATCATGGGGAGCGGCGACAAAGTACCCGACGCGCTGCGACGGATGGGTGTCAACGTGACGATGCTCGATGACAAAGCCATCGCCACCGGGAACCTGTCCCGCTTCGACACGATCGTCGTCGGCATTCGTGCCACCGAAGCGCGGCCGGCATTCGTCGCGCACCAGCGGCGTCTGCGCGAGTACATGGAGAACGGAGGAACGCTGATCGTGCAGTATCAGCAGCCGGAGTACGCCATGTTGAACCTGCCGCCGTTCCCGGTGCAGGCTGCCGGAAACTCGCGAGTGACCAACGAGGCTGCACCAATAACGATCCTTGCCCCGCGCCATCCGGTGTTCACCTTTCCCAATCGCATCACCGCCGCCGACTTCGACGGATGGGTGCAGGAGCGGAATCTGTACGGGTTCACCTCGTTCGACGCGAAATACACGCCGCTGCTCCAGACTGCGGATCCAGGGGAACAGCCACAGCGTGGCGCGGAGCTGTATGCGCGAGTCGGGAAGGGGCAGTACGTCTACACGGCGTATGCGTGGTTCCGTCAGCTGGAAGCCGGAGTTCCGGGGGCGTATCGACTGTTCGCGAACTTGATCAGTCTCTCGAGGGCACCGCAATCGCCATCCTGATCGGGACAGCACCGAGTACCGCCGATCGGAAACTCGCAACGAGAACCACGATGCGACGCTGACCTTCAGCGTGTCGCAACGGATTCGAGACTCATGCGGCATCGAGAGCATCGAAGCATACGAGCGCTGACCCTGGCGGGGGCGATTGTGCTCGCGGTCGTCGGCGCGCGCGCGCAGTCGCAATCGGCGCGCCCGGCGCGCATTGACGGGCGCCCGAATCTCAACGGCATCTGGCAGGCGCTGAACACGGCGTACTGGAACCTGGAGAGTCATTCAGCCGAAGCGCTGAACGAGGAGTTCGGGCAGCTCGGCGCGATTGCCGCGATCCCGGCGGGCCGCAGCGTGGTGCGTGGCGGGACGATCCCGTACAAGCCCGACGCGCTCGCCAGGCGCAACGAGAACCGGGCACAGTGGCCGGCGGCCGATCCCGAAGCCAGGTGCTACATGCTCGGCGTGCCGCGCGTTACCTACCACAACATGCCGTTCCAGATCTTCCAGGCGGCTGGCGACGATCTGCTGATGGTGTACCCGTTCGCGGCGGCGAACCGCATCATCCACATGAAGGATCACTCGGAGCTGCCGGTGGATTCGTGGATGGGGAAGTCCAATGGCCGGTGGGAAGGCGACATGCTCGTCGTCACCACGAAATGGCAGAACGGCCAGTCGTGGCTGGATCGGGCGGGCAATCACGCCAGCAGCCAGCTGACGGTGACCGAGCGCTTCCGGCTTCTCGATCCGAGCCACATCGCGTACGAGGCGACGCTCGACGACCCGCAGACGTATACGCGACCGTGGATGATCGAGATGCCGCTGTACCGGCTGATCGACCCGCAGGCACAACTGCTCGAGCACAAGTGCGTTCCCTTCGCCGACCAGCTCCTCTACCGGGATTTGCTACAGAAGGATGGCGCCACTAAGGAACGTCGCTGAGCTGGAACGTCGCTGAGACGTTGCAGCAGACCCAGGACGTCGCTCAGACGCGTCCTGTAACCGGGAGTCGGATGCATGCACCGTGGATTTCAGCGGCGACTCGTGACATCTGTGGCGGCTGCCGGCCTGGCGGCGGCGCTCGTCGCATCAGTCGCGGCGCATCATTCCTTTTCTGCCGAGTTCGACGCCAGCAAGTCGGTGACGCTGACCGGCGAGGTCGTCATGATGGAGTGGACGAACCCGCACTCCTGGCTCCACATCGACGTGAAGAAGCCCGACGGCTCGGTCGAGCGGTGGAAGGTCGAAGGCGGGTCGCCATCCGTCCTGTTTCGCCTGGGCTGGAACCGGAACTCGCTGCCGACGGGCACGAAGGTCACAGTCGTCGGCTTCCAGGCAAAGGACGGATCGCTGCGGGCGAGCTCGCGTGACCTCCGGTTCCCCGATGGCCGCAGAATGGATCTCGGTGGCTCGGGATCCGCTCCGAAGTAGAGGCGGGTCTTCAGACCCGCCTTCATCCGCCTCTACTTCTTGTTCGCGCGCTCGAATCGCGACGTCTCGATGTAATTGCGGATCGCGGTATTGCCTTCGTGGCAGGCGTACTCGAACATCGCGTAGCCGTTATCGAGCTTCAGCGGAAACGCCGCCGACCACTTCCCGGTGGTGAGTATCTCGGGATCCTCGACGGTCATGTGATAGTCGATGGTGTCCTGCGCGGTGCGGGTGAAGCGCTCGGTGAATCGCATGCCTGCCGTCGACGGCGTCAGCGCCGGAGAGCCAGGCACCCCGGCGTTGGTCATCGCGGTCTTGCCGTTGAAGTTCGTCGTTTCGACGACGAGCGTATTCTCCTCCCATCGTCCGCGCGACTCCCCCAGATACTGCTGGATGGAACCGTCGAGTGGCGGGCGCTTGTCGGTCGGGATGACACGCGCCTCGTGCGCCATCTCGAGAAGGATCACCACGTAGCCGGGCGTCTGCATGATGCGGATGCCGTTGTTGTAGTTGCGAGGCAGCATCGACACCGGCAGGCCGCGGCTGATGCAGCGATCCCAGCTGTCGAAGTCGTCCGGGGTATCGAAGACCGTCTGTCCCGGCTTGTAGCTGCCGCGCATCTGCGCGTAGAGCTCCTTGCCCTTCGCGGTGAGCTCGGGAAACCGTCCGTTCGGCGGATCGACGATCAACGACGTGAGACGGGTGGCTTCACCGGCGTCGGCCTGCGGAATGGCTCCGGACTGAAAGCGCTTGTTGCGGTCTTCCGCGCTCTTCTGCGCCGCGGCAAACTCCTCCTCGGTCATCAGCCGGCGCTCACCGAACCGTTCGGGGCGCTGCAACGGCGTGCTGATCAGGTGGTTGAGCGGCCATGTCCCTCGCAGGTCGGGCTCGCCCCAGGGCGTCATCGGCGGCTTCCAGGTCTGCGAGGCTGTCGCTCGTTGTTTCGCGGCGCCTTGCTGGGCCTCTGTCGAGGCGGTCCAGGAGACGATCAGTGCGATGCCCACACCAAAGCCGGCGAGCGTCCGCATCCGTTCGACCATGACGCGGGGATGATAGCAGCTGCCTACGATTCCTGGCAGGCCGAGGTGAAATCGTACCGGCCTGCGAGGCACGGAGGAGTTCACCACAGAGGCGCAGAGTGCCTCGCAGCCCTTGATAGAATTCGGCCGCCAGGTCGGAACCGGCAGGAGTCGATCGCATGCGGATCGCGGGTGGGATACTCGTCGCCTTCGTCGTGCTCGTCGGCGTGCGCGCAGCCGGCCAGCAGGGCCGTCCCGCCGACGTGTCCAAAGGCAGCGGTGATTGGCCGACCTACAACCGCGACCTCGCCGGCACCCGTTACTCGCCTCTGACGCAGATTAATGCGGCCAACGTCGCGACCCTCACCCAGGCATGGTCGTATCGACTGCGCCCCGCGCCCGGCGTATCGGTGGCTGCGATCGACAAGCCGGCGAGCTCGTTTGAAATCTTTCAGGAAGTCACGCCCATCGTGGTGAACGGCGTGATGTACCTGCCGTCGGGCCATCGCGTCGTCGCGCTCGAGCCGGAAACCGGCAAGGAGATCTGGCGCTACGAGCTGCCGGAAGGAATCGCCTCCTTCCGCGGCGTCGCCTACTGGCCTGGTGACGGCCAGCTCCCGCCGCGCATCTACTTCACCAGCATGAGGAAGCTGATCGCGCTTCGCGCCGACAACGGAACGCTGGATGTCGGGTTCGGCAGCGGCGGTCGGGTTGACCTGGAGATCCCGTACTCGGGAGTGCCCGCCATCTACAGGAACGTCGTGCTGATGGGATCCAACTTTTTCGGACCTGGCGAGCGGCACATCGGACCGCACCTCACGACGAGCAAGGGCGAGAAAGGCGACGTGCACGCCTACGACGCGCGCACGGGGAGGAAGCTCTGGGATTTCCACACCATCCCGCTGCCCGGCGAGGCCGGCAACGACACCTGGCTCAACGACAGCTGGAAGGATCGCACCGGCAACAACGTCTGGTCGTTCACGCTCACCGTCGACGAACAGCGCGGACTCGTGTACCAGCCCGTGAGCGGTCCGGGCATGAATTACTACGGCGGCGACCGGCCGGGCGACAACCTGTTCAGCAACACGACCGTGGCGCTCGACGCGCAGACCGGCGCGTTGAAGTGGCATTTCCAGAACATCCGCCACGAGCTATGGGACTACAACCTGCCACCGGCGCCGGGGTTGATTGACATCAGGAAGGATGGCCAGACGATCCCCGCCCTCGCGCAGGTCGGGAAATCCGGCTTCATGTTCATCCTGAACCGCGAGACCGGCGCGCCGATCTACGGGGTCGACGAGCGTCCGATGGCGAAGGCCGACGTGCCCGGCGAGTGGTACCCGGCGACGCAACCGATTCCGAGAAAACCGGGTCCGCTCGCCCGCGTCAGCATGACGCGGAACGATCTCGTGACCGCCGAAGACACCACGCCCGGACACGCCGAGGCCTGTCGCGCGTTGTGGGACAAAGTGCAGTTCCGCAACGATGGACCGTACACGCCGTGGAACTACCGGCCGAACGGCGGACCGCCGTCGATCGTCTTTCCGGGCGTGACCGGAGGTGTGAACTGGGGCGGCACGGCTACCGATCCACAGCTTGGATACATCTTCGTGAACTCGAAGGACGATCCGACGTCGGGCTGGATCGCTCCGAATCCGCGCTACAGCGAGAAGACGAAGGACACCGAGTTTCCGTACGTGCATCAGAACGGCGACGCGCTCCGAGCCGCGGCACGCGATGCCGACGGACGGTCGCTCGGCAACCTGCCCTGCTTCCGTCCACCCTGGGCCAGCTTGATGGCGGTGAACGCCGCGACCGGTGACTTCGTGTGGCGCGTGCCGCTCGGCGTCAACGACAGCATGCCGGAGGGTAAGAAGAACGTCGGCTCGCCCGGGTACGGCGGTCCCATCGTGACGGCGGGCGGACTGGTGTTCATCGGCGCGACCGGCGATCGGCGCTTCCGCGCGTTCGACTCGAGGACCGGCAAGGAGCTGTGGGCGGTTCGTCTCGAGTACAACGTCACCGCGATTCCGATTACGTACATGGGCAAGAACGGCAAACAGTACGTCGCCGTCGTCGCCGCAACGAACGGTCAAGGCAACAACGAGTCGCTGCAGGTGTTCAGCCTGCCGTAGTGGTGCCGTAGTGGGGTCAGGTCTTGAATCAGTAGTTTTTTCACGCTCTGGCCCCGTACCGACTTGTTGCCGTCGCTTTCTCCGAGGTGCCAGAGCGTGAAAAAACTACTGATTCAAGACCTGACCCCATGCGCGCGAACCCTCATCGTCGTGTGCGCTGCCGGGGCAATCGTCAGCGGTGCTGATCCTGACCTGTCCGCGCTCCAACAACGCGTCGACCGCCTCGAGGCGCTGACACAGCGCGTCGAAGCCGTCTCGGCCATCAAGCGGCTTCAGCACACCTATGGCCACTATTCGGAGTTCGGGCTGTGGCACGACTTCGCGGATCTCTTCGCCGACAGCGGCATCGGTCACTATCCGGTCGGCGACCTTGATCGCGAAGGGATTCGATCGCTCTTCCTGAAAGAGGTCGGCGGCGGGCGCCTCGGTCTCGCCGACGGACGCATCTACCCGCACATCTCCATGCAGCCGGTCGTGACGCTTGCGGCCGACGGGCGGTCGGGGAAGGGGCGCTGGCACATCATGGCAATGCTGGGCGGCTACAAGTCGTCGGCATCCTGGGCCGGTGGTGTCTACGAGAACCAGTATGTGCTCGAGAACGGCGTCTGGAAGATGAAGGACGTCCGCTACATCGCTCAGTACTCAGGTCGATACGAGGATCCCGGCTGGACCGCCGCACGCGAGCCGGCCCCGTTCCACTACGAGGCCGCCCGGGTTGGCAAACCGATCCTCGACGTGACTGAAGCGCCGCGCCCACTTGCCCTGAGCAACGCCGAAGGGCCTGCCGTGAGCAGAGTCGAAGGGACGACTCCGCCCACGCTCTCCGCACTGAGCAAACGCATGTCGGACCTCGCGGCGCGCGCCCAGCGCCTCAGCGACGAGATCGAGATCACGAATCTTCAGCATGCCTATGGCTATTACGTCGACCGCAAGATGTGGGACGACGTGTCAGAACTGTTTGCGAACGAGGGCACGATGGAGATCGGCCTGCAGGGCGTCTACGCCGGCAGGACGAGCATCCGCCGCGGGCTGAACGCATTCGGACCGGCGGGACTCGCCGAGGGAGAGATCAACGATCACATCCAGCTGCAGACCATCGTCACCGTGATGCCGGACGGGCGTACCGCCCGCGCACGCGGCACCGATCTCGGCATGATCGGCCCGCCTTCGCCTGACGGCTCCGGCGCGGCAAGCAGGCCCAATGCCTCTCCCGTGACGAGACAGGCGCTCTGGACGCAGTCGATCTACGAGAACGAGTTCGTGAAGCAGGGCGGCGTCTGGAAGTTCAAGGCCATCCACGTCTACCCGCGCTTCATCGTCGATGCCGAGCTGGGATGGGGGAAAGACGCGCAGCCTGCGCCGAGGCCGAGCCGCACGTTCCCCCCCGACCGGCCTCCAACCGAGTCGTACGAGATCTATCCGAGTTTTCACATCGCGCCACTCCACTTCGATCACCCCGTAACGGGCCGTCCGCCGCAGTATCCGGAAGGAACGAAGGCGGCGGTTCGCCCGCGTCCGGCGGACAGGCCGGCCCCGGCTGTGACCACGGCCTCCGCTCTCGAGTCACTGCTCGCGTCGACGGAGCGGTCCGTGAATCGCAGCAAGGCGTATCACGCAGCCGAGAACCTGGCGACTGCCTACGGCTTCTATTTCGACGAGTTCGCGTGGGACGAGACCGCGAACATCTTCTCCCGCGACGGCTGGAATGAGCTCTCGTACGTCGGCACGTACGTCGGCCGCGAACGGATTCGACAGTCGCTCGAGCGGCAGTACCCGGGTGGCAAACCGGCGGGCGCCCTGACACTCCATCAGGTGGTGCAACCGGTCATCCACGTGTCGGCCGACGGGCGAAGCGCGAAGATTCGCGCCCGGCTGTTTCAGCTGAGTGGTTCAGCTGGAGGCGAGGGATCCTGGACGTCCGGAATCTACGAGAACACGGCAGTGGATGAGGAGGGAACCTGGAAACTGTCGGGAATGGATCTGGATTATGTCTGGACCGCGCCTTCACGCGGCGGCTGGATACGTGTCATCACGCCTCCGGCCGCGCCGCAGGCGCAGATGGCGAGAGAGTTTCCGCCAGACCGGCCGCTCCGCGGCTCGATTGCTCCACCGTTTCCCAGGACGTACGCAGTGCCGTTCCACTACCGCAACCCGGTGTCGGGACGAGTGCCGCCAGTGCTGCTCCGGTAGGCAACATTCACCTTGACCTCGCACTCGGGGACGGGCATGCTCAGCCCCAAATATGGTCGGCAGGATTCGTATTTGCAGCGTGAAGTCGGAAGCCACATGGTAAGGAGAGGGAGGACCACCATGGACGTTCGTGCAAGGAACAGTTGGACGGGATTTGCGCTTGCGGTCGCCCTCTCGATCGGCGCGCTGCCGGCAGCGACCGGAGCGCAGGCTGGAGCCGGTGCACAGGGTGGTGCCGGCGGACAGGGTCGCGGTGCGGGTGCGCAGGCTCCCGCGGGAGGTGCCCAGGCGCCCGCAGGCGGTGCGCAGGGCCGCGGGGCGGGTGGCCAGGGTCAGGCGGGCGGCGCACAGGGTCGCGGAGGCGGTCGAGGCGGAGACCCGAACGCCGGGGCCCCTTATACGCCGGCCGCGGGCGCGAAGGATCTCCGGGCCACGGTCTTCAACTGGATGTGGCACCAGGGCATGCTGAAGGGCACCGACGAGCGCGACATGGTCGCCACGCTCGAATATCAGGCCAAGGGCGGCACCATCCAGGTGGACGGCCAGCCGTGCACGCTGTCGAAGTACCGCGCCAGCACCAACTACCAGACGTTCAGCCAGCGCATTCAGTACACCTGCACGCGGGCGAACAAGCAGACCTACTCGAACGTCGAGGTCGTCAGCTGGCAGTACGCGTGGAACGAGGACACGCCGGGCGCCGAGATCGGCGGCACGAAAGGCAAGGCAGCGGCAATGCCGGCGGCCGTGCAGGAGCGGCTCATTCGCATCTGGGCGAGTCCGCAGGGTGCGCCGAAAGCTGCGTTCGCTGGAACCATGGACACGTGGACCCTGGGCGCCAATCCGGGCACGGTGATCCCTGATGGCGTGATGAAGGCCGGCAACACCTCGGTCTCGTGGGACGCCGCGGGTAAAGCCGTGGTGACGTTCCCGATTCCCGGCGTGCAGGGCGCGACCGGCGTCGCCACGCTCGATGCGAAGTACATGGTGGAAAAGGTCGTGGTGACCCAGGGCCAGACGACCACCGAGTTCACGTACAGCGACTACAAGGACTGGAACAA
>DASUGH010000036.1:0-2173 GCA_036274155.1 Vicinamibacterales bacterium | reverse complement strand
GGCCTACCAGAAACAGAATTCGCATGTTTGGAATATGGCATGGCCAATGACTATCAACACTATGCGTGTTTGCCTAGACTTCACTGTCTCGCGCATATTCAGGAGGGTGCAGATCCCGGATTGCATGAGTCACGCGGCCCTCTTCGCGGCGTCGTGTGATCGCGTCGGTGTCGGCGTCGCCGCGAGGCGGAGTGGCGTCGGCTGATCGGCGAGATGTTCGACGAAGTCGCCCCACTGGCCGTTGAGCAGAACGCAGCGCAGATGCAGCACACGCTCGGCGCGATCGAGGCTCCAGCGCATGCCGGGGCCGTCGAGGCGCATGCCGACGAGGTTGCGGACGGCGCCCTCGGCGGCACCGGTCGCGATGTCGACGTCGTCGCGGCGGAGCGCGTGGTACTTCATGCGGTGCTGGTTCTTGCTGAGGTGCTGCATGACGTCGAGCAGCTTCTCGCGCCTGGCCTTGTTTCCAGGACCGGTCTTCGGGATCGAAGCGTACGCCTCGGACATCGCAGTGATGACCTTGCCGGCTCCGCTCGGCCGGCGCAGGTCGCGAACACGCTCGCCGACCCACGCCGCGAGTGCGGCAGAGCCTTCCGCGTGGAGGCACCGACCGGCGGCCCAGACCTTCTCGGCGACGTGGTACCAGTCGAGGCACGGCTCGGCGTCGGGGAAGTGGAGCTGCTGGAGATCCCAGATCACCTCGGCACCGTCGGCGAGAAACAGCGTTCGCTTGCGGCCGTAGCCTCGCTTCTTCGCTTCGAGGGCGAGCCACTGGAACAGCGCGGCGTGGCTTTCGAACGTCGCGCACAGCCGCTTGTTGATCGGACCCTCGCAGCCGTCGGCAGTCGTGCGCAGCGTGTAGATCACGCCGACGAAGGCGACCTTGGCGTTCTTGCTCTTGTCGCCCTTGGCCCGGCGCGGTCGTTCGCGCAGCTTCCGGCGCTGGCGGCGAGCGAGACGCTTCGGACCTCGGCGCTTGCGTCGCGGTCGTCGTCGCCGCTCGATCTCGGCGCCGTCCACCATCGGCGCACCGCGGCCGTCGACCTGGATCACGAGGATGTCTCCATCGCCGGCGGGCGCTGCCGCCGAAACGAGGAACTCGCGGGCCTTGGCGCCAACGGCATCAACCATGCGCAACACCGATCGCTGGCTCGGCATCCACTCGCAGAAGCTCGCGAACGTGGCGCGTGCGTTCGCGAACGCGAGCTGCGCGCACAGCCGCGTTACGGACATCACCGTCGACAGGCTGAACCCGCTGCACAAGCCGAGCTCGCGATCGACGGGGCGATCGCGGGTCGCACGCCGCCACCCCACGCGCCTGCCGACCGGTCGGCTGAACGCGACGCGGCCGAACCGTGTGCCGATCTCCGTCGACACCGAGCCATCCAGCTCGAACCTCGCGCCGTCGTGGATGTAGCTCGTCACACGCGGACGCGATGCTGCACGTACGAGGTAGAGGGCGATCAGCGCCCGTCCCAACGCGAGCAACGCCGACCACAACGAGGTTTCGATCAGTTGCAGCGGCCGGTCCGCCGCTCCCGTCGCGATGGTGAACGCTTCCTTGAACGCGCGCTGGACGTCGCGCTCGCATGCTTCGATACTGGCAGCCACGGGGCCCTTCCGGTCGGATGTCGTCGGTGTGGAAGCCCGATATCTGCCGCAAGGAAGCCCCGTTCTTCAACTCACGCCGCGCAAGTGATCGAAACTGCTCCCGCTACGCCCGTGCAAAGCGGGAACTGCACCCATTCGATCTGGTGCCGGACACTGGCCCGAAAGGCGCAACGCCTCCCGTAAGTGAAGGCCGGTGATGCGTACACGTATCAATGCGCCCGACGACGACGAAACGCGCCTACCGTTCTCTTTTGTGGCGAATGCATGGTGCCGGGAGTGCATTTCGGGCGTCCACTGCGAACGAGCCGACGTCACCATGTTCCCCCCAACCCGACCGCGAGTCCGATGACGGAGTCACTAAAGTCGGCAGCAGCGAAGCTGCTCGTGGGCGCGGGTGATGATGCTGCTCCTTCGAAGCTCGCTGCGCATGTGGTGCAAGCGATCGAACAGCTCACGCACCATCTAACGCAGGTCGTGGGCGAAACCGGGGTCCGCGCGGTCTTTGCTCGGAGCGCAGCCCTTTCCAGCGCGGCATACCCGTGGCTCGCTCGAACGATCCCGA
>DASUGH010000035.1:0-74889 GCA_036274155.1 Vicinamibacterales bacterium | reverse complement strand
CTTCAGGCGGACCGGTGTTTGCGCGGCGCCGCGGCCGTCATGCGGGCCATCCGCGGTTTCACCTCCGCCAGGCGGTGTACGTTCGACATGATGACCTCGTTGACCGTCCCTCGCGACGAGCCGCGCGAGTTGATCGCGCGCCGTGCGGGCACGTAGGTCATCGTGAGCTGCGCTCGACGGGCGGCTGCTCCCTGGTACTCGCGCGCGATGGCAGGTGCGCTCGAATTCGACACCACCACGAACGCGCCGCGCGTCGAGGCGGCGACCACGGTGCGCAGCAGCCGCGCCTGGTCGAACATGGTGAACCCACCGGCCGTGTACTGCGCGAAGCTGGCAGTGGGGCTGAGTGGTTCGTAGGGCGGGTCGCAGTAGATGAAGTCGCCCGCTCCCGCCTCCGCCATCGCGTCGTCGAATGCCCGGCAGTCGAACGTGACACCCGGCTGGCGGAACGCCGCGGCGACCGCGGCGATATTGCCCGCGTCGCAGATCCGCGGGTTGGCGTACCGTCCCGCCGGCACGTTGAAGGCTCCACGCCGGTTCAGCCGGAAGAGGCCGTTGAATCCCGTCCGGTTCAGGAACACCAGCATTGCCGCCAGTTCTGCCGTGTACCCGTCGGCGGCCGCCGCCGCGCCGAGTTCGAGCAGTGCCAGCCGCGCCGGGTTGAACCGACTGTCCCTCACGTCGTAGTAGCAGGCGTCACCGTAACGCTGGTGCTCGCGCTCGAGCCGCTGCAGCTCGGCGATGACGGCATCCGTCCGGTCACGGACGGCGCGGTAACAGCCCACCAGGTCCGGGTTCGCGTCCGAGAGCCGCACCGGCACGTCGGTGAGGCGGCCCCGATTGAGCAGATCGAAGAAGACGGCCCCGCTTCCAAAGAACGGCTCGAAATACCGGCGAAACCCCGCGGGGTAGTGCTCCGAGAGCACGGGAAGCAGCTGGCGCTTGCCGCCGGCCCACTTCAGGAGCGGAGACACGCGCGGCGCTGAAGAAGCGTGCATCGGCACGCCCTTTTATATCGGAATGGGATCACGGTGCCAACAGGATGCGCTCTGGGGCATTCGCCCGTCGCACTCATATTCTCGACATCCGCAGTTCTCTGGCCGCTTCCTTCTGGGCGAATCCTGCGCCCGAACTTTTCGCAGAACGATTTGGCTTGCTCGGCCGTATACGTAGGTGATATCAAATTGAAATCTAAAAGATTTCATGGAGGGCAACGATGATCCGCGAACGTGAACGCAACGGTCTGCCGGGGATCCCAGTCCTGCTCGTCGTCTTGCTCCTTCCCCTGGTGATCTTCGGGCTGTTCGTGACCGCTGCCAGCTCGCCGGAGCTGCCGGACGGCATACGCGCTCTGCTCGTCATAGCCGCCCTGCTCCTGGGCGTCTCGGAGCTGCTCCTGCTGAAGGGGTTCTTCATGGTGGCGCCGAACTCGGCGCGCGTGCTGCAGCTCTTCGGCGACTACGTCGGGACGGCCAAACACCCCGGACTGCGCTGGACCAATCCGTTCGTCAGCAAGAAGGCGATTTCGCTGCGCGTTCGCAACTTCGAGAGCTCCCATCTGAAGGTCAACGACGCCGACGGCAACCCGATCGAAATCGCCGCCGTCGTGGTATGGCGCGTCGTCGAGACGGCGGAGGCGTCGTTCGAGGTCGACAACTATGAGAACTACGTCCACGTGCAGAGCGAGGCGGCGCTCCGCAATGCGGCCACGAGCTATCCCTACGATGCGCACGATGACGCGGTGGTCTCGCTGCGCGGGAGTACGGCGACCGTGGCCGATCACCTGAAGCAGGAAGTGCAGCAGCGGCTCCAGAAGGCCGGCGTGGAGGTCCTCGAGGCGCGCATCAGCCACCTTGCCTATGCACCCGAGATCGCCGCGGCGATGCTGCAGCGGCAGCAGGCGGGGGCGATCATCGCCGCCCGCGAACGCATCGTCCAGGGTGCGGTCGGCATGGTGGAGATGGCGCTCGAGATGTTGTCGCACAAGGAGATCGTGAAGCTCGACGAAGAGCGCAGGGCGGCGATGGTCAGCAATCTGCTCGTCGTGCTGTGCGGCGAGAGAGCGGCACAGCCCATCGTGAACACGGGAACCATTCATCAATAGGGTCGTGTGGCGGATCGGAAGTCCTTCCTGCTTCGTATCGATGCACGCGTGCTCGAGGCCGTTCAGCGCTGGGCCAACGACGACCTGCGCAGCCTGAACGGTCAGATCGAATACCTGCTGCGCGATGCCCTCCGTCGGGCAGGGCGCGCGCCGCAGGCGCCCGCCTCAGCGTCCGACGGTTCCGCCCGCGGCGGACCGAACGTGAGTGACGAGGGTGACGCGTCATGAAGTTCCGGGGTCGCGGCTGTCGGAACCCTGCTCGGTCTGCCCGGCGTCCTGGCCGCCGCTCCGCTCTGGTCCCCGGCGATTGGTTTCGGCCCTCCGGCTCTCCCTGCAGGTGGAACCGCGGTCACATGCTCCCCAATACTCACGCCTCGCTGATCGTGAACGAGGTGCGCAGGCTGCACGGCCGTCGGCTTCAGTAGTACCAGTCCACCACCGCATCACGGGTCCCGTCCTGCACCTCGGTCACCTCGTGCAGCATCGTGGCAGGAAAGGCGACGAGGGTGCCTTCGTGCGGGGCCACATCGATCGGAGCCGCATTGTCGTCGGCGAACAGACGGAGCATGCCTCCAGTGAACGTGCCCGAGGGGTCCGCCTCGCGGGAGGTTGTGAGGAAGAGAACAACGGCGATGCGTCGACGTGCGGCGTCGGGCCATGACGGCAGCCGTCCCCAGTCGCGATGCCGCTTGAAGAAGCCGCCTGCGGCATACCGCAGCGTACTCGCCCCCTCGCGATCGTTAACCGGTATGCGAAAGAAGCGCTCGATGAGCGGGCGCGCCTCGTCGAGCCGCCCCTCGAGAAAGGTCAGCGTTGCGGCGTCGATCTCGATATGAACGGCCCGGCGGACGGCCTCGTTGGTATCGATTCGCTCATCCAGGATTTGCGCAGGTTCCGGGTCGCCCGCGTCCATGGCCCGGCGAATGCGACGACAGGAGCCCGGATCGAGAAAGCCGTGACGAGTCAGCAGCGCCTCGGCGCCTTCAGCTCTTGTCGTCAAAGCCGGGGCTACACCGATGTCCACTCGAGTCCTTCGTAGTGGATGCTCTCGCAACCGAGCTCCGGGATTAGAACTTTCGGCTCCACGTCGCCGGCCACCGTTCGACGACGACTTTCTTCTCGGTGAAGAAATCGATGGCGTCGCGGCCCTGCGCATGAAGGTCTCCGAAAAAGCTGTCCTTCCATCCAGAGAACGGGAAGTAGGCCATTGGAGCGGCGACACCGACGTTGATGCCGACGTTGCCGACACGCGTCTCGTAGCGGAACTGGCGCGCCGCCGACCCGTTGCTCGTGAAGAGGCACGCCATGTTTCCGAACGACGATCCGTTGACCAGCGCGATGGCCGACTCCACGCTGTCGACGTGCATCAGGCTGAGCACGGGGCCGAAAATCTCCGTGCGTGCAATCTCACCGGCAGGGTTGACACCGCTCAGCACTGTCGGGCGCACGAAGTGGCCCTTGTCGTACCCGGCCACGCTCGCCTTCCGGCCATCGACCACGGGTCGTGCGCCTTCGGCGATGCCCTTGTCGATGAGCCCGAGGACACGGGTACGGCTTTCGGCGGAGATCACCGGTCCCATCTCGACGCCCTGCTCCAACCCATACCCGACCTTGCGGCCCGCCGCCGCGTCGGAAATCTGCTTCGTGAACGTGTCCGAGGCTTCGCCGACCGTGATGGCGACCGACGAGGCGAGACATCGCTGCCCGGCGCATCCAAACGCCGAGTCGGCGACGATGCGCGTCGTCATGTCCATATCGGCGTCGGGCAGGACCACGACGGGATTCTTCGCTCCGCCCTGGCACTGCACGCGCTTGCCGTTGGCCGCGGCCCGCGAGTAGATGTAGCGCGCGACGGGAGTCGAGCCGACGAAAGAAATAGCGCGGACGTCGGGGTGATCGAGGATCGCGTCGACCGCATCCTTGCCGCCGTGTACCAGATTGACGACGCCGGCCGGGAACCCGGCGGTCTCCATGAGCTCCAGCACCTTCGCCATTGTCGTCGGCGTCTTCTCGGACGGTTTGAGCACAACGGTGTTGCCGCAGGCCACTGCGTAAGGAAGGAACCAGAGCGGAATCATCCCCGGAAAGTTGAACGGCGTGATGACGCCGACGACTCCGACCGGTTGACGGATCATCAGCTCGTCGATCCCCGAGGCGATGTCTTCGAGGTTGCTGCCCATCATCATCGATGGAATGCCGGTAGCCACTTCGACGTTCTCGATGCCGCGGCGCAGCTCGCCTTCGGCTTCGGCCAGCGTCTTTCCACACTCCTTGGTGATGAGGCGCGCGATGTCGGTGAACTGTGCGTCGAGCAGCGTCTTCAGGCGAAACAGCGGCTGGATGCGGTCGCCGGGAGGCACGCGCCGCCACGTTTGCAGCGCTTTGCTCGCAGCCTCGACTGCCTTGCCGACGTCTCGTGAGCCTGAGAGGGGAGCGGCGGCAATCGTCTCGCCCGTGGCCGGGTTGACGACCGGCAGCGCCTCTGCTGCGGCGGCAGCTTCCCAGCGTCCCCCGATGAAATTCTGAAGTGTTTCCTGCGCGATCATGGCTGCTCCTCAACCTCTAAAACAAACATAAAGCATAAGCCTTTTCTGCGGTTCCTGCCCTTGACAGGGAACCGTCGAGCGCCAGGCATTCGAACAGGTGTCCACCGGGCAGAAGCCCGGAGGTGTTGCGTGTCTAACCGAGCTGAAGCTCGGTTCTGCGACGGTGTCTCCGGTCTACGGAACGACGATCGCTCTGCCGACGATGTCGCCTCGCGCCAGCGCCTGATACGCCGCGTCGGCGTGGTCGAGCGAGAAGCGCTGCGTTACCATCGTTTCCGGGCGGAAGATGCCGTGCGCCGCCAGCCGGATGATGTCGGGCATGTCGGTGCGTGTCCGGGCTCCGTATGAACCGACGATGCGAAGCTCGCGCCGGACGAGCCGTGTGATCTCGACGGGCGCTGCGGTCTTGCCCGGAGCGATGCCCACCGCCACCATCCGGCCGCCATCGCGAATCATCTCGAAGGCCTGCTGGAACGTCTGCGGGATGCCGAGCACCTCGAACGCCAGATCGACGCCGCGGCCGCCGGTCATCTCCCGCACACGCGCGGTCGCGTCGCTCGTCCTCGAATTGACCACGTCGGTGGCGCCCAGGCGACGGGCAGCCTCGAGCTTGTCGTCGCGCACATCGACCGCAATGATCTGCGACGCTCCGAACGCCTTCGCGATCTGAATGATGTTGATGCCCACGCCGCCGACCGCGACCACGGCGATCGACTCGCCGCCGCGCAGATCGGCGCCATGTCTCACCGCGCCGTAGGCGGTGAACACGGCGCACCCAAGAACCGCCGATTCCTCGAGCGGGAGCCCCTCGGGCAGCGGAAACACGTCGGTGGCGGGCACCACCGAATACTCGGCGAGGCCGGCCATCGAGTACATCGCAATCGGCGATCCGTCGCGGCGCGCGAGTCTCGAGGTCCCGTCGTAAAGCGTGCCTTTGAGACGATTCATCGCAAAGAAGCTGTCGCAGAGATCGTCGCGGCCGGCGCCGCACGGCACACAGAAGCCGCACGGCATGATGAACGCCGAGGCGACGCGGGTGCCCACGGGCGGACCGCTCACCCCCGGGCCGAGCGCTGCGACGGTGCCCGAGATCTCATGACCCATGACCGCCGGCGTCGGGAACGCCACCTCCGCCTTCATCACGTGCAGATCGGTGTGGCACACGCCGCAGGCGCTCACCTTGACGAGGATCTCGCCGGCGCGCGGCTCGGGAACGGGAATCTGCTCGAGCCGCAGCCCACCCGGGGCGGCGTCGAGGATTGCGGCGGTCATCATCTGCATATCGTTGGGACTCGGGATTCGGGACTCGGGGCTCGGGGTCCGGGGCTCGGATCCGGGACTCGGGGTCCGGGGTCCGGGATTCGGGGCTCGGGATCCGTAGCTCGGGTTCGATGTTCAGGTTCAGGTCGAAGGTTCAACGTTCACGATTCGGTCTACGAGTCGGCATCACACTGTAGATCGATTCGCGCGACGTCGGACTTCGAACCCAGAACCCAGAACCCAGAACGCCGGATCCCGAGCCCCGAGCCCCGGATCCCGGACCCCGGATCCCGAGCCCCGAATCCCGGATCCCGGATCCCGGATCCCGGATCCAGCGCTAGAGCCTCTCCACATCGTGATGCGCGGTTTCCGACGCCATCCACACTGAGACGATCGTGATCATCGCCATCGCTACCAGATACAGCGCCAGCATGCCGCGGCCGTACCCTTTTGACAGGATGGCTGTGCCGATGAACGGCGCCATCGCGCCGGCAAACACCGATGAGAGCTGGGCGCCAAGGGATGCCCCGCTGTAGCGGACCCGAGTTCCGAAGAGCTCGGACAGGAAGGCAGCCTGAGGCGCGTACATCGCCGCGTGGGAGAAGACGAAGACGGCGATGAGCGCCAGCCAGACCAGTGCGGTCGATTGGGTGTCGATGAACCAGAACAACGGGTACGCGAAGACTGCCGTGGTCACGGCTCCGAAGAGATAGACAGGACGTCGTCCGAGACGATCGGACAGCGCGCCGAAGAAGGGGATCGCGCCGAGCTCGAGCAGGGATGCGATCACGATCCCGTTCAGCACGATCTGATCCGAGAGCCCGATGTGTCTCGCATAGACGAGCGTGAAAGCGCTGTAGAAATAGAAGCCGCCATTTTCCGCAAAGCGAGCCCCACCGGCCAGCAGCACCTCTTTGGGGTACTTCCGCAGTACCTCGACGACCGGCAGGCGTACTTCGTGACCGGCTTCCTTCACCCGGGCAAACGCCGGCGTCTCCAGGATGCGCATCCGGATGAGCAGCCCCACGAGCACCAGCACGATGCTCAGAAGAAACGGTACGCGCCACCCCCACGCCAGGAACTGATCGTCCGGCATCCGGCGAAACAGCGCGAACACGGCCGTCGACAGCACCAGGCCGGCGGGAACACCGATTTGCGGCCAGCTCCCATAGAACCCTCGTTTGCCGGCAGGGGCGTGCTCGACGGCCATGAGCACGGCTCCTCCCCACTCGCCGCCAACGCCGAAGCCCTGCGCAAATCGAAGAGCAACGAGGAGCAGCGGCGCCCAGGGCCCGATCTGATCGTGTGTGGGCACGAGGCCGATCAGGAACGTCGCCACGCCCATGATCACGAGCGTCAGCACCAGCATCGACTTGCGGCCGATCCGGTCGCCGAAGTGACCGAGGACGATTCCGCCGAGCGGCCGGGCGACGAACCCGATTGCGTAGGTGGTGAACGCCAGCAGCGTTCCGGTCAGCGGCTCGTATTCAGGAAAGAACAGACGATTGAAGACGAGCGCGGCAGCCGTGCCGTAGAGGAAGAAGTCGTACCACTCGATCGTCGTACCGATGAAGCTGGCGAGCGCAACGAGCCGCACCGACTCGGCCCGTGTCCGGGATTCTTCAGCTATGGACGAGGGCATCGTTCGGACGTTATCACACCGAGAAGATGCGAAGCTGCGACGTCACCCCCGCACCCTCGCACCTCGCACCCCCGCACCCTCGAACCTCGCACCCCGCACCCTCGCACCTCGCACCTCGCACCCTCGCACCTCGCACCCCGCACCCTCGCACCCCGCACCCTCGCACCCCGCACCCTCGCACCCCGCACCCTCGCACCCTGAAGCACCCTCGCACCTTTCGAGTATGATCCTCCGTTCAACCTCAGGGGACACATGCATCCGGACCTCCAGGAGTCGATCGACCTCCACGAGGCAATCGTTGCCGAGGCGGGCAACGCGCTCGTGGGTTACGAAACTGAGAAAGCGCTCGCCAATGTCGTGCTGCTGTCCGAGATCCCGACGACGTACGACAAGGATCAGAAGCGGCAGGTCAACGCCGGCAACCTGCTGATTCGCGGCGTGCCGGGCGTCGGCAAGACCTTCTTCGGCGTCATTCTCGCGGCGATCAGCAATGCGAAGTTCGCCCGCCTCCAGGGCCGTGCCGACCTGCAGCCGACCGAGATCGTCGGGTTCCAGATGATCAACCCCGCCACCGGCGACTTCATCACCGAGTTCGGGCCGCTGGCGTCGGCGGAAGTGATCCTGCTCGACGAGATCAACCGTATCCCGCTCAAGTCGCAGAGCGCCTTCCTCGAGGGCCTCCAGGATCGCACCGTGACGGTGGGGAAGACCACGTACGAATTGGCGCCCTTCAGCTTCGCGATCGCCACCATGAACCCGGTCGAGCTCGGCCAGGGCACGTTCCCGTTGTCGGAGGCGGCCACCGATCGCTTCGCGATTCTCGTGAACGTGACCTACCTTCCGCCCGAAGAAGAGCAGAAGCTCATCACGTTCGACTTCAAGCGCGTGACGCTCAAGCCGCTCATCCCCAAGGAGCGGATCATCGAGTTGCGCGCCGCCATCACCCGGGAAGTGTTCCTGCACGAGTCGCTGGCGAAGTACATTCGCCGGCTGGTGTCGGCCACGCGCCCCTACAACGCCGAAGCCGAGTGGAAGAACCGGTCCCCTTCCGAGCTGGTGGAGACGTGCGTCGATCTCGGCGCGTCGCCGCGCGCCACGATCTGCTGGGGCCGTCTCGTGAAGGTCTGGGCGCTCCTGCTCGATCGGCGCGCCGAGGTGTATCCCGAAGACGTGCAGGCGCTCGCCAAGTACGTGCTCAGCCACCGCGTCTGGCTCGGGCCGCACGCGGCCAGCCACGGCGTCACCGTCGAGAAGGTCATCGAGGACGTGGTCGACCGCGTACCCGTTCCATGAGCGCCGCCGCGGCCGAGCAGCCGCTCGTCAACCTCCGGGAGATCGCTGAAATCGAGCTCTTCATCGTGAAGCGGATGAAGGAGTACACGGTTGGCGACCACGCCAGCGTATTCCAGGGCGCCGGGTTCAATTTCGTCGGCCTGCGCGACTGGCAGCCCGGCGATCGCATGTCGTCGGTGGACTGGGCGCAGTCGTCGCTGAACAACTTCAGCCCGATGGTGACGCGGCTGTTCGATCAGGACAGCAACGCGGTGGTGGTCGCCGTGGCCGACGGATCGTTGTCGACGCGGTGCGGAGTCGGAGGGGCGCCCATCGCCGCGGCGATTGCCCGTTCGGTGGCGGCCGTCGGCCTGTCCGCCCTTTTCTTTCAGGACATGTTCGGGCTGATCACGTTCGACGATCAGTTCCGGCAGGTCGCTGCGGCGCGGCCGCGCATCGGCCGTTCGCACGTGATCTACTGCGTGGATCTGTATCAGCGCCCGGCCGGCCACGACGCGGAACGGACCCACAGCGACATCACGGCGACGATCGAGAGCCATCTGCGGAAGACGTCGCTCGTGCCGGTCATCTCCGACTTCCTCTTCGCCGATGCGCCACGCATCATCCGCGAGCTGGCGCGACTGAACGCCGTCCACGATGTGTTCCTGGTGATGGCCGATGCCCGGTTCGCCTACCATCTCCCGTCGGTCTCGGCGGGATGGGTCGAGGCGTACGACGTGGAGACCGGCCGGACCCGGGTGTTCTCCCGCCGCGAGCTCAGACAGCTGGCATCCCGAGTGGAGGAGTGGCAGGAGGACGTGATCCGGCTCGCCCGCGACGCCGATCTCGACCTGGTTCGCGTCGGCCTCGATCGCTGGGAGATGGAAACGACGCTCGCCCAGTTCACGGCCGAGCGCCGACTGAGGAAACGATGAAATCGAACACAGCCATCCTGATCGCGTCGCTGCTCGCCGGCGTTCCGGCAGCAGCCCAGACACCGCCCGCAGCTCCCGCTCCATCGTCCACACCAGCGGCGCGGACGGCAGCGCCGCAACCGGCCCCGGCTCCGGCGCGGACGCCCTCAGCCGCGCCAGCGCCGAAGCCGCAGAGCGCGCCGCCGCAATCCGCCCCCCGCCCCGGAGAGATCGAGACTGCACCGATTCGGTGCTGGTGGCGGACTGATCGCGCCGAGATCCGCATCGGCGAGCGGTTCGGGGTGATGCTGACCTGCGGCGTGATCGAGACGCGGGCGCTCAAAGTCGTGGCCGGTACGAATCAGCTCGACCCGGGCGCCGTGCAGCTGACGCCGTTCGAAGTGGTCGCGGGGACGCGCCGGGAGGACATCGTCGCGCCGCCATGGCGGTACTTCCAGTTCGACTACAGCGTCCGGCTGTTGAGCGAGGGGTTCTTCGGCCAGGACATCGCGATTCCGTCGCTGAATGTCACCTACAACATCCAGGCGGCCGCCGGAAACGGCGCGCAGGGTCGCGATCAGACCTACGTGCTGCCCGCCCTGCCGGTGCGCGTCGCCATGCTCGTCCCCAAGGACGCGTCCGACATCCGCGATTCGTCGACCGACGGTTTCGCGGCGATTGCCACGCGCCGCGCGCGGGCGACGAACGCAACTGTCGCCGGCGGCATTCTCTTCGCCGTCGCTGCCGTGCTCCTGCTGTTTGGCGCCGTGCGGGCCCTCGGTGGTTTCAAGCAGCGCAAGCCGGGCGCCGTGAAGCCGATCGCGCCGGTGATGGTGCTGCACGGCTGTCTGCGCGAGCTCGACCGGGTCAAGTCGGACGCGACCCGCGACGGCTGGTCGCCGGCGCTGGCGCGCCGGACGCTGGCGGCGCTTCGAGCCGCAGGTACAGTGGGACTGGGGCGCCCGCTCGCGCAGGAGCCGGTGGCGCGCACCGCGGGCGAACGCGACGGGCAACTCAAGCTTCGGTACGGCATCCTGCGCCCGCGATGGACGGTCGTGTCTGGATCCGTCACGCCGCAAACGGTCGATCGCGCGCTTGCCGATCGCTCGTCCGGCCTGTCGTCGCGCGCCCGGGCGGCGCTCGAACGGATCCGCGGCGCGCTTCAGACGTTCAGCGCGGCGGGATACGGCCGCGGTGGCGAGCTGGACACGATTGCGCTCGACGCGGCTCTCAGCGAGACCACAGACGCAGTACGGGAGCTGCGGTGGAGGAGCGCCTGGCCCACCATCGGTGCGGGAGGTACTCGCCCGGCGACTGCGGCGCTGCGGACGCCGTCGATGAGCGGAGAGCGGTTGTAGCGGGCGGATCTTCAGCCGCCAGGACCCGAACGGAGTAGCTGCCGGTGCGCGAGCTTTTTATCACGCTCCAATCGACCTTCGATGAGTGGACGCGTGTGCGCTGGGCCGACCTTCAGTTCGGCCAGACGCGGGCAGCGTTGCTCCTCTTCGTGGTGCTCCTCGCAACCTGCGTCATCACGATGCTGCTGCGCGGCGTATTCCGGCGGCCGGGCTCGTCGGTGGCGCTGCCCGCCATCGTGCCCGTCATGCGCTGGTCTCCGGCCTCGATGTGCCGGCACATTCCGCTCGTGCTCTTCGTGGCCGGCATTCCGCTGTTTGCGATCGCGCTGGCCGACCCGCGCACCGGATTCGTGCAGGAGGACATCTCCTATCCAGGGCGCCGAATCGCGCTGCTCGTCGACGCTTCCACGAGCATGGTGCTGAAGTTCGATTCCAGGAACCTGAACAAGCAGGGCGAATCGACGTATTTCACGGCGGTGTCGGCCGCCGAACGATTCATGAAGCGCCGGATGGACGGTCCCTACAAGGACCTCATCTCGCTGATCCAGTTCGGCAACGAAGCCTACGTCGTGACGCCGTTCACCACCGACTACGAGAATGTGATGCTCAGCATCCGTCTCATCAGCGATCCGAAGGAGTGGGGGCGCTTCAACGACTGGGGGACGACAATCGTTCAGGGGATCGATCAGGCGGTCCAGCTCTTCAAGGCGTTCGACTTCGTGAACGCGTCCGGCAACATGATGATCATGTTCACGGACGGCCGCGACTCGGAGCTCAACCGCCAGGGGCGGCCGCTCGACGCGCTGGTCGCCGAAGCGCGAACGTATCGGATTCCGCTCTATATGATCCGCACGGCCAACAAGATGGCGTTCGGCCGCGTGGAGCAGGACAAGATCTGGAAAGCCGTGGTCGAGCGGACCGGCGGCCGCTTCTACGCGGCGTTCGACGAGGAGTCGATTCTGCAGGCGCTCAGGGAAATCGATCGACTGACGCCGGGCAAGATCGAGGTCCGCGAGTACAGCATGCAGCGCCCGCGGTTTGGCGGCTACGCGCTGCTGGCGGTGGCCGTGTGGCTCGTCGCGGCGGCGATGAAGCTGACCGTGCCGGTGTTTCGGACGTTTCCCTGATCGAGTCCCGGATCCCGAATCCCGAGTCCCGGCAAGGTCACCAGGTGGAGGTTCTATGAAAGGCATCGCAGGGTTCGTGGTCGCCGCCGTGCTCGTGGCGATGGCTGGCGCCGTGTGCATGGGCATCGCCCGGTTCGAGCGGAACATGGCCTCCGCGGAAGAGGATCTGGCCACGCTTCGCTACGCCGATGCGGCCGAGAAGCTGTCGTCGGCGGCGTCCTACGCGGAATACACGCGCTGGCTGCCGGGAGAGGGCGGGCGAGCGGCTCGCGATCTCCGCGCCCGCCAGGCCTCGGCCCAGTACTGGCAGCGTGAGTACGAGGCGCTCATGCCGCGCGAGTCCGACCCGGTGGGGGCCGTCGAAGGCGAGAACGTCTCGCTGCAGCTGCTGGTTGCCAACGGCGTCTATCGCGCCGGACAGGTCCGATCGACCACGAAGGAGACCTCGATGCAGGCGCTCGACGAGGCCATCGCCGGGTACCTCACCGTGCTCAAGGGCGACGAGTGGGACGAGCGCGCCGCCTACAACTACGAGTACCTGCTGCGGCTGCGCGACGACCTGGCCAAGGGCCGCCGGAAGTCGGCGCCGCCTCCGGACAGCGAGGACGCATCGCTTGGCACCGCCGGCGCGCCTGCGAAGACCGCCGACATGAAGAAATTCGAGGTGTACATCCCGCTCGAAGGCGAAGAGCGAAACGAGGCGGCCGAGGCCGGCAAAGCGACGCCGAACAAGCGGAAGGGATAGCGCGTCGCGCGTCTGCGTCCATGATTCCCAGGATCGACTTCGAGACCATCAGCTTCGAGACCCCACTCTACCTGTGGCTGCTCGTCGTTCCTGGTCTGCTGCTCGTCCTGTGGATCCTGCAGGTGATTCGCCGGCGCGCCGACGCGCGGCGCCTGTTCCGCTCCCGTCTCGTTCCGGTGCGCGAGCGGTTCGCGCTCGCCGGCGATTTGACCTTCTGGCTCTCAGTGCTCATCGCCGCGAGCCTGTGCATCGTCGCTCTGGCGGGTCCTCGCGCGCGAATCTCGGCAGTGCGCACGTCGAGCGCGGACCTGGTCATCCTGCTCGATGGCTCGGCGTCGATGTACGTCACGGATGTTTCACCGGATCGCTGGCGCCGCGCGGTCCGGTTCCTCCGCACGTTCGCCGAGGCGCTCAGCTGGCGCGGCGACCGGGTGGCGCTGGCGCTGTTCGCCCACCTGTCGTCGCCGCAGGTGCGCCTCACGAAGGATCCCAACGCGCTGTTCTTCTTCCTCGATCACCTCGGTGATCGGTCGCCGTTCCGCCTCGAGGACGCCCCGACCTGGGACACCAACATCGAAGAGGGGATTCGCTGGGGACTGCGCCTGGTCGAGAAAGACGAGGAGCTGTTCGGCAAGAGCGGCAACCCGCGTGCCTTCGTCGTGATCACAGACGGACAGGCGTGGAGCGGCAGCGTCGAAACGTCGCTGCGGCAGGCGCGCTCGCGCAGGATCCCCGTCTATGTCGTCGGTGTTGGGACCACGGTTGGCGGGATCATCCCGCAGCCAACCGGTCCCGGCGCAACGCCAGTGGAAGCCATCCGCTCCGTGCTCGATCGCGGGTCGCTGATTCGCCTGGCCCAGGGTGGAGGAGGAGAGTATTTCGAGATCGGCCGCGGATCTGATCGCGACGTCGCATTCGGGATCATCGACCGCCTTCGCCACCTGGACGAGCGCGCCCAGGTGATCGAGAGCTTCCAGGAGCTGTACTGGCGCTTCCTGCTCGCGGCCGGCGTCGTGCTCTGCGTCGGAGCGATTCTCCTCAGACGACGGACCGAGCTGACATGGCAGGCCGCGACAGCCGCCGCCGTGGTGCTGTTGCTCGTGTCCATCCTGTGACCCTCTTCACCCGCCTTCGCCGCTCGCGGCTCCGGCGGGCAAGCCCTCGCACCCCGCACCCTCGCACCCCGCACCCTCGCACCTCGCACCCTCGCACCCCGCACCCTGCACCGGTACTCCTCACCTTCCTCCCTGCTCCCGCCTCATGACGACGACGGTCTCGATATGCGCCGTGTGGGGAAACATGTCGACCGGCTGCACCGATTCGATCCGGTATCGGAACGGAAGCGCAGCGGCGAGGTCGCGCGCCAGCGTTTCCGGATTGCACGACACGTAGACAATCGATCGCGGCTGCAGTGTCCCGAATACTTCGCGGATGACGCCAGGGGCGCAGCCCTCCCGCGGCGGATCGAGCACGACGGCGTCGGCGCGGCGCAGCCGACCGAGCGCGGATTCAACCGGCTGTGCCACGAAGCGGCAGCGACTCGCCGGTAGACCATTCAGCCGCACGCTCGCCTCGCCGTCAGCCACAGCGGCGCGATTCTCCTCCACGGCGATCACTTCGTGCCCGGCGCGCGCCAGGGGCAGGGAGAACAATCCGGCGCCGGCGTAAAGATCGATCACCGCCTGCGACGGCGGAAGCGCCTCGAGCACGAGCTCGACCAGCAGGCCCGCGGCCTCGACGTTGGTTTGAAAGAAGGCGGTCGGCGAGATCAGGAACGACGTTCCGGCGATGCTCTCGCGAAGCCGTCCGGCGCCGGCGATGTGGCGCGTCTCCTTTCCAAAGATGAACCCGTCGTCGCGGGGATGCACGTTGACATGCAGCGCCGGAGGGGGATCAGTCTCGGCGAGCATGGCCATCGTCGCGGCGCGTAACCGGCGGTCCGAAGCGGCGCGCACGACGAGGGTGGCCATCAGCTCGCCGGTGGCGTGCCCGACGCGTATCGCCACGCTCTTCAGCACTCCTGCCGACGCACCGGGCGTCGAGCCATCTCGTGACCGGCGATCGGCTCGAGCGGCGTCTGCTCCAGCCACTCCGGCGCGAACGAAGCGATCGCGCAGATCGAAGGCCACCGCATTCCCCCGGTCGTCGTGCACGGGGCATTCGCGGACGCTCACGATTCGCCGTGAGCCGCGCCCGTAATGGCCCATGACGAGCGTGGGCGCACCTCGCCGGGCGCCCTGCCGCCGGCGTCCGTCGTCAGGGCGGCTGGTGCCATGGCCGAACACGAAATGCACCTTCTGACGGTAGCCCCAGGGCCGGTCGAGCGGCACGGCGGCAAGGGCCGGTCTGGCGGCGGGCGCCGAGGGTGCCGCCGTTCGAAGCAGCCTGTCGACGATCGCGGTCTTCAGCCGCAGCTGTTCGGGATAGGCGATGTGCTGCCAGGCGCATCCACCGCAGGGACCGAAGTGCGCACAGCGAGGCGCGACGCGGTGGGGAGACGCACGCGTCACCTCGATCACTCGTCCGCGCCATCCACCGGCCGCGCGCGTGAGATCTGCGCGCACTCTCTCGCCGGGAATCACGCCAGGGATGACAACCGGACGACGTTGACAGGTGGCGACGCCATCGCCGGCGAGGCTCAGCGACTCGATGTCGAGCTCCGCGATCACTGGACTCGGGATTCGGGACTCGGGGCTCGGGGCTCGGGCCTGGATCTATTTCACGTCGAGCAGCTCGACATCGAACACGAGGATCGCATTCGGCGGGATGACGCCGCCGGCGCCGCGGCGGCCGTAGCCCATCTCCGAAGGGATCGTCAGCGTGCGGTGCCCGCCGACCTTCATTCCTGCGACGCCGACGTCCCAGCCGCGAATCACCTCGCCGGCGCCGAGGCGGAAGGCGAACGGCTCGTTCCGGTCGCGTGAACTGTCGAACTTCTTTCCCTTCCGATCCTCACGGCCTTCGTCGTAGAGCCAGCCCGTGTAGTGAACCGTGACTCGACGGCCGGCGGCCGCTTCCGCGCCGCTCCCCACGAGCCCGTCGCTGCTGACGAGCTCAGTGATGTTGTTGGTCATATCCGTCCTCGTGCTGCCGGGCTTTCCACGCCGCGCTCCGATTATATGTCGCGCATCCGCGCGCTCGGATCGAGTCAGCGCCCCTCTAGAATAGGTCACCACCTTTTCAGGAGGACTCCTGTGGCGAGACGCCGCGGCATCATCATTCTCTTCTCGCTGATCGGCCTGGCCCTGATCGTTCCGATCGCCGGCGCCGTGCTGCTGCTCACCGTCGCGTCCCGCGGGCCGTCCATCGTCGACTCGTCGACCCTGGTTCTCCGGCCGCAGGGCGCTCTGCGCGAGACGGCGCCTGGAGACGTGGTTGGCCAGATTATCGGGCGTCAGGAGGAAACGATTCGCGCCCTCGTCCGGAGCCTGAACATGGCCAGACGCGATTCGCGGATCACCTCCGTGCTCCTCATGCCGACGACGCTGGACGTGCCGTATTGGGCGAAGCTGCAGGAGCTGCGCGATGCGGTGCTGGACTTCCGGCGCTCAGGCAAGAAGGTCGTGGCGTTCCTCGAATACGGTGGCGACCGCGAATACTACGTGGCGAGCGCCGCCGATCGCGTCTATCTGCTGCCGACGAGTCCGCTCGATCTGACGGGCGTCGCCTCGTTCGAGATCTTCCTTCGCGGCACGCTCGACAAGCTCGGTCTGTATCCCGACTTCGTCCACATCGGCGACTACAAGACGGCGCCGAACCAGCTGACCGAGAAATCGATGACCCCGGCCCACCGGGAGATGAGCGAGTCGCTCAATCGCGACATGTACGAGCAGCTCGTGCGCGGTATCGCCGAGGGCCGGAACAAGACGGAAGCCGAGGTGCGCAAGCTTCTCGACGAAGGACCGTTTACACCCGAAGACGCGCTGCGCGGCGGTCTGGTCGACGATCTCGCCTATGAGGACCAGCTCGACGACCGCGTGCCGGAACTGCGTGAGAGTCTCGGCCGCGGACGGCGCGTCGACGGATCCGACTACGAGCGGGTAAGGCCCTCGTCGATCGGCATTCGGCCGCGCTCGCGCATCGCCGTTCTCTACGCGGTCGGCACAATCGTCTCGGGGCGGAGCGGTTTCGACCCGGTGAACGGCGACGTCGTCGGGTCCGAGACGATGGTGGAGCAGATTCGCCGGATCCGCGACGACGATTCAATCAAGGCCATCATCCTGCGCGTCGACAGTCCGGGCGGATCGGCGGTGGCGTCCGATGTCATCTGGCGCGAGCTGATGATCACCCGTGACGCGAAGCCCGCGCGCCCGCTCGTCACGTCGATGTCGGACCTGGCGGCTTCCGGCGGGTACTACATCGCGATGCCGGGGCAGGTGATCGTGGCGCAGCCGGGAACGCTGACCGGTTCGATCGGCATCTACTCTGGAAAGATTGTGATGAGCGGGGCCGCGACGAAAATCGGCGTCACCCACGAGACCATCAAGGGCGGCGCGAACTCGGACATCTACTCGCCCTTCAGCCCCTACACCCCGGCGCAGCGCGCCAAGGTCACCGATTTCATGCAGAGCTTCTACGACGGGTTCGTCGAAAAGGCAGCCGAAGCGCGAGGCACCACTCCGGAGCGGATCGACGCGATCGGCCAGGGGCGGGTGTGGACCGGGGTGCAGGCCAAGGCGCAGGGACTGGTCGACGAGCTGGGGGGACTTGGAACTGCAGTGGCGATTGCCAAGAAGCGCGCGAACATTCCTGATGACGAGGACGTGGAGCTCGTGCCCTATCCGCCGCCGCGCACGTTCTACGAAGCGTTCGCCGAACAGTTCGGCGGCAGCCGTGTGGGGAGTCTCTGGACCCTGCTCGACGCGCGCGGTGAGGCGTTGACGTCGGCTACATCGGCGATTCGCCTGTTTCGTCGAGGAGAGCCGCTGGCGCTGATGCCGGTCCTCACAACCCGCGTGCGTTGAGCGTCCGCCGGATCACGTCGTTGTTGACCTCGATGGGCGTGCGCTCACGCGCCTTGTTCATGTAGGCGCTGAAGAACCGCTCCCGGCGCTCGTTGAGGAGCTCGGCGCGAAACGTCTCGCGGTCCTTCTTCAGCTCCTCGGGCGTCGCTTCGTCCCGCTCGGTGACCTTGACGATAGCCGTGCCGTCGCTCGTCGAGATCGGCTGGCTGACGCCGCCCACCGGCAGGCTGAACGCAACCTTGTCGATATCTGCACTGACGCCGACATCGGGGATCGGCGCTCCACGCGAGATCAGCGCCGTTTCCTTGGCCTCGAATCCGAGCGCCTTGGCGGCAGCCTTGAAGTCCTTGGCACCGCTGAGCGTCGCGGCGATCTCGGCGCCGCGCTTGCGACTGAGCTCCGTGCCGCGGCTGCGGATCAGATCCTCGCGCACGCGAGTCTCCACCTCCTTGAGCTCCGGAACGTAGGGATCTTTCCGCTCGACCATCGCCATGAACACCGGACCGCGCTGCGTGTCGATCGGTCCGGCGGCCTCGTTCATGTCTTTGAGCCGGAACGCCGCGTCGGCGGCCTGCGGCGCCACACCGAGGCCTGAGATCGGCTGGTCGCGCGTAAAGAGCTCCGACGTCTCGAGCGTCGCGCCTGCCTCGTTGGCACCCCGCTGCAGGTCGGCCGCCGATCTGACGGTCGTCGCGAGCTGGCTGGCCTGATCGGCGATTTGCCGGCTCGCTTTCTGCTGGGTGAGCCGTTCGGTGATCTCGGCGCGCACCTCGTCGAGCGGACGGGTCACCTCCGGCTTGTGGTCGATCAGCTTGATGATGTGAAAGCCATACTGGGACTTCACGAGATCGCTCAACTGTCCCGGCTGCATCGCGAAGGCGGCGTTCTCGAATTCCGGCACCATCTTCCCGCGCGTGAAGTAGTCCAGATCGCCGCCTTTCTCCTTCGTCGCCTCGTCTTCGGACACCTGCTTGGCCAGCGCGGCGAAGTCGGCGCCGCCCTTGAGCTGCTTGAGGATGCCTTCCGCCCTGGTGCGAACCTCCGCCTCGCTCTTTCCCTCGGTCTTGAGCAGGATGTGGCTCGCCTTGATCTGTTCGGGCGTGTGGTAGCGCTCGAGGTTGTCGTTGTAGTCACGCTGGATCTCAGTGGGCGTGACGGTGACCTTCAGGCGCGCCTTTTCCAGATCCATGAGGAAGTAGCGAATCTTCCTCCGTTCGCCGACGCGGTAGTCGGCCTTGTGAGCGTCGAAATACGCGCTGACGTCGGCGTCGGTCACCGTGATCGTGTCGCGGAAGGCACCGGCAGTCAGCGCCACGACCTGCAGCTTGATCTTCTCGTTGCGCTGCTTGTACTCGCGTTCGAGCTCGGCGTCGGACACCACCATCCAGTCGGTGAGCGCCGTTCGCAGGCGATCGAGCTCGATCGAGCGGCGCATGTCCCCTTCGAACTCGCTCACGGTCAAGGGCGGATTGAGCGACTGCAGCACCTGCCGGTACGCGCGATCGCCGATGAACTGGCCGTTCTCCTGGAACAGCGGCACGGCGAGAATCTGCGACGCCAGCTCCTCGTCGCTCACCCGGATGCCCTGGCGCTCCGCTTCGATCGCCGCGACCTGTTCCTCGATGAGCTGCCGGAGCACCTGCTGCTCGATGCCGAGCTGGCGCAACAGGCTCTCATTGACGCTGGCGCCGAACTGCGAGCGGTACGAGGCCAGCTGCGCCTGATAACGGGCGTCGAAGTCCTTTACCGTGACCTTGCGATCTCCGACGCTGGCGATGACTTCCCCCGACGTGGCACTGCCGGACGTCGAGATGGACGGATCGAGGAAATTGGGAATCAGGTAGAGGCACAGGGACACGGCGACGAGCGCCAGGAACCATTTGAGATAGTTCTTGTGCCGGCGCATCCGGTCGAGCATCGTCATCGCTGATGAATCCTAATCGTGAAAAGGCTTTGGGCTCCTGGCCGCCGGCTTTCGGCAACGGCCTGCGCGCCGCCCAATCGCGCATCGTACGCTACCCATCATACGACCGGCAAACGCGGAAACGTCACCGGGCCTTTGCCGCGCCATTCCGGGCCGACCAGCCATGGTAAGATCTGGCGCGTTCTCGACCACCCAGGCCCATTTGGGCACCGTCACGCTCCCACCTCGCGAGCGGTGATACCTATCGCCACGAAGCGTCCCGCTGTGCCCACAAGCTCTCCCGCCCGGCGATCCGACTTCGCCACTCGTCTCAAAGGAAGACTGCGGGCGTTGCGCGCCCGCCTGGAGCGCCGTGAAGTCATCCTCGAGGCGGTCCGCGAGGCGAATGCCACGCTGGACCCCGAACGGGTCGCCGAGTGGCTGGTGCAGCAGGCCGACGCCTGGGTCGAGGCGCCGTGCTGGGCGGTCCTGACGCGCGATGGCAGCGGTAACCCGACGGTTCTGGCCAACCGCGGTTTGACGCCGCTGCTGCAGCCGGCACTCTCGCACACGGCCCGATGGGTGCTCAGCAATCATGCCGAGTTCTTCGCCGCTGATTTGTCCAGAGACAGCCGTGCCGGCAAAGGTGCCGACGGCACGGCGATTGGCTTTCCGTTGAACGCACGCGGGCAGACAGTGGGGGCTCTGGTGGCCATCGATCCGAGGCCGTCGGCGTCGGTTCCAGCGCTGGCGCCGGCTGTGGTTGCCGCCCTGCGCGCCTATCTGGAGCCGGCCGCAATCGCCCTCGACAATGCGTTGACGCTCAAACGCGCCGAGACGCTGGCGGTCATCGATGACCTGACCAGGCTCTACAATTCACGGTTCCTCCATCAGGTGCTCAAGCGCGAAATCAAGCGCGCGATCCGTCATGCTCGGCCGATCTCATTGCTGTTCTTGGATTTAGACGGTTTCAAAGAGGTCAACGACACGTATGGGCACCTGGCGGGCAGCAAGGCGCTCGTCGAGGTCGGCGCCGTCCTTCGCGAGTCGGCCCGGGAAACCGACGTCGTGGCCAGGTTCGGTGGGGACGAGTTCGTGGTCGTGTTGCCCGACACCTCGCCGGATGGCGCCCTGGCGATGGCCGGCAGGCTGCGGAACGCCCTTGTCGGCACCCAGTTCCTGACGTCTGAGGGAGCCTCCGTCCGGTTGACCGCGTCAATTGGAGTAGCCACTCTGCCGGACGTGGCTGGAACGGCCGAAGAACTACTGCGAGCGGCCGACAAAGCTATGTACGGGGTGAAAGCCCGTGGCAAGGACGGGATCCAGGCGGCTCAGGAGGAATCCGAAGCGGAGCCCGCCTCAGGCCCCTCCAACCGAAGGAGTTAGCGACGTTGGCACTTGGCTCGTTTCTGTCGTTGTTTTCCAGCGATCTCGCCATTGATCTCGGAACCGCGAATACGTGTGTCTATGCCCGCGGCAAGGGCATCGTCGTCAACGAACCGTCGATCGTGGCCATCAACAAGATCAACGGCCGCGTTGAGGCGGTGGGCAAAGATGCGAAGGAGATGCTGGGGCGCACTCCCGGCAACATCGTCGCCATCAAGCCGATGAAGGACGGGGTGATCGCCGACTTCGAGGTCACCGAGAAGATGCTCACCTACTTCATCAAGAAGGCGCACAATCGCAACGTCTGGGTGCGGCCGCGCATCGTCATCGGCGTTCCGTCGGAGATTACCCAGGTCGAGAAGCGAGCCGTGAAGGACAGCGCCTACCGGGCGAAGGCCAGCGAGGTGCACCTGGTGGAAGAGGCGATGGCGGCCGCGATCGGAGCGGGCATGCCAATCACCGAGCCGTCGGGGAACATGATCGTGGACATCGGCGGCGGCACGACCGACATCGCCGTCATCTCTCTGGCCGGCATCGTCTACAGCAAGGCGGTTCGCGTCGCCGGCAACGAGATGGACGAAGCGATCATCCAGTACATCAAGAAGACGTACAACCTGCTCATCGGCGAACGGACCGCCGAGCAGATCAAGATGGAGATCGGCTCGGCCTACCCGCTCGAAGAGAAGATGACGATGGAGATCAAGGGACGGCACCTGATCGAGGGAGTGCCGAAGACGATCACCATCTCCGACGAAGAGATTCGCGAGGCGCTGGCCGAGACGGTGAACGTGATTGTCGACGCGGTCCGTGTCGCCCTCGAGCGCACGCCGCCTGAGCTGTCGGCGGACATCGTCGACCGCGGGATCGTGCTGACTGGCGGCGGTTCGATGCTGAAGAATCTGGACAAGCGACTGCGGGAAGAGACCGGGCTTCCGCTGGCCATGGCCGAGGACCCGCTGTCGTCGGTGGTGCTCGGGGCCGGGAAGATGCTGTCGGACTTCAACCTGCTTCGAAAGATATCGATCGACTGAGCGAAGGACGAATAGTCCGTCATTTGTAGATTCACACCATGGCCGTGCTCGAAATCCGCCAGCGCATCGGGTGGCTCTTCGTGGCCCTGGTATTTGCCCACCTCGTCCTGATCTCTGCGCAGGCGAAGACCGCTCGCGGGATGTCGGTGCTTTCCAGCATCGCCTTCGGGACGCTGGCGGGGATCCAGGGCGCGGCGACCAGCGCCGTCGGCGGCGTCAGACACGCGTGGCAGGATTACTTTGCACTGCAGGAGATCCGTCAGCAGAACGAGCAGCTGCAGGAGCAGGTGGGCCAGCTGCAGCTCGCGCTTCAACAGGCGCGCACCGAGGCGGCGCAGTCGCGCAGCCTGCAGGATCTCCTCACCCTCAAGCGCGACCTGCCGCTGGCAACCAAGAGCGCTCGCGTCATCGGCTACGCTCCCGGTCTGATGTTCAGGACCATGAACATCGACAAGGGGAGCGACGACGGGTTGATGCGCGACATGGCGGTGATCGCCCCCTCGGGTGTGGTTGGCCGCATTTTCCATACGAGCCCCGGTTCCTCGAAGGTTCAACTGCTCATCGACCGGAATGCCGCGGCGGGCGCGCTCGTCGAGCGGTCGCGGGTCCAGGGCGTCGTGGAAGGCAACCCGACGCGATTCGGGCTCCTGCTCAAGTACGTGTCCAGCAGCGCGGACATCAAGGTGGGCGACAGGGTGGTGACATCGGGAATCGACGGAATCTTTCCCTCTGCCACAGAAGTGCCATCGTCGGGTGAGACCGCGTCGACCGGCGGCGGGTTTCCAAAGGGCTTCGTGATTGGTCAGATAGAATCACTGGAGAAGCGGGGCTGGCAGTACGACAATGTCGTCGTGCGGCCGGCCGTCGACTTCTCCACGCTCGAATCGGTGCTCGTCGTCCTGAAGCGGCCGACGGGCGAGGCGATCGACGCGGCAATCGGCAGGCAGGGCGCGGCCACGGGCGGAAACGAGGCGCGGTGAAGGCGTTCGGGGCGGTCGTCGCCATCGCGCTGGCGCTGGCGCTGCAGACCATGCTCGACCGTTTCCTGGCGCGCGGGCCGGCGGTGGATCTGGTGCTCGTCGCGGTCGTGTACGTGGCGCTCACCAGCGGTCCGGTGGCCGGCATGTTCGCCGGGAGCGTGGCAGGGTTGATTCAGGATTCGCTGACCGCGCCGATCGTCGGAATCGGCGGGCTGGCGAAGGCGGTAGTCGGGTTTTTCGCGGGAGCGTTTGCTCAGCAGTTCATCGTCACGGCGACGCTGCCGCGTTTGTTGATTTTCGTCGTGGCGACCGTCGTCCACGCCGCGGTGCTCATGGGACTCTATACCGTGCTGCAATCGGGAACGCTCGCCGCATCCTGGACCATGATTGCCAAGCAGGCGTTGGGAAATGCACTCGTCGGCGCCGTGGCGTTCGCGGTCGTCGAAGCGGTTCCCGGCGTGATGGAACGACGGCGAATCGCGCGGCGGAGCAGACACTGATCGAGGCACCACATGCCACCCACTGAAGATCGCCGCCGAATCGCGACGCGCCTCATGGTGCTGCAGGTGTGCGTGATCGCGGTGTTCGCCGTGCTCGGCTTCAGTTTCTGGTTTCTGCAGATCGTCGAAGGCGACGCCTACGTCGAGCTGGCCGAGAACAACAACCAGCGCACCATGGCGCTGCGCGCCCCTCGCGGCATCGTCTTCGACCGCGACATGAAGCTGCTGGTGGACAACCGGCTTTCTTTCACCGTGTCGATCGATCGCAAGAACGCGCGCGACATTCCGGGGACCATCCGCCTGCTGTCGGCCATCGCCGGGCTCGACCCGCAGCAGGTTCAGCAGGCCGTGGACCGGCGGCGCCGCGAGCCGAGCTATCAGTCGATCCCGATCATCGAGGACGCCACCCTCGACCAGGTGGCGGCCATCAAGGCACACCAGTTCGAGCTGCCCGACGTCGAGATCCAGGAGGTTCCGGCCCGCAAGTATCCGACCGATGCGCTGGCGGCGCACCTGTTCGGCTACGTCGGCGAGGCGAGCGAGTCACAGGTCAACGAGCAGGTGACGCGTGGATCAATCGTCGGCAAGTCGGGCGTCGAGCTCGTCTACAACAGCTTCCTCATGGGGGAGGACGGCGAACGGCGGCTGGTCGTCAACAGCGTCGGCCGCCAGGTGAACATCCTCGGCGAGCAGTTGGCCACCGAGGGTCGGCGGCTGCAGCTCACCATCGACTACGACCTGCAGAAGGCGGCACAGGACGGCTTCAAGGCCGCCGGCTTCAACGGCGCTGCGCTGATCATGGATCCGCGCAACGGCGAAGTCCTCACCTACGTGAGCCTGCCTGCGTACGACCCGAACGATTTTTCGGCTGGTATCGACAGCGTCAAATGGGCGTCGCTCAACAACGACAAGCTGCGGCCGTTGTCGAACCGCGTGATCCAGGGGCGGTACTCACCCGGCTCGACGTTCAAGATCGTCGTCGCCACCGCGGCGCTGGAGGAGGGGATCGTCACCCCCGAGTTCACGACGCACTGCTCCGGCGGCGCGTACTTTTTCGGCCGGTACTACAAGTGCCACCTCAAGGGAGGGCACGGCACGGTCGACATGCGCCACGCGCTCGAGAAGTCGTGCAACGTCTACTTCTACACGATCGGCAACATGCTCGGGGTCGACAAGATTCACAAGTGGGCCGAGAAGCTCGGTCTGGCCGGGAAGACCGGCATCGATCTGCCCAACGAGCAGGAAAGCCTGGTGCCGTCCACCGAGTGGAAGCAGAAGACCACGGGACAACGCTGGTACCCGGGCGAGACGATCTCGGTGTCGATTGGTCAGGGCCAGGTGTCGGTGACACCGGCGTCGATGGCGCTGATGATCTCCACCGTCGCCAACGGCGGGACCCGGGTAACGCCGCACGTGCTCAAGGCCGTCGATGAGGGCAAGGGGTGGACACCGTTCGTGCGGTCTGCGGTCGCCGACCACGTGGCCTTCAAGCCCGAGACGCTGTCGGCGCTTCGCGACGGTCTCTGGATGGTGGTCAATGCGCAGGGCACCGGCGGCCGCGGCAGGGTGGAAGGCCGCGACGTGTCGGGCAAGACCGGCACGGCGCAAGTCATCTCCAATGAGGGTCGGGCGAAGGCGAAGGCGAGCGGCAGGGACCTTCGCGATCACGGCTGGTTCGTGTTCTTCGCGCCGAGAGACAATCCGGAGATTGCCGGGGTCATCTTCGCCGAGCATGGAGAGCATGGCTATCTGGGTGCACCGATAGCCAGGCACGTCATCGAAACCTATTTCGCCAAGAAGGAAGGGATGCCGCTTCCGGCGCTGCCAAAGCCGCTGCAGCCGAGCACGCCGGTGCCGGATCCGGACTCACAGCCGGTGCTGCCATCGGCCGCGGTCGCGGACGCCAGACCGTCTGAGCAGGCCATCCCGGTCGGAGATGTTCGAACGACGGCTGTACTACCACGTTGATTGGGCGCTGCTCGGCGCAATTCTGGCGCTGAGTCTGATCGGCCTGCTCCAGATCTACAGCGCGACAGCGGCCACCCCCGGCCCGCGCATCTGGGTCACGCAGACCTATGGCATCGCGCTCGGGCTGGTGGCGCTCGTCATCTGCCTGACCATCGACTACCGGACCCTCACCGACAAATCGCACTGGATATACATCGGCATCCTCGCGATGCTGATCTACGTGCTCTTCTTCGGCGTCGTGCGCGGCGGGTCGCGCCGCTGGATCGATCTCAAGCTGTTCATGTTGCAGCCGTCGGAATTTGCCAAAGCGGCCGTCGCGCTGGTGCTCGCCAAGTTCTTCGGCGACAGCCGCCGCGGCGCCCTGAGCTACACCGACCTGGTGGTCGGCGCGGCCATCATCGCGGTGCCGCTGCTCATGATCTACCGGCAACCCGATCTCGGAACGGCGGTGACGCTGCTGCCGGCGCTTTTTGCCATCGCCTTCGTGGCCGGCATGTCGATGCGGATTCTCGGAATTCTCGCTCTGGCGGGCATGCTGCTGGCGCCCGTCGCCTGGACGTTCCTGCTCAAGGACTACCAGAGGGAGCGGATTGCCACGTTCGTCGACCCCTGGCAGGACGCCAGGGGCGCCGGGTATCAGCAGATTCAGGCTCGCATCACCACCGGGTCGGGCGAGCTGTGGGGAAAGGGGTTCAGGGAAGGCACCCAGGCCCAACAGGGGTTCCTTCCGGAGGCGCAGAACGACTTCATCTTCTCGGCGTTTGCCGAGGAGCGGGGGTTTGCCGGCGTCATCGTGGCGCTCGCTTTGTACCTGTTCGTGATACTTCGCTCGCTCGAGGCGGCCCGGTTGGCCAAGGACCGGCTCGGCGCATACCTGGTGCTCGGAGTGCTCGCCTGCTTCACGTTCCAGGTGATATACAACGTGACCATGTCGGCCGGTCTTGCGCCGGTCAAAGGACTGACGCTTCCGCTCATGAGCTACGGCGGCTCCTCGATGATTGCCACATTGGCGGGGTTCGGCCTGATTCTCAACGTGCGGATGCGGCGATTTACGAATTAGGGCTCCAGGCTCCAGCCTTCAGGTTCCGGTCGTTGCAACGGCCCGGAGCCCTCGGAGGCCGAAGACCGGAGGCCATCAGAGACACGGGCCTATGCCGTTGACGCTTGTTCCGATCGTCCTGTGCGCGGCGCTCGTCGCGCTCGGGATTCTTCTGCGCGAGAGGGCGCAGCGGAGCGGTCTCGCGTCAGCGGCGCAACGATGGCCCGAACGGAGCGACGGGCATGACCAAGGAGATGATCATCTCCTCGAGCGCCCACGAAACGCGGGTCGCGATCCTCGAGGACGATCAGGTCGCCGAAGTATTCATCGAGCGCGAGCGCTCGCGCGGCGTGGTTGGCAATCTCTACAAGGGCCGGGTGTCGAAAGTCCTCCCCGGCATGCAGTCGGCGTTCGTTGACCTCGGTCTCGAGCGCGACGGCTTCCTCTACGTCTCCGATGTCGTCGCCACCTTCGAGGAGTTCGATCGCCTCGAAACCGACGAAGAGGAGCCGTCACTGCCTGACGCGGAAGTCGCCGCGGCGATTACCGCCCCGCTCGGACGACCGGTCGCGAATGGCGGCTCGGTACAGAGTGGGCGCCCCGGTGGTCAGGGCGGACGGTTCCCTGGCCGTCGCGACCGCGACCGTGAGAAGGGTCCCGAGCCGAAGATCGAAGAGCTGCTGAAGGAGGGCCAGGAGATCATCGTCCAGGTGGCCAAGGAGCCGCTCGGGACGAAAGGGGCCCGCCTCACGTCGCACGCGACGATGCCCGGGCGTTTTCTGGTGTTCATGCCGACGGTCGATCACGTCGGCGTCTCCCGGAAGATCGAGTCGCGCGAGGAGCGCAGCCGCCTGCGAGGCATCGTCCGCGAGTTCCGGGAGCAGCACGGCTTCACCGGCGGCGTCATCATCCGTACCGCCGCCTCGGGGCGCCCCAAGGAAGACATCCTCTCCGACCTCAGCTATTTCCATCGGGTCTGGACCGAGATTCGTCAGAAGGCCGACAGCTCACGGGCGCCGGCGGTCGTCTATCGCGAGCCGAGCCTGGTCGGAAAGCTGCTGCGCGATCTGCTGACGGAAGAGTTCTCGGCCATCCGGATCGACAACGAGCAGGAGTACCGCCGCGTCCTCGAGCTGATCGAGCGCATCATGCCGTCGCTCGCGCCGAAGGTGAAGCTGTACCAGAAGGAGTATCCGATCTTCGAGGAGTACGGCGTCCAGGCCGAGATCGATCGCGCGCTGCGCAGCAAGGTGTGGCTGAAGTCGGGAGGCTCGATCGTCATCAACCAGACCGAGGCGCTCGTCGCCATCGACGTGAACACCGGCCGCTACGTTGGCAAGAAGACTGCCGGGCGGCTGGAGGACACGATCCTCAAGACCAACCTCGAAGCGGTGAAGGAGATCGTGCGGCAGATCCGGCTGCGCGATCTGGGCGGCATCATCGTGCTCGACTTCATCGACATGGAGGAGAAGAAGAACCGGCAGAAGGTGCTGCAGACGGTGGAGCAGGAGCTGCGCAAGGATCGCGCGCCGTCGAAGGCGCTGCAGGTCTCGGACTTCGGGCTGGTGATCATCACGCGCAAGCGCGTGAAGCAGAGCCTGGAGCGCGTGCTCACCGAGCCGTGCCCGTACTGTGCCGGGAGCGCGGTCATCAAGTCGAGCTCGACGATCTGCTACGAGATCCTGAGCGAGGTGAAGAAGATCAGCGCCGACCTCGACGGTCAGAGCCTGGTGCTGCGCGTCAATCCCGACATCGCGCGGGCGCTCCGCGACGAGGAGCGGGCCGTGTTCAAGGAGCTGAAGCAGTCGATCAACCGGGAGATCGCGGTGCGGCCAGACGCGCAGCTGCACCACGAGCAGTTCGACCTGATGGCGATGGGCTGAGGCGCAGCCGGCGCGACCGGCAGCGTCGTGATCTCGTGCTGGCAGGCCTCGAACTTCCCTTCGCTGACCCCGCATCCCTGCCTGCTGGTGCGCCCCGGAATGAGGATAAACCGCTCTAACACAAGGCGTTTGAGTCGGATCTGATCGCGCTACGGGAAAACGGGGAGCATGACCATGCCTCGCCGTCCGCAGCTCGCCAGTCGACGCGGTACACTGACGCGGGCATGAGTGGAGAGACGCGAGCAGTTGTCGAGCGCGGCGGCGTACGGATCGTCGATACATTTGCCGAGGCCTTTGGAATGCGCGCCGCGCGGGTCATCATCACCGCGCAAACGGGGGGGTGGGCACGAACTGCCGCTCAGTCGATGACCGGATTCGCCACCTCGGTCATCGGATGCAAGGTCGAAGCGGGGATAGAGGCCGAGCTCGCTCCCGAGGTCACGCCCGATCTCCGGCCGGGGGTGAGCGTGCTGCTGTTCGGCTTCGACGCCGCTGGATTGCAGCGACAGCTCATCGACCGGATCGGACAGACCGTGCTGACCTGTGCGACGACCGCGTGCTTCGACGGCCTGCCCGATGCGCCCGAGCGGGTCATTGTCGGTGGGCAGCTGCGCCACTTCGGCGACAAGTTCCAGGCGAGCAAAGTCGTCGATGAACAGCGGTATTGGCGCATTCCCGTCATGGAGGGCGAGTTCCTGGTGCAGGAGGCCTTCGGCGTGCAGAAGGCAATCGGCGGCGGCAATCTGCTGATCCTTGCCGCCGACCAGCGTGCCGCACTCGCGGCGGCGGAAGCCGCGGTGGAGGCGATGCGCGGCGTGCGCGGTGTCATCCTGCCGTTTCCCGGCGGCATCGTCCGTGCCGGCAGCAAGGTGGGGGCGAAGAAGTACAAGAACATGATCGCCTCCACCAACGACGCGTACTGTCCGACCCTGCGAGGACGGGAGGGCGTGATCAGCCAGCTGCCCGAGGGCGTGAATTCAGTGCTCGAGATCGTGGTGGATGGTCTGGATCGCGCGGCCATCGAACGCGCGCTTCGCGCCGGCATCGAGGCGGCGTGCCGCCCGGGCGTCGTCGAGATCTCGGCAGGAAACTACGGCGGCAAGCTGGGCAAGCACCACTTCCACCTTCACGAACTGCTTTCGTAGCCCGACGCTGCGAACCCGCCAGCCGGCGAGCTGACGGGTGGTTCGAGGTTGCGGAAGCGGAGGGCGTCCTACTTGAGCGCTTCCCGCAGCACGCGGCCCTCCGCTTTCGGTAGCTGCACTCCGATCACATGCGCCAGCGTCGGCGCGATGTCGGCGGGTGACGCGACCTCGGCATAGCGTCCTGCCTTGATGCCGTGGCCGAGCAGGATCACGGGGACGCGCCGATCGTAAGGGTGCGCAGTGCCGTGCGTGGTGCCCGCTCCGTCGCCGCGCGGAGAGAAGTACCAGTTCGGCTTGCCGACCAGGATGATGTCGCCGCTCCGGGCCGGCAGGTAGCTCAGCGCGGCGGCGCGGACGGCGCGATCCCCCGAGCTGTCCGAGAGGCGGTCCGAACGCAGCAGCCGCTCCATGCCGGGAACGCCGAGCACCGCCTTCTCGACCTCCGCGTACGTGGCGGGATCGTTCTTGAGACGGTCGAAGATTCCTGGCGCCAGATAGACGTAGTTGAACGTGACCGAGACGACGTAGTTCCCTTCCTTCTCGTTGCGCGGGCCGTAGCGGGTGATCAGCGTCTCCTCGATACGATCGCGGACGTCGTCCGTGGTGATGCGGCCGCCGCCGGTCGTGACCGCGATTGGCGCGACGCCGTGATCGCTGCTGAATCCGAGCACCCAGCGTCCCTGCCCGATCTTCTGATCGAGCACGGCGATGAGCGCGCCAATCGTGTCGTCCAGTCTGCGGAGGTGATCTTCGATCTCCCGGCTCTCGGGGCCGAAGGCGTGGCCCACGAGGTCGAGCGCCGAGAAGCTCACGCCGAGAAAATCGGTCGTCTCGCCCTGCCCGAGGCGGAAGGACGTGATCAGTGACTCGGCCATCCGTTCGAGATAGGCGTCGGCGAACGGACTCGCCTGCCACAGCGTGAAGAACGGCGCTTCGGTTCCTTTCGCACCGCCAATGCGATGCGGGAAGAGGCCGGTGCGCGACTGCTGCGGCCGGGCGCCGACGCTGGCGTCGGGGTACCGATACGACGAAATGTCGTCGCGCAGCGTCCACGTCTTCTTTGCGTCGGCGTCGAAGGGATCGCGCTTGAGGAAATCGGCCACCGGCGGGACGAGATCGTCGCCGAAGGCGCGCGAAGTGACGAATGCAGCCGCCGCGTCGTCGACCCAGGTCACCGCCGTACCGGCGTGGCCGGCCAGGCCGATCGCGCTGCGCGGCTTGAGCGCGAGCGTGACGACTCGTGTGCCCGGGCGCTGCCCGCGCATTTCGTCTGCCAGCGTCGGCGCCAGCAGCAGCCTGGCGCTGTTGCCGGAGCGGGCCTCCCGTCCGTAGCTGATATGTCGCGCGTCGGCGTCATCGGTGCACGCCACCGACGCCTTTCGCTCGCGGTCGTACCAGCCATTCAGGACCATGCCGTGCGTATGCGGAAAGGTTCCCGTTCCAATCGTGGCGTGCCCGGCGCAGGTGACCGTGTTCATGTAGGGATACTCGGCGTGCTCGAAATACGCGCCGTCCCCGAGCAGCTTCTTCAGACCGCCTCGCCACGAGGAGCGGAATGTCTCCAGGTAGTCGGCGCGCATCTGATCCACGACGACGATGACGACCAGCCTGGGCGCGGCGGAGGTTTGTGCCGCGCGCGGCGTTTCGAGCGCGGCGGCCGCCACGGCGCAGAGGCACGACGCGAACACAAGAATTCGACGCATGGCTGAGATTCTAGCCGCACTCGAGCATGGTTTTGCCCGCCGTCGACGGTCTGGAACTTGGCAGGTGCGAAGCGGAGCCGATCCAAGCGAAAATACACGGACTCAGCCGATGAGGAGACCGGGCGGAAAAACAGCGGGCAGGAAGGGGGTGTCGGCACTTCTGGCCGCGGCCGTGTGCCTCACGACGATAACGCCCGGGCTTTCTGCCCAGAGCAGGGACTCATCCGCGCTCGTCTCGCCCCCGCCGATGTTTCGCATCAGCCGGGAGCCGGTGCCGGGCGGGGCGGAACTGCTGACGGTCCTCGGGCGCGTGGAAGGCGCTGGCGACGCCGCGACCACGGAGTCGGTTCCACTGCTGTCGATTCTTCGCGACACCCTCGACGACGTGGATCCGGAAAACGATCAGCTGCGCTACGTGTGGGTGCACGGCTACACGACGCCATCAGCCGGCCAGCGCATCGCCTCCGCGATTCCCTTCCTCAACCGCCGCGCCGGCAACAAGGACCCCGAACGGGACGACTCGGTGCCGCCGGCGATCATCGACCTCTCCGACCCGGAGCACGACGTCTGGAAGAACGTCATGTGGATTGCGGCGCAGTCGCTGCTCTTCGATCCCTACGGCGTGCTGGTCAAGACGTCGGTACGGGCGTTCCGGCGCAATGGTGAGGACTACCGCAAGGCGCACATCGTGCGCGCGCTGGCCGTGCTGGCGCTGTACGAAGCCGAGACCGGCGTGGCCCCGGCGCTGACTCCGGTCGAGATGCGTGACATCCAGGCGCGGCTCGTGCTCGCGCAACGGCCGTTCGCGGGAATCGTCAACGACAGCTATCTCGAAGAGGCCTACAAGCGCGAGTCGGCCGATGCGCAGGACGTGCGCGGGCACAACTGGGAGCTCCTCCGCCAGCGCTGCGAGGCCGAGGGCCTGTACTTCGACCCGTTGTCGATGCCCGATGGCACCACCACGCATGCGCTCGTGTGGGTGGCGCGCCATGACGTCGATCAGACAGGACGGCGATTCGAGAAGCGCTTTCTCAACTTCGCGAGCCCCTATGGCGACAAGCGCCTCCTCGACTGGAAGGGCTACAGCGAGACTCGCTATTTCGATGCCGACGGCCGCCGCGTCGCACCGGATACTCCGGGCGCCAGCCCCGTCGAGCTCATTCCTCTCGGCTTGTACGGTCTCGACCACCCGAAGATTCCGGCGCTGCTCATCGACTTCCGCGACCAGAACAATCCGAAGCGGCGCGAGGTGTCGCGCCGGCTGCTGAACGACATCACGCGAAACGTCCTCTCGCTGTCGCCCTTCGGCGATATCCATTACTTTCTCGCCCGATCGGTCTATGGCTTCGTCACCGGCCGGCGCGGCATGGACATCAACCAGCCGTCGCGCCTGCGCAGCTACGCGATGCTGAAGCTGCTGCTGTCGCTCGACGCGTCGCTCAACCCGGAGCTGTCGTCCGAGATCGGCAAACTCGTCGAGCGCGTGTCGATGAACCCGCTCCAGAACGACGGAGGCGTCGAGATTGCACTGGCGTTTCGCAGCTATGACGTGCTGCTCGCCGCGGTTCGCGAGCCATCGGGAGAGATCGCCGAGCGGCTGAAGCGCGATCGCGCCGACGAGTTCACCCGGATCGAGCACGGAGCCGGAGCACCATTCATCTACCGGCTCGGCACCGTCCTCACCGCCGGCATCTATCGCCATCGCGAAAAGACGCCTCCCGATTCACAGCTGGCGCGCATCGACCTCTCGCGGCGTCTCGCGTATCACCGGCGGTTCCTCGAAGAAGTGGTGAAATCGACGCCGGTGGTCGAGGTCGGCTGGGACATCCGCGACATCCGCCGCTCGGTCGGCTTCCTCGCCGAGCAGGGGAAGCCCGGCGACGGAAAGAACGTGAAGCTCGCCTTTCGCGTGTTCGAGCGCACACAGGATCGCGAGACGCGCCGGCTCTGTCTGAACGGTCTCGCCCGCGCCGGCAGCCCGGCGGCGAGAGAGATGCTCGCCCGCATCTCGAAGTCGCCCGACGTCGATCCCGATCTCCGCGCCCTGGCGCTTCAGGCGTTCAACGCGCCGCGCGGCGATCCGATGCGCCGCGCCGGCACCGTGCTCGCCTCGTCCGCTGACCGACAATGATCCCGCGCCGCGCCGCCGTTCGTCGTCTTCTGCTGTTCGTGATGCTCGTTGCGTGGCCGCTGACCGCCGCCGCCCAGACGAAGCGGCTCGTCGTGATCAAAGCCGACGGACTCGCGCACGGCGTCGTCGAGCAGATGGTGCGCGAGCGGAACCCTCGCACCGGGCAGAGCGTCCTGCCATGGATCGAGCGTCTCTTCTACAAGAACGGCACCCGCCTCTCGAACTTCTACGTGCGCGGGATGAGCCTGTCCGGGCCGTCGTGGTCGATGCTCGACACCGGGCAGCACCTGAGGATCAAGGGCAACGTCGAGTTCGATCGCTACACGCAGCACTCCTACGACTATCTGAACTTCTTCCCGTTCTGGCTCGGCGCCGTAGCCGGGAAATACAACGACATGTGGGGGGCGGCGGTTCTCGACGATCTGCAGATACCGCTGCTGCTCGACGCCTATTCGTACGACGAGCGCTATCAAAGCTTCCAGCTGTTCCAGCGCGGCAAGCGCATCGACACGCTCAGCGAGGGAGTGCAGAAGCGTTTCACGACGCGGAGCGCCCGGGATCTCGTCGACGAGTGGTTTCTTGGCTTCGATATCCGCGGCCTCCTCCACGAGCAGCTCGAGCGCGAGCTGATCACCACCCTCGACGATCCTCGCGCGCGGTATCTCGACTACTACACCACCGACTTCGATCACGCCACGCACCACAACAAGGATCACAAGACGCACCGCGCCGCGCTGCAGGAGCTCGACGCGATCATCGGACGGATCTGGGCGGCGATCAGCCGCACCCCGCAGGCCGCCGAGACGGCGCTCGTGCTGGTCGCCGACCATGGCGTCAACTCGGACGAGCGCTTCTACAGCCAGGGATTCAACCTGGTCCACCTGCTCGGCGGGAGAGCCGGCGGCGGTCATCACGTGATCACCAAGCGGCATCTGATGAAGGACTACTCGATCAAGGGCATCAACCCGCTCGTGCCGCTGATTACGACGGCGTCCGAAGAATCGCCGTATCTGAAGGGGAAGGAAGACGACTATCCGACGGCGCTGGTGGACTTCGACGGCAACGAGCGCGCGTCGATTCACCTCCGCGATTCGACGCTGAACGTGCTGCAGATTCTGTTCGGCCAGCTGCAGCGGCCGGACCTGTCGCCGCCTGTCCGCCGCGCGGCGACCGACGCGTTCCTCGCGGTCGTCGACCGCCATCGGCCGCAGTGGCAGCAAACGCTGCTGGAGCTCCGTGAAGAGGTCGCGGCATTGCAGCGTGCGAGCGAGACGCTCCGAGCAAGCATCCCGCCGCCTCCCGACCGCAAGAAAGGCAGCAGCCGCAAGGACCACAAGGTCGAAGCGCTCGCGGAGACGAGCGAACAGCGCGACGAGCGGGTCCGCAGGACCGCGCGTCTCGAATCGTGGACGACTGACGTCGCCGAGTACACCGCTTACCTGGCGACTCTGGAGCGGCTCCTGACGGCCACGCCGGCCACGCTCGCCCCGGGCGCGGCGCGCGTGGAGGATCTCATCGCCCGGCACGCAATGGGGGAGCGCAACAGGGTGTACGACCTGGCCAATTACGTGGTCGGGACGGGGCCCTCAGGGCTGGTGCTGGCCGCCGACGGGTCGCTCGATTTCGAGAAGAGCTTCGCGCGTATCGACTACTTTGCGCTGCTCACGAACGCCCGGGTTCGCAACAACGTGCAACGCGGCGTCACCAACGCGCCGGTCGACTTCACGGCGCTGCGGATTCCGTGCAGCGCGATCGCGACCAGCGCCGACGCGGCACGAGCCGACACCTGCGTCTGGCTCGACAGCGGTCAGGATGCGCAGGCGCTCGTGCTCGGCCGGACTGGCAACGACGGCGGGCTGCTTCTCAAATACCTGCCGGTCACCAGGCTCACCGAGGCCGCTGACGGGGCCATCCATTTCGCTCCGACCGGCTGGCGGCCGGGGCTGCCGCTGAAGATCTGGGAGGACGAGCAGCTGGCCGTGCCTGGCGGCGGCGACCGCACCGCATGGCTCGACGGCTGGCACGGAGAGCTCGAGTGGCTGCATGCCGTGCATCGCACGCTCTACTCCAATGCCATCATCGGCATCCACGAGCACTTCCACCGCGCCGACTGGGTGACGCCCGACGCGGCGTCCGGCGACGAGGCGCTGATGCGGCGCCTTCGCCTGAGGCAACGGGCGATCGTCGAGCCCGACCTGGTCGTCCTCGCCAACAACCATTGGAACTTCGACGTGCGCGGGTTCAACCCGGGTGGAAACCACGGGTCGTTCTTTCGCGTCTCCACCAACGCCACGCTGATGCTCACGGGCGGAGAGCGCACCGGAATCCCCCAGGGCCTCGACGTGCAGGAACCCTACGACACGCTCAGCTTCATTCCGACGATGTTCGCGCTGACCGGTCAGCTGGACGCGAATGGTCTTCCCGGACCGGCCTTGCAGGAACGAGGCTTCCAGCCGTTCCCGGGACGGGTGATCCGCGAGGTGCTCGGCCCGGCTAGCGCGGATCGGTCTTTCTGATCAGGCTCAGGTTCCCGGTAAAGGAGCGCAGCGAGAGGATCGCGCTCCCGTCCATGAAGACGCCCCGGAAGATGCGACCCTGCGACCCTGGCGCCGGCGCAGTTTTCCTGCCGGTGCGGAGCGGGAAGTCGTTGTTGAACGTGCCCGACGTCATCGCTTCGAGATCGAAGCCGACGCCGGGGGCGGGGATGAAGCGGATGTCGCCTTCGTTCGAGTTGAGGGTGTAGCGCCCTTCCGGCTTGAGCGGTCCCGAGAACTCGATGCTGCCATTGGTGCTATTGGCCGTGCACCGGTCGCACAGCGTGTCGACGATGGTGATCGGGCCGCGGATGGATCGCAGTTCGACCGAGCGCGCCTTGACGTCGCGGACGACGAGCTGCCCGAGAAACGTCTCCGCGTTGACCTCGTCGCCTTCGGCGCCGGTGATGGTCACGTTTCCGCCGGCCGACTTCGCGGTCCTCACACGTCCGACCGACGAAAGGGTCATGTCGCCGCCGCCAAAGGCTTCGATGCGCAGCTCGCCTTTCACCCCACCGACGTTGATCGGGCCGCCGAAGCTGCGGATGCTGACACTGGTGGCCATCGGCACTTCGATCGTGTAGTCCACGGCGATTGGCGTTCGCACTGTGGGCTGCTCGGTCAACACTTCGATACCGCCGCCACGTTCCGTGACACGTATTTGAACGTTCTGTAGCACCGAGCGCGCGAAATCGCGGTTGGCCTCCTGGACTCTCTTGACCGCGTTGATGCGCACGACGTTTCCGTCGGTGCCGGTGAACGTGATGGCGCCGAACAACGCCGTCAGTTCGACCGATCCCCTGGATCCGAGCCGCACGGAGCGCTGGAAGGGCTCGTCGACCCAGTCGCCCGACGCCCGCCCGCCGCGGCCTGGCGGCCGCGGCGGGACCGGTGCCGGTCGGCCAGCTGTGCCGTCGCCTTGTGCGAGCCGCATCGCAGGAGGTGCGGCAGCGCCGGCCTGCTGCGGTGTCGCAGGAGAGGCGAGAAGGACGAGACCGCCGACGGCGCAGGTCCGAAACAGGGTTCTCATTGTTCGATTCCGGAGACGATGCGGGCCGCCTCTTCCTGGTTGCCTTTCCGCATCTCGTTGATGAGGGCGATCATCTCCTGCAGGAGTCTCAGTTTGCTCTGCAGCAGCTCCAGCAGGCTCTGCTGCGTGACTTCGCTGTGCGGCTCGCTGGCGCGGCGGCTCAACGCATCGTCGATGACCGCGCCCGCCTGTTGATAGGCGGCCTGCGTTTCGCTCGGCAGCACCGCCGACGCGGTCCTCACCGTCTTTTCCATGTCCGAGATCTGCGTCCGCATCGCCTGCTCGACGCCTCTGGACTCCGCTGACGCCGTGTCGAGGCCGGCCGTCGAGACCACACGCCCCGCAGTCGCCGCCTCGTGCCACGAGAACCAGGTTCCAACCGTGAGCATGATCACGATGACGGCCGCGGCCACAGCGGAGCGCCAGGTCAGCCCCGGCAGCATCCACGAGAACCAGCCGGTCTGTTCGGACGACTCGTGGATCGACGCCACGACCCGCGTCCAGACCTCGGGAGGCGGATTGCGGCGCTCGAGCGTCGAGGCGGCCGACCGGAGCGTCCGGAAATCGGCTGCCGCCGCACGGCAGCGGCTGCACGTGGCCAGATGGGCCTCGAGCGCCGCCACCCGCGTGGCGGGAAGCGTTCCCTCGACGTACTCGTCGATCTGGAGGTCGTATTCGAAACACGTCATCTGACTGTCGCGCTCAACATGGACCGGAGCCTGAACCGGGCCTTGTGTACCTGTGACTTGGACGTTCCCTCCGAGATGCCCAGCATCGCGGCCACCTCCTGGTGCGCAAACCCTTCCACGTCGTGGAGCACGAACGCCGTCCGGCAGCCGTCGGGCAGCCGCGCAATCGCGCGCTCGAGGTCGACGCGGCTGATGGCTGCCGGAATGACTGGTGCCGGGGCCTCCGGTTCGGCCACCTCATCGTCGTCGTAGGAGCCGGTGGCGCGGGCCATCCTCGTCTGGCGCCCCCTGAGGAAGTCGAGGCACTGGTTGACCGCCATCCGGTAGAGCCACGTGCCGAGGCTCGATTCTCCCCTGAATCCTGCGAGCTTGCGATGGGCCTGCATGAACACCTCTTGAAGCAGGTCCTCCGCATCCGCCTCCGACCCCGTCATTCGGAGCATCAGAGTGTAGAGCCTCGGTGCGTGCGTCCGATACAGCTCCTCGAACGCCGCCATGTCGCCCTGCCCGCAGCGCCGGGCCAGCTCGAGATCGGGCGAATTCACGACTCCTGATCCTTTGGACGGGGGGCCGGCGGACGAGGGTTGCCGCGTCATTTTTTACGTGGAAAACCGGCCGTTTGTGGAGCTGTCCGGAGGCGGAGCATGCGGAACAGCCGGGCGGCGGCCTCGCTCATCGGGTGCCTGGCCGGCGAGGCATCCATCGGACGTCCCGGAAGCGCCGGACGCGCGCGATCCCCACGTCGAGGCCTTCTGCCCGGAGCAGCTCGCGTTTCGTGTGCAGGCTGCCAGTCCAACCGCCGAGGCTGCCATTGGCGCCGATCACCCGGTGACACGGCGTTGCCGGATCGCGGCATTCACGCATGATCGTGCCGACAGCGCGCCACGCGCGGGGTGAGCCGGCCAGCCCGGCGATATCGCCGTAAGTGGCCACACGCCCGCGTGGAATTCGCCGCACCGCCGACATGACCCGCGCTTTGAAGTCTGACATGGGGAAATCAATGCGCGATGCTCAATGCCCAGGACAAAAGGCTGCCGAGCGTTGCGCAGTGCATTTCATTGAGCATTGTGCCTTGAGAATTCCAGAATTCCGTATACTGACCGCTCTTTCATGCATTTCGTCGACGTCATCGCGCGAAAACGCGACGGGCACTCCCTGACGCGTCAGGAGATCGACCACTTCGTCGCCGGCGCCTCTTCCGGCGCCATTCCCGACTATCAGACGTCGGCGCTGCTGATGGCGGTCGTTCTTCGGGGAATGACCGAGGAAGAGACGGCGTGGCTGACCGAGGCGATGCTCCGCTCGGGCGAGCGCCTGGATCTCTCCGATCTTCCCGGAGTCAAAGTAGGAAAGCACAGCACGGGAGGCGTGGGCGACAAGGTGTCGATTGCCCTCGCACCGCTCGCGGCGGCAAGTGGTGCAGTCGTTCCGAAGCTGTCCGGGCGCGGTCTCGGCCATACCGGCGGCACGATCGACAAGCTCGAATCGATTCCCGGGTTTCGGGTCGACCTGTCGATCCCCGAGTTCAAGGAGGTCGTGCGCGCCGTCGGGACGAGCATCACGGCTCAGACGAAGTCGCTCGCGCCGGCCGACAAGAAGCTCTACGCGCTGCGCGACGTTACCGGAACAGTCGAGAGCATCCCGCTCATCTCCTCGTCCATCATGAGCAAGAAGCTCGCGGAAGGGACGAGCGCCCTCGTCCTCGACGTGAAGTGCGGACACGGCGCCTTCATGAAAGATCTCGACAGCGCGCGCGCGCTTGCGCGGTCGATGGTCGCCACCGGCGCGCGCGCCGGCGTCAGGGCCGAGGCTGTGATCACCAGCATGGACGCGCCGCTCGGACGCGCCGTCGGCAACGCCGTTGAAATCGCGGAATGCATCGAGATGCTCAGCGGTTCCGGACCGTCCGAGCTGACCGATCTCATCGTCCGGCTGGCGGGCCGGATGCTGGTGGCCGGCGGTCTTCGCCGCGACGCCGATGCCGAAGCCGTGGTCCGTCGTGCTCTCGAGTCGGGCGCAGCGCTCGAGCGGCTGAAAGCGATGATCGCCGCCCAGGGCGGCGATCCCCGGGTGGTTGACGATCCGGCGCGGCTTCCGCGCGCACGTCATCGTGAGCTCGTTCGCGCTCATCGCTCCGGGTATGTGGCGTCGCTCGACGCCGGGCTGGTCGGGCGCTCGGCAGTGGCGCTCGGTGCCGGGCGCGAGGCCGTGGGAGCGCCAATCGATCACGCGGCGGGAATACTGATTGCAGCTGGCCGCGGGGATCTGGTGAGCGCGGGTGACGCGGTACTCGAGCTGCTGTACAACGACTCTGCAAGACTGGAAGACGCTCGCCACCTCGCTGAAAGCGCGGTGCGCATCGATGACGCGCCGCCGGCGGTGAAGCCGCTGGTGCTCGATTCAGTGCGCTGACGGACCTGCATGTATATCGCTCGCGCCATCGTCAGCGGTCTCACGGCTGCGCCCGGTTACCGCTCTGCCGCGGTGGCTGCCCGGTGAGTGCGTCCGACTACGCCCGGGTCGAGGAGGCGTCCGAAGCGGTACGCCGTCGCTGCGGCGCGCTTCCGAAGACCGCCGTCGTGCTGGGGTCAGGGCTTGGTGACTTCGTCGACAGGCTCGGCGACCCGGTCGCATTCGATTACGCGTCCATTCCGCACTGGCCGCCGTCGAGGGTCATTGGTCATGCGGGGCGTCTCGTGATTGGTGTGGTTGCCGGGCGCCGGGTCGCGGCACTGGCAGGCCGCGCCCATGTCTATGAAGGGCACGAGGCGGCCGCCGCGGCGTTCGCCACTCGCGTCATGGGACGGCTCGGTGTGCGCGAGATCATCCTGACGAACGCCGCTGGCGGCATCAACACGACGTTTGCGCAGGGCGCGCTGATGGTAATCGACGACCACATCAACCTGCTCGGGACGAATCCGCTCATGGGTCCCAACGACGAGCGATTCGGCCCGCGCTTTCCCGACATGACGGAGGTCTACTCGCAGCGCCTGCGCGCGATCGCGCACGATGCGGCGCGTGCGGCCGGCGTGCCGGTGAGCCGCGGCGTCTACGTGGCCGTGCACGGTCCGAGCTACGAGACGCCGGCCGAGATCCGGTTCCTGCGGACGATTGGTGCCGACGCTGTCGGCATGTCCACGGTTCCGGAAGCGATCGCGGCGCGCCACATGGGCATGGAGGTGCTGGGCGTTTCGTGCATCACCAACATGGCCGCGGGTGTGCTGCCACAACCGCTCGACCACGACGAGGTCCTCGAGACGGCGCGCCGGGTGCGCGGTTCGTTCATCGCGCTGCTCGAGGGGATCATCGAGCGGCTCTGACGCAGGCGGCAAGGCCCCCGCTACGTACGTTGAATCGGCAGACCATCACGAGGAGCATCTCAGTGAATGCCAACGCATCGGCGCTGGTCGCCGCCGCCCGCCGCGCCCGGCGGCACGCTCACGCGGCCTTCTCCAACTTCAAGGTGGGTGCGGCCCTCGAAACGAAGAACGGCGCCATCATCACCGGGTGCAACGTCGAGAACGCCACGTACGGCTTGACGATCTGCGCCGAGCGGGTGGCGATGTTCAAGGCGTTGTCAGAGGGACACCGCCGCTTCCGGCGCATCGTCGTGGCCGCCGACACGGTGAGCCCCACGCCGCCGTGCGGCGCCTGCCGTCAGATTCTGTGGGAGTTCGGAGGCGATCTGGAGGTTATCCTCGCCAACCTCCGGCGCGAGACCGGCCGTTACCGATTGAGCGATCTGCTGCCGGTGCCATTCGATGCGAGGCTGCTCGGCGGCTGAACGGGTGCGCCGAGCGCTACTTGGTTCTCGGCGCGGGCGGCGCACTGAGGGGCGCCAGCCGCGGTCTGGACGTGCTCGACGCGACAGGGCTGGCAAGTGTCAGCGTGATCTCGTTGGTCTGATCCCGCTTGACGTCTACTCGCACGCTCTTCTCGCCGAGCTCCGGGTGGCGGACCGTGATCTCGCGCATGCCGACCGGCAACTCGAGCTCGCTCATCGGACCCACGGCGACCTTCTCGCCCTCGACGAAAATCTCCGTCCCAGGATCCGTCTTGACGCTCACGCGTCCGATAGGCGGCGACACGTTGAAGGCGGACACCTCTCCGGCCTTGATCTCCACGTTCATTTCGCTGCGGAACCCAAACCGTGGGTTGACGAACGTGAGTCGATGGGTTCCGGGGGGCAGCGAGATCTTCTCGTCCTCCGATGTCCCGAGCCGGCGGCCACCCTGATAAATCTCGAGCGGGATGCGCGAGAGGATCGTCAGGAAGCCGGGAGCAATCGTCTCGTCGACGATCGTGCGCGCTCCGCCGCGGACGGTGACCGTGGTCTTGACCGTGCCGTTGGCGCCCTGCAGCTCCACGGTGTGGGTGCCTGCCGGAACGTCCTTCAGATCGACGGGCGCCGTTCCCCGCGGTTTGCCGTCGAGGAAGACCTGGGCGCCCGACGGCGTGGACTGAACTCTGATCTCGCCGCTGCCTGACGACGAAGACGATGCCGATGAGGACGCGGAACGGTTCCTGGGCGTCTTCCGCGGCGCTTCGGCAGGCTCGGGAGCGGGCTGGATCTCGGCCTCGTCGGTCTTGTCCTCCTCGAAGACGCCCTGGAGCCCTGCCCAGGCTGCTTTTGTCGTCGCTTTGAGGGCTGGTCCGAGGCCCAGCGTGTAACCGCCGGCTCCGATCACGATCAGCGATGCCGCAATCGGCAGCAGCATGCGGGGCAGCCCGCGCCGCGGCGGTGGCGGCTGCACGAACATCTCGGGCGCGCGCCGGACTGCTTGCGGCACGTTGACCGTCTTGGCGCGGGCAACCTCGGCAGCGACCGCGGCGGCGGCGGCAGACCGTGCGTGTTCGGCGGCGGCGTCGCGCAGGCGCGAGACCTGGGCGCGCATTTCCTCGAGCTCTTTGCCTCGCCGCCGCTCGGCCTCGGCGCGCATGTCGGCGACTTCGCGCGCCAGGCGTGCGTTGGCCTCGGCCTTGGCGCGCTCGGTTTCGCGCAGGAGGGTGGCCTCGGCCACTGCGCGCGCTTCCTCGGCGGCGGCTTCGCGGATCCGCTCCGCGTCCGCCTGGTCGGCGCGACGCGCCGCCTCGGCTTCTTTGCGCACGCGGTTGAGCTCGGACTGAAGCCTGGCCTCCGCTTGCTCGCGCATCCGCGAGGTTTCAGCCTCGAGCCGCCGGGTGGCCGCCTCTTCGGCGGCAGCTTTCGCGGCGGCGGCGCGAGCGGCCTCCTCCCGCACACGCTCGGCGGTCGCGGCTTCCTGCGCCTTCCGAGTCTGTTCGGCCTCGTGCCGCGCTCGTTCGAGCTCGCTCTGAAGACGGGCCTCGGCCTCGATGCGGACCCGATGGACTTCCGCTTCGAGGGCGCGAGCGGCGGCTTCCTCCGCGGCGGCGCGCGCCTCGCTCGCGGCTCGTACCTCGGTTGCGGCAACGTTCCGGATCCGTTCGGCCTCGACCTCGACTTCCTGCTTGGCGCGTTCGACTTCGAGCTTGGCGCGGCGCGCTTCCTCCGCCTCGAGACGCAGGTGCTCGAGCTCGGCTTGCAGCTGGTTGTCTGCCTGGGCGCGCACGCGCGCCACTTCCGCGTCGAGCTCTCGTGCCGCCGCTTCTTCCGCCGCCATCCGGGCTTCCCGGCTTGCCGCCTCGCGGAGGCGCTCGGCGTCGAGCTGCGCTTCGAGGGTGGCGCGTCTGGCCTCGTCGGCCTCGCGGCGAACGGCCTCGAGCTCGGCTTCGAGTTCCGCCGCCGCTGCCGCCTTGACGCGCGCCATTTCTTCGGCGAGCGCCCGGGCGGTGGCCTCTTCGGCGGCCGCCCGCGCTTCGCGCGCTGCGGTGTCGCGCAGCTTCTCGGTCTCGACCTGGGCGTCCTGATGCGCGGCGCGCGCCTGTTCTGCCTCGAGCCCAAGACGCTGCAGTTCCGCCTGCAGACGCGCATCGGCCTCGGCGCGCACGCGCGTGACTTCGGCCTCGAGGGCGCGCGCGGCATCGTCTTCCGCGGCCGCCCGTGCCTCTGCGGCTGCTAGCGCGCGCGCCTCCTGCCCCTGGATCTGCGCTTCTTCGTGCGCCAGGCGCGCTTCTTCGGCTTCGCGACGGACGCGCGCCAGCTCCGCGTGGAGCCGCGCCTCGGTCTCCTCGCGCGCGCGCATCACTTCGACTTCGAGGGCCTGCGCGGCGCTCCGCTCCGCCGCTGCGCGAGCCTCCGCCAGCGCGGCGGCCCGGGCAGAGTCAGCTTCGGCCTGCGCCAGTGCGAGCTGCGCCTGCCGCGCTTCCTCGGCCTCGGCGCGGGTTCGGCGTAACTCCTCGGCGAGCGTTTCCTCCGCTTCCGCGCGGACCCTGGCCAGTTCTTCGCGCAGCCTGGCGTCCGCTTCGGCGCGCACGCGCGCGACCTCGGCTTCGAGCTCGCGCGCCGCCTGCTCGGCCGCCTGACGCTCTTCCACCGCCGCGGCCTTGACCGAGTCAGCCTCGGCCAGCACGTGCGCGACATGCTGTTCGCGCGCCTCTTCTACCTCGGTTCGTGTGCGTGTCAGTTGATCGGCGAGGGTGTGCTCGGCCTCCTCGCGCACGCGCGCCAGCTCCGCCTGCAGCCTCGACTCGGCCTCCTGACGGACGCGTGCGACTTCGAGCTCGAGCTCCTCGGCCGCCTTGCGTTCGGCCTCGGCGCGAGCTTCCTCGAGCGCCGCCAACCTGAGCGACTCCGCTTCGGCCTGGGCCTGGGCGAGCTGCGCCGCGCGTGCCTCGGCTTCCTCACGTGCCCGCTCGGCTTCCTCGCGTGTCCGGCCGACCTGCTCCGCGAGCGTCTGCTCGGCCTCTGCGCGCGCCCGGGCGAGCTCGGAGGCCAGACGTTCTTCGGCAACGCTGCGGACGCGTGTCAGCTCTTCTGAGAGTGCCTGCCGTGCCTCGTTCTCGACGGCCGCCCGCGCCTCGGCGACGGCCCTCTGACGCAGCTCCTCGGCTTCGCGCTCCATGCGCTCGAGCTCGAGCCTTCGCTGTTCGGCGGCTTCGGCGCGCACGCGCTCGAGCTCGGCCGCCAGTTTCGCTTCGGCCTGCGCCTGAATGAGCGCGATCTCGGCGGCGTGGACTTCCGCGTCGACGCGCTCGTCGCCGCTCGCCCAGGCCCGGTCAACGTCGATGAGCACTTCATCGGCGTCCCTGGGCTCCTCCGCCGGCTCCTCGTCGTCACCGTCGGAGGCGCCCTCGAACTGAAGTGCGACCGGCTTGATGCCGAGCCGATCGATGATCGTGTCGATCTCGCTGCCGCTGTCGCCGGTGGCCAACACGCTCTGCACCGCAGGTTCGGACGCCTCGGCGACTTCGATGGCGTCTTCTTCCTCGAAGGCCGTTGCCGATTCCTCTTCGGCCTCCGCGTCCTCGAATATCTGCGCGTCTTCCGGACTCTCGGCTGCCGCTGTTTCGTCCAGTTCGGCCGGCGGCTCCTCGACCGCGAGCGCGTGACCAGCTGATTCGTCGCTCGCCGGTGCGGGCGCGTCGCGCCGTGGCGCGTCGGCCCTGCGGCGCCTGCCGGCGGTGGCCTTGGCGAGCGCCTCGTTGATCTGCTCGACGAATCGGCCAGGGTCCGGTCCATCAGGGGTGGCCTGCCGGCCCCAGCCGAATCCGAAGCGAGACGTCTTCTGTGGAGGGGCCTCGCCGGCGACGAGAGAGGGGATTGTCAGCGCCTGCGGAGCGGCGCCGTCGTTCAGGGAGCGAAGGTGCTTGAGGACCGTGTTCTGGTGACGGTGTGCGACCGACCGGCCGAACAGCAGGACGTCGGGGACCTGGCGGTTCATGGCGACGATCGCCGCGTAGGCGGACGTCACCATCACCAGCTCGGCGTCAACCTGGTCGCGGATGATCTGGCGCAGGCGGTCCGCCTGTCCGGAATCCGGTTCGATCGCGAGTACGAGGCTCATTTCGAGGAAGCCGGCCGAGAGCACACGTCTGGATTACGCACAACCGCCAATCCCACCAACTCCCTTGTGGCCGCGGCGACCGCTCTCACTTTCTCTATTCGGCACGAGACGGCCTTTCCATCAAGAAACGACCGGCCGTGAATCCCGCGTGGAGGAGAGATGCCGCACACTGCCGGGGGCACTGGCTTGCAGAGGAGTGCAGCAGCGCGAAGTTCCGGGATGCCGGGTGCCGACGCGGTGTGCAACGGCGTGAAGCTGAGTCGGGCGGTGGCCGCTGATATCATCAGCTGACATGCTGCCCACCATCGACTGGAAGGACGACGCGGTCGTGATGATCGACCAGCGCAAGCTGCCGGCGTCCGAGGTGTACGTCACGTGCAAGACTGCGCCGGAGGTTGCCAAAGCGATCAAGACCATGGTGATCCGCGGCGCGCCGGCGATCGGCGTGGCCGCCGCGATGGGACTGGCGCTCGGCATGCGGCGAAGCAAGGCAACCGGGACGAAGCAGTTCACGACCGAGTTTCAGCGGCTGTGCGACCTGATGGCCGCCACCCGGCCAACGGCGGTCAACCTGTTCTGGGCGATCGAGCGGATGAAGCAGGCGTTTGCCGAGGCGGCGCAGGGCGGCCGCTCGGTCGACGAAATCAGGCAGCGACTGGTGGTCGAGGCGCAGCGCATCCACGACGAGGACCTGGAAAGCTGTCGCGCGATGGGCGCGCACGGCGCCACGCTCGTTCCGGACGCGGCGCGTATCCTGACGCACTGCAATGCCGGGGCGCTGGCGACCGCCGGCTACGGCACGGCGCTCGGCGTCATCCGCGCCGCTGCCGAACAGGGGAAGCGCGTTGCCGTGATGGCAGACGAGACGCGTCCCTTCCTGCAGGGCGCCCGCCTGACCGCATGGGAGCTCGTGAAGGACGGGATTGAGACCACCGTGATTACCGACAACATGGCGGGCGCGAGGATGCGGCAGGGCGCCGTCGATCTGGTCGTGGTCGGCGCCGACCGCATCGCCGCCAACGGCGACGTGGCGAACAAGATCGGGACCTATGCCGTGGCGGTGCTGGCGCGGGAGCACGACATCCCGTTCTATGTGGCGGCCCCACGCTCGACGATCGATCTCAACACCCCTGACGGAGACGGGATTCCTATCGAAGAGCGCAACGCCCGCGAGGTCACGCACGTCGGGCCGTCGCGAGTGACTCCGGAAGGCGCGCGTGTGTGGAACCCGGCATTCGACGTGACGCCGGCGAAATACGTGACCGCCATCATCACCGAGCGCGGTATCGCACGCCCGCCTTACTCGGAGTCGCTGCGGCGGCTCTGATCGAATGATCGGGCTCTCTCGCGTTTGCCACCCCGCGGGTCCTCATCCATGGTGATCCTGGGCATCGAGACGTCGTGCGACGAGACCGCCGCTGCTCTCGTCGAAGAGACCGGCGATTCGCAGCGCCCGTGGCGCATCCGCTCGAGCGTCGTCGCGTCGCAGGCCGATCTGCATCGGGCGTGGGGTGGTGTCGTGCCGGAGCTCTCGGCGCGACAGCACATACGGGATATCTGCGGTGTGGTCGAGCGCGCGCTGAACGAAGCGGCAGGCGTGCGCGCCGACGCAATTGCCGTGACGCAGGGGCCGGGCCTTGTCGGCTCGTTGCTCGTCGGTCTGTCGTTCGCGAAGTCTCTGGCCTGGGCCCGCGGAGTGCCGTTCGTGCCGGTCCATCACCTGGCGGGCCACATCGAATCGCTCGTCCTCGAGAACGGAGAGCTCCCGCTTCCGGCCGTGGTTCTGATCGTGTCGGGTGGACACACGAGCCTGTATCGCATCGAACGGCCGGGCGACTATACGCTGGTCGGCCGCACCCGCGACGATGCGGCCGGAGAAGCCTACGACAAAGTCGCCAAGCTCCTCGGACTGGGCTACCCGGGTGGACCGGCGGTGGATCGCCTCGCGCAGTCCGGCAACGACCGCGCGGTGCTCTTTCCCAAGACGCGGCTGACGCACGCCGACCGCAATGCGCCGCATCTGCCCGGCCGGCGCGACTTCAGCTTCAGCGGTCTGAAGACGTCGGTGCTGCGGCACGTGACCCGGCGGCGCGAGGAGCTCGGACTTGCGCCTGGCGACGCGCTGCCGGCAGTCGAAGTGGCCGATATCTGCGCCAGCTTCCAGCGCGTTGTCGTCGGCACGCTGCTCGATCAGCTGTTCGATGCGGCGCGTGAACACGGGGCGCGAAGCATCGGCATCGCCGGTGGCGTCTCGGCGAATCGCCGCCTGCGCGAGGACGCGCGGGCGCGCGGCGAACGGCGCGAGCTGCCGGTGTTCGTGCCGGGACTTGCGCTCTCGACCGACAATGCGGCGATGATCGCCGCCGCCGGTTTGCGGAAGCTCCGCGCCGGCGTGACGGGCGAGTGGGACGTCAATGCGGAGGCTGGACTGACGATCTGATCGTTCGGATCGTTCGGATCGTTCGGGTCGTTCGGGTCGTTCGGAGTGGGTTCAGTGAAATGAAAGTGATCACCGACTATCTGACCTTCAATACCAAGAAGCGTCAGGAGTTCATTCGCATCACCGACGAGATTGCGGCCCTCGTCGGGAAGAGTGGCGTTCAGGAGGGCATGGTGCTCGTATCGGCCATGCACATCACGTCGGGCGTGTACGTCAACGACTGGGAGAACGGGCTGATCCACGACATTCAGGTCTGGCTCGAGAAGCTGGCGCCCTCCGGGCTCGACTACCGTCATCATCAGACCGGCGAAGACAACGCCGACGCTCACCTCAAGCGCACGATCATGGGCCATCAGGTGATCCTGCCGATCACGGCGGGCAAGCTCGATCTCGGTCCCTGGGAACAGGTCTTCTACGCGGAGTTCGACGGTCAGCGGCGCAAACGCGTCGTGATCAAGGTGATGGGGCAGTAAACGTGGGGAAGAGAGACTATCCCGACCGGCCGTTCGTCGGCGTCGGCGCCGTGATCGTTCAGGACGGAAAGGTCGTGCTCATCCGGCGGCGCTACGAGCCGCTCGCTGGCCAATGGAGTCTCCCCGGTGGCGTCGTGGAGATCGGCGAGACGCTCGAGTCGTCGGTGGCGCGCGAAATGCGGGAAGAGACGGGGCTGACCGTCGACGTCGGCCCGGTGATCGAAGTGTTCGATCGCATCACGCGCGACGGCGAGGGCCGTGTGCGGTATCACTACGTTCTCGTGGACTATCTCTGCTGGCCGGTCTCGGGAGCGCTGCGCGCCGGATCGGACGTCGATGACGCCGTGCTGGTCGAGCCGTCAGATCTGCACCGTTACAACCTCACGTTGAAGGCGACGGCCGTCATCGACCGCGCCTTGCAGCTCGATCGCGAGGCGCCGCGGCCGGCGCGGTAGCGAATCCCGGGCCCGCGACGCCGGGCCCGACCCGATTCGCAACGGCATGCGGAACGAGTCCGAAAGCCCGAGCTCCAGGGCCAATGCCGGAGACGCCCGGAACAGCCCCACGGCGGTTCTCGTCTCAAGGTTAGAATCGTCCGCCCCATGACTCCCGTCGTTCAGCTCGATCGAGTCAGTGTCAGGTACGGCCGCCAGGCAGCGCTGCGCGACGTGAGCGCCGTGTTTCCGCCAGGGGCGGTCGGCCTGCTCGGCCCGAATGGCGCGGGCAAGAGCACGATGCTCAAGTCGCTGCTCGGGTTCATCGCCCCGGAGACCGGCCGGATGGAAGTCCTCGGTCTGGACGTCAAGCAGTCTCCGCTCGAAATCCGCGCCCGCCTGGGCTACATGCCGGAGAGCGACGCCCACATTCCCGGCATGAACGCCGTGTCGTTCGTGGCGTACTGCGGCGAGCTTGCCGGGCTGCCGAAGGCCGACGCGATGCAGCGCGCGCACGAAGTGCTCTATTACGTCGGCCTGGGAGAGGCCCGGTATCGGAATCTGGACACCTACTCGACCGGCATGAAGCAGCGTATCAAGCTTGCGCAGGCGCTCGTGCACGATCCCGATCTCCTCTTTCTCGACGAGCCGACCAACGGCATGGACCCTCGGGGCCGCGACGAGATGCTCGAGCTCGTCCGCGACATCTCGAGGAACAAGGGCATCAACCTGATTCTGTCCTCGCACCTGCTGCCCGACGTCGAATACACCTGCGATCACGTGGTCGTGCTCGACAAGGGCACGCTCGCCGCGCAAGGTCCGATCGCCTCGCTCAAGGGACATGCGGGACGGGTATTCGAACTGCGCGTCAAGGGAGACAAAGTGCCGTTCATGGCGGCGCTGCGGGCGGCAGGGATCGAATGTCCGGCTCCCGACGATGAGGTGATGCGGCTGTTCGTGCCCGAGCACACGACCAGCGCCGTCCTCTTTCAGCTGGCATCTGCGCACGGCCTTCAGGTCCGCCATCTGCGCGCCAGCGTCCCCTCGCTCGAAGACGTGTTCGCGAACGCCGTGAGCGGAGCGAGGTGACCCCGATGTTCGTCTGGAGAGCGCGCTGACCGTGCCGATTCACGACCAGGGATATCGTCGTTACAGCGGCCGCCGGGGCCTGCGCGGCGGCGCGTGGTGGGTGATCGCCCGCGCCACCATCCTCTCGGAAATGCGGCAGCGCCGCGTGATCGCGCTGCTTCTTCTGGCGTGGGCACCCTTCCTCGTTCGCGCCGTCCTGATCTACGCCGCCGCCAACTTTCAGCAGGCGTCCTCGGTCATCGGGACGACGCCGCAGACGTTCCGCGAGTTCCTCGACTGGCAGAACGTCTTCGTGTTCTTCGTGACGATCCTGATCGGCGCTCCGCTGATTGCCGACGATCGCCGTGCGAATGCGCTGCAGATCTATCTGGCGAAGCCGCTCACGCGCGTGGAATACATTGTCGGCAAGCTGGCGGTGCTCTTTGCCTTCCTGGCATTCGTCACCTGGGTGCCGGCCATGCTGCTGGTCCTCCTGCAGGTGCTGTTCGCGGGCAGCCTCGAGTTCCTGACCAACAACCTGTTCATCCTGCCGGCGATCACGCTCTTCTCCCTGCTGCAGATCTTCGTTTCAGCGTTCGCGATGCTCGCGCTGTCGTCGCTCTCACCGAGCCGCCGCTTCGTGGCGATGATGTACGCAGGGATCATCTTCTTCACGTCGGCGATGAACACGGCGCTCTCCCGCATCACCGACAGCCGGTCGTGGGCCTGGATTTCGCCGAACGACACGCTCGACGTGCTGGCCGATGCGATGTTCCGGCTGGCGACGCCGCGGGCGATCCCGGTGCCGCTCGCGGTCGGTGCGATCGTCGTGCTCGTCGCCGGGTCGATGCTGGTACTCGAGCGCCGGGTTCGTGGTGTCGAGGTGGTCTCGTGACGGTGATCGCGGTCGAGCACCTGTCGAAATGGTATGGACAGGTGTCGGGCCTCAACGACGTCACGGTCTCCGTGCCGCCCGGAATCACCGGGCTCCTCGGTCCGAACGGCGCCGGGAAATCCACCTTCATGAAGCTCATTACCGGTCAGCTGAAACCGAGTAAGGGCTCAGTCCGCGTACTCGGCGAGCCGATCTGGGGCAACCCGGCCATCTATCGCCGGATCGGCTTTTGTCCCGAGCAGGATGCGTTCTACGACCGCATGACCGGGCTCGACTGGGTGACGGCGCTGGTACGGCTGAGCGGCGTCTCGGCGGCTGATGCGCAGGGGGTCGCCGGCCGCGCGCTCGAAGCCGTGGATCTCGTGGATGCGGGCGGGAAGAAGATCGGCGCCTACAGCAAGGGCATGCGCCAGCGCGTCAAGCTTGCGCAGGCGATCGCGCTCGACCCGGAGCTCCTGATTCTCGACGAGCCGCTGAACGGGATGGACCCGATCATGCGCCGTCGCACGATCGAGCTGATCCGGACGTGGGCGAGGGCGGGGAGGAGCGTGTTGGTGTCCAGCCACGTGCTGCACGAAATCGAGGCGCTCACGGCAAACATCCTGATGATCAACAACGGCCGGATCGTCGCCGAAGGCAACGTCCATCAGATTCGCGAGCTCATCGACGAGCACCCGCATACAGTCCTGATCAGGGCGCAGGAATCGCGCGCGCTCGCGCGTGCACTGCTCGCCGACGAGGGCGTGGTCAGTATCAAGCTGGAAACAGGCGCGCTGGTGATCGAAACGGCCCGGCCCGATGCCTTCTATACCCGCCTCACCGAAATGGCGGCGCGCGGTGAAACGGGCACCATCGACGAGGTGACCTCCCTCGACGACAACCTGCAGGCCGTCTTCAAGTACCTGGTGAAATCGTGAGCGAGTCCAGCCTGCCCGTGGCAGCGCGTCCGGCGGTGGCGGCGCCGCCGGCGCCGAGCTTGTGGAACGCAGTGGCGCGTGTCTTCGACCTGTCGCTCGGCCAGATGATCTGGTCGCGCCGCACCATCTTCATGGCGGTCGTGCTTGGCGCGCCCATCGTCCTGGCGATCGTCGTCCGCATCGTCGATGCCAGTGGCGTCACGCCGCTTCGCGTCAACGGGCAGCGGGTTGGCGGCACCACGATCTTCGGCGTCCTGCTGTGGTGGCTGTACCTGCGCTTCGTGGTCCCGGTGCTCGGTGTGTTCTACGGCACCGCCCTCATCGCCGACGAGGTCGAAGACAAGACGATCACCTACCTTTTTACGCGGCCGGTCGCGCGCCGCGCCGTGCTGATCGGAAAGTATCTCGCCTACGTCGTCTGCACGTCGCTGGTCGTGCTGCCGTCGATCATGATCGTCTTCTTCCTGGTCGTGCCGCTACGCGACATCGGACCGTCGTTCCTGACGCTGCTGACCGACCTGGGCCTGCTGGCGTTCGGCCTCGCCGTCTATGGGGCGCTCTTCGCCCTCGTCGGCACGGTCCTGAAGCGTCCGCTCGTGGTCGGGCTCGTGTTCGCCTTCGGCTGGGAGCAGGTGGCGATGCTGATGCCCGGCTATCTCCGCCAATTCACGATCGTGTATTACCTGCAGGGACTGGTACCGCACGCCATCCCCTCGGACGGCATCACGTCTCTCCTGGCATCGGTCTTCAACGATGCGCCCTCGGCAGCGACCTGCCTCTTCTGGCTGGCATTCATCCTCATCGCGGCGCTCCTGATAGCGGCCCGCGCCATCGAGCGCCGCGAGTACGTCCTCGGGCAGTGACACTTTTGCGCAGCAGCCGGGGTTGGGGGGAACATTGCCCCGACCTCCTCGTATAATCGGGGCAGGGAGCGGTGTCGATGAGCAAGCGAACCCGTGTTTTCGTGCTGGTTGCGTCTGCTGTTCTCGTCGTCGGCCTCGGCACCGCCGGCGTGGCGTCGTACATGGGGGTGGACGGCCTCGGACTCTTTGCCGCGGGCGCCTCCGACGAGCTCGCCTACGTCCCGGCCGGCACGGAGGTCATCGGGTTCGCCGACGTGCGCCAGGTCCTGGACTCCGAGCTTGGTACCAGGCTCCAGTCGCGCCTCATCCCGCCCAGTCAGGAAACCCAAGACAACGTGTTCACCCAGACCGGCATCGACATCCGCAAGGACGTCGACTCAGTGGTGGTCGCCTCGCTGCGCGGGGAAGCCGCCGGAGAGATGCCGCTGATGCTGGCGCGCGGCGAATTCGACCAGCCGCGAATCGAGAGCCTGCTCGTGAGCCGTGGCGGCGAGGTGAGTCACCATCAGAACATACGGATCGTCACGCTCAATCAGCCGGAAGTGGGTATCGGCTTCCTGGAGGCGCGCCTGGTAGCCGTGGGGAATCCGGCTGCGGTGCGCCTGGCGGTCGACACCAAGACGGCGGGCACCGGGAGCGTCAAGGACGATGCCGAGCTGATGCGGCTGGTTCACCGGGTGGACAACGGGAACACGTGGACGGTTGCCAGGTTCGACGCCCTGCAGCGGCGGCAGCAGTTCCCGGCTCAGCTTGCCGCGCAACTTCCGGCGATCACCTGGTTCGCCGCCAGCGGTCAGATCGGTTCCGGCGTCTCGGCGACGCTGCTGGCCGAGGCGAAGGATGACCAGGCCGCCCAGAACCTGCGCGAAGTGATCCGCGGGCTGCTGGCACTGGCGCGCATGCAACTGGGACAACAGCCCGACCTGGCCAGCTTCGTGAACTCGGTCGAGCTCACGGGTGAAGGCAATACCGTCTCCGTGGCGTTCTCCCTGCCGCGCGAGACGCTCGACAAGCTGACGGCGCTCGGCGCCCAGCGTCCGGCGCCTCCCTCGGGTGTCTCGGGCCGTCCTCTGGCACCCTCGAATGTAAGGCCGCGCACGATCCCGTCGATTTAACGTTTTTTAACGATTTCTTAACGCCGGCGCTCGCGACCCGCTTAAACACGCCGTTGAGAATAGGCGTAGAGGCAGATATCCACGTCTCTCCGCCATGCCCGAGTTGATCTTCTTCTACGGAACGCTGATGACGCCCTTCAACCGCATCGCACGGTTGCGGATCGACCGGCATCTCACGTTCAAAGGCTCCGGCACCATCGAGGGTGCACTCTTCGATCTCGGGATCTATCCCGCCGCGGTTCCTGCCAGCGACGGCAAAGTGCACGGCGAGCTCTACGAGATGCTGCATCCAACGGTGGTCCTGCGTGAGCTGGACGAACTCGAGGGGTACCATCCCGGTCAGCACGAGAATAGTCTCTACACCCGAACGCGCACCAAGGTCACATTGCAGGACGGCAAGACGGCCAACGCCTGGGCGTACTTCTACAACGCCCCGCTCGGGCGAGCGGAGCGAATCGAGTCAGGCGACTATCTGGAGCATCTGCGGGCGCGTTACGTCTGAGCCCGAGCGGCTAATGCATGCGCGGCGCCGGCCGCGTGGACAGCATTGCCCCCTCTTCCTCGGTCAACTGGGTGGCCGCGTCGTCCACATCCTGCCCCTCGCCTTCTGACGTGTAGGTCAGCACGGGCACGTGCCGCGTGTCGGGGTCGAGCTTCAGCATCGTGAGCAGCTGGAAACCCACGAGCTCGTCGATTCGGGTGCAGAGAATCACAAGGTTGGGCAGTACCTGCTTGATCCGGGAATACGCACGCTCGCCCGACTCGACAAACACCATGTCGTAGCGTCCGGCATCGAGAACCGACTCCAGCATGCCGAGCACGTCCGAATTGCCGTTGACGACGACAACCTTCTGCACCGGCGTAGCCTTGATCCCGTGGGACTGAGGCACCATGTCAGTTACCGCCCTTCTGCCGCCCATTCAATACAGAATCCGTGCCACACTAACGCCCGCGCTTTCGTGAAGACGTCCTCTGCTCCCATGTCTATCGGCTCGGGGGTGTGCTGCGATGACGGCCAGCGCGCTGCGAGACGTAAGAGGCGTCTTTTCGGATGTTTGAGGGGAATCGCGGATGGCGGCGGGTCGTGTGTCCAGTATTTTGCGCTGCGCGGAAATCGCCGACTTGATGACCTGGCTGCAGTTATGAGCAGCGGCGAACGAACACGATATTCAAAAAACTGCCGTCACGGCTGACGTTGTTCTGCAGGAGCCAGCGGGGCCGTTCGCGCATCAAGCGCCGTTCATGGCGGCGACTCGCGAAACCAGCTCGGCGAGATTGGCCACCCGGTCGACCGCGAACGCACCGTAAAGCCCGTGCGGGTCCATGAGTATTGCGCGCATCCCTGCCCGGCGTGCGCCGACGACGTCCACGTGATACAGGTCGCCGACGTGGAGCGTCGTCTCGGCGCGGCTGCTCGTTCGGTGAAGCGCGATGGCGAAGAACCGCGGGTCTGGCTTTTCGACTCCTTCGATGAACGAATCGCAAATGGCGTCGAAGTAGCGCGAGAGCCCGAGCCGCTCGAAGGCGCGCTGCACGACGCCGTTGGCGTTCGACACGACCGCCAGCTTCACGCCGAGACCTCTGAGCCTGTCGAGTGCCGGCCGCACGTCCGCGGGGACATGTTCCCAGAGGTTGTGCTCCATGTGGTACGCATAGATCTCGGCAAGGGCCGCGGTGCGGGACGACGAGCGCGGCACGTTCGCCCTGTCCAGAATGCCCTCGAAGTAAAGACCGCCGCGGTCGGCGTCGCTCGGAGCAGTGTCCACAGCCGCATCGATGGCGAATTTGATCGCCGGCTCGGCCCGCACGAGATCGTCAGCAGAGATCGTGATGCCATGGCGGCGGAGCGCGTCGCTGACCCGGCTCCAGTTCGGAAAGACCAGAACGCCTCCGGCGTCGAGGAAGAGCGTATCGATCGGGGCGCCGGGGTCGCGTGAAGGCGTGCTGCTCAGGCTCGAGACTCCAGCCTACAGTCTACGGCGCGGGGGTCGGCAGGCTCTGCGACGAGGCCATCGTCCATCGCTGCGGTAACCCGCCGCCAGCTCGGCGAACGAGAGTTTTCGTGACACGCGCCTGGTGATACACTCGGCGGTTGCCTGGCGTGCCACTCGGTCGATCTCCAGACTCTTGCACAGCCGGAATTCAGGCGGGTCCGCTCCCGGATCGCTCACGCGCGTGGACGTTCCGGAAGGGAGCGCCGCAGATATCAACGTAAGTTCTGACAGGAGTTCTCCCACATGGCAGCGGACTTCTTTCTTGGCGAGTCGCTGGTCGGCGATGGCAATGAAGTGGCGCACATCGATCTGATCATCGGCTCCAAGTCGGGCGCTGCGGGCGCCGCGTTCTGCAATGCGCTTGCGAACAACAAGGACGGGTTCACGACGCTGCTGGCGGTCGTGTCACCCAACCTGCCGGCCAAACCCGACACCCTGCTTTTCAACAAGGTGACCATCAAGGGCGCCAAGCAGGCCGTGCAGATGTTCGGGCCGGCCCAGGCGGCCGTCGCACGCGCCGTCGTCGACTCGGTGGAGAGCGGCGTCATCCCGCGTGACAAGGCTGACGACTACTGCATCCTCGTGGGTGTGTTCATCCACTGGGAGGCGGCTGACGACAAGAAGATCTACGACTACAACTACCAGGCGACCAAGGAATCGATCCAGCGCGCGCTGGCCGGCAAGCCGACGGTGAGCGAAGTCGTCGCCGGCGCCAAGACCGCCAAGCACCCGTTCAGCCCCAAATAGGTCATTTGGGAATCGATGATCGAGGATTGGTTCATTGAATTGATCGATCGATCATCGATTCATTGCGAATTGGTTCATCGAACGCAACAGCCACTTCCGTGCAGAAGCTCCTCCTCCATCTCGACAGCTCGACTCACCCGAGTGTCTTCGACCGGGTCGTCGCCTTCGACGGCGGAGCGGATCAGGTCCTGAGCTACGGCGGTGTCACCGACGCGGCCGTGCGCGATCTGGTGCACGGCGCGATCTTCACCCGCGGACCGAAGGACCTTCGGAACACGGCGATCTTCCTCGGGGGAGCCGACATGGCCGCGGGAGAGCGGCTGCTGCGCGCGGCGACCAGGTCGTTCTTCGGTCCGCTCCGCGTGTCGGTCATGCTCGATTCGAACGGCTCCAACACGACCGCCGTGGCCGCCGTCAAGAAGCTTCAGTTGGCGGCCGGGGACGTGCGTGGCCGCCGTGCGGTCGTCACCGCGGGCACCGGCCCGGTGGGTCTGCGCGCCGCCGGTCTGCTGGCCAAGGCGGGAGCGGACGTCGTGATCACATCGCGACGGACTGCTGATCCGGCGGTCCTCGCCGATCTCGGTGAGCGCTTCGGCGGCGTCGTCCGCAGTGCGACGCTGTCCGACAGCTCGCAGGCGGCCGGAGTGCTCGATGGCGCAGAACTGATACTGAATACCGGACCAGCGGGTGTGACGCTCATCCCACGGAGCGCCTGGGCCGGCAGATCTGGCCTTCGTGCCATCGCCGACCTCAACGCGGTTCCGCCGGCTGGCATCGAGGGGATCGAGGCCGCCGACGATGGTGTGGCGCGCGAGGGAGTGACGACGTTCGGCGCGCTCGGCGTCGGCAAGCTGAAGATGAAGCTTCACAAAGCCTGCATCGCCCGGTTATTCGAGCAGAACGATCTCGTGCTCGATGTGGAGACGATCGCGGAGCTCGCCAGCACGATTCGTTGACCGAAAACTTCGTTTCAGCTTTCCGTCATTTTGCGTGTTCTCGGCATTGACCCCGGGACGGTGACCGTCGACCTGTGCGGGCTCGAAGACGGCGGGCTCTTCCTCGATCGCTCGCTGCCGACAGCCGAAGCGCTGCAGACCCCGTCGCCGCTCCTGGAGCTGATCGAGAACAGCCGCCCCATCCATCTCGTTGCCGGGCCGTCCGGCTATGGGCTGCCGGTGGTGGCGGCGCGCGATCTCACCGAACGCGACATCAGGCTCGCGTGTCTGACAGCGGCGGGAGAGCAGGGCGGCATCGGCGGACTCTCGGCCCTGCTGCGCGCGCTCGCGCAGACGCCGACAGATGTCGTGCTCACGCCCGGTGTCGTCCATCTGCCGTCCGTGCCGCCGCACCGAAAAGTCAACCGTGTCGACATGGGCACCGCCGACAAGGTGTGCGCCGTGGCGCTGGCAATCAAAGAGCAGGTGGAGCGTCGCGGCTGCGGCATCCAGGCCGTGTCGCTCGTGCTCCTCGAGCTCGGCGGGGCATTCAGCGCGGCCATCGCCGTCGACGCAGGACGCATCGTCGACGGTCTCGGCGGCACATCGGGGCCGCTCGGGATGAGGGCGGCCGGAGCGCTGGACGGGGAAGTCGCATTCCTTGCGGGCCGCATCGACAAGGATCGCCTGTTTCGCGGCGGAGCGACGGCGATAGCCGGTGGTTCGAGCATCGCAGGTGGCGAGCCGGCCGAGCTCGAGGCGCCGCGCGCCCGCCTCGCGCGTGACGCCTACGTCGAGAGCGCGGTCAAGGCTGTGGCGGCGATGATGGTCGCGGTGCGGCAGCCGCACGAGATCGTCCTGTCGGGCCGCATGGCTGCCGTGCCATCCTTTCGCCGGATGCTGGAGGATCGACTCACCCGCATAGCCCCGGACGTGGCGGTCCGTCCGCTCGAGGGATTTGCCTCGGTCGCCACACATGCCGCGCAGGGAGCGGCGATCGTCGCCGACGGCCTTGCCGGCGGCCGGTTCGCCGCGCTGGTCGAGGCGCTGGAGATCCGTCGCGCATCGGGGACGGCTCTCGATCACCTCTACTTCATCTCGCCGGACGACGCGCGCAAGCGGCTTGGAATCTGAGATGGCGTCGGCTCACGTCCTGGTCGTTGGGGTATCGACGCGAGCGGCAGCCGCATCAGCAGGGCGCGCCGGCTTCAGGGTCACGTCGATCGACGGCTTTGCGGATCTCGATCAACATCCTTCGGTGCGGGCGCTGTCCATCACACGCGATTTCGGCGGCCGCTTCACGGCGGCGGCCGTGGCACGCGCGGCTCGCGGCGTCGACGCTGATGCCGTCGTTTACCTGTCGCCTTTCGAAAACCATCCCGTCGCGGTGGCCCGGCTCGCGCGCGACCGGATGCTCTGGGGTAATCGGCCAGAGACGCTTCGCCGCGTGCGCAACCCGCTGCTCCTGGCCGAGTCGCTCCGTCGCCGTGGGTTCAAGGTGCCGACGACGTTTCGGCCCTCCCACTCGCACGATCCGAACGCTCGGAACGATCCGAACGACTTCCTGGTCAAACCTCTAGCCTCCGGCGGCGGCGCGCACATCCGCCCGTGGCGCCCGCCGCGCCCTGTGCCGCGTCGCAGCTACGTGCAGCGCCGCGTGCACGGTTCGCCGGGATCCGTCGTGTTCGTGGCGGCGCGCGGCCGCGCCGTGCCGCTCGGCGTCTCCCGGCAAATCGTCGGCGACCCTGCCTTCGGCGCTTCAGGGTATCGCTACTGCGGCAGCATCCTCGCACCGCCGGGCGAATCGGATGACGACCGGCTCACGGTCGTGTCGAGCGCGATCACGCTGGCCGGGGCCGTCGCCGACGAATTCGGGCTCGTCGGCGTGAACGGTGTGGATTTCGTCGAGCAGCACGGAGAGCCCGTCGCCCTGGAGGTCAACCCGCGGTGGTCGGCGTCGATGGAGCTGGCGGAACGTGCCTTCGGCCGGCCGTTGTTTGCCGTGCACGCGGATGCGTGCGTGACCGGAGAACTTCCGGCGCTCCCTGTCGCTCAATCAGCCTCGCCCGTGCTGGGGAAGGCGATTGTGTTCGCACGGACCGGGAGCATCGTCGGCGATACCGAAGCCTGGCTCGAGGATCCCGACGTTCGCGACGTTCCACGCCGGGGTGAGCGCATCGCGGCAGGCCATCCTGTATGCACGGTGCTCGCGGCCGCCGCCACGGCGGCCGAATGTCACGACGCGCTCGCTGCTCGAGCGGCGCGTGTATACGCCACGCTGGTCCCGGACGGCGCCGGCGCGCTGTCGGCGTAACCCCACGCTCTCCCGCTCGAGACCAGACAGCAATCGTGCCTTCCACAACGTCTTCTCCTTCCACGACGGAAAGAAATCCGCTCAGCAACCCCGCGTGCTGTTGATGAGCGAGCTGCGCGGCGTGATGGCGATGCCCCGAAGGCTGAGCCGCCGGGCCGACGTTTTCGCTTCGCGCTTGCGCGTCGAACGTTAAGGCCCGCCTCTGCTTCGACGTCTGTCACCAGATCGCGCGTCTCCTGCCACCGCGCGGCAACCACCCCCAACCAAATTTCGTCTGACTTCCCAGACCGGAAGCGAGCCGACGACGTCTATTCCGGCAACGTCACTCGCTGGCACGGACAACGCCAGGCTGTCGAACAGGGGGATTGATGAAACCCTTGGGTCTCGTCGTTGGTGTCGCCGTCCTCGTGGCCACGGCCCCCTCTCTTTCCGGAGAGTCATCGGGCGGCTTCGATCGAAAGCTTTCGAAAGACAAGCAGGCGGTGCATGTGCTGAACCGCCTCACCTATGGTCCCCGCTCCGGAGACGCCGACGACGTTCGCCGGCTCGGGGTCGAGAAGTGGATCGCGCGGCAGCTGCATCCAGAGCAGATTGCCGACGTGCCTGCGCTCGAGGCGAAGCTGGCGCCTGCTGCGAGCCTTCAGCTCACGACCCGTCAGATCTACGAAAAATACGCGGCTGGAGGTCGGGTTGGGGCGGGAATCGTGGCGCTTCAGGTTGGGCAGCTGTACACGATGATGGTGACGCCGGTTCCGAGAGACGTGATGCAGAAGCTCTCGGCTGCCAGCCCTGCCGAGCGCCGGACGATTCTCGACGGTCTGGCTCCCGACGTTCGCCGCCGGGTGCTGGCGGCGATACCCGCCGCGCAGCTTGCCGGCCTTGCCGACGTGCAGGCAGAAGCGGCAGCGGCGCGGCGCGAGCTGAACCCCACGCTGAACGACTTGCTTTCTCCGCAGCAGGTTCGCGAGGTGCGCAGCGGCAGCGAGCAGGAGAAGACGGCGGTGCTCTCGTCGCTTGATCCCGAGATGCGGAAGCAGGTCTTGCGCATGCTCCCGAACCAGACGATTCCGCTCTCCTACAAACGCGAGTACATGGCGCTGACCCAGCCGCAGCAGCTCGTGACCACCGAGCTGATGGAGAACAAGCTCCTTCGGGCGCTGTACTCACAACGGCAGCTGGAGGAGGTGCTCGTCGACTTCTGGCTGAATCACTTCAACGTGTTCACCGGCAAAGGAGCAGTGCGGATGCTGCTCACGAGCTACGAGCGCGACGCCATCCGTCCGCACGTGCTCGGACGCTTCCGCGACATGCTGCTCGCCACGGCGCGCCACCCGGCCATGCTGTTCTATCTGGACAACTGGCAGTCGCAGGCGCCTCCCGAGAACGGCGCCGCGCGGGGACCGGGAAGAGGCGGCTTCAGGCGGCCCGGGTTGAACGAGAACTACGGCCGCGAGCTGATGGAGCTGCACACGCTCGGCGTCGACGGCGGTTACACGCAGGCCGACGTGATCGCCGTGGCGCGCAGTTTCACCGGTTGGACGATCGTCGATCCCAATCGCGTCGGCGAGTTCCAGTTCAATCCGGCGATGCACGACCAGAAGGAGAAGGTCGTGCTCGGGCACACGATTCCGGCGGGCGGCGGCGAGAGCGACGGATTGATGGTCATCGACATCCTCTCGAAGCATCCCTCGACCGCCAGGTTCATCTCGCGCAAGCTGGCGCAGCGGTTCGTGGCCGACAATCCGCCCAAGGCGCTCATCGACCGCATGGCCGAGACGTTTCGCAAGACGGACGGGGATCTGCGTGCGGTGATGGACACGATGCTGGAGTCGCGCGAGTTCATGTCTGAGGGCGCGTGGCGGGCCAAGTTGAAGTCGCCGCTGGAACTGGTGGTGAGCTCCCTGCGCGCGCTGAACGCGGACGTCGCGGATACGACGGCGCTCGCGCAGCGCATCGCCGAACTCGGCCAGCCGCTTTACGGCAAGCAGGAGCCGACCGGCTATCCCAACACCGGCGAGACCTGGGCGAGCTCGGCGGCACTGCTCGGCCGCATGAATTTCGCGACAGCGCTGACCGCGGGACAGATTCCGGGAGTGACGGTTGATGCAAGTCCGCTCGCAGCGGACCGTCCAGGAGACGCCGCAGCCAGGCTCGTGCGGGTGGGATTCACTCCGGAGACCATTACGGCAATCGAAAAGGGGTCGAATGGAGCGCCACCTGCGCCGCTCACACTCGCAGCCCTGCTCATTGCCTCTCCGGACTTCCAGCGAAGGTAAGGTGGGGTGGCGGCGCGGGGAAAAATCGCTGTTTGGACGGTCGCCGGGGTATAAGAAGGGCGCCAGCCTGCCGGAGGTGAACTCCATGCGGCCCTTGCGTGTCGTCGTTGGTGTCGCAATCCTCTTCGTCGCGACCGCCTCCGTTCACGGCGGCTCCACCGGACCGTTCGATCAGAAGCTCACCAGGGACAAGGAGGCCGTTCAGGCGCTCAACCGCCTCACGTACGGTCCGCGGCCGGGTGACGTCGACGAGGTCCGGCGAATCGGTGTCGAGAAGTGGATTCGACGTCAGTTGAATCCCTCGCAGATTGCGCAGAACCCCGCCCTCGAGGCCAGTCTGAAACCGCTCGAGAGTGTGCAGCTCGCGAGCTGGCAGATTTTCGAGCGGTACCAACCGGCGCCGCTGGTCGTCGCCCGGCCCTCAGCTGCGCAACTCCTGCCCGCCGATCAACTGCGGCTGCTCCAGACCGGCAAGGTCGAGGAGCGCCGCAAGGTCCTGACGGCACTGGCTCCCGATGTTCGCGCGCAGGTGCTGAGCACCGTGGCGCCACCGGTCCTGGTGGATTTGCCCGACTTCCAGGCGGAAGCCGCGAAGGCTCGCGCGGCCGAAGCGCAGGCACGGCTGGCGGAACAAAGGAAGCTGCGGCCGCCGCTCGCTGACCTGCTGTCGCAGGATCAGCAGCGCCTGCTCCAGCGCGGCAGCGAGGAGGAACGGACGAAGCTGCTGTCGTCGCTCGATCGCGAGAAGCGCACACAGGTTCTCCGTCAGGTTCCGGCCCAGCAGGTTCCCGAAACGTTCAAGCGTGAAGCGCTTGCCGCCCGCCAGCCGCAACAGGTCGTGAGCAGCGAGCTCATCGAGGCCAAGCTGTATCGGGCGCTGCAGTCGAATCGGCAGCTCGAGGAAGTGCTCGTCGACTTCTGGCTCAATCACTTCAACGTGTTCAACGGCAAGGGTTCGGTGCGGATGCTGCTCCCGAGCTACGAACGCGACGCGATCCGCCCACACGTGCTCGGCCGGTTCCGCGACATGCTGCTTGCGACCGCACGCCACCCGGCGATGTTGTTCTATCTCGACAACTGGCAGTCGCGGGCCGCGCCCGACGCCTCACCGCTGAACATCGTCGTGCCGGTTGGCGCCCCCAGGCCAGGTCTCAACGAGAACTACGGGCGCGAGCTGATGGAGCTGCACACGCTCGGCGTCGACGGCGGCTACACGCAGGCCGACGTAATCAACGTCGCGCGCTGTTTCACCGGCTGGACGATCTTCGATCCGAACCGCTACGGCGAGTTCCAGTTCAATCCGGTCATGCATGATCGGGGTGAAAAGGTGGTGCTCGGTCAGACCATCGCGCGTGGCGGCGGTGAAGACGACGGACTGAAGGTGATCGACATCCTCGCCCGGCATCCGTCGACCGCCAGATTCATCTCGCGCAAGCTCGCGCAGCGGTTCGTTTCCGACGATCCGCCGAAGCCGCTCGTCGATCGCATGGCCGAGACGTTCCGCAAGACCGATGGCGACCTGCGCGCCGTCACCGAAACGATGCTGCTGTCGCGTGAGTTCCTCTCCGAGGGTGCGTTCCGCGGGAAGCTGAAGTCGCCGCTCGAGATGGTGGTCAGCTCGCTGCGCGCGCTGAACGCGAACGTCACCGATACGACCGCACTGGCTCAGCGCATCGCCGATCTGGGCCAGCCGCTCTACGGCAAGCAGGAGCCGACCGGCTATCCCAACACCAGCGAGACGTGGGCGAGCTCGGCGGGACTGCTCGGACGCATGAACTTCGCCACCGCCCTGACAGCCGGGCAGATCGCCGGCGTCAAGGTCGACACGAGCGCGCTCGCATCGAGCGACCCGCGCCGCGCCGTCACGCAGTTGCTCGGCGTGGAGCCCTCGGCGGCCACGCTGGCAGCGCTTCAGCAGGGGTTCGACGGCAAACCGCCAGCGCCGGCAGTGCTTGCCACCGTGCTCATCGCGTCACCCGACTTCCAGAAGAGGTAGCCATGCTCACGCGACGCTCGTTTCTCCGCACCTCAGGGTTGACGATTGGCCTCGGCGCCGCTCCCGGCTGGCTGCTGCGCGCAGCCGCGCAGGGCACTCAGAAGCGCAAGATCCTCGTGGCGATCTTCCAGCGCGGCGCCGCCGACGGTCTCAACATCGTCGTTCCGTTCTTCGAGAAGCGCTATTACCAGCTGCGCCCGAGCATCGGGATTGCGGCGCCCGGCACGTCGAACGCGCCGAATGTCAGCATCGATCTCGATGGACGGTTCGCGTTGCACCCGCAGCTCCAGCCGCTCAAGGCACTGTGGGACAGCGGCCAGCTCGCCATCGTCGAAGCTACCGGTTCACCCGACCCGTCCCGTTCGCACTTCGACGCGCAGGAGTTCATGGAGTGCGGCACCCCGGGCGTGAAGTCGGAGGATGGATGGCTGAATCGCGCGCTGCCGCTGGTCAGCGCCAACGCGTCGCCGATGCGGGCGATTGCGATGGGCACGCAGGTTCCCAGGGCGTTGCGTGGGAGCCGCGGAGCAGTCGCCGTGGACGACCTGCCGAAATTCCAGATTGGCAATCCGCAATCGGCAGCGATCCTCGAGAGTCTTTACGGGTCCGCCAGCGATCCGAGGCTGCGGGCGCAGGGCAAGGGCACCTTCGAAGCGGTGCGGATGATCGAGTCCATTCGCCAGCGGCCGTATACCCCGGCCAACGGAGCGCAGTACGCAGGGCAGTTCGGCCAGCGTCTGCAGCAGGTGGCGCGCCTGATCAAAGCCGACGTCGGCGTCGAGGTCGCATTCGCCGATATCGGCGGCTGGGATCATCACGGCAACGAGAACGGTCAGCTGTCGAACCTGCTCCGGGAGTTCGGGACGTCGCTTGCCGCTTTCGCGCGCGACCTGGGCGATCGGATGGAAGACATCGTCGTGGTGACGATGTCGGAGTTCGGTCGGACGGCGGCCGAGAACGGCAACGCCGGCACCGACCACGGCCACGGCGACGTGATGTTCGTTCTTGGAGGACCGGTCCGTGGCGGGAAGGTTTACGGCCAGTGGCCCGGCCTCGAGCCCGAGCAGCTGTTCGAGAATCGCGATCTGGCGGTGACCACTGATTTTCGCGATGTGCTCGGCGAGCTGGTGCAGGCACACCTTGGCCAGAACCCGGCGCAGGTGTTCCCGGGGTACAAGGTGGGCGATCCACTCGGGCTGATCACGACGCAGACGTAGGCACGAGAGGGCTCCGCTCGCAGGCGGGGCCCCATCACACCTTTGAAACGCCTTTCCGTGCAGATGTACCCGAGCCGCACGTGCGAAGACGTGTGGTAGAGGTGTTCCCGGGCCAGCTTGCCGGGGGCTCAGGCTACCGCTTGGCCAAATCGCTGCCGATCACTAGAGTAGGGATCTCCCCAAATGTCTCTGCTGCCGCTCCGTCGTGGTGTCGACGCCCTTCTGCCTGGTCAGCGCCGTCTGATGACGGCGGTCCTGCTCGCCCTGTTCGCGTGGCTCGCATACCTCAATTCGCTTCACAACCCGTTCGTCTTCGACGACCACCGGTTGATTCTCGAAAACCATTCGCTTGCCGAGCTGAACGAACTGCCGGCGATCGTGTGGCGCGATGTGACGCGGCCATTGATCAACCTGTCGTACGCCTTCGACCTCTGGATCTGGGGACCACGGCCGCTCGGCTTCCATGTCACCAACGTCCTGCTCCACGCGGTGAACGTGTTGTGGGTGTTCTACCTGGCCCGGACCGCTGCTCTCGACGCCGGAAGGCGCTCGCTCGTCGAGGTGACGGCGGATGCGGACGCGGATGTCATCGCGACTGCCAGCGCACTGCTCTTCGCCTGGCATCCGATGCTGACGCAGGCAGTTGGCTACGTCAGTGGGCGCTCGGAGCTGCTGTGTGCGGCGCTGATGCTTCCCGCCTTCATGGCGGCGCGGCGGTTCCTCCTCGGCGGCGGCCGCCGATGGCTGGCCACCGCGCTCGCGCTCTGGCTCGCCTCGATGACGGCGAAGGAAGTCGGGGCGATGCTGCCGTTCCTGTTGCTGGCGTACGAGCGGCTGCTCCTGCCCGACGCCGCGGGAGCCCGGCGGCGGCTGGTGACGCTCTACCTGCCGTGGATCGGCTGCACGCTTCTGGCAGCGGGGGTTCGCGTCTGGATCCTGACGACCATCGAATATCCGACGGACCGTGTCGACTCGACGCTCGCGCTCGTCGCCGTCGACGCGATGCGCCGCTACCTGCTGATGCTCGTTCGCCCGGCGGGCCAGTCAATCTTTCACGCCCTGTACCCCATTGCCGGCCTGTCCGACCCTCGCGCCCTCATCGCCATCGGCGCGGTCAGCGGGGTCGCGGCCTTCGCGTTCGCGGTTCGACGGCTGGACTGGCTCATACCCTTCGGTTTCTGCTGGTTCTTCCTGGTCATGGTGCCGTCGAGTGCGTTGTTCGTCCTGGGTCGTGGCGAAGCGTTTGCCGAGCATAGGGTTTACGTGGCGAGCATCGGCGTATTCATGGCCGCGGGCGCGATCGTTCATCACGTGCTCGCGTTCATGCGCAACGCGCCACGCTACACCCGCTGGCTCGTCTATGTCGTGCTGGCAGTCATCGGTCTTCAGATGGTGTCGCGCACGTTCGTACGCAATGCCATCTGGTCGAGTCCCGTGGCGCTCTGGCGCGAGTCGGTGGCTCTCGCGCCGAATCACTGGCTGCCGCGGCTGATGCTCGGCGAGGTTCTTCGCGAGCAGGAGGGGTGCACAGCGGCCGTGCCGGAATATCGTCAGGCGATCGCGCTCCGCCCGGAAGAGTCCTTCGCCTTGAAGAAGCTTGGTGAGTGTTTCGTGGAGATGCGGCGCATCGAGGATGCGGCCCAGGTCTTCCAGCTGCTCAGCACGACAGCGCCGGCGTCGCCAGACGGTCCCACGGGCCTCGGCATCGTGGCGATGCTCGACGGCGACGTGGCGGCGTCGCGCGCGCGCCTCGAGGACGCCATCGCTCGCGATTCGACGACCACGCTGGCGCGGCGACTATTGGCCACGCTCGAAGAGCCGGTCGACCCGGTCAAGGCCGAGCGCCTGTGCCAGGAGATTCAGTCGCTCGCGCCACGCAGCGCCGATGCCGAATGGTGTGCGAGGCGGACAGCACCGCCGACGCCAGACGGCAGCGATTGATCATCGCGCCCCGCCTCCGGTCTGCAGACGTCGGTAGAGTCGAGATCGAGGGCCGACGCGTCTGTCAGGGTAGAATCGGCCAACTGTGTCTGGATGGAGGTCGCTGCTATGACATGGACTCGTTCCGGCAACGATTCAGGGACCTGGCGCCTGATCCTCGTCGCCCTGCTTGCCGCGGCGGTGGCCAGCCCGGCGATGGCGCAGAGCAGGACGCCCGAGAAGAAAGGGACTGTCGAGCGCATCAAGGTTCACGGTGCGGCGCTCGCCGGCAACCTCGAAAACGACTCCGCGGATCGCGACGTCTTCATCTATCTGCCACCAAGCTATGCCACCAACCGCAATCAGCGCTACCCGGTGGTCTACCTGCTGCACGGGTACGGCCTGACCGCAGAGCGGTGGATGCCGTTCACGAACCTTGCGGAAGCCGCGGACAAGAACATCGCCGCCGGGAAGATGAAGGAGATCATCTTCGTCAGTCCTGACGCCATGACGATCCATGGTGGCAGCATGTACTCGGCGTCGCCGACCACTGGAGATTGGGAGACGTTCATCGCCGAGGACCTTGTCGGGTACATGGACAAGAACTACCGGACGATTCCCGACCGCCTGAGCCGCGGCCTCGGCGGCCACTCGATGGGCGGCTACGGCGCTTTCCGCATCGGCATGAAGCGGCCGGACGTGTTCGCAGCGCTCTACCCGATGAGCGCCTGCTGTCTGATCGACGCCTCGATCTCGGGCGGAGGCCGCGGGCGCGGCGCCGGCCCTGGCGCGGCCAATGCGGCTCCGGCCGGCCGCGGAGCGCCCGCAGCTCCAGCCGCGCCCACAGCGGCCCCGGCCGCACCGGCAGCTCCAGCCGCACCCACGGCGGCGGCAGCTCCGGCGGCGCCGGCAACTCCAGCGTCCGCCGCGGCTCCCGCCGCGCCGGTGGCGCAGGGGCAGCAGGCCGCCGGCAATCGAGGTGATGGGCGCGGGCGTGGTGCCGGCGCAGCCGCAGGTGCCGGACGCGGCGGTCGCGGCGGCGGCTTCGGCAACGTGCAGTTCGCACTGGCGGCAGCCTGGGCGCCGAACCCGAAGAATCCTCCGCAGTTCTTCGACCTGCCGACAGTGGACGGCACGCCGCAGCCGCTCGTCGTGGCGAAGTTCGCCGCCAACTCACCGTTCATGATGCTGCCGCAATACATCACGAACCTGAAGAAGTACAAGGCAATCAAGATCGACGTCGGCAATCAGGACGGCCTCGCCGGTCAGAACCACCAGATCGAGGAGGCGATGACCGCCTTCGGCATTCCGCACACCTTCGAGACCTACGAAGGTGATCACACGAACAGGGTGCCGCAGCGGTTCGAGGAGAGCGTGCTGCCGTTCTTCTCGACCAACCTGTCGTTCACGGCGCCGAAGAAGTAATGGCCGTTCAAGTCGCACATCTGGACGCGTCGCGGGGCCAGGAGGAAACACTCTTCGGTCATCCGGTCGGGCTCTACACCCTGTTCTTTGCGGAGATGTGGGAGCGCTTCTCGTACTACGGGATGCGGGCGCTCCTCGTCCTCTACATGCTCAAGGGGTTCCTGGCCATGAACGACAACGCGGCGTACGCCGTTTACGGCGCGTACACCGCACTCGTCTACGCGACGCCGTTCATTGGCGGCATGCTCGCCGATCGCCTCCTCGGCGCGAGGCGAGCGGTGGTGCTCGGCGGTCTCCTCATGGCGGCCGGGCACCTCATGATGACGATCGAGCTGTCCTGGGCGTTCTATCTCGCCCTGGCGCTCCTGATTGCCGGGAACGGCTTCTTCAAGCCCAACATCTCGACGATGGTGGGGCAGCTCTATCCGGCAGGCAGCCCCAAGCGTGACGGCGGCTTCACCATCTTCTACATGGGCATCAACCTCGGCGCCGCCATGTCGCCGCTCGTCTGCGGCTACGTTGGCGAGACGTACGGATGGCACTACGGTTTCGGACTGGCCACCATCGGGATGCTCACCGGCGTGGCGGTCTTCGTCGCGCCAATCAGGATCACGCAGATCCTGATCCTCGGTGGCGCACTGATCACCGGGATTTCGCTGCTCTTCCTCCAGAACAACCCCTACAACCTGGCAATCAACGCCTTTGTCGGAGCATCGCTCGTCGCGGCCGGCGCGGTTGCCTTCGCGGCGCTCGGCAGAGGCGGCCTTCCCGTCGAAGCCGGCCAGCGTCCCGCCGGTGCCGCGAAGCACGCCACGTGGCCTGTGTACCTGGGAGTGCTCATCGCGCTCCCGGTCTTCATGCTTCTCGTGCAGCGGAACACGATCGCTCAGTGGCTGCTCTCGGGTTTCGGCGGCCTGGCCTTCATCTGGCTGATCGTCGAGGCCTTCAGGAGCGAGAAGGTGGCGCGCGAGCGCCTCTTCGTCGTCCTCGTCCTGATGTTCTTCTCGATGCTCTTCTGGGCCTTCTTCGAGCAGGCCGGAAGCTCCGTGAACAACTTCACCGATCGCAACGTCGACCGCGTGATCGAGTCACGGCCGATCACGGCGGACGACGTCGGCACATCGATCGAGATGCGCATTCCCGTTCAGACGAGCGAGCCCGACCTCGCGGAGCTGCCGGTGCTCAATCAGGAGCAGCTTGGCCGGCACAACGGTGAAGGCAGCGCGCCGTTCACGCTCACCGAGCTCGACGCGTTACGAGCCAAGGCGACTCCCGAGGCGCCGCGCGATCAGAAAGTGACGCGCTGGACCGTGACGGCGGGCGACGTCGGCATGGGAGTGGGCGGTGCCGAGGTGCCTGCTTCGCTGTTCCAGGCTGCGAACCCGATCTTCATCATCCTCCTCGGACTCGTGTTCACGGCGCTCTGGGGGTTTCTCGGCGCTCGCGGGTTCGAGCCGAGCACGCCGGTCAAGTTCTCGCTGGGCCTGCTGCAGCTCGGGCTCGGCTTCGGCGCCTTCTGGTACGGCGCGCAGAGCGCCGACAGCCGCGGCATGGTGGCGGTGGCCTGGCTGCTGCTCGGCTATCTCCTGCAGACGACGGGCGAGCTCTGCCTGTCGCCGGTGGGGCTGTCGATGGTCACGAAGCTGTCGCCCCAGCGAATCGTGAGCACCGTGATGGGCGCCTGGTTCCTGGCGACCGCGTTCTCGAACCTGCTGGCCGGGCGGATCGCGCAGCTCACCGGCGTCAGCGGGGAAGGAGATGGCGCTCAGGTGGTGCCGCCGCCGACCGAGACGGTGCACCTCTACGGCGACGTCTTCGGGCAGATCGCCATCATCGCCATCATCTCGGCGCTTATCTGCTTTGCGCTGTCGCCGCTGCTCAGGAAGTGGATGCACCAGGAGGTCCAGCAGAACTGAGGCCGGATCGTTCGGATCGTTCGGCCGCTGATTCGCAGAGAATCGTCAGATGCAGGAAGACGTGCCCGACGGGAAAGCTGGAGAACGACTCGAACGGCCCGAACGATCCTGGCAACCGGCCTCCGACACCCTCTGGGATCACTGGCAGAACGGCCGCCGCATGACGGCGCTGCCAGACTCCATGCGTCCGGCCACTCGCGCCGACGGCTATGCCATTCAGGCTCTGCTCGAGCGGCGCAGCGCGCACCCCCTCTACGGCTGGAAGATCGCCGCGACGAGCAAAGTCGGCCAGGCGCACATCAATGTCGATGGGCCGATGGCCGGCCGGCTCCTCCGCGAGCGCGTGCGCGACGACGGAGGCGAAGTGCCGTTCGGGCGCAATCACATGCGCGTCGGCGAGGCCGAGTTCGCCTTTCGACTGGGGCGCGAGCTTCCGCCGCGCGACGCGCCCTACGGTGTCGAGGAAGTGCTGGCCGCCGTGGCCACCCTGCATCCCGCCATCGAAGTACCGGACTCGCGCTTCGAGGACTTCACCATCGTGGGCGCCGCACAGCTCATTGCCGACAACGCGTGCGGCCACTACTTCGTGCTCGGTCCCGCGGCGCGCGATGCCTGGCGGTCGCTCGACCTGGCGGCTCACGCCGTCGAGGGGCGTGTTGGAAGAATCTCGCGTGAGGGTCGCGGCGCGAACGTGCTTGGCGATCCTCGCGTCGCGCTCGCCTGGCTCGTGAACGAGCTGTCACAGCTTGGCATCGGCGTGCGCACCGGCGAGGTCGTGACCACCGGCACCTGCCTGGTGCCGATCGAGATCGCACCCGGCGATCGAATGACCGCCGATTTCGGCGCGCTCGGCACCGTCAGCGTACGCGTCGGCGAATGACCGCGATCACGCCGCGCGGGCGTGTTCACTGCGCGGTCCCCGGTCATCGACACGGGAGTGGCGGACATTCACGAAGCCGGCAGGGGCGAATGGACGACGTGCCGCTGCGGCCGCCGCTCGACGCCTCGATCCCACTCTGTCGATCACGCGCGCCCTCAGCGAGCGTATAGTTACGAGGACAGGGCGATTGCGTTTACCGGAGCCCTTGATGATCGTGCGCCAAGCCTATCGAAGGAGAACAGATGGCTAAGAAGAGTGCGAAGAGTGCAAAGAGTGCGAAGAAGACGGCCAAGAAGAAGTCGGCACGGAAGCCGAACGCCGCGTTCATGAAGCCGATGACTCCGAGCGCCGACCTGGCGCAGATCGTCGGTTCGAAGCCGCTTCCGCGCACCCAGGTAACGAGCGCGCTCTGGCGCTACATCAAGAAGAACGGCCTGCAGGACGCCAAGAACAAGCGGATGATCAAGGCTGATCCGGCGCTGAAGGCGGTCTTTGGCGGCAAGTCGACCGTCAACATGTTCGAGATGACCAAGCTGGTCTCCAAGCACTTGAAGTAGGCCTGCCGGGCAACGCGCAGGCAGCGCCGCGCCGTGTAACACGCGGCCGGAGCCGCTCGCAGCCAGCCAAGGAGCGCCGTCGCGCTCTGGCGCCGATCCTTGGCTGGTTTGGTCACCGGCCGATCACGCTCTCGCCACATGTCCACGATCTGGCAGGACATCGCCGTCGCCGTCAGACTGCTCCGTCGCACGCCGGCATTTGCCATGGCCGCGGCGCTGACGCTTGCCCTCGGCGTCGGCGTCAACACGGCCGTCTTCAGCGTCATCAACGCGGTGATGCTCAAGCCTCTGCCGGTTGCCGGCGGCGATCGGCTGTTTGCCGTCGTGCAGGAGCGCCCGGCGGCGGGTGAGGCGAGGCACGGTGCTTCGGCACCCGACCTCTCGCGCTATCCATCGCTCGTCGCGCCGGCATTCGACGGCATCGCCGGCTATGACGTCGGGTTCGTCACGATGGCGCCGCGCCCGAGGGACGCGTCCCGGGTGCTCGTCACCTGGGTGACCGGCAGTTACTTTCCCTTCCTCGAGGTGCAACCGTCGCTCGGCCGGCTGCTCGGCGAGCGTGACGTCGTGGCGGGAAAGGTCAACCCGATCGCTGTGCTTGGCTATTCGTCGTGGCAGCAGCGGTTCGGCGGCGATCCGGCGGTCGTTGGCCGGCAGATTGCCGTCAACGGCCGCCAGCTCACCGTCGTCGGCGTCGCACCGAAGACGTTTCGGGGCACCTTCGCGTTCACCGACTCGGAGCTGTATCTGCCAATGACCTGGGAACAGGGCTGGCCGCGGCTTCGCACGCAGCACACGCTGGCTCGCCTGCGCCCGGCTGCGACGCTGCAGCAGGGGCAGGCGGCGATGCACGCCGTGGCCAGGCAGCTCGCGCGTGATGAGCCCGACGACTATACGGACGTCAGGCTGACGCTGGTGCCGGAGCGCCTCGCGCGTCCTGAAGAGGAGTTCTCACGGTTCAATTCGCGGGCAGGCGTCGTCACCTTCGCGCTGGTCGCGCTCGTCCTGATGGTTGCGGGAATGAACGTGGCGAACCTGCTGCTCTCCCGCGGACAGGATCGCCGGCGCGAGCTCGCGATTCGTGCCGCTCTGGGCGCCGGCCGCGCCAGGCTGGTGCGCCAGCTCCTGATCGAATCGCTCGTGCTGGCTGCCATTGGCGGCGCCGTCGGCGTGCCGCTTGCCCGGTGGACCGCCAGCTGGATGGCCACCATCCGCCTGCCGGGGGACAAGCCGATTTATCTCGATTTCCAGCTCGACACGCACGTGCTGCTGTACGCCGTCGCGGTCGCGGTCTTGACCGGACTTGCGGTCGGCCTCGCGCCCGCGTTTCAGTCCACACGTGTCGATGTCAACGCGTTCCTGCGCGAGGGCGGTCGGACCGGGCCGCGCGCACCCGGGCGAGCGCGCATACGAGGCCTGCTGATCGTTGCCCAGATGTCCGCCTGCGTCGTGTTGCTCGTCGCGGCGGGTCTGTTCACGCGCAGCCTGCGGGAATCGGAACGCATTCAACTCGGCTTCGATCCACAGGGCGTGCTGAACGTCAGCATGGACGTTCAGCAGCTGGCGTTCGACGAGGCACGGGGGCGCGCGTTCTTCGAACGCCTCGAGGAGCGAGTGCGGACGCTGCCCGGCGTGGACGATGTGGCGTTCGCTTACAACGTGCCGCTCGGCTACATCCGGCTCAGCGAAGACGTCGAGGTGGCTGGCGATCCCCGTTCGGCCGGCCGGCGCCCGATGGCCGGCGTCAACTGGGTGAGCCCGGGCTATTTCCGCACAATGGGTATCCGCATCCTCGAGGGTCGCGGCTTTTCCACCGATCGGGATCCGCCGGGTGTCGCCGTCGTCAATCGGCAGTTCGCCACCGTCGCGTGGCCCGGGCAGTCCGCCATCGGCCGCCGCTTCCGAACCGAGGGAGCTGATGGATGGATCGAGGTCATCGGTGTGTCGGAGACCGGGAAGTACGACTACGTGTTCGAAGACCCGCAGCCGTACATCTACTATCCCCTTGATCAATGGGCGACTGGAGCGGACTTACGGACGCTGCACGTGCGCACGAGGCAGCCGCCAGAACGGCTGGCGCCGGCTGTTGAACGCGTCATCAAGGACCTGGCGCCCGACCTGGCGCTCTTCGACGTGATGAGCATGGAGCGCGCGCTCGGAGGCGGCCTGGGCTTCTTCCTGGTCCGTACGGCGGCGATGTTCGCGTCGATTCTGGGGCTGCTGGCGGTGACGCTCGCTGTCGTGGGGCTTTACGGGGTGGTGGCGTACGCCGTGGGCCAGCGCACCCGCGAGTTCGGGGTGCGGATGGCGCTCGGCGCGGCGCGCGCCGACATCGCCCGCCTCGTGCTCGGGCACGGTCTCTCGCTCGTGTCCGCCGGGATCGTGGTTGGCATGGCGGCGTCGCTCTTCGCGTCGCGATTCCTCACCCGATTTCTCTTCGGTGTGCCGCCGCACGATCTCTTCACCTTTGCGACCGTTGCGCTGCTGCTCGGCGCAGTGGCTCTGTTTGCCTGCACCATTCCTGCGTGGCGCGCCACTTCGGTCGATCCAGCAACCGCCCTTCGGGATGAGTAGGGATCGTGCGGTTCTCACCGACATCTCACACCATGCTCACCGAAAGCTGAGGACTCGGGCGGCGCGAACGCGGATCCTGTCGGAGATACGGACACCGGTCCATGCCGCTGACCATGACTCAGGACTTCAAACTCGGGTTCCGGATGCTCCTGAAGTATCCGGGCCTGACGCTCGC
>DASUGH010000034.1:0-11583 GCA_036274155.1 Vicinamibacterales bacterium | reverse complement strand
ACGCCGATGAGAAGGTTCACGGCCCGTGCGTTGTAGAACGGCCGTGTCGAGAGGTTCGTCCGAATCATGCGGCCGCCGCCTCCTTACGAGTCCGCAGGAGCAGCCCGATGAGCGGCGCCAGCGCGGCGCCCTGCCGCGGCGTTACCGAGATCCGGTCGACGAGTGGAGCGATGGTCGTGGGGTCGAGCGGCTCCACCACGGTGCCCAGCCTCGACTCGATATCCCGGACGGCGGCCTCGACACCAGACGCGACCCGGCTCCGCCCGCCGGCGAGGACACGCGAGAATCCGTGACCGGAGAGCCGGTCCTGGTAATACATCGCGGTCTGGTGCACCACGTCCGTCAGCGGCTCGGCCTCGCCTTCGGCCTGGTTCCGGAAGAAGATCAGATCACTCCCCCGCAGAATGGCGATCGACGTGTACTCCGGCCTCACATGGACGATGAGCCAGTCTCCGCCCGGTGTTCCGCCGGCAAGATAGAGATTCACGACGCCGAGCGTCGCAATGTCCACGAGCCCCGCGTGGATTCCTGCTGCCTCACACACCGCTTCGTATTCGGCCACTACATCGCGCTTGGCGGCGACGACCACGAACTCGCCGCCTGAATCGATGCGCGCGCCCGGTGAGTGCGTGACCGACGCCTCTTCCAGCGAAAACGGCAGCGACTTCTTGATCTGCCAGCGAATCAGCTGATCCAGATCGTCGCGACGCGCCGGAATCTGGTCGAACCGGACCAGCGACACTCGTGCCGCCAGGTCCGGGATGACGAGCGCGGCGCGGCGCGGGCGATGCCCCGCCCGTTCACAGGCCGTTCGCAGCGCCTGATCGACCGCCGGCCGATCGACAACGTTGTGCCCGGTCAGAGACGCGACAACGGCGCCCGCCGGAAGCTCCGCGGCGCCGTAGGCCTGTACGACGGCCTCCTGCCCGCGGGAACCGAGCACGGCGACGGCGACGCCGTCCGGTGCGATCTCGATCGCCGCGTCGGGCGGCGAGCTGGCCAGCCAGGAAAAGAGGCTCATTCGACGAACGTCACCTTATTGATCTCCCGCAGCGTGGTGAGCCCGGTGAGAACCTTCTCGACCGCGGACTCGCGAAGGAATCGCATCCCCTCTTCGTGAGCGGTCTTCTTGATTTCGGATGTCGGCCGTCTGTCGAGGATCATCTCACGGATACGATCCGAGAGATTCAGCAGCTCGCAGATGGCGGTGCGGCCCTTGAAGCCGGTGCCACCGCACTCGATGCAGCCGGCCCCTTCGAAGAAGCGCTGCGTGCGGGCAAGGTCGGCCGACAGCCCAGACTCTTCCAGCAGCCGCGGATCGACACGCGCGGGCCGTTTGCAGTGGCTGCAGATCAACCGCACGAGCCGCTGCGCCATCACGCAGTTGAGTGCCGACACGAACTGATACGGCTCGACGCCCATGTTGAGGAAGCGCCCGAGGACGTCGACGACGTTGTTGGCGTGGACGGTCGTGAACACCAGGTGTCCGGTCAGCGCCGACTGAATCGCGATCTGCGCCGTTTCCGGATCGCGGATCTCGCCGACCATGATCTTGTCCGGGTCGTGGCGCAGGATCGATCGCAGCCCACGGGCGAAGGTCAGACCCTTCTTCTCGTTGATCGGAATCTGCGTGATGCCGCGCAGCTGGTATTCGACCGGATCCTCGATGGTCACGATCTTGTCCTCGACCGACTTGATCTCGGACAGCGCGGCGTAGAGCGTGGTGGTCTTTCCCGATCCTGTCGGTCCGGTCACGAGCACCATGCCGTACGGCTCGCGGATGTACTTGCGGAATCGCTGCAGCTCCGGCGCCGGGAACCCCAGGATGTCGAGCGTGAGCTCGGTGAACTGCTCGCTGATCGACTCCTTGTCGAGGATGCGGATCACGGCGTCCTCGCCGTGGACGCTGGGCATGATCGACACGCGGAAGTCGATCGTCTTGCCGGGCATCCGTACCTTGAAGCGGCCGTCCTGCGGAATGCGCTTCTCGGCGATGTCGAGCTCCGCCATGACCTTGATGCGCGACACCACGGAGCTGTGGAACTGCCGGGCAATCGGCCGCATCGCCGGCTGCAGCACGCCGTCGATTCGATACTTCACGTGGACGGCATCGTCGCCCGTCTCGATGTGGATGTCGCTCGCCCGCCGCTGGATCGCCGTGTAGATCGTCGAGTCGACGAGGCGGATGATCGGGTTCATGTCGCCCGTCGTCAGCTTCTCGACGGTGAGGCTGTCCTCCCCGATCTCCTCGTCCTTCAGCACCTGCAGCTGGAAGCCGTCGACGGCCTCCTCGAGCACGCGCTGCGAGCTCTCGCTCTTCTTCAGAATCGACTGGATCGCCGATGCCGCGCCGACGGTGACCTTGATCGGAGTCCGCAGCACGGCCGACAGCTCGTCGATCATCGGCAGGTCGGCCGGATCCGAGACGACGATGACGAGCGCATTCCCCTCACGGCGCAGCGGCACGAAGCCGTAGCGCAGCATCAGATCGGCGGGAATCGATCGGAACAGCTCCTGGTCGATCCGGAATTCGTCCATGTCGACGAATTCGCGGCGATAGCGCGCCGCCAGCTGCTGCGCCCGCGCCACTTCCGCCGAGTGGTCGTCGGGCGGCTCGATGAGTCCGTGTGAGTCAGCTGTCGCCATGTCAGTCGAATGCGCCATTGCTACCCCGCCTGCACCACTGAAGTCAGCTCGAACAGCGGCATGTAAAGGGCGAGCACCACGACCGCGATGATGATGCCCATGATCACGAGGAGTACCGGCTCCACGAGCGTGATGAAGCGCGAGACCTCGGTTTCGATTTCTTCGTCGTAGAAGTCGGCGAGGCTGTTGAGCATCTCCTGCAGAGCTCCCGTCGATTCGCCGACTTCAACCATTTTCACAGCCACATCCGGAAAAGTCCCGCGCTCCCGCAGAGCTGCGGCAAAGCCCTGACCTTCCTGGACCCGCCGCCGCACCTCGTCGAGCTGCCCGGCCAGGTGCCGGTTGGACATCGAGCGGCCGCTGATCTCGATCGCGTTCACGAGCGGGATGCCGCCGCCGAGCAGCGTTGCCAGCGTGCGCGCGACCTGAGCCGTTGCGAACTTGCGGAACGTCTCGCCAAACCAGGGCAGCTTCAGGAGGAAGCGATGAAAGCTCGCCCGCTGGGCCGGGTGCCGCACCCACAACGTCGTCACACCGATGATCGCAGCCGCGGCCAGCAGAATCAGCCAGATGTTGCCGACGACGAAATTCGAGACCGCCACGATGACCTGCGTCGAGAGCGGAAGCGGTCGATCGAAGTTGCCGTAGAAGTCCGAGAACGCCGGAACCACTCGCAGGACGATGATGCCAATCAGGACGATCATCACCGTGACGAGGATGGCCGGATAAATCAGCGCGGAGATCGTCCGCTTGCGGACGGTGCCGATCACCTTCTCGTACGAGACGTAGCGCCGGATGACCGAGTCGAGGTTGCCGCTCCGCTCCCCCGCCATCAGCGATGCCGAGTAGACGGGAGGAAACATCGCGCCGTGCTCGGAGAAGGCGTCCGAGAGCGACGTCCCCGCCTTCACCTTCTCGTAGACGGCGTCGAGCGCCGCCTTGAAGGTCACGTTCGAGACCCGTTGACGCAGGATGTCGAGCGACTGGACCAGCGGCATCCCCGCCTTGAGGAGTGTGGCGAGCTCCTGGTTGAAGACGATGAATTCCTGCCGGCCGACGCGGCCGCCGCGGCTCCTGCCAAGCGACACGGCGGACTGCAGGCCGGTGCGGCGCTGCAGTGAGAGAATGTAAAGGCCCTTCTCTTCCAGCTCGCGACGAAGCCGGTCTTCGCTGTCGGCAACGTAGATCCCCTCGAGGATCTCGCCGCCCGGTGTACCGAGTCTGCAGCGGAACTCCATGGCTACGTTTAGGTTAGACGGAAGAGGCGCCGCATCGGCTTGTCATGCGCTCCAGAGGGGGCCGCTTGTTACCGGGTATTTTCGGCCGAAGGCCGGTGAGGAAACACCCTGACGCCGTCAGCGTGAGTGCCTCGAAATGATAATATCGCCCCACTTTGGCATCTGAAGCGCTCGGTATGGTCGAAACTCGCGGGCTGATCGGCTCGGTCGAGGCGGCGGATGCAATGGTCAAAGCGGCCAACGTCGTCCTGGTCGGCAAGGAATACATCGGCGCCGGCTATGTCACGGTGCTGGTCCGCGGCGATGTGGGTGCCGTGAAGGCGGCCACCGACGCTGGTGCGGCCGCCGCGCGCCGGGTAGGCGAGCTCGTGTCAGTGCACGTCATCCCGCGGCCCCACGGCGAAGTCGAACGGATCCTGCCCAAAGGATAGCGCTCCCCGATGGCCGGCCCGGGCTCCCCGAACCAGACGGACAAGGACCTGGCGTCCATCGCCGAGGCTCGCGCGTGCGCGAGGGTCGCACGGCAGGCGCAGCCGCGCCTCGCTGAACTCTCCCAGGAACAGATCGACGCGATCGTTGGGGCAATGGCCGAAGCCGTGACGCCCCATGCCGAGGCACTGGCCCGCCTGGCCGTCGAGGAGACCGGATTCGGCGTGGCCGCCGACAAGGTCCAGAAGAACCTGTTCGGGTCGCAACGGGTGTACGACTTCATCAAGCCGATGCGGACTGTCGGCGTCATCAACAGGCTGGAAGACCGCAAGGTGATCGAGATCGCCGAGCCGTTCGGCGTCGTCGCTGCCATTGTGCCTTCCACGAACCCGACGTCAACCGCGATCTATAAGGTGCTCATCGCCCTCAAGGCGCGATGCCCGATTGTGATCAGCCCACATCCGTCGGCCGCGAAGTGCATCACGCGGACCGTGGAGATCATGGCGGAGGCGGCGGCGCGAGCCGGAGCGCCGTCCGGCAGCATCGGCTGGATGAACACGGTCACCCTCGAAGGCACCCAGGAACTGATGAAGGCGCGCGAGGTGGCGGTCATCCTGGCGACCGGTGGAATGGGTCTCGTGCGCGCCGCGTACAGCGCCGGCAAGCCGGCGTACGGGGTTGGTCCAGGAAACGCACCGTGCTACATCGAGCGCTCAGCCGATCTGGCGAAGGCGGCCCGCGACATCATGATCGGCAAGACGTTCGACAACGGGCTGCTGTGCTCGTCGCCGAATTCTGTCGTGGTCGATGAAGCGGTCGCGGAAGAAGCACGGCGGCAGTTCCAGAGCCTCGGCGCCTGCTTCCTGAACGAGGCGGAAGCCGACGCGCTTGCCAAAGTGCTCGTGACGCCACAACGGCTGCCCAATCCGGCGCTCGTCGGGAAGCCGGCCGCGGCGCTCGCGGAGATGGCAGGGCTGAAGGTTCCGGACAAGACCAGGGTGTTGATCGCGCCGCTGAAGGGCGTCGGGCGCGACTATCCCCTGTCGATCGAAAAGCTGTGCCCGGTCCTTTCCTGGTATGTCGTTGGCGACTGGCGTCAGGGCTGCGAACGCTGTATCGAGATCCTGCGTTACGGCGGCATGGGGCACACGATGTCGATTCACTCCGAGAACCAGGATGTGATCCTCGAGTTCGGGCTCCGGAAGCCGGCGTTCCGCATCTGCGTCAATACGCCCACGACGCACGGATCGATCGGCCTCACCACGGGCCTCGATCCGGCGATGACCCTCGGCTGCGGTGGATGGGGTGGCAACATCACGTCCGACAACATCTCGCCACGACATCTGCTCAACGTGAAGCGGCTGGCGTACGAAGTTCGGCCAGCGCCGCCGTCGGCCACCATGGCCGATGTCGTCGCACGGCCGGCGGCCGACGCAGGTCCGGCCCGCGTCGCTGCGAACCGGGGGCCCGGGCTTCCGAAGGCATCCCGCGCACCCGAGCAGCGCGGCATATCCGCGCAGGCGCTCGCCGAACGGATCGACGCCTTTCTCTCCTCCCGCGGCTACAGGGCTCCGGGGCCTGCAACCGAGGTCCCTCGTCAGACGGCAACCCCGGCACCTCAAACCGCCGTCGAATTCGTTTGTGAGGACGACGTTCGAGCAGCCCTGGCTGCTGGAAAGAAACTGGTCGTGGGCGACCGGACGATCATTACGCCGGCGGCCCGGGATCTGGGGGAATCACAGAAGGTGTTCGTCCAGTCGTCGTGGCCATCCTGACAGGGCCTGACGATTCAGGCAGAAATCGTCGATAAACACTTCACGGGTGGACGCGTCGCTGCCCGCAATTGCTGAGCCGACTGGACTTATTGTTGACCCGTAATTTTGCCGAATGGTAGAGTACGCCCCGATGCGGAAGGCGCCGGAACACCGGAAAAACCGCGCAGGCTCTGTTGTTTCTTTCGGCGCTTCCGCCGGCCTGACGCTCGCGCTGTGCCTGCTCGGCGTGGCTGCATCGCCCGTCTACTCGGCAGCCGGTCAGTCGGCCTCCCCTGCTGCCTCGACGCCGGCGCCGCAGACCGATGCCGTCGCGGATCTCATCGCACTTTCGACTTCACACTTCGACAGAGGGCAGAAGGAGCTCCGGGAAGGCCATCTCGAGATGGCCAAGGCGGAATTCAACCGCTCCCTCGAGGTGCTGCTCGAATCGCGCTACGGCGCGCGCACCGATCCGCGGATTCGCGAGCACTTCGACCGCCTCGTGGAGCGGATCAGCGCCTACGAGCTCACGGCGCTCGCGCAGGGCGACGGGTTTACGGAGAAGAAGTACGAGCCGGCCACCATCGACGACCTGCTGGCGATTTCAACCTTCGAGCAGCCGCCGGCCACGCCTGAAACAAAGCAGGTGGTGTCGGCCGACCTGCAGGAGACCCCGCACGACATCGACATCCCGCTGAACGCGAAGGTGCTCCAGTACGTGCAGGCGTTCAGCGGCCGTCTGAAGGGCTACCTCGAGGATGGTCTGAGCCGAGGCGCGCAGTACCTGCCGATGATTCAGGAGGTTTTCCGCGCCGAAGGGCTGCCGCTCGACCTGGCCTATGTCCCGCTCATTGAGAGCGCGTTCAAGCCGAGCGCACTGTCGAAGGCAAAGGCCAAGGGCATCTGGCAGTTCATGCGCGGCACCGGACTCGAGAACGGGCTGCAGCACGACTGGTACATCGACGAACGCGCCGATCCGGAAAAGGCCACACGGGCCGCCGCCAAGTACCTGACCACGCTGTACGGCATGTTCGGCGACTGGCACCTCGCGCTGGCCTCGTACAACGGCGGGCCCGGCCGCGTGCAGCGCGCGATGAAGCGCTCGCGCCGCGACGACTTCTGGGCACTCACGAGCTCCACGCGCTACTTGCCGCGAGAGACTCGCGACTATGTTCCGCTCATCCTGGCCGCCATTGTCGTCGCGCGCAATCCGGCGCAGTACGGGTTGAACATCGCGGAGCTCGAGATCCAGCGCTCGGAACAGATCACCGTCGCCAACCCGATCGATCTCAGGAAGGTCGCTGAATGGGCGGGTGTGCCGGTGGAGACGATTCAGAACCTGAACCCGGAGCTTCGCCGCTGGACGACACCCGTTCGGGAAACGGACTACCAGCTGAACGTGCCTGAGGGCACCGGCGAGCAGATCCTAGCCTCAATGGCAGCTGCGGATCCGGAAGAGCTGGTGTCGTTCAACCGCCACATCGTCAAGAAGGGCGAGACGATATCGACCATCGCGAAGAAGCTGAAGGTCAGTCGCACGGATCTGGCCGAAGCCAACTACCTGAGAACCTCGGCCCGCCTGACCGCCGGGCAACAGCTGATCATCCCGCGTGCGCCGACGACGATGCTGGCGGCGCGGACTGAGACGCCTGCGCCGGTGGCGGAGTCACGAGCGGTTGATGCCGTTGTCGCAAGCAACGTCCGGCCGCCGGTCGTCCAGAATGAAACGGCTGCCAGCTCCACCACGAGGGTCACCCACCGGGTGAAGCGCGGCGAAACGCTCTTCTCCATCGCCAAGCTCTATCACACGACCGTTGCCGCGGTGAAGCGGTGGAACCGCCTCACCGGCTCGGCGATCAAAGCCGGTCAGCGCCTGACGATCCTCCGGCCCGACGTCGTCGCCACCAACTAGCCAGTATCTGCTGGTCAGTTTCTGCGTACTTTCTGCTTTGGCGAGATCGCAGGAACTGCGATCCGGTTCGAGCACCATTCGTTGAACTCCACGCCAATCGCCTGATTCGGCGGCGCCGCCCTGAGGCGGCACGTCTTGCAGTTCAGGTGGGCGATGCTCGCAGTCCTGCGAAGTGCCGCCGTCTTCGGCGTGGATGCCTATCCCGTGAACATCGAGGTCGACGTCTCGTTCGGCCTTCCCCACTTCAGCATGGTGGGCCTGCCCGACGCGACGGTTCGCGAGAGCCGCGACCGTGTTCGTTCGGCGATCCGCAACTCGGGCTTCGACTTTCCACACCATCGAATCACGGTCAACCTCGCACCCGCGGACGTTCGCAAGGCCGGGTCGTCGTTCGACCTTCCGATCGCGCTCGGCCTGCTCGCGGTCTCCGGCCCGGTCACTCGTCGTGAGGTGACGGACACGGTCGTCGTGGGGGAACTCTCGCTCGATGGGGCGATCAACGGGATTCGCGGGGTGCTGCCGATCGCGATTGCAGCGCGTCGTCTCGGTGTGAAGCGGCTGCTGCTGCCGCCGCAGAACGTCGCGGAGGCCTGTGTCGTTGAAGGGCTCGAGGTCTGTCAGGTCAGGTCGTTGCCCGATGCGGTCGACGCGCTGAACCGTCCTGACGCCGCACCGCTCGCCACGGCGCCGGAATCGCCGTCGGCGAAGCCGCCGGCAGACGAAGGCGATCTCGCTGACGTGCGCGGGCAGCTCTTCGCCAGGCGCGCGCTCGAAGTCGCCGCCGCTGGCGGACACAACCTGCTGCTGACCGGTCCTCCCGGAGCCGGGAAGACGATGATGGCCAGGCGCCTGGGAACGATCCTGCCGCCGCTGACGTTCGACGAAGCGCTCGAGTGCACGGCGATCCATTCCGTGGCCGGCACGCTCCCGTCGGGTGTTGGCCTTCTCACGCAGCGGCCGTTCCGCGCGCCGCACCACACGATTTCGACCGTTGCGCTCGTCGGCGGCGGGTCGATGCCCAGGCCGGGCGAGATCTCGCTGGCGCACAACGGCGTGCTGTTCCTCGACGAGATGCCGGAATTCGATCGGCGCGTGCTCGAAGTGCTCCGGCAGCCGCTCGAGGAGGGGCGCGTGACGATCGCGCGCGCCGCGCGCACGGCGGTCTTTCCCGCGCGGTTCGTCCTGGTTGCCGCGATGAACCCGTGCCCGTGCGGCTTCAGTGGCGACGAGCGGCGGACGTGCCGCTGCACTCCCTCGCAGGTCGCGGGCTACAGGAACCGGCTCTCGGGCCCCCTTCGCGACCGGATCGATCTGATTGTCGAGGTCCCTGCCGTGCCGGTCAGCGCGATCGCCGACGCCGTCGCAGGAGAGGACTCGGCGGCCGTCCGGCTGCGTGTCTGTGCGGCGCGCGATCGCCAGCAGTCACGGCTCCCGGATACCGGCGCACGCACGAACGCGGCATTGCGAGGGCGTCCGGCGGCGCACGTCTGCCGTCCGGATGCGCCAGGCCGGGAGCTTCTGAAACACGCCGCCGAGCGTTTCGGGTTGAGCGCGCGCGGCTACGACCGCGTGCTGAGGGTTGCGCGAACGATTGCGGATCTCTGTGCGGCCGACCGCGTCGGCGAAGACCACGTCGCGGAGGCGCTGCAATACAGGCTGATGGAGTGAGCCGGGCGGAAAGCAGGGTGACGTATGGAAACAGGCATAGGGCGTCGAATGTTCGTCGGAAGCGTCGTGGCTGGCCTTCCGCTGCTGGCCTCGTCGACCGCGGGCGCGATGAGGCTTGCGGGACAGACGACCCACAACCACCTCAATACCGCCGCGGTAGATCCGGTCATCGATCACATCGTCCGGCAGATGGCGGCGGCACACAACGGGCTGCGCCGTGAACGGAAGGGAGAGTTCGCCAGGGCCTTTGCGGCACAGCTGAAATCGCTGGCGGTCTATGCCCGCGCCACAGGTCTCGACGCGCGCGTGAAGTCGGGGCTCGCCACGCTGGCGGAACGGGAAGGGCGCGACAACGTGCTGTACGTGGAGATCGATCGCAACCGGATGCGTGCCGAACTGAAAGCCTACGGCGTCCAGTCGCCGGACGAGCGTGTGCTCACTGCACAGCTCGATCTCGACTACGCAGGGCGTCGAGCGATCGTGGACGCCATCATGACGGCCGGGCCCGCAGCCAACTGGGAAAAGCTCGCCGCGCTGCTGGAACTGTCGGCGCAGGGGCTCGATCGCCGGCAGAACCAGGGGAACGTCATGCGCGTCAGCCTCCAGGACCCGACCGACACCGAGTACTGGAAGGCCTATTGCGAAACGCTCCTCGAGTACCTCAAGGAAACGCAGCTGCTCGCGGCCCTGCACTGCGCCGCTGCTGCCGTTCCGATCGTCGGCGTGGCGTTCGCGCCGCTCTGCGCGGCCTACCAGATCGCCGCGTTGATCTACGGAATGATGTACGCCGGCGACTGCCTGAACGCCCGGTTCTGAGGTGAGATGTGCGGCCGGTGCGGATCGCCTCCGCACCGGCCGCGGCCAGCAGGAGAGATTGCGATGCACTCGACGAACGAAAGCCGGTTTGGCGTCGTGTTCACCACGGCGCTGATTGTGACGTGGCTGGCAGCGAGCCTGATCGTGGTCATGGCCTGGTCCGACCGTGGCGTGCCCACCCGTCTGCTGCAATGGATCGCTCTCTGGGTCTTTACGGTGGTCGCTCCGACGATTCAGGCGCTGCGCATTCATCGGCTGCTGGACGACTCGGATCGCTTCCCAGTGGCATCAGAGAGAAGCCACCGCGCGCTCGCACAGGCGCGCGTCGTCATTCTGACCTGCGGGTCGATGACCGTGCTGTGTGTCTACACGATTGTGATGGATGCCTGGAGGTCGACACCATGAGACTGTTCGCCATCGCGGCCATTCTGCTTGCGATCGATTCCCCGGTCGCACGCGCAGATGTTCGATTCACGACTCGAGTCGTGGTGCGGCAACTTTCGACGGCGAAGCCAAACGCAGGTCCTGCCACCGCGCCGCCGGGGCTCTTGAGCCCTGGCGAGGCGAAGACATTCATCTCCGGCAACGCCATCCGCATCGAGCAGATGGCGGGAACGGTTCAATCCGTCGTGCTGATTCGGCCCGACGGGCAGTTCATCCTCTTTCCGGATTCTCAGACGTACCTGCCGGCGCCGGTGCTGGACAATCCCGGTGGCTCTCCGGCACCGGCCTTCACTCGCACCGGAGAGTTCTCCACGCTGCTGGGGCTCCGCTGCGAGCGTGTGCTGGTCCAGATGTCGGTCGCGCTCCCTGTCACACCGCCCGCAGGCTTCCCGACACGCGTGACGTTCGAGGGCGACATGTGGCTGGCCGACGCGTATCGATCCGAGGGAGAGGCCTTGCGCAAGGCGCTGGCTCTGGTGACCAGCGTCCCGGCAGGCCTGGAAGGCATGGTGATGCGCCAGCTGATTCGAAACAATCAGCTGGGATACGAAATCGAGTCGACGGTGACCGACATCACCGATGGGCCGATCGCCGCCGGGATGTTCGAGATCCCGAATGGCTTCCGACGTGCGGATCAGCCCGCTATACCGGCGACGCCGCCGGCCGGCGCGCGTCG
>DASUGH010000033.1:0-2501 GCA_036274155.1 Vicinamibacterales bacterium | reverse complement strand
CCGAACCGATGCCGCCGTCTTTCTACGCGCGCGACTGCACACTCTTCTGAACCGCGCCATGGAGAAACCGGAGCTCGATCGCGAAGCGTTTGCTGACTTCCGGCGCGGATTACTGCGTCACATCGCGATCGAGGAGAAGCTGCTGTCAAGCGACACCTACTTTTACGAGCTAAGGCGACACCCAGATCTACGAGGGTGTCGCGGGCACCGGGCGAGATGACTCCGCTGCTAGCGCGGACTTGCGCCGGGCTCAGGCTTGCTCCGTGAGGCGCTGGTCGAGGTCGCGCAGCCGGTAGCTGCGGCCGCGGATGTTGAGCACGTGGCTGTGGTGCAGCAGTCGATCGAGGATGGCTGCGGCCAGCACCTCGTCGCCGGCGAAGAGCTCGGGCCAGTCCTTGATGCCCTTGTTGGTCGTGATCAGCAGACTGCCGCGACCGTAGCGGTAACTGACCAGGCGGAAGAACAGGCTCGCGTCGTGCCGCGACATCGGCTCGAAGCCGACCTCGTCGACGATCAGCAACGCGACGTTGACGTACTTGCGCCGCCGCATGCGCGCCGGCGCCACGTCGGCATCGCGACGGAGCTCGTTGAGCAACTCCTCGAGCCGGAAGAACGCGACACTGAAACCGTTCTCGACGGCCTTCACGCCGAGGCTCACGGCCAGGTGCGTCTTGCCGACGCCGGGCGGACCCTGAATCAGCACCGACGACTTCTCGCGGATGAAGGCGCACGTCGCCAGCAGCTCGATCTGGCTGCGCTCGATGCCGGGCTGGAAGGCGAAGTCGAAGTTCGCCAGCGTCTGCCCCTGCGGCAGGCTCGACAGTTTCAGTGACGTGCGGACGCGTCGTTCCTCGCGGGTGCCGACCTCCTCCTGCAGCACGCGATCGAGGAAGCGGTGTGCCGGGTCGTCGTCCTTCACCGCCGCCGTCAGCAGGTCCTCGATCCGGTCGGCAGCGGTCTGGAGACCCAGCCGGTTCAGCAGATCACGCGTCAGGTCGAGATCGACCGTGGGCTTCCTCGGCGAACTCATCGCGCCACCTCCGCCAACGCGGCGTAGAGGTTGATCGGACGACGCTGCGGCTCCAACGCCGCGATCTCCTGTAGCCGCAAGCCCATCCGGCCGAGCGGCGGCGGCGGCAGCACACGGTCCGTCGCGTTGCCGTCGAAGTGCTTCGGGTCGATGACGAGCCGCGCCTCGGTGTGCCGCGGGTGACTGGCCAGCATCCGGCAGTCCGCCAGGATCTGCACGGTGGCGTGGCAACCGCGGATCTCGACCATCTCGCCGACGTAGGCGAACGGCACCGAGTACTGCCGCGACTCGAAGGACACCAAGCAGTCGATGCCGACGCGCCGAGTCACCACGACATCGAATGGCTCGGGCAGGATCTCGGGCAGCGGCGTCAGCAGCCGACGCTCCTCGAGCCAGGTCTCGTAGACCGTCTTGCCCGTCGCTGGACAGATCCGACGCCGGGCGCGTTGTTCGTCCTCGCGATCGGTCTGCTGTTGCAGCTCGGCCAGCGAGTTCCAGTGCCGACGGCGCGGATCGCTCCCGCGACTCGTCCGGATGCCGCGCTCGACCTTCCCCTTGGCTTGCGGCGTGCGGGGCGCACAGGCATCGACGTGGAAGCGCATCGTCTGTGCGAAGCGACGGTACGACGCGTTGATCTCGCCGAAGGCGCCCGCACCGCGGGACACCGCCGTCTTCTCGTTGTCGACGCGGGTCGTCGCCGCAACACCGCCCAGGCGCTGGAACGCCCCGACATGGCACTTCTGCCAGGCGAGCTGGTCCTTCGTCTCCGACCAGATTGTCGCGCCGTAACGCGAATGGCTCAGCCGCATGTGGAAGGCGTATAGATCAGCCTGCTGACCGCCGACCCACACGCCGCGGTGTTCCGCCCAGTCCACCTGTGACTGAGCTCCCGGCGGCGTCTCGACCCGGCGACGCGCCCGCAGCGGAGGCTTCGGGAAGTGGCAGCCGACGTACCGCTGCACCGACCGCAGGCTGCCGATGTAGCCGTGCTCCTGCACCAGCCGGTCGTGCAGCGCCGCCACGTTGGGCCTCTCGCTCGCTGCCATCCAGGCCGAGATCACCTCGGCCCATCGGCTTGCCTTGTGCGCTTGCCGGGCGCGGCCGTCCATCGCCCCCTCGGCGCGTCGCTTCTCGTGGTAGCGGACCGCACCCTCAGTCACCTCCAGCATCTGGGCGATCGCCGTGTTCGGCACGCCCTTCTCCTTCAGCATCGCGATCGTCATCCGACACCTCTCGTCGAGCTTGGTCACCGCCGCGGGCCTCCCGCGCGGGATGCTCCACGGCGTCAGTTGGAACGCGACACCCTCGTAAATCTGGGTGTCGCCTTAGCTCGGAAAGTAGGTGTCGCCCGACAAGGTCAGTGGCAAGTGGGCGAAGGGCCGCGCCGAAGCCGCGTGGTCGGCGCGAGGCGGCACCGGTCCGCTGACACAGGCCGACCTCGACGCCGCGGTGACCTTCCAAGCCACGATGC
>DASUGH010000032.1:0-14081 GCA_036274155.1 Vicinamibacterales bacterium | reverse complement strand
GAAGGTCAGGTTCCGGGTTCCAGGTTCCACGTTCCAAGTTCCCTGGTTCAGGTTCGGCGTTCAAGGTTCGTGGTTCAAGGTTCGGGGTTCGGGGTTCGGGGTTCGGGGTTCGGGGTTCGAGGTTCCGGGTTCGAGGTTCCGGGTTCCAGGTTCCGGGTTCCAGGTTCCACGTTCGAAGTTCCATCCTGGTTCAGGTTCGGGGAACCCGGAACCCGGAACCTGGAACCTGGAACCCGGAACGTTTCAGTCCACCCAATGGTCAATCGTGTGATCACCGGCGGTCGCGCAGACGACGAAGAGCAGTACGAGGTCGGACTCCGGCCGCGGATGCTCGACGACTACATCGGTCAGGATCGCGTTCGCGACAACCTGCAGGTGTCGATTGCCGCCGCGCGAGGACGCAGCGAGGCGCTCGATCACGTGCTCCTCTATGGGCCGCCGGGCCTGGGAAAGACGACGCTCGCGCATGTGGTTGCCAACGAGCTCGGTGTGGCGATCGACGCCACCGCCGGGCCGGTGATCGAGAAGCCGGGCGACCTGGCCGGTCTGCTCACGAACCTGAAGGAGCACGACGTCCTCTTCATCGACGAGATCCACCGCCTGGCGCCTGCAATCGAAGAGATTCTCTATCCGGCGATGGAGGACTACGAGCTCGACCTGGTGATCGGCCAGGGGCCGAGCGCACGCTCGGTCAAGGTGCCGCTGAAGAAGTTCACGCTCATCGGCGCCACGACGCGTGCCGGGCTCCTGACAGCTCCTCTCCGCGCCCGATTCGGCATCGTTCACCGGCTCGACTTCTACCAGGACCGCGACATCGAGGAGATCGTGCGCCGCTCGGCGCACATCCTCGGCGTGCCGGTCGACGGCGATGCGGCAGCTGAGATCGCGCGCCGATCGCGAGGGACGCCGCGAATCGCCAACCGGCTCCTGCGCCGGGTGCGCGACTACGCCGAAGTCCGCGCCGACGGGCGGGTGACGCCGGACGTGACGCGTGCGGCGATGACACTGCTCGAGGTGGACGACCACGGTTTCGACGACATCGATCGCAAGCTGCTGCGGACCATCATCGAAAAGTTCAGCGGCGGCCCGGTCGGTGTCAACAGCATTGCGGCGGCCATCAGCGAGGAAAAGGACGCCATCGAGGACATGTACGAGCCGTTCCTGATCCAGCACGGCTTTCTCGACAGAACTCCACGCGGCCGGGTCGCCACGGCCCGCGCCTACGAATATTTCGGCCTCACGGCTCCCGGGAAGGACTCTCGTCTGTGGTAACGCCTACGTTTCGAGCGGGTATGCGCGCCCGCATCGCCAGTCTTGCTACGTACGTCCCGCCGCACGTGCTCACCAACGCCGATCTCGAGAAGATGGTCGACACGAGTGACGAGTGGATCCTGAAGCGCACCGGGATCCGCGAGCGCCACATCGTCGACGCCGGCGTGGCGACATCTGATCTGGCCGCCGAAGCCGCACGGGCGGCAATCGCGAAAGCCGACCTCACGCCGGCCGACATCGACTTCATCGTCGTCGGCACCACGACGCCCGACATGCTGTTTCCGAGCACTGCCTGTCTGCTGCAGAACAAGATCGGCGCGCACAACGCGTGGGGTTACGACCTCTTCGCTGCGTGCTCCGGCTTCACCTACGCATTGACGACGGCGGCGCAGTTCGTGAACTCGGGTGCGTGCCGCCATGCGCTCGTGGTCGGCGCCGATGTCATGTCGAGCATCATCGACTACACCGATCGCACGACGTGCGTCATCTTCGGCGACGGAGCCGGCGCGGCGGTGGTCGAGGCGAGCGATTCGCCGGAGATCGGCATCATCGACTTCGAAAACTACGTCGATGGCAGCGGTGGGCCGGCGCTCTGCATGCCGGCGGGCGGAAGCCTTCACCCGGCGTCGATCGAGACGGTCGCGAAGCGGATGCACTTCGTGAAACAGGACGGGCAGACCGTCTTCAGATTTGCCGTCCGCAACACCGAGGAGGTGTGCCGCCGCATCCTCGACCGCAATCAGGTGTCGCCGTCCGATCTCGACCTGCTCGTGTCGCACCAGGCGAACCGGCGGATCATCGAGTCGGCTGCCGAGAAGCTCGGGCTGCCGCTCGACAAGGTCATCATCAACATCGAGCATTACGGCAACACCACCGCGGCGACCATTCCGCTGGCGCTCGATGACGCGATCAGAAACTGCCGGCTCAAGCGCGGCGACCTCGTGCTGCTGGTGTCGGTTGGCGCCGGTTTTACCGTCGGGTCGATTCTGTTGCGCTGGGGGCTTCGTCACTAGTCGAGGACCGGAGTCAGACGGAGGAACGGCCAGAGCAAACACGGAGCAACGGAGAAACGGAGGCGAACGGAGCACGGCCATACGGTCGCAGTCAGCAGGTGGGCCGCCGGCCTTCGGCCGGCGACAGGGATCGAACGGAACGCCGATCACAAGCACGCTGGAGACTCATGTGCGTGTTTGTGATCGGCGTTCCGTTCGATCCCTGCCGCGCGTAGCGCGTGCCCACCTTAGTGAGCTGGGTGGGCGTCACACATTCTTAGAAACGATAGCTCCACAATGATTGACCTCCGTTCGTCCTCCGTTTCTCCGTTGCTCCGTGTGAAACCGTTTCTCCGTCACCTCCGTGTGCTCCGTGTGAAACTGTTTCTCCGTCACCTCCGTGTGCTCCGAGGGGCGCCATGAACCGGAGCCGGTAGCCAGGTCCTTCGCATGGCGATGTTGAATCCCCGGATGGAGCAACGCCTTCAGGCGCTCCGTGGCTTTGCGCAGCTGCTGGACTCCGCGTTCCGGATTCCTGGCACCTCGTACCGGATCGGCCTCGACCCGATCGTCGGCCTCATACCTGGCGTTGGCGACCTCATCAGCCCGCTCTTCACCATCACGCTGCTGTGGCACGGCCGATCGCTCGGCCTTCCGCGGGTGGTCCAGTTGCGCATGCTGCTCAACGTGGGGCTCGATGCTGCTCTCGGCCTGGTGCCAGTCGTCGGTGACATGTTCGACTTCGTCTGGAAGGCGAACGACAGGAACCTGCAGTTGCTCGAGGAGCACGCTTTCGCCGGACGTCAGGCGACGGCGGGTGACTGGATCTTCGTCAGTGTCATGATCGGCGCGGTCGTGGCTCTGGCGATCCTGCCGGTCGTATTGTTAGTCTGGGTGATTGGCGTGGTGAGCGACATGCGTGGGGTGTAGAGCTGAGCATTGTGCATTGAGCATTCGGGTCCCCGACCATGAGCACGATCGCACCCTCCCGCATCTTCCTGCTATCGCCCGCCAACTGTGGCGGCCGGCGGGCGCAGTTGATCTCGTCGCCGCGCGCGCAGTTTCCGCTCGCCGAGATGATGCGGACGGCTCGAGGCGCGCCGCTTGGCGACGTGTTCAGCTTCGTGAGCGGCCTCTACTTTCGCGGCAAGCTCGCATACGCGAGGCAGTTCGCCTGTCCGCCGCAACCGGCGGACCCGCTGGCCGAAGGCGGTGTGCTCGTCATCACGCCGAACGCCGGACTTCGCACGCCGGATACCCCGGTGACCGCGGCATCGTTCCGTGCTTTCGCCGCAGCGTCCATCGAAGTGAGCAACGACGCCTATCGCACGCCGATGGAGCGGGCGGCGCGCAGTCTGCTGGACGTGGTGGGGCCCGACTGCGAGGTCATACTCCTCGGCAGCATCGCCTCCGCGAAATACGTCGAGGTGCTGCTGCCCATCTTTGGTGAGAAGCTGATGTTCCCGCCGGCCTTCGTCGGCAGAGGGGACATGAGCCGCGGTGGCCTCATGTTGCGCTGCGTCGCCGCCAACGCCGAGCTCGAATACGCGCCGGTAGCCGGCGCGATCAGGCACGGACAGCGTCCTCCGAAGCTGCCGCCGCTGCGATGACGTCGCCGCGGAGCCGCAAGGCATCGGCGTCGGGAAGAGCGCCGCGTCGTGCCGGCCGTCTCGTCATCCCAACTGATATCGACAACGTCGCGCTGACCGTCGAGGGGCGCGAGGTTCGCCTGACAAATCTCCGCAAGCCTTTCTGGCCGGAGCGCGGCATCACCAAGGGAGACCTCATCCAGTACTACGCCGACGTGGCTCCCGTGCTGCTCCCGCACATTCGCGATCGGGCGATGGTGATGAAGCGCTACCCGAACGGCGCAGCGGGGCCGTTCTTCTTCATGAAGCGCGCGCCATCGCCACGGCCGGCGTGGATCCGCACGTGCGAGATCGATCACGGGTCGAGCAACGTCATCGATTTTCCGGTGATCAACGACCTGCCGTCGCTGCTGTGGGTGATCAACCTCGGGTGCATCGACTTGAACCAGTGGTATGCGCGCTGCGACGACGTCGACCGGCCGGACTATCTGCATTTCGACCTCGACCCGGGCGAGGGCGCCACATTCGCAGACGTCCGCCAGACAGCGCTGATTGTCCGCGACGCGTTGCACAGCCTGCGGATGAAGCCGCTCGTCAAGACGAGCGGCTCGAAGGGGCTGCACCTTTACGTGCCGATCGAACGCGGGCCGACGCAGAAAACGGTCTGGACGGTTGCGAAGGTGCTGGCCGTGGAGCTGGCCGCGCGCCATCCGGCGCTCATGACCTCCGAGTATCGCGTCGCGCGGCGGCCGCGCGGGCGGGTGCTGGTGGACTACAACCAGAACGCCTGGGGCCGCACCCTGGCGAGCATCTACTCGGTTCGGCCGCGCCCTCTCGCCACGGTCTCGACGCCGCTGGCCTGGGACGAGGTCGAGGCGGGCGCCGACATCGACGATTTCAGGCTCGACAATGTGCGTCAGCGGATCGCCAGGCGGGGCGATCTCTGGAAGCCGCTGCTGTCGGCAAAGGGCAGGACGAACCTGGATCGCTACGCGCGCGACTGACCACCCGACTGTTCGGCTCCGTTGCTTTCAATGACGAGACCCCCTCCGTTCCCTGGGACTCATGATTCATCACATCGGCCACCGAGGGTGAGACAGGTCATCGCTGGCGGGTGCCGTACGGAGCATGCCGACCACACCGCGGAGCCGGAACGCGGGCGCCGCGATTCCTCGCGGCGACTTCCGACCATGTGATCCGTAACGCAGCGAAATACCCGAAGCGGTCCTGCGCGCCTGGCAGATGTCGTGTCGAAGTATTTCCTAGTCGCCGCGCCAACGGCAGTGTAAGAGCGGCGAGCGCGTTCCCGGCATGCGGAGTCGGCACCTGCGAGCGATGACCTGTCTCACCCTCGTCGCTGACAATCTGATGAATCATCAACTCAACCAGGTAGTGCGCGACTGGCCACCCGACAGACCGTCAGTCGCCGAGCAGCTCGCCGACCGGCTGAAGATCCTCGATGTGATCGCAGCACGCCTTCACGGCCACCAGCATCGGCACCGCGAGCAGCGTTCCCCAGATCCCCCAGATGAATCCCCAGAAGATCAGGCCGATGAAGATGCCGACTTCATTGGTGCGCGAGGCCCGGCTGGTCAGCCACGGCGTCAGGATCCAGCCTTCGATGCTGGTGATGACCAGCGAGACACCAGCCACGAACGTGGCCATGCCGACGGTCCCGAACTGAAGGAACGCCACGACGGCCGTTCCCGCGGCGACGATCACCGGCCCGAAATAGGGAATGCTGTTGAAGATCCCGGCCGCCATGCCCCAGACACCGGCGTGCTCCAGTCCGACCATCCTGAACGCCAGCCAGGTGGCCACGCCGACGACCACGCTCGTCACCACCCGCACGAACAGGAACCGCTCGATCTGGGTATTGATCTCGTCGAGGATCTGCACCGTGATCTTCTTCTTCTCGAGCGACGGCCCGGCCAGTCGCACGAGCTTCCGCTTGAAGAGGTCTCCCGACGCCAGCAGGAAGAACACGAAGAAGACGATCAGCACCGCCTGTCCGGCAAAGGCCACGAGGCTGGCGGAGCCCCAGGAGAGGTACTGCCGGATGTTGATAGCCGGCTCCTCGATCTGCACGCGCTGCACGCCGCGCGGCGGCACCGGCTTCGATCCGGTGGCAGCGTCGGCGGTTTTCTGCAGTTCCTCCGCCGCCCGCTCGACAGTCCGGATCGTGCTGCCGTTCGTGCTGCGCTCGGCGCGCATCGCTTCGCGAAGCTTGACCGCCGCCTCCGGCAGCTGTTCGACGATCGCCGCTGCGTCATCGGCGAGCGCGTAGCCGCCGAATGCGGTTCCGGCGGCGAGAGAGCCGACGACGACTGCCGATGCCAGGGTGCGCGGGAACCGGCCGCGCATCAGCCAGAGCACGACCGGCTCGAGCGCGTAGCTGATGAGGATGCTCAACACGATCGGGATGAACACCTCCTGCGCCCAGTGCAGGATGTACATGGTGGATGCGGCGGCGATGATGGTGAGCGCAATGCTCCGCACGTTGACGTGCGTGTCGACGACCGACTCCTCGCGTTCTTTCTTCGCCGGTGAAACGTGAGCGCGCTCGGCCACGTCAGGAGGCGACGGCTACGGGAACGAGTCCCGCACGTGCCTGCAGCGCCTTGTTGATGGCCACGCCCGCCTTGGCGCCTTCGGCTGCAGCGACGACGACGAACTGCACGTCGCGCGACGCATCGCCGACGACGTAGATACCTGGCACGCAGGTCTTGCCGAGCAGGTCGGTCTTCACGGTGCCCTTGCGGGTGAACTCGCAGCCAAGCTGCCGGGCGAGCCCGCACTGCTGGCGCTGGGTCGAGGCGAAGAACACCGCATCGCAATCGACGCGCTGGCCATTGGCCAGCTCGAGGTAGCGGGCCCGGCCGCTCTGATGGGCGAGACGAACGATCGGTGACTCGTACGATGAAATGTCGTGCCGTGCAAGCTGCGTTCGGTGGGGTGCAGCCAGCCGGCGGCCGTTCATGCACGCGACGATCCGGGCGCTCCACGTCCTGAGTGACAGCGCCAGACCGACGGGTGAGACACCGTCGCCGATGACGGCAATCTTTCGATCGCTCACCTCCCAGCCATCGCAGTACGGACAGTGGTGCACCGTGATGCCGTAACACTCGTCGACCCCTGGAATGCCTGGCAGGTCGTCGCAGACGCCCGTGGCGAGCAGCACCATCCGTCCGTTCACCTGATCGCCGCTGTCGAAGCGGACCTCGAAGCCGGATGGCCGGCGGACAACGTCGGACACCGTGGTCGCCTGCTGGACGACGCCGTAACGCCGCAGCTCGTCTCGCCCTGCCTGCAGGAAGGCGGCTGGTGGGATGCCGTCGCGCGTGAGATAGCCGTTCAATTGGCTCGCACGTGAGTTGCGCGGCTGCCCCGCGTCGCAGACGAGGACACGACGGCGGCATCGGCCGAGCACCAGCGCCGCCGACAAGCCCGCCGGACCGCCGCCAACGATCACCACGTCGAACACCGCAGCCTCGCGACCATGAAGTGGACCACCGCATGGCGGCTGCAAGACCGCCGCCAGCCGCTGCGGTGTACGCTTGATGCCCGCACGACGTGCATATTTCCGAGTTCGATTTCGAGTTGCCAGCCGAGCTGGTGGCGCAGGAACCGCCGTCAGAACGTGGCGGATCGAGGCTCCTCGTCCTTTCCCGGGCCGACGGCGGAATCGAGCACGACGCCTTCGCGCACCTCGCCCGCTACCTGCGCCGCGGTGACCTGCTGGTAGTCAACGACACACGTGTGTTTCCCGCGCGCCTGCTCGGACACCGCGTGCCGAGCGGCGGAGCCGTCGAGTGCCTGCTGCTCGAGCGCGTCGCCAGCGTGCGTGACGGACTCCCTTCCTTTCTCGCTCTGGTTCACCCGGGTCAAAAGCTCAAGACCGGCGCACGCATCGTCTTCGAGCGTGAGGGAAGACGCCTGCACGGCGAGATAGCGGGCCGGCACTTTCACGGACGCCGCACCGTGCTGCTCTGGACCGAGGACGGGTCGGACGTGGACGAGGCGGTCGACCGTATCGGCCACGTGCCGCTGCCTCCGTACATCAAGCGCGAGGATGCGCCAGGTGATCGTGAGCGCTACCAGACCGTGTACGCGTCAGAGCGCGGATCGGTTGCGGCTCCGACGGCAGGACTGCATTTCTCGAAGGCGCTCCTCGAGGAGCTCGCGGCGAACGGCGTCGAGCGGATAGCGGTCACGCTGCACGTCGGGTATGGCACCTTCAAGCCGGTCCGCGTCGAGCAGATCGAAGAGCACCAGGTCGATCCCGAGCCGTTCACGGTGAGCGCCGCCGCCGCCGACGCTTTGACCCGTGCGCTGCGCGACGGCCGCCGGATCATCGCGGTGGGGACGACAACCGCGCGAACGCTCGAGTCGTTGGGAGTCGATGCCGACGGCCGTGTCGAACCGGCGCGCGCGTCGACCAGCCTGTTCATCCGGCCGGGGCATCGGTTTCAACTGGTGAGCGGGCTGCTGACGAACTTCCATCTGCCGAAGTCGTCGCTGCTGATGCTCGTATCCGCGTTTGCCGGCCGCGAGCAGGTGATGGCCGCCTACCGCGAAGCCATTCAGAAGAAGTACCGGTTCTACAGTTACGGCGACGCGATGTTCATCGTGTGAGAAGGCCTCCCCAGCTCCGCATTCGGAACTCGGGACTCGGGACTCGGGACTCGGGATTCGGGACTCGGGATTCGGGGCTCGGCATTGAGCATTGAGCATTGTGCATTCTGCATTACCGTATCCCCATGCCATTCCCCTATGAGGAATTCGATCTCTCCGGTGTGCAGACCTATCCGCTCGAGTCGCGGAAGAGCAAGGCGCGAGCCGAAGACTTCGCCAGACCGGTCCGCGAGGGCGCCAGCTTCAGCGACTGGTTTGCCTCGCTGCCGGACATCCTCGCGGGACGTGATCTCCGGCGCGTCGTAGCCGCGATGGCGGCGGCGCGCGACCGGCGGTCCGGAATCGTCTGGGGCATCGGCGCGCACGTGATCAAGACCGGCGTTTCGCCGGTCCTCGTCGATTTGATGCGGCGCGGGTACGTGTCGGCCCTCGCGATGAACGGCGCCGGCGTCATTCACGACTTCGAGATCGCGCTCTCGGGGGCCACCTCGGAGGATGTTGACGAGGCGCTCGGCCCGGGACGCTTCGGCATGGCCGAGGAAACGGGTCGGCTGCTGAACGACATCATCAGCCAGGCATCCCGCGACCGTCAGGGCATCGGCCAGGCCGTCGGCGCCTATCTGGCCGGCCGGCGGCTGCCATACGGGGACCGCAGCCTGATGACGGTCGCCTCGCAACTCGGTATACCCGTGACCGTTCATGTTGCCGTCGGCACCGACATCATTCACATGCATCCGGGCGCCTCCGGCGCCGCCATCGGCGACGCCAGTCTTCGCGATTTCCGGTATTTCACCAGCGCGGTGGCGCGGCTCGAGGGCGGCGTCTACCTGAACTGCGGTTCTGCCGTCGTCCTGCCCGAAGTCTTCCTCAAAGCGGTCGCACTGGTTCGGAACCAGGGCATCAGTCTCGACCGGCTGACCACCGTCAACATCGATTTCCTGCGCCTGTACCGGCCCCAAACGAACGTCGTCACCCGCCCGGTCGCTGGAACCCAGGGTGCCGGCATCTCCCTGGTGGGCCACCATGAAGTCCTCATTCCGCTGATCGCGGCGGCCCTGCCGACGGGTGGCTAACGCGGATTATTTGTGAACGCAGTTGTCGAGGCGGGCACATTCGCTCCGAAAAGCGGCTCCGCAGGCCGGAAAAACGCTGCTTCGACCTAACGTCCCATGCACGGGCGTGGGGACCCCCAACCCCACGCCGTGTCTCAGGTCTGCGCGGCGTTTTTCTCGCTCTCAAGACGGCCTGCTCCGAGCGCTTTTCTGCGCGAACGTACCGACACGTTCATGAATAATCCGCGGCCGCTGTGCCTGTCTGACTGGGGTCAGGTCTTGAATACATGGTTTTTTCACGGTCTGGCACCGTCGGCACTCGAAACGCGGGGCAAGGAACACCGGTCACGTGCCGGTGCCAGACCGTGAAAAAACCATGTATTCAAGACCTGACCCCAGACGATAGTTGTTCGCTCCTACCTCCTGAAACGTTTTGAGTGTCTGTGCCACCAACGTTCAGGAGGCGGGTAAATGATCTCCACGGTCAGGCTCGGCGTGAGTGCGGCAATCCGTGAAGTCGAAGACGAAATCGTCCTGGCAGCCCGGTCCAACGTTCGTGTCCTGATCTCGGGCGAGCGGGGGGTCGGGAAGGGGATGGTGGCCTGCCTCATACACGAGGGAAGCGCCCGGCGCGGCGCCGAGCTCGTGGCCATCAGGTGCGGCGGCACCCCGGACGATGTCCTGGGGGCCGCACTGTTCGGACACGCCGGACCCGGCGATCACAGCCAGTCACGCCGCCGCGGCGCACTCGAGAGTGCCGATCGCGGAACGGTCTTTCTCGACGAGATCGCCGATACGAGCCGCGGTATCCAGGCACGGTTGAAGCACTTCGTGGAGACTGGCGAGGTCCGGCCGGTCGGCGCCGAACGGCCGCTTCCGGCGCTGGACGTTCGGCTGGTCGCGTCCACCGAGGCCAGCCTCGCTGATCTCGTCGAAGACGGCCGCTTCGACGCGCAGCTGTATTACCGCCTGAACGTGCTGCACATCCGGATTCCTCCGCTCCGCGAGCGTCGCGAGGACATCGCGATGCTGCTGCAGGACTGCCTCCGCCGCAGCGCCGCTCTGGCGCAAAGACAGACGCCGAGCGTGACCTCCGGCGCCTCGCAGCGCCTCGCCGACTACACGTGGCCCGGAAACATCCGCGAGATGCGCCAGGTCGCCGATCGGCTGGTTGCGCGATGCGGGAACGGTCAAATCGAGGTCAACGATCTGCCCGACGAAATCTCTCACCAGGGGCGCGCCAGAGGACCCGACCGGTACGCCGGAATCGCGGTCGAGCGAAGCCTGCTCGACGGACTGTCCGATCGCCGGCAGGACCGGAGGCAGGGGCATATTCCGTTTACGGCGGGCGGCACAGGCGACGTGATGCGTAGCCTGGCGCTGCTCGAGTCGGGCCCGGCGCGCAGCAACTAGCCAAGGGCTCTGCCCTTGATATCCCGGCAGAACCCTCGGCTAGTTGACAGTATCTCTGGCCGCGCTGCGCGCGGCTTGACCGTTATGCGGATTCGCAACGAGTACACGATTCACGTTCGGGGCCGCATAACGGTCCAGGGCGCTGCCATGCTCACCAGCTCAGCGGCCGGGAGCGCGGCGCCCGCCCGGCCGTCCCTGCCGCATTGCGTGACGGCGGGACGACGCTTACGATGGGGCGGTTTGTCACTGCAGTCACGCTTTCAATTCGACCGCGACTACCTCGAGCGGCTTGTGGCGGGAGACGCGGGCACCGAGGAGCACTTCACGGCCTATTTCGGCGCGCTGCTCACGACCAAGCTTCGAATGCGCCTGCGATCGCCGGCGCAGGTCGAAGATGCCAGGCAGGAAACCTTCGTTCGGGTGCTCACGACGCTCCGCCGCAAAGGCGGATTGCAGAGTCCAGGCGCCCTTGGCGCGTTCGTCAATTCCGTCTGCAACAACGTCCTGTTCGAGCTCTACCGATCACACTCGCGGACCTCGCCGCTCGACGAAAGTGCCGATGTCGAGTTGAAGGACGAGAGCGCCGGCGTGGAATCGACGCTCACGGCGGCCGAGGAGCAGACGCACGTGCGCGAAGTGATGGCCGCGCTGCCCGACAAGGAGCGGGAGCTCCTGAAGTGGCTGTTCTTCGACGAGCTGGACAAGGACGAGATCTGCAGGCGGCTCAACGTGGATCGCAATTACCTCCGCGTGCTCCTGCATCGGGCGAAGCTGCGTTTCCGCACGGAGTACGTCAGTGGCTAGCGGCAACGGCGCGCCGCTCCCGGAGACGGCTATGACGCACCAGCACGCAATCGAAACGATGGCCTCGGAGAGGTACCTGCTCGGTGAGATGGACGAGCAGGAGCGCGATCGCTTCGAAGCGCACTACTTTGAATGTGCCGATTGCGCCGAGGACATTCGAACGGCCGGCCGGATCCGGCGCGAGGTTCGCAAGGCGGCGAAGGCGCCGGCAGGGGCGCCGGCGCTCGTCACCTCACCCGCGCCGTTCGCCAACACGGCGCGAGTCATCCGGCCAGTGCGGTCGGCCTGGCTCCGTCCAGCATTCGTCGCACCGTGGGCGGTCGCCGCGTCGCTGGCGCTCGTCCTCGGCTATCAATCGCTGGTGACACTCCCCGAGCTGAGAACGGCATCGCCCACGTCGTCAGCAGCAGTGGCTCCGACACTCCTGCGCGGCGCGACGCGTGGACCAGGCGCAGCGGAGATCGTGGTGCCAGTCCCCACCGATCGCAGCGTCGTGCCGCTAGCTGTCGAAGTGATTGCCGGTCCCGAGACGCGACAGCTCAGCTTGGAGCTTCGCAGCGCAGCCGGGAGTGCGCTAGTATCCGGTCGCACTCCCGTGCCGTCCCCAGGGGTTTCACCGATATTGCTGGTGCCTGCGGATCGGCTCGACGTGCCTGCCCGCTACACCGTTGTCGTCCGTGACGCGGATCGCCCGCAGGCCGTGCTGGGCGAGTACGCGTTCGTGACGTCGCGCTGACCGCCTCGCGGACCCTTCGAAGACGTCGAACGGGGTCGAGAGGCTCATGCAGCTGACGCGACATTTCCGGTTCAAGGGCTACGCATCCGCGTTGTCCGGTCTCCTCTACGTTCCCAGGACCACCGTGATCGATCTCGACTGCGGCTCCTGCGCCCTTGGCGTAACGGGAGGACGTGCGCGGGCCGAGGTCAAGTCGAAGTCGTTTGGCGACGCAGTCCGCATCGCGTCGGCCGCGACCTTCGCCGAGGGGCTCTTCGACGATGAGAAACGCGCGCGGGCGGTGGTCAGCCACAAGGGCCGTCAGGACGAGTTGACGACGACCACCACTGTGGGCGCCGACGTGCGCGAGATGAGCGTGGGCAACAACGAAGGACCGTTCCTCACCGTCAAGCGGCTGCGCGCGACACTCGTGAGCCGCAGTCCCGATGGCAGCGGCGAGCCCCGCATCGTGCCGGCCAAGGAGACGGCCATCGAAGGCGTCGCTGTCGATGAGTACGGCCTGACGATCACCTTGAACCTCCCGTTCTTTCAGACCAACGACACCCGTTCGAAGCTGATGGCCGCAGCCGACGACCGGAAGCTGTCGAAGGCCCACCGCAAGAGCCTGGCGATGGACACGACCGTCGAGGGACAGCCCGCTGAGGGGCCGGCGCGGCTCATCTCCTCGCAGGACGTCCTCTACACGACGATCGTCCGCGAGATCAAATGGACGGGAAAGCCGTTTCCAGGCGCCAGGATCGACGAGCACACCGTCATCGTCCCGGAGTTCGGACGGATTTTTTTCGGAGAGCTGTTGATCTCGGCCGCAGAGCGACGGCTGACGATGGTGCGCTGCGAGCTGGGGTCGCCGCTCCGCGGGTATGTCGGTGGCGGCGACGTGGGCAGCAACGGATCCTGGTATCCGTAGTCAATGCCGAATGCCGAATGCGGAACGCCGAGTCCCGAGTCCCGAGTCCCGAGCCCCGGATCCCGAGTCCCGAGTCCCGGGTCCCGAGCCCCGAGTCCCGAGTCCCGAGCCCCGGATCCCGAACCCCGAGTCCCGAGCCCCGAGGCGCGCTGGGCGCTGCTGTTCTTCGTCGTTCTGAGCGGCTGTTCGTCGCCGTGGACGAAACCAGCTGACCCAGGCTCTTCTCACGAGGCTCTCTACGCCTCGTCGGTCGAAGAGCTGCGCAAGGGGAATCTGGATCGCGCAGTCGCACTGGCCGATCAGGGCATGTCGGCCGCCGTCGATCGCCCGGAGGAGGCCGCACGGTTCCGGCTGCTCGAGGGCGAGATCCTGCTCTTCCGCCGGTCGCCTGCCGAGGCGGCGCGGCTCATCTCCGAGCCGATTCCTGACACACCGGCATTCGCAGCGCTGAAAGCGCGGCAGACGCAGCTTCAGGGACAACGCGAGCTCGTCGAGGGCCGTCTCGATGGAGCCGTCGCCACGCTCGAGGGTGCAGCCCAGGCGGCGAGGAGCGCCGAGGCGATCGACGTGGCGCTCGACGCCGACGTGATCAGAGGCCAGGCGCTCGTTCGACTGCAGCGGACGGCGGAGGGCGTTGCGCTGCTCGAGCGCGCCGCCGCGCAGGCAGCTGCCGCCGGCGAT
>DASUGH010000031.1:0-45056 GCA_036274155.1 Vicinamibacterales bacterium | reverse complement strand
ACGGGGTCCCTCAGCTCCCGCGTCACACTCTGTGCGGACTCATGCGTGCCACTCACAGACCGACGTCCGACCGAACGGCGCTGCGAGCGTAGCCCATTTTCATGCTGCGGGGTGACTTGCAGTCATGATCACTCTGTGCCTCTCTGTGGCGAATTTCTCGGTGCCTCAACCTGCCGGCCGGACGAACCGACACGTCATCTGTATACCCGTTGCGTTGACGTAGGACGAGGGCTCGGTCATCGTACAGAAAGCGCCTCCTACGTCCGGCCCAGGGAGCCGGGGGAGAATCAGATGACCCAGGTGTTGACCAGAAGGAGTGTGACCATCGCGATATTCGTCTGCGCCACGACGCTGGCGGCTGCCAGCGACGCGCGCGCGCAGGGGTACATCAGCCCGTTCGTCGGGTTCGATTTCGGCGGCGATTCGGGTTGTCCGGAAATCACGGGCTGCGAAGACAAGAAGCTCAACTACGGCATTGCCTTCGGCGCGCTGAACAACGTCGGCGGTTTCGAGCAGGAGATTGCGTACGCCAATCACTTCTTCGGCGAGACTGAAGGTCTGGAGTCGAGCGTGCTCACGGTCATGAGCAATTTCATGCTCGCTCCGAACCTGCAGGTGACGCGGCCGTACTTCCTGGTGGGCCTCGGCCTCATCAAGACGAACGTCGAGCTCACGCCGACGAGCCTTCTCGAGAACAGCAACAATCACTTCGGATGGGACATCGGAGGAGGCCTGATGATCTTCTTCGGCCGTCACGTGGCCATCCGGGGAGACATCAGGTACTTCCACAGCTTCCAGGATCTGGAGCTCGGCGGCATCACCGTCCTCGATGGCACGAAGCTCGACTTCGGCCGGGCGGCGGCCGGCATGGTGTTCAAGTTCTAATCACGAAGGACACGAAGATCACGAAGGACACGAAGCCTGGATTCGTGTCTCACGAAGGGCACGAAGGACTGAACGAAGAGGCGGACCTCAGGTCCGCCTCTTCTGCGCAGCGGCCCCCGTTCAATCAGGCGTCAGTCTGCCGTGAGGGTGGCCGTACACCACGTACGCCAGCCAGGTGGCATCATCGCGCCTTGCCGCCTCGCGCGCCGCGATCGCCGCCTCGGCGATGGTCGCGCCTTTCCGCAGCTCTTCGTAGAACGCTCTTCCAAAAAAGAACGCCGGCTGATCGCCGACCGACCACAGGGTGCCGACGAACGCACCGGCGCCGGCTCGAAGGAACGCCTGCGCGAAGCCGCCGATGCCGGTGAGCTGATAGCCGGCACGACCAGCCTGGCACGCGTTCAGGAAGACGATTGGCTGCACGCCGTCGTCGGCGCGCAGCCTGCCGAACGATTCCACGGTGCTGGCATTCAGGTAGCTCGGGACGAATTCGCCTTCCATCCGGCCCTGGAGGACGATGCGCGCGTGGGCGATTGCCTGCGAGTCGGCCTCCCCATGACACGCGAAGTGGACGAGATCGAAAGCGCCCGGTTGTGTGAGCGCCTCGCGAACCGGATTCGGCTGCGGCTCGATCGCGGTTGCCATGAATGTCTGTTCGAGGTAGAGCCGTTCGTTGAGCGTCGCCGGCAGCTGCATCGAGGGATCCGGGTACTTCGGGATGACGTAGCGGGCGCGTCCCTCGCGTATCCGAAGCCTCGTGGGCGGCAGGCCGTTGACGTTGTACAGCCACCGCACGAGTCCCATCTGACCGAGAAAACGCGGTCGCTCGGCGGGGTCGATGGGTTGGCCCGGCCGGCGAAGATGGACGATCTCCCACGGAATGAAGGGCTCCGTCGACACGACGCGAACGCTCTTGATCGCATCGCGGTGCGTCCATAACACATCCTGCACTTCGCGCGGAAAGAGCTGATCGAAGAGGACGGCTCCGTACGACTGGAGCTCGGCGGTGAATGCCGCGACGTCGGCCTTCTTCTCGGCGACGTCCATGGTGCTGACGTAGCGGTCCTCGATCTCCTTGTAAAGCGTTGCGACGTAGTCCTCTCGCTTGCCCTTGAGCGGCGGCGATTCGTAGAGTCCGAAGACGTTGATCGACGGCAGCTCGAGCTCGTAGACGTACTTGACCGTATCGCCTACGGTTTGCTCGAAGATGCTGAGCTGATCGAGCGGCATGGCGAGCGGCGGCGCCCCGGTCGCATCGGCGGTTGCGACAGCGCGCGGGCCGGCTGCCGCAGACGGCCGGTCGACAACCGTGGGTTTGAGCTCCAGCCGGGCGATGCCCATCTGGTGCTGCCGGACGACGATCCAGATCTCACCGGGCCCCGCGTGCGCCGCCTTCACATCGAAGTAGAGCAACGCCGGCGAGCCGGCGTCGGGCACGGCGATTTCGGCCCGGTCCTCTCCTGAACCGGCGAGCACGAAGTTGACGCGAGGCATCACCTGCACCAGCAGCCGGCTGGTGGCATCGACCGCAGCGCTGCCCGTGGCAGAGGCGCGGCCGGCGAGCGGCGCCAGCATCTCGCGCGAGACCGTGACCTGGATTGTTGCCGTTCGATCGACGATGACCTCCGGGTCCATGTCGGCCTGAAAGTGGCACTCGATCGGAGACGTGGCGGCTTCTGTGACGGCCTCGGGAGCTTCCGGCGCTCGCGGAGCCGACCGGGGAGCCGACCTCGGTTGAGGTGGTGGCGGTGCCGCGGCTGCCGGTGGTGCGGCTGCCCGTGGTGCGGCTGGCGGCGGTGGTGCGGGCGGCGGTGCGCTGCGCGCTGCCGGCGCGGCCGCAGACACAGACGGCGGAGGTTGTGGCGGTTTGGCCCGTCGAAGTCCTCGTGTCTTTCTCGGGGCAGGTGGAGGCTCAGCGGGGGGACCGGAAGCGTCTTTGCCTGTCGCTGTTGACGGGATGCCGGCGAGCCGCTCCAGTTGCAGGCGCAGCGCCGTGAGATTCGGGATGTCCTGGCCAGCGTGCTTGCGCCACCTGGCGGCGATGCGCTCGAGGGCCGGCAGCGCCTCGGATTTCAGGCGGGTCTGAAGGTCCGTATCGACCGACGGCCTGCCTCTCAGCTGCTCGACGACGACCGGGTCCGAGAAACTCTCGAGCGCGCGGCGTCGCGACGACGAATCGGCCTTCTCGATCTGCGGGTAGACGTTCTCCCAATACGTGTCGAGCCAGTTCGCAGCGATGCTGATCGTCGCAAGGAATTCCTCGAGGCCGTCCGCATGCAGCAGCGCGGCGGCGAGATGCGCGAGCGGCCGGAGATCCTTGCTGTCGGCCAGCGCGTCGAACGACTGCTCACGTAGGCGCACCCAGTCCGTCGGCGTGTGCCGGCGAGTCGTTTCGATCGCCGCCAGCAGCGCTGTGCCGTCGAGGTTGCGTCCACACGGCTGGCCACCACGTATCGGTTCTCGTAACCGTTCCACATCGTCTCGCGTGCTCATGGTGGCTTCATGCTACCTCCGACATCCGTCCGTCCCGCTGCCAGGCGGACTTCAAGGCCTGCGCGTCGCCAGGCGAGTGACCTCGCGGTGTCCGGCTTCAGCCGGACCTCGACGTCACTTCACCCGTTTGGCGACGAACTCCTCCATGGCGAAATCCGCGACGTTGCGCACGAACCTGATCTCGTCGTTCGACACGACGGTTCCCGTGTAGACGATGCGAAGCGGCATGTCCATGTACTTGCCGTTCTCGACGAAAGTGATCTTGTCGCCCTCGACCTTCCCGTCGGCGATGGGCGATTCGCCGAGCAGGTTTCCCTTCGCCGTGCCGGTCAGCTGCGTGCCTTTCACGACGAAGTCGTACGTGTACTCCTGGTCGCCAGCCTGGGTGCTGAACTTCGCCGCCCACCTGCCGGTTACGTCGGCGGCAGACACCCATGCGAGCGACATCATCATCACCACGACGGCAAAGAACGCGCGACGAGTTCTCATGGCGAGCTCCTCAAGAAGGGCCGAGTCCGCGCGACCTGTCCTGGCTTTACGTCCAATCTCCTGCGTCCGGTGTTCCACCTCCCACCCCGGGGCAGTTTACGGCATTTGCCGGGGCATGCCACAAGCGCCGATCGGAAATCCTCTCCGGCAGCGGCGAGGGGACAGGCAGGGAGCCGGCAACAGGATGTCGCTCGCGACGGGTCGTGGGTGCGCGGCGATAATCCGCGGTCGCGTCTCGCGACATGTGGCTATGGGATCTGAAGGGTGACGTGAATTGAAGGGGAGCTGCCCACGCGGCGGATTCTGTGTGTGTGCTGGCCTGCTGCCTGCAAGAATAGCTGACGTGATGATGCGCGCATTGAGTCAGGGCGTCGGATGGAATCCTCCAGGGAGACGGATGGCGATCGTCTGCCTGGCGCTCGCGGCGGCTATTCAGGCAGTCGATGCCAACGGGCAGACGACGGCGGCTGCGCAACGGCCGCGTGTTGGTGTTGCCCTCGGCGGTGGCAGCGCTCGCGGACTCGCCCATGTGGGCGTGCTGCGCTGGCTCGAGGAGCATCGCATCCCGATCGATCGGGTCGCCGGCACGAGCATGGGCGGTCTCATTGGCGCGTCGTACGCCACCGGCATGACGCCCGACGAGATCGAGACGATGCTCGCCGACATCGACTGGAACGCGATGTTCGAGGACTCCGACTTCCAGTTCCAAAACGTGCGCCGGAAGCGCGACTCGCGCGCCTACCCGTCGCATCTCGAATTCGGGCTGAAGAACGGTCTGGCTGCACAGTCGTCGCTGAACAGCGGGCAGCAGGTGGAGCTGCTGTTCCGGCGCGTGACCGCGCCGTATTACGGCATTCGCACGTTCGATGAGTTGCCGACGCCGTTCCGGAGCGTCGCGTTCGACCTGCCGACGTCGCAGCGCATCGTCCTCGACAGCGGCTCGCTGGCGCAGGCGCTGCGGGCGACGATGTCGTTGCCGAGCGTATTTCCGCCGGTGGTGATCGGCGACAAGCTGCTGGTGGACGGCGGGGCCATCGACAACGTACCGGCCGACGTCGTTCGCGACATGGGGGCGGAGCGGGTCATTGCGGTCAACGTCGGTGATCTGACGGAGCAGCGGGCGATCTCGACGTCGCTGCTCGGCGTGGTCGGCAGCACGCTCGACGCGATGATGCGCGCGAACACGCTGAAGGGCATGGCCGCTGCCGACGTGCTGATCAACGTACCGCTGACGAAGTACGGTTCGCTCGACTGGCGCCGCTTCCGTGACCTCATTCGCGAGGGCTACAACGCAGCGGAGGCGATGAAGGCGGAGCTCCTGCCGCTTGCGGTCGACGACACGGCCTGGGAATCGTGGCGCTCGGCACGAGCCGCGTCGCGGCGGCGGGCGCTTCCGGCACCAGCGTTCATCACCGTCGAGGGCGCCGGCAGCAGCGACGCGGCGATTATGGAACGGGCGCTGGCCACGCACCTGGGAAAACCGATCGACGTCGCCGCGCTCGACAAGACGCTGACCGGCTTCGGAGGACTGGGCCGGTACGAGGCGCTGACCTGGGATCTGGCAGAACGCGACGGGATGACCGGGTTGCTCGTGCGCGCGCTGCCGAAGCTCTATGCGCCGCCGTTTCTGTTCATGGCGTTGAGTCTCGAGAACACGACGTCGAACACGTTTCAATTCGGGCTCGGCGCACGGTATCTCGCCTACGACATCGTCGGGTCTGGCTCGGAGCTGCGTGTCGACGGCGCGATCGGGTCGAATCCGTCGGCGGCCGTCGCCTTGTACCGGCCGCTCGGAAGCACGCCATTCTTCGTCGAGCCCTCCGCCGGCATCGGCTCGCAGAAGCTGTCGGTGATCGAGGATCACGAGATCGTCGCCTCCTACGGTGAGATCGTCACCGGTGTCGGGGCGGATGTCGGCGTCAACATCGGTCCCACCAACGAGGCGCGGGCCGGCGTCCGCTGGGGCCACGTATCCACCGATATCGAGGTCGGCGATCCCGGTTTCCCTGAGATCGACGGCAACGAGGGCATGGTCCACCTGTCGTGGACTCACGACTCGCAGGATCACCCGGTCATCCCGAGACGGGGGCTCAACGCGTTCATGCAGGCCCGATACTTTTTCGACGCGCCCACCGCCGACACCCCGACCGACCGCTCGACGGACGGTGTCGCTCAGGCGCAGGCGAGCGCGACTTGGTTCTGGTCGCTCGATCGCGGCGCTCGCAATCGCCTCTTCGTGGCGGGTGGCGCCGGGACCTCGTTTCACGATCACCCGTTACCCACCGATCAGTTCGTGCTCGGCGGACCATTGAGATTGAGTGCGCTCGACATCGGGGAGCAGAGGGGCGACAACTTCGTGCTGGCGACGGGCGGGTACCTGCGGCAGATTGCGCGCCTGCCCGATTTCCTCGGTGGTCCCGTCCTCGCCGGCGGCTGGATCGAAAACGGGGCGGCGTTCGATGACTGGGCGTCGCGCGACGTCCAGACAAACGTCAGTGTGGGGATGATCGCCGACACGTTGATCGGGCCGGTCTTCGTCTCCGTCGGCGCCGGGTTCGACGGTTCGACACGGTTCTACATCGGCATCGGTCAGATATTCAGATGAGCCGCCGAGCTGAAGCTCGGCGCTGCGAACCATCTCCGTCGCAATCTCCGTCGCAGAGCCGGGCTTTAGCTCGGCCGACCGCGATCCCGTTGGCAGTCGTCGCAGAGCCGAGCTTCAGCTCGGCTGGCCACCAAACCTAGTTCACGAAAATCCTGGAGTACCCGCCGGCGACGAGCGCCGAGATGTCGGCAAGGATCCGCGGTAGCGTAAGGCCGCCCGGATAGGCGAGATAGCGGGAATCCCAGACCGGCTGGAACTTTTCCTTGTACGACCGGAGTCCCTGGAAGTTGTAGATCGGGCCACCGTGCTCGAACAGAAAGCGGCCGGCGCGGCTCCAGAACGGCGCCACTGGCGACGGCTCGAACCCTGACATCGGCGCCATGCCCAGCGAGAACCAGCGATAGCCTTCGCTCTTCCCCCACTGCATGAGGCGGACGAACAGCGGCTCCATGACGCCTTTGGGAGCGTCGCGGTGATAGCGCATGAGATCGATCGACAACTCCTCGCGATTCGGTCCGGGCCAGAGGTTGGCGAACGCCTGGATGCGGCCCGACCGCTCGACCACCGCCACCGGAAAGCGCGTGATGTAATCCGGGTCGAAGAACCCGAGCGAGAAGCCTTTCTCGCCGCCGGCCTTCTGCTGCAGCCAGTCGTCTGAGACGGTCTGCAGCTGGTCCATCACCCGGCCCGCCTCGCCTGGCTCGAGGAGCCTGAAGGTGCCGCCATCGCGGTCGAGCCGCCGCGTGCACTGACGATAGCGTGCGCCTGCCGGTCCCTCCAGCGTGAAGCGGCGAAGGTCGACACGGGCCTCTTCGCCGAGCTTCATGAGCGTCAGGCCGAAGTCGGCGTAGAGGTGCAGGTGACGCGGGCTGACCTCGTAGAAGACCGGCGTGCCGCCGTAGTCGTCGCACTTCTCCAGGAAGAGCCGCACCAGATCGTGCAGCCGGTCTTCGGCGCCCACAGGATCGCCGAGCGCCGCCCACGTTCGCCCCTTGACGGCATACATGACGAAGCCCTCGCGCCGGTCGTCGAAGAGCAGCGACTTGTCGCGCAGGTACACGAGGTGCGGCATGGTCGATCGCTGGGCGGCGATGGCGGCGCCGGCGTCGCGCAGGTCCTGTTCCGTCGGCGGGGCGGCTTCGTGCGGCGCGTGCCTGATGAGGCGTGCCAGCGCAAAGAGCAGGACGACTGACGCCGCGCCGACCGTGCCGCGCAGGAAGCGGGGCGCGGCGGCGTCGAGCTCGAACCGCCACCAGAGGGCGTGCGAGTAGTCGACGTGACGGAAGGCGAAGAGGCCGAGCCACACCGACGCGGCAAGTGCCGCGACGACGGCGGCGATCCAGTGCGCCGAGAACCGGGTGGCAAAGAAGGCGGCGCGCCGGGTGAACGCCGGTCTCGCCCGGCGAAGCCCCACGATCAGCAGCGTCAGGACGATCGCCTCTTCGTAGTCGCCGCCCTTGAGGAGCGAGGCGCCGATGCCGGTGGCGGTCATCGCCAGCGTGAGGTAGTAAGCCGCGTCGAGGCGACGAGCGAGCGCCTGCGAGAGCAGCAGCAGCGCGGCGCCGGCGACGCTGCCGAGCACGTGTGACGTCTCGATGACGCCGAGCGGCAGGTAGTGTCCGAGCTGCTCGATGCGATCGGCGACGGGCGGAGTCGCGCCCGAAAGCAGCAGCACCACACCGGCAGCAAAGGTGCCCAGTGCGAGCAGGCGCGGCGTGACACGTTCGGTGGCACGGCCGATCCGTGCGACGACCACCGCCGCCTGCTGCCGCATCCGCCCCGTTCCGTCGACCACGAGAGCGGCCAGCGCGACCGAGAACGGGAGAAGGTAGTACACGGCACGATAGACGACGAGCGAGGGCAGGACCTCGGCCGGCGTGAAGTACGGCTGCAGCAGCAACAACAGCGTGCCCTCGAAGACACCGACGCCTCCGGGCACATGGCTGGCGAGCCCCAGCGTTTGCGCCATGAGGAACGCGCCGAGCAGTGCCGTGGCCGGCGCGCCGCCCGGCAGCAGAACGAGGAGCACCGACGCCGCCAGCGCCCAGTCGGCGGATGACACGAGCAGCTGCGCGATGGCGACTCGCAGCGTCGGAATGCGGAGCTCGAATCGCCCGAGCCGGAACGGCGTGCGTCGGAAGGCCGACATCGCGACATAGGTCACGCTCACCAGCAGCAGCATCGCACCCATCAGCGCCGCGCCGCCCGACACCATGCGCCCGGCGGCGGTGTGTTGCGGCGCCAGGACCAGGCTGAGTCCGCCGAGCGCGAACAGCCCCAGCCAGAACGTGATCGAGTACGCGACGATGATCTTGGAGAACTCCTCGGCGGTCACGCCCCAGCGGCGGTAGAAGCGGTAGCGAACCGAGACACCGGAGAAGATGGCGAAGCCGACGTTGTTGGCCACTGCGTAGGCGAGGAGCGACGTCCAGGCAATCCGCCAGCGCGAGAGCGTCTTGCCTGCGTACGCGAAGGCGAGCAGGTCGTAGCACGCCATCGCTGCATAGCTGAGCGCCGTGAGCAGCAGCGCCGCGATCAGACGGCCTGGCGGCGTTCCGAGAACGGTGGTGGAGAGCTCGCGCCAGCTGACCGCGCTCAGCTCACGCCTGAGGACGAGCAGTGCCAGCACGAAGATCGCGAGACCGGCGAGGGCAGGCAGTGCCGATCGTGCGCGGCTCAGCATTCGGAGCGTCACGGTTGATTGTGACGTACCCAGACGATGGCATCGAGCAGCCGGCGGTCGAACTCGGCCGTATTTCCACTGAAGCGATGGTCCGCCGCCTTGACGACCCAGAACCTGTGCGGCTCACCCGACAGCGAGAACAACCGCTCGGCCTCTGCGAGCGGCGCGAACTCGTCGACCGTGGAATGGATGGCGGCGAGCGGCAGCGGCGCAATGTGTCTGATCACGCCGGCGACCTCGAAGGTCGGTTCATCCGGCACCCCGTGCGTCACGTAGATGACCGAATCCTTCCACCGCCATCCAAGCTCGGTGATGTCCGGCAACCCGAGGGCGATCACGCCCGCGACGCCCGACTTGACCCGTGCGTCTGCAGCCGCCAGGACTGACAGGCCGGCGCCTTCCGACACCCCAATCAGCACCGGTTTGGCTGTTGCCCCGCGTGACGCAAAGGCGGCAAGCGTCTCGTAGTCGCGACCGACGTCCCCGGGCTGCAGGCTCGATGCGCCGGCGGTGAAGCTGGCGAGGTAGGCGCGTACGTCGAACCCCACGACGAAATATCCTGCGCCGGCCAGCAGGTCGGCGACGTGCGGGCCCAGGTGCATCCAGCCGCCGTCACCGCTCGAGACGATCACCGGTTCGCCCTGTCCCCTGCTGCCGTAGATGTGCAGCGTCTGCGGCCGCCCTCGAAGCATGAGGGTCTCGGTCGTGGCGGTGCCCGCCTCACTCGAAGGCATCCTGAAAATCAGCAATGTACCCATGACAGCTGCCGCCACCACTCGCCGGCCCGTGCACCCCGGGTGCGGCGGCGGGGTCGTCCGCCTCGCCGCCGCCCGGGAACGCTCGTTCACTTCTTCGCCTTGGTCGTGGAGCTCGCGGTATTCTTCGCCGCCTGGGCGACCACCGCGGTTGCCACGTGCGAGCTGCCGTCCTCGCGATAGTGGACCGACACCTGCGAGCCGACGGCGAGCTGGCCCTGGCGATCGGTGGACGGGTTGAGCGCGAACGTCAGGTCGCCGCCCTTCTTGCGGCTCAGCGTCATCGACGTCGCGTCGATCGACTTGATGACACCGCTGACCGAGTGGCTGGCCGTCGACGCCGACTTGGCCGCCTTGGTGGACGACTTGGCCGTCGATGCGGTCTGCGGAGCCGCCGCCCACGCCGATGAGGCCGTGACGGCCCCGAGCAGCAGGACAGCGAGGATGGTATGGCGCATGTTCGAATCTCCTTGAAAGGTGGACGAGACCATCGTGAGCTGTCCCCATTCAATGGGATCAACCTGAATCAGACATGAACGCCTCATTAAGTCTTGTTAATGTTGTGAATGTGGAACCGCGGCGCCCCTGCCATTCGTCAGAATGGGTCGGGGGGGTGCGTCATGTATGGTGTCAACATCGGTGAGAGCGACGCGCGGCGAAGCACGTCTCAGACGACGAGAGCGCGAGCAGAAGGAAAGACGATGCGCGTGCTGGTGATCGAGGACGACCGCAAGGTTGCCTCGTTCGTTCAGGCAGGTCTTCAGCAGGAAGGGCATGCCGTCGACGTGCTCTACGAGGGCACCGGCGCCGGTGAGCAGGCGGTCGCCGTCGACTACGATGCGGTCGTGCTCGATCTCATGCTGCCGGGGCGCTCCGGCCTGCAGGTCCTGCGCGACATCAGGGCGCGCAAGTCGGCGCTGCCGATCCTGATCCTCACCGCCCGCGACTCGCTCGACGAGCGCATCGCCGGTCTCGACTCCGGCGCCGACGACTACATGGCGAAGCCGTTCGCGCTCGCCGAGCTCTCGGCGCGGCTGCGCGCGCTGCTGCGCCGCGGCGCCCCGCGTGAGAACGTGCTCCGCCTGGCCGATCTGGAGATGGACATCATCCGGCGGACCGTGCGCCGGGCCGGCACCGCCGTCGATCTCACGCCGAAGGAATACGCGCTGCTCGAGTTCCTGATGCGCAACAGCGAGCGTCCGCTCACCCGCTCGCTCATCATCGAGCACGTGTGGGACATCCACTTCGACAGCGTCAGCAACGTCGTCGAGGTGCACATCAACTCGCTGAGGAACAAGATCGACCGCGGATTCGGGCGCCCGCTGATTCACACCATTCGCGGCGTTGGCTACGTGCTCTCCGACAATCCCTCGTGACGCTGACCCTGCGCGCTCGCCTGGCGGTGATCTGGACGGTCGTCTTCGGCCTGCTCATCGTCATCCTGAGCGTGGTGTCCTACGATCAATTCGAGCGCTCGCTCGACGCCGATATGAACGTGCGCCTGACCGAGCTGACGGACGGCCTGCACGGCTATCTGCGCGAGGACGGGGAGGGGCTGGCACTCGATTTCGACGCCAGCGACAACGATCAGGCCGCATTCGTGCGGGAGGCGACGAGGTACTACCAGATCTACGACCGGTTGACGGCACGGCTGCTGACCAGTTCGCCCGAGATCAACGCGCTGGGGCTGCGGCTGACGCCTTCGGAAGTGCAGACCTACGGCGACGACCAGCGCACGCTGGAGATGACGACGGATGTCGGACGGATACGCATCTCCAACAGCGTCATTCCAGGCATCAACGGCCGTTCGTACCTGCTACAGGTCGGCATCTCGCTCCGTCAGCTGGACGGGGCGCTGCTCCAGTACCGCCAGCTGCTGCTCTGGCTCCTGCCGCTCGCGCTCGTCGCGGCCGTGCTCGTGGCACGGTGGTTGTCGGGCTTCGCGCTCCGTCCGCTCGGGGATGTCGCCGAGGCGGCGCGGGCGATCGACGTGAGCAGTCTCGAACGGCGTGTTCCGATGCGCGGCGTGAATGACGAGCTCGAGGACGTGGCGCGGGCGTTCAACGACATCCTGGCGCGACTCGAGCAGTCGGTGGCCGAGATGCGGCAGTTCAGCGCGGCGCTGGCGCACGAGCTGCGCACGCCGCTCACCGCCATGCGCGGTGAGATGGAGCTCGCGCTCGGCCGGATGCAGCCCGACGATCCGCACGCGCGAGCGGTGGCGAGCCAGATCGAGGAGATCGATGCGCTCAGGAGACTGATCGACAGCATCCTCACGCTCGCGCGTGCCGAGGCCGGTCAGATCCCGCTGGTGTTCGCACCGGTCGATCTCGGCGAGCTGTCGGCGTCGCTGGTCGATCAGCTGATGCCGGTGGCCGAGGCCAAGGGCGTTGCGCTTCGTTGCGAGCGCGATGGCCCGACAATCGTAGCGGCCGACGCCGGGTGGCTCGAGCGCCTGCTGCTCAACCTGATGGACAACGCGCTGAAGTTCACGGAGGCCGGCGGCCAGGTGTGCGTCCGCGTGGAAAAGAGAGACGGCGGCGCCAGGCTCATCGTGCGCGATAGCGGAATCGGGATGACGTCGGAGGTGGCCTCGCACGTGTTCGATCGATTCTTTCGCGCGGATCCGGCGCGATCGTCGGGCAGCGGATCCGGTCTCGGGCTCACGCTGGTGGCGTGGATCGTGGATCGGCACGACGGCACGATCGCGCTGGCGAGCGAGCCCGGCAAAGGCTCGACGTTCACGGTCACACTGCCCGTCACACACGATCCCGCCAGCGAGCACCTGCGCGTGCCGTTCGAGCAGGCGAGGCATGGGTAGGAGACAGGAGACAGAGACAGGAGACAGAAGACAGAAGGAAGAAGGAAGAAGGAAGAAGGAAGAAGGACGCTAGGACGTAGGATGGAGCAAACATGCCATATCCCGTGTCCGTCGACGTGCAACCGTTGGTCGCCGGCCGAAATCGTCTGACGACGGCGTTTCGGTTGTTCCTGGCGATTCCGCACCTGATCCTCGTGGGTGGCACGACAATCGGCTTCGCCTCGCGCAATCGGGACCTCAGTGTTGGCGGCGAGGGCGGGCTGCTCGGGGCGATTGCGTTCTTCCTGGCCGTGGTGAGCTGGTTCACGATCGTGATTGCCGGCGTGCACATCCTGGGGATTCGTCAGTACACGCTCTTCTTTCTCCGGTGGCGCACGCGGGCGCTCGCGTATCTGATGCTGCTCACCGATGCCTACCCGCCCTTCGGCGACGCGCCGTACCCGGCGTCGTTCGCGATCGAGGAGCCGGCGCAGGCACGCGATCGCGTGAGCGTCGCGCTCCGGCTGTTCCTGCTGATTCCCCACCTGGTCATCCTGGCGTTCCTGATGATCGGCTGGGGATTCGCCTCGATCGGCGCCTGGTTCGTCATCCTCTTCACCGGCAGCTATCCATCGGCACTGGTCGAATTCAGCGTCGGCGCGATGCGGTGGAGGCTGCGTGTGGAGGCGTACCTGCTGCTGCTCGTCGATGCCTACCCGCCGTTTTCATTGACGTAACGGTTCATATGGCCCGGTCCTGTTGGAGCATCATCATTGCTCCCAACATGTTCCGCGCGCCGGGAGCCACCTGTCCTCGCGCGTGATCGCTGTCGATGGCTGCATAAAGGGCCACGACCTAGACTAGGCTTTTGGTCTTGGTCAGACGCTGAACTCCGTCCGAGCATCGGTCAGCAAAACACCGAAGCGCGCTTGGGGGTTGAGGACGGCGACCCGCGAGTCGGCGCGGAAAAAGCGCACCGCCGGCCGGTGAACGGCGGCCCACGTTTATCTTCCCAGCTCGTGGCAACGACATCGCCCACTGGTTTGCCTGCGGTGCGCTTTTTGGGCTTCGCTGATCGCGCCGTCTCGAGGGTGCGCCGTCCTCAACCCCCGAGCGCGCTTCGGTGTCAGTTAGGAACTCGAAGGCACCCTCAACGCGCCGTGTCATGGAGACGTCATCGACTGTTCCGGGTACGTATCACACGCGCGAGGGCGGGTGGCTCCTGGCGGCCGCGTGCGCCAGGCCGACCACACCGCGCAGCCGGAAACTGACGATCGCGATTCATCGCGCCGACTTCCGTCCACGCGTTCGCGTTGCCGCGAGCCTCCCGGACGTTTCGTGCCGTGTGACGCATGTCGCTGCGAGTTATCTCCTGGTCGGCGCGGGAGCGACAGGGTATGAGCGATCGTCAGTTTCCCGGAGCGCCCGCGGCCGCCGGGAGCCACCCGTCCTCGCGCGTGATCGCAGTCGTTGGTGCATAAGGGGTCAGGACCTGGGCTCTTGGCCTTGGTCCGATACTGAACTCCGTCCGAGCATCGGTCAGGTCGCTTCGCGTTGGCGGCGCGCCGTAGCCCGAGCGAGCGTGACGACGTCATCACCACGTGCGCGACGTCGCTCTCCGCGTCGGGCCTCAGGCGATGCTCGAATTTCAGACCGGAATATCGACGTGGACGTTCTGAATGAGGTGCAACAGATAGGCGACCATTAGTGCGAGTCCGCTTCGGCGAACGTGAAACTGGGAAGGCTCGTACGCCGCCGCCATCGTCCGGCAATGCTGGAGCAGCCTGTGGCGCTGGGTGTCGTCCAGCTTTTCCAACGCCTACGCGACGTCCTTGCCTGATTCGCGCGCGAGGTAGTCGAACACATCGCCCCTCTGGACGTGTTGCAGCACGGTTTCAGTGTCGATGTGTCCGTATTTCCCGCTGTCGACGGCGCCGTTCAAATGCGTGGCAAGAACGGTCCATCGCGAAGTCTGTCGGCGATCTTCCCGCGGCACAGCCATCGCAGTCCTCCCGACCGTTGCGCCGATTTCCTGCCTACCGCGGCGCCGCCTCAGCCCAACGATCCCCTCAGAAGCGTGACGACGCGCGGCCACGCGTCCGCGTGCGCAGCCCGGCCGGCGTCGAGGCTGCCGCCGAAATCGAGGCGCATCACCTGCTGCGGAACTGTGCCCGAGGGACCCGTGTACGGAAACAGCGCGTGCCCGGCGGCGGGGTAACACAGATGGACGACGGCGTCGCCACGGCCGTGCGTCCGCATGCGCTCCACCGCCATCCGGCACATGCGTTCCGCCGCCCAGACGTGATCGTCGCCGCCCGAGATGAGCAGCAGCGGACCGGCGGCGCGTTCAATCGGGATCGCCGCCCGCTCGATCGCTGCAGGATCGTCGAGCGCCTGGTCCGAAAGTGCGACCAGCGCCACACCGCGCTCCGAGAACGTGGGAGCCGCTCCGGCGCGGTACGTCATGCAGGCGAGCGGCTGTCCTCGATGCGTCCAGCTGGGGGTGACTGCGCCGGGTTGCGCCGTGTAGTCGACGCCCGGCCAGACCACGTGGCTCGGTGTGTAGACCGCCACCGGCCCGACGAGATCCGGAAATGTCGAGGCGACGAGCAGCGCCAGCTCGGCGCCGCGCGAGACGCCGATGATCGCCACACGGCCGTCGCGTGGAGCGACGCGCGGATGGGCGGCGAGCCATCGCAATCCACGTTCGATGCGTTCGAGCGGCACCTCGACGAGGCCGGCGGGCAGGTCGTCGATCCCGAAGTAGCCAAGCGCGAGACAGGCAAAGCCTTCCGGCACCAGCAGATCGGTGAAGTACTCAGGGAGCCCGCCGTCCGAGCCGCCGAGGGCGAGTACGCCTGGGAACGGTCCCACCCCGGGTGGTGCGGCGAACGAGCCGACGAGATCCGGTTCCCGGATCAATTGATACCGGATTGGAGTGGGAGCCGGTGCGGGCGCTGGAGCCGCATCGCTCGCGACCGGTATTGGTCTCCCGGTAACCCTCTGTCCCTTGACCAGGAACGTTCGCGGCAAGTTCGGAATGTTCCTGCCCAGCACCGGATACGGCCAGCGCCCGAAATCGGCGTCGGGCTCGCCCGGCCCGATCGCCCGAACCTGCCACCCATGCCCTGCGAGCAGCTGCTCGGGGTTTGAGATGGCAAACTTCCAGGGGCAGCCGAGCTCTTTCAGCTTCGCCATGTAACCGCTGAAGTAGGGCGACGCCAGCATCTCGGGATTGACCGCATCGAGCGCGATCCAGCTGCCGTCGCGCGTAATGCCTTCGAGCGTCTGCAGCAGGCGGAGGGCGATGGCCTCGTCCAGGTAGAAGAGCAGCCCTTCGACCAGCACGGCGGCGGGTCGGGAGGGATCGAATCCTGCCGCGATCAGCGGTGAGGTCCAGTCTGCTGCAACATCGGCCCGGACGATACGGCGGTCGCAGCGTGGGCGTGCGCCCATGCGCTCGAGGATGGCTTCCTTGTGGGTGAAGACCTCCGGGCGATCGACCTCGAACAGCACCACGCTGTCGGGCCATGGAAGTCTGAACGCGCGGGTGTCCATGCCCGCCGCGAGGAGCACGACCTGCCTGAGGTCCTGATCGCGCACGGCGGCCAGGAGCGAGTCGTCGAAGAAGCGGGTGCGGATCGACAGGTAGGGATCCGGTCCCGTAAACCTCGCGACCCCGATCGCCGCCCGCACCTCCTCCATCATCGCGAAACCGTCGTCGCCGGCCAGATCGCGCGCGAACGGATCGCTGAACAGCGGAGTGCCACTTTCCGTTTCCAGCGCTCGGGTTGCCGCAATCCAGCGCGACGTCAGGCCAACCGGGCTCATCGCCATGTGAGGCTCTCCGCGAGTAGTCTACTGGTTACCGCCCCGTCGGAACGGCGACGGGAGCCGAACCAGGATGTGCGGACGGATCGCCGCGGCGTCGCGCGGCAGGGAGCTGGTATTCGCATGACCCAACGAGTTGACGCCCAATCGTGGCCGAGCCTTCCCTTCGATGCCTGGAAGGACAGCTCTCAAACGTTGCATCTGTGGCTGCAGATCGTCGGCAAGATCCGTCTCGCCCAGAGCCCGTGGACGAACCACTCGTGGCACACGACGCTGTATCTCACCGCGTCGGGCCTCACCACCTCGGTGATGGCGCACGGCGCGCGGAGCTTTCAGATCGACTTCGACTTCCTGGAGCACGCGCTCGTCATCCGGACCGACTCGGGCCGGGGCGCGCGCATCGCGCTCGAACCGCAGCCGGTGGCGACGTTCTACGCGCGGGTGATGCGTGAGCTCACCGGGCTTGGCCTGCCGGTCAGGATTTACGCGCGGCCGAACGAGATTCCCGATACGGTGCGGTTCGAAGACGACACCTCGCCGCGTGCCTACGACGCCGAGTACGTGACGCGGTACTGGCGGGCGCTGCTGCAGGCGGGACGCGTGTTCACGCGCTTCCGCGCGCGCTTCATCGGCAAGTGCAGCCCGGTTCACCTGTTCTGGGGCGCTCCCGATCTCGCTGTCACACGCTTTTCCGGGCGCCGGGCTCCTGTGCATCCGGGTGGAGTGCCGAATCTGCCCGACCGTGTCACGCGCGAGGCCTACTCTCATGAGGTGAGCAGCTGCGGCTTCTGGGCGGGGAATGCCGCGATGCCATATGCGGCGTTCTATGCCTACGCGTATCCCGAGCCAGCCGGATTCTCGAACGCGGCGGTGCTGCCGACAGGCGCCTCCTACAACACCGACTTCAGGGAGTTCATCCTCCCGTACGATGTGGTGCGCGAGTCGGCCTCGCCCGACGACACGCTGCTCGAGTTCCTGCAGAGCACCTACGAGGCTGCGGCAGACCTGGCACATTGGGACCGCAGCGAACTGGAGCGGACGACACTGCCGTAGGACGGCTACCCGTCGGAGTGTCCGGCAGCCGGACGTGCTTCGTCTCTCGCCGCAGCTGCGGCACATGACGCACACAGGCACGCTTTCCCGCGCGCGGCCGCCGGCATGCCGGCAATTGCCGTCCGATTCACCTCAGCGGAAAAGCACCAGCAGGTAGACGCGCCGGCCGCGACGCCGCAGGCGTTCGGTTTGCCGCACGCGGGGCAGCGCTCCGGTTCGGGTCCGGTTGGCTCAGGCACAGCGCAGTGTACTTCGCTGCGCCGCCCTTCCGCGTCAGGAGAGCTTGGCGGGCTTGGCTTTCAACACCCCGATTTGAATCAGCACGCCCGAATAGTCATAGATCGGCCGCGAGCGCGCAATCTTCCCGTCGACGACCTCACACACCCACACCATCGGCACACGGAATGGCTTGCCGGTTGGCGGCAGTCCGAGGAAGCCACCCGTGTCAGTGCCGGTCAGTGTGTAGCTCTGGCTGAAGCGTGAGCCGTCGATCAGCAGTTCCTCCTGCGTCGCCACCAGATCGGGAAAGCCCTGGAACCACAGGTCGTAGACCTTGAGGATGCCGGCGCGTCCGACGACCGTTCCGCCGGCGGTGGGGCTCTCCATCACACAGCTGTCGCTGTGTTCGGCGGCAATCAGATCAGCATCGAGCCGGTCGAACGCTGTCTGACAGCGCGCTACGAGCGCGACGATTTCTGCACGGGTCATGGCATTCTCTCACCGCACGTTGTCCTTGGAGCTCGTGCTCGGCATGTGCTCGTTGAGATCGGGGAGGCACGAGACCTCCGCTATGTCACGATCGTCGACGCGGTTCCACCGCTTCGTCATCTTCCACTCGCCTTCCCAGCTCTTCGGGTCGGTCATCGCGTACTCGATCTCCAGCGTCCGGCCGCCGTCGATGAGGCGCATCCGCTCGATGATGTGCAGGGCGTCGGTCGCGGGAATCCCCGAGTCGATCCAGTGATGGTGGTCGACGAAGTGCGTCGTGTCGACCACCAGCGTGTCCTTCTCCCAGCGGCCGATCGATTCGCCGTTGAAGCTGCGGACGACGACGTCGGGATCGGTGTGCTGACGTCCGTCCATGTAGATGATGCGCAGGCTGTTCATGAACTCGCTGACCATGTAAATCGCCGTGGGCAGCTGGATGACGGCAATCGGCCAGACGCGCGTCATGATGACCGGCAGCCCTGCCGGCCAGCATTGTCCGATGTCGTCGCGGTAGACCTTGCCTTCCGCCTGCGCCTTCCGCGCGGCGTCGTAATGCACCTGCGCTTCCGGCGTGAGCTTGAAACCGGGCGGCGGGGAGAAGCGGAACCCGTTGTTCTGGCCGCCGCCGTGCAGCCAGACGCCGGTCAGATCGATCGGCGCCTTCGGGCGCGATTTGGCCAGATTGGCGGGCGCGAGCGCGCCGAGGGGCGGCGCCGGGGCCGGGGCTGGCGTCTGCGCCACGGCGACGGCGATGCCGGCGATCACGGAGGTGGCGAGGGCCACCGACAGGGTCTGACGCATCATCGAACTCCTCCTACTCACAACGCCCGCCAGGGGACGCCCTCACTTGCCACCGAGCCGCAACCGCACCTTGCCCTGCTCGTCGATGTACTCGCGATTGTTCTCGCAGACGAACTCGACCATCTTGTAGTCGGCGAGCTTCCGGTACGCGAGCGTGTAGGTGACCGGCTTTTCCAGCACCACCGGGTCCTCGATCGTGAGCTGATCGTGCAGGACGTCGGGGGCGACGAGCCGGATGCGCTCCGTGATCCGCATCTGACTGCTGTGCGGCATGTTCTGATAGCCGGGGACCGATTCCTTGATGCCGACCGTGTCGATGATCAGGGTGTCGTTCTCCCACCGCCCCACCGAGTGTCCGTAGTAGCCCGGGGGGACATCGTCGATCGGCAGCTGCGGCTGGTTCAGATACACGCGCCGCACCTCGCTGAACGCCTCGGTGATGATCGTCACCTGCCCCGGCGTCTGCAGAATCTCCACTGGATACGAGGCCACCGACATCATGCGCGGCATCCCGTACGGGATGCACGACACCGCGGCGCTGGGCGGCGGTTCGCCGCGCTTGGTGGCTTCTGCGTCGGCGGCACGTTGCGCCTGGTAGCGCTTCGCATACTCCGCCTTGAGGACGAGCGGTCCAGCGGGCGGCGGGGCGAGCGCGGCGTTGGCGCCGCGGCCACCGGTGAAGGGTGCCCAGGCGCCGTCGAACCCCGGCCTGGCCGGAGACTGTCCTCTCGACAACGTCTCGAGCAGCAGGACCAATCCCGTTGTCAGGATCAGCGCGGCGCCGGTCGTTCGTGTGGTGCTCATCGGCTTATGGCTTCTTCGTCGTGTCGGCTGGCGGTGTCGAAGTGGCCGGTGGAGGCCCGCCGTTGCCGAGGACGCGTCCATCGGGCAGGGTGATCCGGCTGAGGAGGCTGCCGGGCTCGCCGCTGCGCAGCGGATTGACGACAGCCGTCACCTTGTCGCCGCGTTTCAACGTGTTGAACTTCCATCCGCCGCGCATGAGGATGCTGGTGCTGCCAAGCTCGATCGTCCAGTGCTTGACGCCGCGTCCGTCCGGCACGTCCATCTCGATGTAGGCGTGCGGATTGGTCCACTCGAATGCGGTGACGACGCCGGCGAGGGTGACCTGGGTGCCGGTGTCGAACATGGCAAAGGAGTGGTGGCCGAGCGCCGGGCTTGCCACGCCGATGACCGCGACGACGGCCAACGAGCGCCAGATGGTTGCGCCTGCTCTGAACATCGCGTCCTTCCTTACACCAGACGAAAAGTGTGGTGCCGAATACTACGACAATCGAGTGGTCTTGAGCACCCGCTCGATCACCCACCCGAAAACGTAGCGACCGGCAACAGGCTTGTGCGATTTGGTCGCCCCCATCGTTGTTACGGACGGGGAGGAGCCCATGAGGATGTCGCGATTCGTCATCGCCTGCACGGCGATTCTACTCAGTGTCATGGGGGGCGCGCTGTCGGGGCAGGGCAGCAGCGTCGGGATCAGGATGGACGGCAGGCATCTCTTCGAGCACGAGACGTTCGGCGGAAACGGCCGCACCTGCGTCACCTGCCACAGCTCGCAGACCGGAACGGTGTCGCCGGAGGACGCGCTTCGCCGGTTCCTGGCCGATCCCGGCGATCCGCTCTTCATTCACGACGGCAGCGACGACGGTCAGGGGAATGGCGTGACGCGCATGCTCACGGACGCGACCGTGCTCATTACCATCCCGCTGCCGCCCAACATGCAGGTTGCCGGCAACCCGGCGGCGAGCGCAGTGGTCCTGACACGCGGGATACCGACGACGCTCAACGCGCCGGCATTTCCCACTCCGGACCCGTTGCACCCGGACGACAACATCTTCATGCTGGACGGGCGTCAGCGCTCGCTGGAGCTGCAGGCTGCCGGAGCGATCCATGATCACGCGCAGGCCACCGCCGGGCCCTCGTTTCAGGATCTCGTGCGCATCGGGCAGTTCCAGCTGACCAATGCCTTCTTTTCTTCGACCGAGCTGAGAAACTACGCGCGCGGCGGACCCGCTCCAGGGCTACCCGAAGGGCGGACGGACGCCGAGAAGCGGGGCCGATTCTTCTTCGAAGACGTCGTCGACAACACCGATTTCAACCACGGGCTGTGCGGCGCCTGTCACAGCGGTCCGCTGCTGAACCAGACGAACCTGGCCTTCGAGGAGCTGACCGGCGGCGCGGTGCCGAAAGGCAGTCGATTCTTGAGCGTGCTGGTGTCGGAGCTGAACGCGGCTCGAAATCCGGCGTTCCAGATCGTCATCAATCCAGGGCCGAATCAGATCGTCACGCCACCCACGCCGGATCCGGGGCGTTTTCTCATCACCGGGAACCCGGTGGACTTCAATGCGTTCAAGATTCCGGTTTTGAGGGCGCTGACGAAGACCGCGCCGTACTTTCACGACAACTCGGCGAAGACGCTCGACGACGTCGTCAAGCACTACAAGACGTTCTTCGAGATCGTGACCGATCCGGACGGGCCCGGGGGGATACCTCCGCTCATCTCGCTGTCGCAGGAGGACATGGATGCCATTGTTGCGTTCATGAAACTGTTATAAGACCGTTCGGGTCAACCCTCCTGCGCCACGGGCAGCTGCACGCGGACGGTAGTGCCTCTCTGGACCTCCGAGTCGAGAGCGAGCCGTCCGCCGGCGCGGTGAACGATCGCCCAGACGGTGTGCAGCCCGAACTCCGCGCCCTCGGGAGTGACGGCCGGTTCGAAGATCTTCGACTTGACGTCGGGCGAGATGCCGACGCCGGTGTCGGAGATCTCGATGACCACGTGCTCGTGAGTGTGGCTGGCGCTCGACGAGTCGGCCGTCCTCGGCACTGCGGTGTTCCGGGTGAGAATCGTCAGTTTGCCGCCCTCGGGCATCGTGCCGCGCGCGTGGGCGACGAGGCCGACCAGCACCTGCTCGAGTGCCGTGCGCGCAAGCGTCACCTGCGGGGCCGTCGCGCCGAGCAGATACGTGACCTCCACCCCCTGTCCGCCAATGCGCTCGAGCGTGGCGGCCATCTCCTCGAGCGTTCGGTTCACGTCAGTCGACTCGGCGGGCCGCACGTCGTCGAGCCGCGAGAACGTGAGGAGCTGGCTGACGAGCACGCTTGCACGATCGATGGCGGCGCGCATGAACATGGCGTCGCTGCGGACGGCGGCGGAACGGGCCGATTCGAGCACACCGACGTGCCGCGCGAGAATCACGAGCTGATCGTTGAAGTCACGCGCGATCGAGCCCGAGACATCCGCGACGGCCTTGAGCATGTCTTCGCTCGTCTGGCGTCCCTCGCGGGCGCGGCGGTCGGTGACGTCACGCGTCTGAATGAGCACCACGAGCGTGCCGCTGTCATCGAGGGCGCGCCCGGCCCGCGACTCGAGCGTGCGCCAATCGCCGTCCCGGTGACGGCACCGGTAATCGATGAGCTCCGAAGGCGCCCCGGACCGCACGACTTCCTCGAAGGCCGCTCGCACTTTCGTGACGTCGGCCGGGTGGATGAACTCGAAGGCGCTGCGGCCGACCCGGTCGTTGGGTTGACGGCCAAGCACCCGGTCGTTGGAGTTGCTGGTGAAGAGTACGGTGCCGGCGCTGTCGGTGACGGTCACGATGTCGACCATCTTGTCGACGATTCCTCGATAGAAGCACTCGTGGGCGTCGCTGCCGTTGTCGGTATTGGGGAGAAGAACCGTCTTGTGCATTGTCGTTTTGAGCAACAAGACAGGCAGAAGCAGTGCCGCCGGGGGCGAGCCGCGGGCGGCAGCCAGAATAGCTTTTCAGATCAACCGGTTGCGGGCATTGTGTTGCGCAGGAAGGCGGCTCGGGGCCAGCAACAGGTGCCCGGATTTCGTCAGGTGACGAAGATCCCCGCTGAAATCGCAACAGGGCCTATTTGTTCGGGGGCGCGGTTGGGTTGCCGGCGAAGAAGCCCACGGGCACCAGGCGGAAGCCGGCTGTATGGACCGGCATCACCGGCCAGTCCTCGGGTCGCGGGAGATGCAGGACGGAGACGGTGTACCAAAGCACGATGTCGCGATCGACGATCGAGCGGTTGCCGGCGCTCCACGTGGCAACCCCGTCGCCTTCCCGCATCAGGTTCACCCATTCACCCGAGGCATACATCTCGGCCGGATTGAACAGCGTGACCCATAAATGGTGATTCAGGAACGCGGCCTTCCGCCGCGGGGCCGAGTCTGCGGTTTGAAACGGCGGCGCGTTCTCGCCCGGAACGAGTGCGTATGCGGTCGGCTGGCCGAGAGTGTTCGACCTGCCGCCCGTGACGAGCCAGCGGCGCGCCGTCCCGAGGTCGACGTCGCGCCGGGCGTCCACTTCCGTCCGCAGCTGCCGCTGCTCCATGCCGAACCACTCGCCCAACCGGTCGCGAAGCACCTGCTGGGCGTTCGACGTGTTGAGCTCGAACACCTGATTGCGGTCGCCGTCGACGTCGAGGTCGAGGCGCCAGTTGAAAAAGTGCTGGTGGTTGGGCGCGGAGATCTGCGGAGCGACCAGATGCGAATACATCAGGCCGTCGTGTCCGTCTTCGGCCCGTGGCGCCGGCCGCACGTTCATCACGCCCGTGAGCTGCACCTGCACCTCGATCGTGCCGTCCTGACCGAACACCCAGTTGAACAGGTAGTCGTAATTGTCGACGGTGGAGTAGCCGCTCAGCACGAGCTGCCGTGCGCGCTGCGCCCGATTGCTGTGACGCCAGAGCACGCCGCCGTCGCGTTCGTAGATGGCGACGGCACGCGGGATGGTGACTGCGCGGCCCAGATCATCGGAAAAGACGGCAGGAGCAAAGACGGCGTTCGACGGCGCGTCGGCCCCGAGGACAGCGCCCGCCCGCGCGGCGCTGTAGATGGTCATGCCGTAGTCACCGGCGTCGCGCGGGTACCACGAGTTGTACTCGGGATCGCCGTACGGCGTGATGAGCTCCGAGAGCCCCGCGCGATACAGCACTGATCGGGTGCGCGACCCCTCGACGATCGACACGTCGAAGACTTCGACGCCGCGCCGCGGGTGGACGCCGAAGTGCAGCCGCCACCGGTCCCACACGATCTCGCTGCCGCGAATCTGAAAGCTGGGACCGTTGGGCTGCGAGAGGACCAGCGGCTGCAGCGGACGTGCCGCGGGAGCATCAGCGACGCCGCTGCGTTTTGCCCCGAGGCCGGGAGGAAAGGGCGGCTCAAAAATGTTCTCGACGACGCCCGCAGCCAGGTCGACCTGAACACCAAACGCCGGAACTTCCATGCCTTCGCCGATCTCGTCCCAGACGATCGGCGCCACGGTGACCGGAATCGCCGCTCCCCGCCGGGGAAGCCGGGAGCCCTCCGAGATCCCGCCGAGGAAGGTCACGCGATCGGTGGCCGTGATGCCGCGCCGACGCAGTGCCTCCAGGACACGCGGATTGCCGAGCGCGATCTCGTTGACGCGGCTGATGATCACCCGCCTGATCGGCGGGTCGCCGGTCGACACGACGGACGCCGCTCCCACCGAGCGCTTCGCCACATCGACGGTCTGCTCCGTTGTGCGGCCGGATGCCCAGTCGTACAGCACCGCTCTCGCGGTGCGCGGCGGCCGGGCCGTCGACTTGTCCGGTTCAGCCAGCTCGATGGTCACCACACGCGTGGATGGTGGCAGACGAGCCGCCGATCGAAGCGCGTCGGTCGCCGCGGTGATCTCTGCCGCGGAGAGCGGATCGAGACGATGTGGTTGAGGTGTCTGCGCCGGACCGCTGGGCGCCTGGCCGAGCAGCGCAGCGAGCAGCACCACGCTGCGGAACGTCATGCGACTGAGGCGCGATGTTACCACCGGCCACGGTCATGCTCCGAACGCAGTCCGATGCAGCGCTGAGCTCGCGCTGCGCCGCTCCTATGACGCCTTCGCCATCTCCGACGCGATGCGGCCGACACTGACGTAATCGATTTTGCCCGATGCGAGGAGCGGCAGGCTCGCCACGTGCACGATCGAGCGCGGGACCAACAGCTCGGGCAGTCCTGCGTCGCGCGCGGCGGTGACCAGTGCCGCCCGGGTAGCGCTCGCGTAGTCGGTGACGAGCGTGAGCTGCTCGCCGCGCCTGGGATCGGGAACGGCTACCACCGCGGAGTTGGAAGCAGGCCAGAGCCTCGAGACGAACTCCTCGACGGCGCCCAGTGCCACCATCTCGCCGGCCACTTTGGCGAAGCGCTTGGCGCGCCCCTTGATCGTGACGAATCCTTCGGCGTCGATGTCGACGATGTCGCCGGTGTCGTACCAGCCGCCGGCGGGCGGGTCGACGACTCCGGGCCTTTCGGCGCGGAGATAGCCGAGCATCACGTTCGGGCCGCGCACGAAGAGGCGCCCCCCGTCCGTGATGCCGTCGACACGCTCGACGCGGTGCTCGATGCCCGGGAGGAGCCGTCCGACGGTGCCGATCTTGAACTGCATTGGCGTGTTCACGGCGAGCACCGGCGACGTTTCGGTGGCGCCGTAGCCCTCGAGGATGCGTATGCCGAACTTCTCAAACCACGCGCGGCGGGTTTCCGGTTTCACCCGTTCTGCGCCGGCGAACACGTATCGAACGGAGTAGAAGTCGTAGTCGTCGGCAACTCGCGCGTAGCCGGCCAGAAACGTGTCGGTGCCGAACATGATCGTGGCGTTGATGCCGTAGGCCAGCTCGGGGACGGTCCGGTAGTGCAGTGGCGAAGGGTAGAGAAACGTCCGCACGCCCGACAGCAGCGGAAGCAGCACCCCGCCGGTCAGTCCGAAGCTGTGAAAGACCGGCAGCGCATTGAGGGCCACGTCGCTCGGGCTGATGTCGATGACGCACGCCAGCTGCTGGCGATTGGCGAGCAGATTCCGGTGGCTCAGCACCACGCCTTTGGGCGTCCCCTCTGAGCCGGACGTAAAAAGCACGACCGCCGCATCGTTGGCGCGGTTCGAATGTGGACGCGGCCTCGCCACGATTGATCGAACGAGCGCCGTGAATCTGGTGAGCGCGCCGACCTCGCGGCGCAGATCCTCGAGATACACGACGGAGGTCTGTGTTTCGAGCGCCGCGATCAGCGCCTGCAGCTTGGCGCGCTCGACGAAGGCGCGTGCCGTGATCACCAGCGAGATCCCGGCGCCGGTGCAGGCGGCCTGCGCCGACGCCGGACCGGTGGAAAAGTTCAGCATGGCCGGCACCCGCCCGACAGCCTGGAGACCGAAGAAGGTGACCAGCGCCGCGCGCGATGTGGGGAGCAGCATCCCCACCCGTTCGCCGGGACGACTCCGCCGGGCGATGACGGCGCCGAGCGCGTAGCTCGCCGCGATCACCGTCCGATAGTTCATCGGCCGCTGCTCCATGTCGTCGGCAATGAGATGTCCGCCACCGTGACGGCTTCTGGCTTCGAGCAGCGAATCGAAGAGCGTGGTGTCGATGCGTGCGGACGCAAAGGCGGACCGGACCATCTCGTCACGGAGCGCCCGGCGGAGCGCCGCGCGGCGCGCGCGTCCCGAGAGCCCTTCGGGTTGGCTCAGCCGTCGCGGCGGAAAGACGGTCATCCGCAGCTTCGGGAACAGCTGCCGCCGAACCTTGCCCGCCAGGCGTGAGAACGGCGTGTACTCGGCACCCTCGATGCGGACGAGGACCAGCGGCGCGCGCGTGCGCTCGGCGATGAGAGCCGGGCCGTCATACACCTTCATCAGCCCTCCCGTCGTCGTGATGCGTCCCTCGGGGAAGATGATGCAGGACGAGCCGCCTTCGACGGCGCGAATCATCGCGCGAATCGAGAGCGGATTCGTTGGATCGACCGGCATCGCGTTGACGAACAGGAGGAACGGCTGCGCCCACCACTTCCGCGCGATGTAGGTGTCGATCGCGAACACCGGCTCGCCCGGCAGGAAGGCGCCGAGCAGCAGGCCGTCGAGGAACGACGCGTGGTTGGCGGCAATCACCGCGTGCGGAAGCGCAGCGCGGGCATCCTCGATACCCTCGACCTCCACCCGGTAGAGGAGGCGCAGAGCGAACCTGACGAGGCTCTTCGCGAGCGTCCGCCGGAGGATCCACGCCGCAGCCAGTGCAACGATCATCGTCGCGACGCCGCTCAGCGCAAAAAGCTCTCCCATCGTCAGACCCCGGGCCAGCAGCCCGGCCGAGGCGAGCGCCGCCGCCGTCATCGCCACGGCGTTGATGATGTTGTTGGCGGCAATGACCCGCGCCCGGTGCGCTGGCTCGCTCTCGTGCTGCAGGAGCGCGTAGAGCGGAACGGTGAAGAGGCCGCCAGCGGCCGCCAGGCCAATCAGATCGAGCAGTGTGTGCAGGCTGCCGGGCTGGCGCAGAAACGCCATGACGCCGGCGAGCTGGGCCGCCGGCAGGCGCCCCCGGCTGGCCAGGTGCAGATCGACCGCGAAGACGCCCATTGCTGCCGCTGCGAGCGGTAGGTAGCGGGCGCTCGCCTCGCCATGCAGCAGGCGCTCGGCCAGCAGCGAGCCGAGCCCGATGCCTACCGCGAACAGCGCGAGCATCATCGTGACCACCTGCTCGTTCGCAAACAGGACGTCGCGGGCAAGGACGGGCAGCCCGGCGACGACGGTCGCTCCAAAGAGCCAGAACCAGGAGATCGCGAGGATGGGCAGCAGCAGCGTGGGACGGCTGGTGACGTAGCCCACCACCGCGACGGAGTCGCGAATCAGACGGGGCCGCGGCTGATCGCCCGTCCGCGGCGGGGCTGGAGGAATCTGCCGCGCGGCTGCCGCACCTGCAAGCGCCGCTGTCAGGCCGCACGCGCCTACGACGAGCGCGCCCTGGCCGCCCAGCACCAGGCTTCCTCCGATGATCGTGCCGAAGAGGATCGCCAGGAACGTGCCCGCCTCGATCAAGGCGTTGCCGGCAACCAGCTCGTGCTCGCCGAGGTGTTCGGGCAGCAGCGCGTACTTGATTGGGCCGAAAACAGTGGAGTGCGTGCCGAGGCAGAAGAGCGCCGACAGCAGGATCGGAAGGCTGTCACGCCACAGCCCCCAGGCGCCGAGCGCCATGATGCCGATCTCGGCCATCTTGACCCAGCGGGCGATCGCCGCCTTGTCCACGCGATCCGCAAGCGTGCCGGATGCTCCGGAAAAAAGAAAGAACGGCGCGATGAAGAGGCCGCCGGCGACCATCACCAGCACAGCGGCATCGACGCCCGACTCCTGCGCGAGCCGGTAGGTGACGACGATGGCGAGGGCGCTCTTGAGCAGATTGTCGTTGAAGGCGCCGAGAAACTGCGTCACGAACAGCGGCGCGAACCGGCGCGCCGTGAGCAGTTGGATCAGAGGCGATCGCATGTGATCTCTCCAGTCACGCAGCCGTGAGGGTTGCCCAGGCCGCCGCCTCGAGACGTCCGCTCAACGGCGTCATCTCGGGAGCGAGCCGGCCGTACGCCGAGAACTGAACCGGTTGAAGAACGACGCCAAAGATCAGCGCGGTCGCGAGGTCGGGATTCTGCGGCGGAATTTCGCCGCTGGCGATTCCGGCGCCGACGATCGCGCGCACCGTATCGACGGGCGTCGGCGTGCCGGGCGCGAGCTTCCCGAGCTGGCCGTGCTGAACGAAGAGCAGGAAGCGGAACAAGCGCGGGTCCTCGTCATGGGCGGCGCAGAAGCCTCGAATCATCGCGGCGACCTTCCCGCGCGCCGTGGGCTCGGCGCTGGCGAGCGCCTCGAGACGCTCGGCGAAGGCGACGTAGTGCCGTTCGAACAGCTGCCGCACCAGTTGGTCCTTGCTGGGGAAGTGCCGATAGAGCGCCCCTTCCGTGATATCGACCGCAGCGGCGATGTCCCGGACACTCGTCTCTGCCACGCCTTTCTCGGCAAAGAGCCGGATGGCTGCCGACTCGAGTTGCGACCGGGTGCCGCCGCCGGCACTGCCGTTTCCGTGTTCGCGACGCTTGGCTCTGCTCATGTAAGTAAACGTTTACTTACATTATAGGCTCAATGAAACTGCTTGTCAAGGTAATGGTCAAGCTTCCCCCTACGATCGTCTCCCGGCGCCTCAGCAGCCCGTGACGGCCCTTCGCCACCGGCTGCTAGCGGGCGCCGACGATCCGGGGGAGGACGTCGCCGATCCGTCCCCGCAGGAGGGCGTCGGCCATTGTGTCGAACGGCGTAGGCTCGGCGTTGAGGATGACAATGCGCGCACCGGCGGCTTTGGCGGCAGGCACGGCGCCCGCAATCGGATAGACCTGCAGACTGGTCCCCACCGTCAGCAGCAGGTCTGCTCGCGCCGCCGTCCGCATCGCCCGGTCGATCACTGCCGGGACGAGTGCCTGACCGAACGAGATCGTGGCGCTCTTCAGGATCCCGCCGCACTCCCGGCACGGCGGATCCGCCTCGCCGCCTCGCACGCGTTCCAGCACCGGCGCCATCGGACCGCGCCATGCGCAGCGCATGCAGGTGACTTCGTGCACGGTGCCGTGCACTTCGATGACCCGATCGCTGGAGCAGCCGGCGCGCTGGTGCAGCCCGTCGATGTTCTGCGTGATCACCGCCTGCAGCTTGCCGCGCCGTTCGAGGTCGGCGAGCGCGCGGTGTCCGTCGTTGGGAGTTGCCGTCCAGGCGGGATGATTGAGGCGCCCTTGCCACGCCTCTTTCCGCACCTCTGGATCACTCATGTAGTGCTCGATGTTCGACAGCTTCTCGGCCGCCGGGTTGCACGTCCACACGCCCTGTGGTCCACGGAAGTCGGGGATGCCGGACTCAGTGGAAATGCCGGCGCCCGTCAGCGCGACGACGTTGTGGGAGCCGTCGACCCAGGCGCGCACGGTCTCGAGCGTGTCGCTCATCGTTCGTTGACGATCCTCGACGCCGCTCACTGCGCGGCAGTGGGCACCATGTTCCGGATCGCCGAGATGCGCCAGCCGTCGGCCGCGCGAACGACGACAATCGTCGTCCACATCCGCCGCACCGCTGCGCCGCCGGGTGGAGCTATCACGTACGGACCGTCGGCAATCGCGACGTCCGGCGTGATGAAGCGGACGGAATCCACGGTGATCGTGCGCGTCCCCTCGTTCTGCTTCGAGGCCGCAAGCGTGCCGGGAACGATCTGCGCGCGCCCTCTCCGCCACTCGCCAGACGTGGTCCGCTGGTCGGCGTCGGACGTGAACAGCGCTTCGATGGCGCGAGGGTCGCGCGCATCGCGCGCCTCCATGTACTTCTTGACCACGTCACGCACGGCAGCCTCGTTGCCGGTTTGCGGTTTCGATTGCGCGCCGAGGATCGCGGCGAAGGCGACGATGAAGAGTGAGGTCGTCAGAAGGCGCATGAGGTCCTCCCACTACTACGAAAGGGCCTCACTTGGCCGGCTGGTCTGGTGGAGGCGGTTCGGGCTTCTGCTCCGCCGGCTTCTTGCGGCGGCCCAGCAGGTCGCGCAGAGCGTCCTCAATCTGCTTGCCGGTGTCCTTCTGCGGCGGCTTGGCTTCCGGCGGCGTTTCCGCCGGCGGTTGCCCGGACGGCTGCTGTCCGGACGGTGGTTGCGTCGACGATGGCTTCTTCCCGGTCGCCGCTCCGATGATGTCTCCCACCGTTGGCTTGCGCGGCTGGGCGCCGCCTTCCGCCGGCTTCTGGCCCTGGCCGATCGCACCGAGGATGCCGCTGGTCAGCGTGCCCGGGTTCCGCAGGCTCGGCAACAGGTTCTGCACCTTCATCTCAGCGATGCGCTGCGAGTCGGGCGCGATGCGCGGCATCGTCGTGCTTCCGGTCACGATGAGCGGCACCACGAGCTCACCTTGCTGATTGGCCAGCACCGTCGACAGATAGCCGCCGACACGGGAGCCGCCGATCTTCTCGCTGTATTCGCGCGACAGCACGGTCGTCAGCCGCATGTTGAGCGACTGGTCGACGAGGTTGACGGTGCCGATCGCGCCGAGCGTCCCACCTTCGATGGAGGCTGTGACGTTGTCGGTGCGGGCGACGCCGTTCTGCACGTCGAAGGTGCCACTGAGCGCCGCGACCTGCGTGGAGCGCTCGGCCTTCGGCGCGCCGGTCGCGAAGCGGGCGATGTTCGCCACCTCCTGCATCAGGTTCACGTTGGCGATGCGGCCGTTCGTCAGATTGATCGACAGTGTCCCGTTCAGGGAACGAGCGAGCGCATCGCCGCTGTCGCCGGCGAAGTTCATGCGCACGTTGGACCCGAGCGCACCGAAGATCACGTTCTTGACGTTGGTGACCGCCGACGTGATGCGGTTCGCGTCGACTCCGTCGAGGGTGCTGGCGACCGCTACCGTCATCGGCGTGCGGCGCGCGTCCAGAGTGATCGCCCCGCGATGCTGACCGCCGAACAGCCCGGCCGTGACCGGATCAAGCCGCACCAGCCCGTGGTCCAGCGTCGCCGTCGCCTGCACGTTCTCGAGCAGCAGCTGGTCGTAGGAAATCGACCCGACGCGCAGGCGGCCCGAGCCGGTCGTGCGCGTCAACACGCTGTTCTGTGGGTTCTGTGGGTCCTGTGTCGCGGCCGCCGTCTCGCTGCGGGCAGGAGTGTCCTTCGATGGCTTCGGAGCCTTCGAGGCCTCCGCCGGCGCGAACAGGCCCTGCAGCTCTTTCACATCCACCCGGTCGGCCCCGAGCTGGAAATCCACCTGCGGCGCCGCGAAGTTGCGGATCGAGAGTCGGCCGTCCACATTTGTCTTTCCGATGCCGGCGGCGAGATTGTCCAGAGAGGCGGCGTCACGGCTGAACGTGATGTTCGCCTTCCCGATCCGGAGAGGCTGTGTGATGGACGGGGTCTGCAGCGTGGCGTCGGCGAGACTGCCGCTGCCGTTGTACATGAGCGCGTCGAGCGGACCGTTGGCGCGCACGTCGACCGTCAGCCGGCCGGTGCCGCGGGCGCCGTCCGCTGCGCCGACGCCCCAGGCGCGGGCAATGTTCAGCACCTCGCCGACGTCGGCGCCGTTCATCCGCACGTGCGCGTCGAGCGACGGTTTGCCGGACGTGTATTGCGAGAGCGCGAAGCCGACGCCGAGAGCAGTGCCGGCACTCGTGACGGAGAAGTCGTTGGAACGAATCTCGTCCGGGGTCAGCGTGAGATCGATAGCGTCGCTGCGCACCGGCTGCGGGATGTCCTTGCCGGAGACGCTCACGCCGCGAAGCCGTGCGTAACCAGTCAGCGCCGGTGTGTTGGCTGGACCCTTCGCGCGCACGTCGGCACTCGCGCGGCCCTGCACCTGTGTCTGTGTGCCGAAGGCCACGCCGAACGCGGACGCCAGTCGCGCTGCCTCGGCCAGTGACGCCTCGGTCGCGCTCGCGTGCACGTCGAGCACCGGAGTATCAGGCTGCAGGTTGACCGTTCCGGTCAGCGCCATCGGCGTGTCGCCAAGGCGGAACGTGCCCTTGTTCACCGTGAGGACGTTCGTGTGCGAGGCATGCGCGATGTCGAAGTCCAGGCTGATCGGATAACCGATGGGGACGTTGCGCACGCGGGTCTCGTCCAGTTTGAGAGAGCCGGTTGCCGACACGCGCCCCTGCTGGTTGTGCACCGACGCGGTCCCCGAGATCACCGCATCGGTCCCGGCAAGGGCTTCGGTCTCGAGGAACCGTTGCGCCGCGCCGATGGAGACGTGGTCGAGCTCCGCCGTTCCATCGAGCGGCGTCATGGCGATGGCGTCGGGAACGAGCGGCCCGGCCTTGCCGCGTACGCTCAGGCGTTGCGCGCCCTCGCCCGGCAGCGTCGCCGCAACGGTGATGCCGAACGCGCGTTCAGGCGCGAAGTCGTCCAGTTGAACGTCGATGTTCCTGTAGATGGAACGGCCGCTCTCTGCCGTTTGCGACGACGCTCCCGCAGGAGGCTTCTGCAGATCGGTCAACGCGACCTGGCCCTTGCTGATGACCAGCCGGTTCAATACCAGCCCGGACTGCGATGACTGCGGCGGTTGCGGCGACTGCGGGGACTGCGGCGGTTGCGGCGACTGCGGCGATGCGGATGCCCCGATGGTGGCGAAGTTCCATCGCCCGTTGCTGTCGCGCACCAGCTCGATCTGCGGTTCGCGCAACTCCACGGAGCGCAGCTCGAAACCGCCGCGCAGCAGCGGCAGCAGCCGCGGGCTCACATACAGCTCCTGCACCCTCGCGAACGGATGTCCGGTCTGCAGGGCCGGGTCTTCGGCGATGGCGACGTCGGCCACCCGTACTCCGAGCGGAACGAGGCTCAGGCGCATCGGTCCGAGCGTGACCTGCCGGTTGAGCCGCTTACCGAGCTCGGCCTCGAGCCTGCCGCGATAGCGGTTCACATCGATGAGCCACGGTGCCGCCAGGACCGCGATCACCAGCAGCAGGAGCGCCGATCCAGCGACGATGGCGATCTGCTTCCTTCGCATCTCGTACCTCCGAGCAACAGGCGTGCCGCCGGGGTTGGCGTCCCTGTCGTGCGACGGGCGTACGCCTAGCGTACATCGATCACGCCACCCTGGCCTGATGCGTAAGGAGAAGCTCGTCTTTCGTCTGCCGGCTACCTGCCCGAGGCTGGAACCGCCGTGAGCAGTGCGATCAGCGCCGTGTTGCCGCGCCCAGGCGACCTACCCCCAACCGCGGTGTCGCCGATACGCATGCTGAAAGACAAAGGGCGCCGGGGAGTCCCCGGCGCCCTGCGGAATCGTCGCTGTGGCGGACGGCTTACGAGCGTATCGGCCTCAGATTGTAGACGCCGGCCAGCGTGTTCAAGTCCGATCGCAGGATCTCCCACTCGCGCTCGACCTTCGTGCCGAACCGGGTCCTCCGCACGATCGAGTTGACCTCGTTGGACTGACGCATGACCCGCTCGACGTCGACGCGGGTGTCCATCCAGCTGCTGCGCCGATTGAACTCCGAGCGGAGATCGTCGAGCGCGTTCTCGAGCTGCTTGACCTGTTCGTTGATACGGTCCTCGGTCCGCGAGCCATTCAGCCGGCTGCGATCGAGCTGATCGTCGACGGTGCGGCGGAAGATATCGCTGCGATCCTCTGCGCGCCGGATCACGCGATCGACGTCAGCCTTCGAATACGTTCTGACGTAGCGGTCGCCGTAGCTGCGTCCCTGTGCTTCGACCGTCGCCGACGGGTACGACAAGAGACCGATCATCGTCACCACGCCGAACATCGTTGCCGTGAATTTCCTCATTGGAGTCGTCTCCTGCAGTCGCTTCTCGGCCTCGTTCGCCTCTTGCCACACCCGCTGCGGGCGGCGTTGCCTGCTACCCGGTCTCGAGGCGAAAGGCGTGCCAGGGCGCAGAGATGGAAATCGACTGCGAAGCCGGGGAAAGACGTGCAAGCTGTCCGCTGTCGGTGTTGAGGCGTCCGGCGGGCACTGTCCGCTGGACGAAACATCGGCTTTCGGCGCGACGGAGGTTGCGGAAGAACGGCAAGCGCACACACGGAGCAACGCAGAAACGGAGGTGGACGGAGTCGAGCTGCTGGTCGCCTCTCTAAGACCGAAGCTCAGTTACGTTGAGGATGCGAATCCCGGTTGCGGCGACCGGACCGCGCTGCGAGGGCGTCGAGGACCGCTCGACGCGAGCTCCGTGAGCTCGCTGATCCCCAGAGCCTTCTCGCGCGGTCAGGCGCCGCTGGTCGGTCACCTCCACAGGGATTCCCATCCTCAACACAACTGAGCTTCGGTCGAAGGTTAGGTGGGCCCGCGCTGCAGACGGCCAAGGCCGGCGGCCCACCTGCAGAGGACACTTGGCCGGCATCGTCATTCGACCTCTGTTCAATTCCGCCTGCTCGACCGCTGCCGGCGCTTCGGCCGTTCCTGCTCGAGCACGTGCTGCGCCGCGGCGAGCAGCAGGTCGAGAGCATGCAGCACCTGCGGCCGCTCGGCCGCCGGGATCTCCTGGAGCACGCGGCCGAGCACGGAAGCCTTCATCTGCATCAGCTTGCTGTAGATCGCGGCGCCGCGCGCCGTCGGCTGGATCCAGACGATGCGGCGGTCGCCAGGGTCGGGCTGCCGGCGCGCGAGCTTCTGCGCCACCAGCCGATCGACGAGCGGCGTCGTCGCCGAGGGGGCGATACCCAGCCCGTCGGCGAGCTCGCGGCAGCGCAGCCGGCCGTCCTGCGCGAGCAGGATCAAGGCCTTGAGCTGCGAGATCGTGAGCTGGAGCAGCAGCCACGGATGGCCGCCCTGGGCCGCCTGGATGGTGCGCAGCGTCTCTACCAGTGCGCCGAGCGCGTCACCCGTCTGAGCCTTCATCGTGGGGTCCTGCCGAGCCGAGCGTGCCGAGCCGTGCGGGAGAAAGCACTTGTCTTTGTATGAATAGTTCAAACATACTGAAGTATCTCGTCCGGCGCAAGACCGCGGTTGGGCCGCAGCAGGTCGGCGCCGCTGCGTTGAGGCGTTCCAACCGTGATGCTCCGCTTCTCTCATCGCACTGCCATCGCGCTCGGGCTGCTCGCGGCGCTCGCCGCTCCGGCGGCGGCGCAGGACCGCCGCGGCTCGCTTCCGCCCGACAGCCCGTTTCGCGGCGGCGTGCCCGAAGCGACGGCGAGCCCGCAGTCGATCGCCATCTCCATCGCCGATGCGATCAATCGCGCGCTCGCTCACAACCTCGCCGTGCTGCAGTCGCAGCAGAGCATCGATCGCGCCGGCGGCGTCCGCTCGACCGAGCTCGCCGATCTGCTGCCCGATCTCTACGGCAGCCTCAACGTCAGCCGGCGCAAGGTCAACCTCGAGGCCTTCGGCTTTCCGCTCGGCGACGCCTTTCCGCATGTCGTCGGGCCCTACAACCTGTACGACGCACGCATCTACCTCACGCAGAAGGTGTTCGACCTGTCGGCCATCAACGACCTGCGCGCTGAAACTCATACGGTTGCGGCCGCTCAGCACGCCTACCGCGGCGCCCGCGATCTGGTCGTGCTGGTGGCGGCAAACCTCTATCTCGAGACACTCGCCGGCTCGGCGCGGGTCGACAGCGCACAGGCGCAGCTCGCCACGTCGCAGGCGCTCTTCACGCAGGCGCAGGATCTGCGACAGAGCGGCATCGTTGCCGGCCTCGATGTCGTGCGCGCCGAGGTCAGGCTGCTGACCGATCGGCAGCGCGCCACCTCCACCCGCAACGACTTCGAGAAGCTGAAGCTGCAGCTCGCCCGTGTGATGGGGCTGCCGGTCGGGCAGGAGTTCACGCTCGTCGACAAGCTGCCGGAGGTGCCGGTGCCGGAGATGACGCTCGACGAGGCGCTGCAGCGCGCCTACCGGGATCGTCCCGACTACCAGGCAGCGCAGGAGCGTGTGCGCGCCGCCGAGGCGTCTCTGCGCTCGGCGACCTCCGAACGCCTCCCGTCCGTGAAGGTGAGCGCCGATTACGGTGCGATCGGATTGACGCCGCCGGCGGCGCTGCCGACGTTCAACGTCACCGGCCAGGTGGACGTCCCGCTCTTCAGGGGCGCCACCGTGGGCCGCATCGCCGAAGCCGATGCCGACTTGCGCAGCCGCCGTGCCGAGGCCGAGGACCTGCGCGCCAAGATCTACTACGACGTCCGTTCGGCGTTTCTCGATCTCGAGGCCACGGCCGAGGAGCTGCGCGCCGCCGAGCGCGCCCGCGAGCTCGCGGCACAGGAGCTGACCCAGGCGCGCGACCGCTTCGCCGCCGGTGTCACCAACAACATCGAGGTCGTGCAGGGGCAGCAGTCGGTCGCCCTGGCCAGCGAGCAGTACATCTCCGCGCTCTACGGCTACAACGTCTCGAAGGCGTTGCTGGCGCAGTCGCTCGGCTCGGCCGAGAGCGCCATCCGCAAGTATCTCGGAGGCCAGAACTGATGATCACGCGTACCCGCATTGTCGCCGTGATCGTGGTCCTCTCGGTCGTCGCCGGCGGAGTCTGGTTCTTCGCGACGCGCGGCCGTGAGTCCACCGACGATGCCCAGGTGGACGCGCACGTGACGCCCATCGCCGCCCGCGTCGGCGGCACCGTGCGGCGCGTGCCGGTTGTCGACAATCAGGAGGTCGAGGCCGGCACCGTGCTGGTCGAGATCGACCGACGCGACTACGAGATCGCCCTCGAGCACGCACGCGCCGATCTCGCCGACGCCGAAGCCGCGGCGTCGGCGGCCATGGTGTCGGTGCCGATCACCTCGACGACGACGGCGAGCACCGTGCTGTCGGCGCGTGGCGGCGTCGAACGCGCCAAGGCGGGTGTGGCGGAGGCGGAGCTCGCGGTCGAATCTGCGAAGTCGCGGAAGCTCGGGTCCGAGGCACGGGTCCGCGAGCAGGACGCCAACCTGACGCGCGCCGTGCGCGACGTGGAGCGCTTCAAGGCGCTGCTGGCGAAGGATGAGATCCCGCAGCAACAGTTCGACGCGGCAGTGGCCGCTGCCGAGGCCGCACGCGGGGCGGCCGACGTCGCCCGTGCGCAGGTGTCGGAGGCGACACAGGCGATTCGCGCCGCGGAAAGCCGGCTGGCGGCGGCACGCATCGCCGCCGAGCAGGCCGAAGCGGAGTTGAAGTCAGCCGAAACCGGACCGCAGCAGGTCACCGCGACGCGGGCGCGGGCGCAGTCGGCGGCGGCGCAGGTCAAGCTCAAACAGGCGGCGGTGAAGCAGGCGGAACTGAATCTCGAGTACGCCACGGTGAAGGCGCCGGTGAAGGGGATCGTCAGCCGCAAGTCGGTCGAGAGCGGCCAGGTGATCCAGCCGGGGCAGCCGCTGATGACCGTCATTCCGCTCGACCGTGTGTGGATCACCGCCAACTTCAAGGAGACGCAGCTCTCCAACATGCGCGTCGGACAGCGCGTATCGGTGGACGTCGATGCCTACGGCGGCCGCGATTTCCAGGGGAAGGTCGAAAGCATCGCCGCCGCGACCGGCGCGCGCTTCAGCCTGCTGCCGCCCGAAAACGCGACCGGCAACTTCGTCAAGGTGGTGCAGCGCGTGCCCGTGAAGATCGTCCTCGACGAAGGCCAGGATCCGGAGCGGCTGCTCCGGCCGGGCATGTCGGTCACCCCGACGGTCTACACCAGGTAGCGTTCGTCCAGCCGTCCTGACCGGCTGGATTCGTTGAAGAAGAAACATGAGCCATGACTGACGGCAGCCGTCACGTCAACCCGTGGATCGTCGCAATTGCGGTGATGTTCGCCACCTTCATGGAGGTGCTCGACACCACCGTCGTCAACGTCTCGCTGCCGCACATCGCCAGCAGCATGTCAGCGACCACCGAGGAGGCCACGTGGGCGCTGACGTCGTATCTCGTCGCCAACGCCATCATCCTTCCGATGACCGGCTGGCTTGCGGCGAGGTTCGGACGCAAGCGCCTGCTGATGATGTCGACGTTCGGCTTCACGATGGCATCGTTCCTGTGCGGGATCGCGCCGAATCTCGCGATGCTGGTGATCTTCCGGATCGTCCAGGGCGCCACCGGCGGAGCCTTGCAGCCGCTCTCTCAGGCGGTGCTGCTCGAGTCGTTCAAGCCGGAGGAGCGGGGGCGTGCCATGGGGTTCTGGGGGCTCGGGATCGTGGTGGCGCCGATCCTCGGACCGGTCGTCGGTGGCTGGTTGACCGAGAACTACAGCTGGCGCTGGGTGTTCTATATCAATCTGCCCGTGGGCATCGTCTCGCTGTTCATGACGCGGTTGTACGTGTTCGACCCGCCGTACCTGCGCCGCGAAACCGGTGGAATCGACTCCTGGGGCATGGGCATGCTGGTGGTCGGTGTCGGGGCGCTGCAGTACGTGCTCGACAAGGGTCAGCAGGACGACTGGTTCGCATCGCGGCTCATCACCACGCTCTCGATCGTCTCCATCGTCACGCTGGTGGCGCTCGTGATCCATCAGCTGCGATCGCGGAACCCGATCATCGACCTCCGCGTCTTCACCAACCGCAGTTATGCCGTTGGCGTGTTCCTGATGACGGTGCTCGGCTTCGTGCTCTACGGCAGCCTCGTGCTGCTGCCGGTGATGCTGCAGACGCTCTTCGGCTACTCGTCGCTCCAGGCGGGCGAAGCCATGGCGCCGCGTGGTGTGGGGTCGCTGATCATGATGCCTCTGGTCGGCTATCTCACGGGCATGTTCGACGCGAGGAAGCTGCTGACCATCGGGTTGGCAGTCGGCGGGTTCACGCTGCTGTGGCTCGGCGAGATCAACCTCGACTCGGGTTTCTGGGACCTCGTCTGGCCGCAGTTCCTCCAGGGCGCCGGTCTGGCGCTGCTGTTCGTCCCGCTGACAACGGTGTCGATGGCCACCATCGAGCAGCATCGGATGGGGTACGCCACCAGTCTCTTCAACCTGATGCGCAACATCGGCGGCAGCGTCGGCATCGCCCTCACCGGCACCTATCTGCAGCGGCATCGCCAGGCCGTCGGAACGCAGCTCGGCGAGCACATCAGCGTCTACGACCCGACGACCCAGTCGATGTTCGAGCAGATTCGAGCCGGGCTGATGGCCGCCGGCACTGACGCCGTCACCGCGACCCAGCAGACCTACGCCGTGCTCCACGGCATGCTGATGACGCAGGCGTCGATGGTCTCGTTCGTCACCCTGTTTCGCGTCCTCGGTGTGGTCTTCCTCCTGATGATTCCGCTCGTCGTCCTCATGCGCCGTCCGGCGAAGGGGACGGGCGCCGCCGCCGCGCACTGAGGATTGGGTTAGCATTCCATCCTTCTACGCCCTTTCCGCGGAAGGCCATGATGCGTATTGCGATCGCCCGACGGGTTCATACCATCGCCTGGTTCGTCGTTCTCTTCTCTGCGACATCGACGCAGCCGTGGACGCTGCTGGCTCAATCGGGCCGGCGCCCGGCCGCCGCAGCCGCGATACACGTCGACGATCTCCGTGAGTGGCTCGGCTATCTGGCGTCGGACGATCTGCAGGGACGTCAGGTCTTCACCGAAGGCTACGGTCTCGCGGCGCAATACGTGGCCACCCATCTGAAGGAATGGGGAGTGAAACCGCTCGGCGGAGACGGCACGTATCTCCAGCCCGTGAAGGTCAAGGGCTACAAGGTGACACGGAGCTCGTCGGTGACCGTGGATGTAAACGGTCAGTCGCGAACCTTCAAGCACGGCGATCACGTCACGTTTCCGACGAATGGCGGCGGCAAGCAGACTCTTACCTTCAGCGGCGTCGAGTTCCTCGGCTACGGCCAGCCGTCCGACCTGGAAGGACGCAATCTCAAGGGGAAGCTCGTGGTGACCGTTCCCAATCTCGCCCCCGCACGCGGTGGCGCCGGTGGCGCCGCTGCGGCGGCAAACATCCCGGCCGGTGGCGGCCGCGGAGGCCGCGGTGCCAGCGCGGCTGCAATCGCGGCAGGCGCTTCGGCGGCCATTGCGTTTGCGGCTGCGCCGGCAGCACCGACACCGGTCGATCAGGCGCTCGCCCAGGCCCAGACTGCCTTCGTTCAGGCGCAAACAGCGCTCACGCAGGCGCAACAGGCGGCGCGCAGCGGCCGCGCAGCCGTGCCGCCGCAGGGCGGTCGCGGTGCGCCAGCGCCGCCCGACGTCACCACGGTGCAGCGCGTCGACGCGCTCGTGGCGCCGCAGTTCGTTGGCGACGACACATTCCTCGCAGCGCTGTTCGGCGACGAGGCGTCGTTTGCCGCGGTCAAGGCGAAGGCGGAAAAGGGCGAGGCACTGCCGCCACAGTCGCTGGCGGCGAAGGTCACCATCGTCATCGACAACGGCTTCGAGATCGTGTCGCAGCAGGTGACGCACAACGTCGTCGGCGTTGTCGAAGGGTCCGATCCGAAGCTCAGGGGGACGTACGTGGTGCTCGGCGCGCACCTCGATCACACCGGCTACAGCCAGACGGGCGCCGGCCGCGGCTCGGGAAACGACGCGTGCCGCCGCCGTGGCCCCGCGGCGCAGGCGGCGGTAACCGCCGCTGGCAAGGTGGTGCAGCGCCCCGCGACCGGCCGGCGCGGTGCTCCGGGTGGCGGCGGTGGCGCGGCGGCGGCTCCGTCGATCACGCCGCTCGATGAACGCGACGTCATCAACAATGGCGCCGACGACGACGGCTCGGGCTCGGCGTCGCTGATGGCGATCGCGAAGGCGTTTGCCACCGGTCCGAGGCCGCGTCGCTCGGTCATGTTCGTCTGGCATGCCGGCGAGGAGTCGGGGCTGCTCGGATCGCGATACAACGCCGACTATCCAGCGGTGCCGCTCGACTCGATCCAGGCGTTCCTGAACATGGACATGGTGGGCCGCGACGACTGCGACAACATCGAGGGCGACTACACCAACACCCTGTTCGTCGTTGGCGCCGACCGGATCAGCACCGATCTCCACAACGTCATCGTCGAGACGAACGGCCGGTTGAAGGCGCCGCTGACGCTCGACTACGAGCTGAACGACGCGCAGGATCCCGAGAACATCTACACCCGCAGCGATCATTTCAGCTACGCGTCGAAGGGCATCCCGGTCGCCTTCTTTACGACCGGGCTTCACCCCGACTATCACCGCGTCACCGACAACGTGAGCAAGATCCTGTTCCCGAAGATGGCGCGCGTGGCGGATCTCGTGTATCAGACCGGCTTTGCCATTGCGAACTCGGAGCGCCCGCTCGAGCGCGACAACAAAGGCACGCGGACGGGCTTTGGTTCGAAGGCTGAGATCTTGAAGTAGAGGCGGACCTTCAGGTCCGCCCATGCTTCAGGCTCCAGACTCCGGGCTCCGGAGGATCTGGCTTTGGGCTCTTGGCTCTCGGCCGCCTGACCATCGCAAATGCTGAATACCTCAGGCCTGGAGCCCAAGGCCTCCACGCGGGCGGGCTGGATCGCCTCGTCCCGTTCTCGTGCAAAGGCCGCGCGGTCTGTCCGTCGTGTGGCGGCCGCCGGATGGCGGAACGCTCGGCGCATCTGATCGATCACGTCTTCCCGGACGTTGCGGTTCGCCAGTGGGTACTGACCGTGCCTCACCGCGTCCGGTACTTTGGTGGTCGACACATTGGGCTTCAACGGCTACGCCGAGCTCGACGCACGTGGCCAGCCGACCAGTCCGCGCCTCCATACAGTCGAACGATTCACGCCGTCTGCCGATGGCGACAGCGTCGACATCGTCACGACGATCGACGATCCCGAGTACTACTCGCAGCCCTTCACCATCCAGCGTTCCTGGAAGAAGAGCCCGGCGCGCCATCCGTTCGAGTACGACTGCATGGAGAATCCCCGGCAGGAGGACTTCGAGAACGCGTACTACGTGCGCGAGCGCTATCGCCCCGTCTGCATGCGGGTAGAAGGAGAAGGGATGGCGCTATCGAAGATGGTGTGCCGCCGTCCAGAATAGGTGCTGGAGGTGAACGTCTCAGAACATGCCGTTCGAGTTCGCCGGCTCCGCCGGGATGTCCTGGATGACGTCCCAGTGCTCCACGACCTTGCCCCCATCGACGCGGAAGATGTCGACGATCGCGCGTCCCGGCGTCCCGTCGCCGCGGGTCGAGTGCACATGCAGCACCACGAGATCGCCTTCGGCAATCACGCGTTTGATCTCGCCGCGCTGCTCCGGATACCGCGCCTTCAGGAAGTCGATGAATCCCCGGAGCCCCTCGGGGCCGTCGGCGGCGGTCGGATTGTGCTGCTTGTACTGGCTGCCGAGGTACTGCGAGGCGGCCTCGAAATCCTTGCGGTTGATGGCCGCGTCGCAGAACTCCGTGGCGATGCGCTTGTTCTGTTCGAGCGCCGACGATTCCTGCACCGCCGACGATACTGGGCTGGCGATGATTGTTGCCCGCACCCCGTCATCACGACGAGCGCGGCCGCGCCGGCGAGAGCGCCGGCGGTCCGGCGGCAGAGCCTTGTAGTCACTATTTGCCTCCAGAGTCTCGTCACGACGATCGCAAAGGATCTTTCAACCGGATCCAAGAGGCCGTTTATACTTCCTATCGTCGCTGATGGAGGGCGCACCCCAAGGCGACTCCATGCGGCTGATCAGACTGAAGAAGCAGGGCCGACCCGCGTTGCTCGAATCAGTTAGGGGGTTTATCGCCATGAGTGAACGATCTCGCTGGGTCTTTCTTGCATCGCTGGTTCCGGCGGTACTTGGCGGGGTATTCGCTGTCGTCCACGCCCAGAACGCAGCAGCGCCAGCAGCCAGGGCGGCCAAATGGTCCGATCCGGCGACCTGGCCGAATCGCAAGGTTCCGGCCGCCGGCGACAAGGTCACGATCGGCAAGGACCAGCAAGTGCTCCTCGATGTCAGCCCCCCAACTCTGGGCGGCCTCTCCATCGACGGCAAGCTCACCTTCTCCAACGACGCGGACCTGGAGCTGACCACCGAGTGGATCATGCTGCACGGCGAGCTGGAGATCGGCACCGAAGCCCGTCCCCACACCCGCAACGCGACCATCACCCTCGTCAACAACGTCCCCAACGAAGATGTCATGGTCGGCATGGGTGATCGCGGGATCATGATCGCGGGCGGCACGCTCAACCTGCACGGCAACCGCACCCATACGTGGACCAAGCTGTCTGCCACCGCCAACGCCGCCGCCACGTCGATCCAGGTGCTCGACGCCTCCGGCTGGCGCGTCGGCGACGAGATCGTCCTTGCCTCCACGGACTACGACCCGCGCCAGGCCGAGCGCCGCACGATCACCGCCATCCGCGGCAACACGATCACGCTCGACAAGAAGCTCGACTACATGCACTTCGGCAATATCACCTTCGACGTCGACGAGCGCGGCGAGGTGGGCCTCTTGACGCGCAACATCAAGATCCAGGCGTCCGCGGACGCGGCCCAGTCGTACTTCGGCGGCCACATCATGGCGATGGCGGCCAGCAAGATGTACGTCTCCGGCGTCGAGCTCAATCGCATGGGCCAGCACATGACGCTGGCGCGCTATCCCATCCACTGGCACCTCGTGGGCGACGCCAAGGGCCAGTACATCAGGAACGCGGCCATCCATGACACCTTCAATCGCTGCGTGACCATACACGGCACGCACAATCTGCGTATCGAGAACAACGTGACCTACAACACCGTGGGCCACTGCTTCTTCCTCGAGGACGGCATCGAGACCGGCAACGAGTTCGTCAAGAACCTGGCGATGCAGACCAAGTGTCATCCCACCAAGCCATGCGCGCCGACCAATCTCGCCGCAAACGGAGAGCTCGACCATACGTACGAGAACCGCATGGCCTACAGGCAAGAGAGCTGGTCCGGCAAGGACACCCTGCTGCCGTCGGACAATACGGTCGCGTCCTACTGGATCACCAATCCGGACAACTCGTTCGTCGGCAACGTGGCCGCGGGCTCCGACGAGAATGGCTTCTGGCTCTCACTGCCGGAGCACCCGAACGGTCAGTTCCTGAACACGGAAATCAGCAGGAACACCTGGCCGCGCCGTACGAAGCTGCGTGAGTTCAGGGACAACGTGGCCCATTCCAACTTCGACGGGTTCATGTTCGACCGCAACATCAACGTGGACAACACCTTCGGGTTGGCCGGCAACGCGTATCTGCCCAAGGAAAACCCCGCTGATGCGAACAGCAAGAGCCTGGAGACGCAGTTCGAGAATCTCATCACCTACAAGAACCGCAATGGCGGCTTCTGGGGCCGCGGCGAGTTGTTTGTCGTCAGGAATCTGAAGACGGCGGACAATGCCACTGGTTACACGATGTCGTCCGGTGCCTTCGGCCGTGAGGCGTTTACCTCGCTGGTGGTCGATTCGCTGTTCGTGGGCGAAACCGAAAACATCGGCAACCCGATGACGCCGGAGGAAAAAGCATATGGCCGCAGCCTGCCGAAGCGCAAGATTCCCGACTTCCCGATCCGCGGCTACGAGTACTACGACTATCGTGTTGACGTGGCGAACACGACCTTCGTGAATTATCAGGACAACAAGCAGCGCGGGGCAGGAGCGCTTTCCTGGTTGCTGTTCACGAGCTCCGGCGTCACGACCGAAAACACCATCAAGGGCGCGAAGTACGTCAACGCCAAGCCGGTGTATTTCCCGAAGATCGACACCCGGTTCGACAATGACAACAGGGGTGCCGGAGCCTACCAGAGCCTCGCCATCCACGATCTGGACGGCACGACGACCGGCATGGGTGACTCCTACATCCTGCTC
>DASUGH010000030.1:0-44427 GCA_036274155.1 Vicinamibacterales bacterium | reverse complement strand
GGAAGCGCAAGTCCGGGCGGCCAGAGCGGAGGGAGTCGCCGGTGAGCCGCCGGCGGCGCTCCCCGCAATCGTGAGCGACGTGCACGCCATCATCGACCGCGGTCTCGATCAGCTTCGCTCGACGACCGCTGACGCGTTGCTGCAGCCACGCCGCGTTGGTCGCGCCGGGCTCCCCTCCACGACACTTGGCCTCCTGTTCCACGCGGCTGAGCATTCGACCCGACACGTCGGACAGGCGATCACAACGGCTCGCGTCTTGACCGAAGACACTCGCGTCGGCTGACTGACGTTCAGCCCCGGCGTCATCGTTGCAGGTGTTCCTCAGGCCTCGAGTCCGGCATGCCGCCGGCCGACGAGGAGGGAGGGACACATGGCGAGAGCACGTGTTGGCAGCTCGTGCGCAGCCGTCATCGTGGCCGTCACCACGCTGTCGGCTGCTCAGATCACACCTCAGGTGCCGAGTCAGCCGCCGAGTCAGACCGGGTCGCAGAAACCGGCCGGCGAGCAGCCGTCGCCCGAGGGCGAGCGCGGCGCTTCGAAGTCGCAACTCACAGTGAGCGGCTGTTTGACGCGGGAGTTCGATCGGAAAGGCGATGCCGCCAGCCGCGGAGAAGGAGAGCTCCTGCTCCTCGCGGACGGTGTGGGGCCGGCGCGCCCTTCGCCGGAATCCAGTCGGGACGACGGGCCCGTGCCCGCTCGGCCGGGGAATCCGGACGCGGAGCGGCCCCGCGGCACGTCAGGGCGAAGCGGCGTGAACTATCGATTGAGCGGCAGCCTCGAGAGCGAGCTGGCGGCGCACGTCGGCGAGCGTATCGAGGTCGTGGGCACCGTGGCGATCGGCGACCCCGAAAAGCCGGCGTCGGATTCCACGACCAGCGTACCGCGCTTGACGGTTCTGTCTTTCAAGCCGGCGAGCGGCAGCTGCCGCTAAGGTGGGTCGGAGCCTGAGGCTCCGCCTCAGGCTCCCTTTCTCCTGGCGGTTGCGGCCAGCGCTTCCCGTTCCTTGGCCATACGCAGCTTCTGCAGCGCCCGGCTTTCGATTTGACGGACGCGCTCACGCGTCACTGAAAGGCGCTGGCCGATTTCCTCGAGCGTGAACTCCCGATCCTGTCCGAGCCCGTATCGCAGCCGAAGCACTTCCTTCTCGCGGTCGGACAGCGGCGCCATCGCCCGCTCGACCTCGTTCGAGAGGTCGCCCTCGATCGCGCGATCTTCCGGCGAGCGCACGCTCTCGTCGGGCAACAGCTCGCCGAGCTCGGTGGCACCCTCTTCGCCAACCTTCATCTCCAGCGAGTAGGGCGTCTTCTGGGCGTCGAGCAGCAGTCGCACCTTCGCGGTCGGCATGTTCAGCCGTCCTGCGATCTCTTCCGGGCTTGGCTCGCGGCCGGTCTGGCTTCGGAGCGACTTGCGTTCCTTCTCCAGCCGGTTCAGCGACTCGATCACGTGCACGGGCAACCGGATCGTCCTGCCGTGATCGGCAATGGCGCGCGTAATGGCCTGGCGGATCCACCAGGTGGCATACGTCGAGAACTTGAAGCCGCGGCGGAACTGAAAGCGGTCAACGGCCTTCATCAACCCGATATTTCCCTCCTGAATGAGATCGAGGAAGGAAAGGCCGCGATTCAGGTATCGCTTGGCGATCGAGACGACCAGCCGGAGGTTGGCCTCCATGAGCTCGCGCTTGGCTTCGCGCACCTTGTCGTCCAGCATCTGCACCCGCGCGAAACGGCGGCCGAACTCGGCTCGCGTCAGCCCCGCACGCCCTTCGAGTGTGTGCCAGCGCTCGGCGTGCTCTCCGCGCCGGATCTCACTCAGGCCGCAGAACTCGGCCTCGATCTGATGCATCTCGGCGACGATCTCGTCGATGAGCGACGGACGAATCGGCTGCCGCGCCAGTTCGACTGATACCGCGCGGTTCGTCTGCTCGAGCTCCTTTTCGAGCGCCGCCCGCTTGCGTACGCCGACCCTTGGCGCTGCGAGCTGGGCCCGCAGCTCGTCGGCCCGTGCGCGGAGACGACGGATCTTGCTGAACGCCCGAAGTACCGGCTTGACCTGCTCCTGACCGAGCTCACCGCCCTCGGGAAGCAGAATCAGCTCGGCGGCCGGATTGCTGCCGCTGCGAACGTGCTCGGCCAGCGAGACCAGCGTCTGCATCGCGGCGGGCACGTCCGCCAGCGCTCCCAGCACCTCTCGCTGGCCGCGCTCGATGCGCTCGCCGAGGATGACCTCTTCGTGGGCTTTGAGGAGCCGTCGCCGGCCGATGTGCTGCAGATACACGCGCACCAGATCGACATCGTCGCGGCCCAGGGTTCCGGCAATCGACTCGTTCTCGTCCTCGTCGGCGTCTGACTCATGACCGCCGGGAATCGTCTGCGGCGAGAACGCTTCTGGTTCGTCTTCGGCCAGCAGCCGATCCGGCTCGGCGTCGTGCCCGTCGGGATCGTCGCTGTCGCGGTCCTCGACGTCGAGGCCGAAGTCCTGGGCTCGATGGTGCCAGTCGAGCACATGGGCCTGCCGGGAGGTGTCGTGCCACTCGATGAGCGACCGGCGCCGGGTGGTCGGCCGGAAGGTCAGGGGCTGGGGGGATGGCTTCCTGGACACATTCATAATGAGTGCAATGGGCTCGCCGTCCAAGCTGGGCCGTGGTGCGGACGGCCCAGCCGTCTGGTCGTTACGGATGAGTGTCCCCATCTCTCCGCCGTCGCTGCATCCTCCAGAAAACATACGTTTTGGGGGACGTCGTCAGCAGACGCTCGTCGAGCTCCGGGAACACTCTAACTTCTGTGACGTCTCTACTCGGGAACCGGTTCCCGGACGTCCTCTGTTCCCCTTTCACGGTCCCTTCGATCTCCACGTCGTGTGAGCACCTGCGGCATACCCACGCCCGTCGGGTGTGCTAACGTCTGGACCGGAACTGCCGCTGAAGACACTCACCGTCCGCGTCTAGTCCGTTCTCCACTCCTTGACCAGAACAGTCGAAGTGTGCGCCAGCGCTCCGTGTGCCTGCACCGGGTCGCATGTCGCCTCGTCCGCGTTAGCGCGGACCAAAGGAGAACTGACGTGGATGTTCAATCGAACTGGTGGAAGACCTTCTTCTCGGGTGTGGCCGTGGAGCTGTGGCTTCAGGCGATGTCCCCCGAACAGACTCGCCAGGAGGCGGCCGCGCTGGCGACGAGGCTGGACCTGCCCGCTGGAGCGGAGCTGCTCGACGTGCCCTGCGGCGCCGGGCGTCTCGCCCTGGAGCTGGCCGCGCGCGGATACCGCGTGACCGGCGTCGACTTGTCGCTCGAATCGCTCGACCATGCGCGCGCGGCCGACCGCGACAACCGCGTGCTCTGGGAGCACCGGGAGATGCGCGATCTGCCATGGCCGGAACGCTACGACGGCGCATTCTGCTGCGGGAACTCGTTCGGGTATCTCGACGATGAGGGCGACCGGGAGTTCCTGCGGGCAGTGGCCTCGGCGTTGAAACCAGGCGCGAGGTTCGTCCTCGAGACCCCGATGGTCGTCGAGAGCCTGCTGCCGAATCTGAAGGAGCGAATCTGGTTCAAGGCGGGGGAGGTGTATCTCCTGGTGAGCAACGATTACGATCCGTCCCGCGGCCGTCTCGATATCGAGTACACGTTCGTGTCGGGTGGGCGCGTCGACGTGCGGCGCGGGACGCATCGCGCCTACACTTATCGTCAGCTCCTGGAGCTGATGGAGGAATCGGGCTTCTCGGTCACCTCGAACGGTGGATGGACCCGGGCGAGCCCGGTGTTGACGCTGATCGCCACTCGAGTTGGCTAGAACGGCGCGAGTGTCGCGTGCGTTTGGCGTTCGCTTGACATGACGACGGACCTCGCCACGCTCGACATCCGGAGTCGCCGGCAATGGCGCGCCTGGCTCGCGAAGCACCACCTGTCGAGTCCCGGGGTGTGGCTCGTCTTCTACAAGAAGCACACAGGCGTCACGTCGATCCGCTACGAAGACGTCGTCCGCGAGGCGCTTTGCTTCGGGTGGATCGACAGCCTGGTGAGGCGCCTTGACGACGCCCGGTTTGCGTTGAAGGTCACGCCGCGGCGGCCCACGAGCAAGTGGTCCGACAGCAACCGCAAACGGTGGGCCGAGCTCGAGACGGCCGGTCTGCTCGCACCAGCCGGTCGTGCCGCCGCGCCAACGAAACGCACGTACGCGCCCAAACCAGTCATCCCCACGCTTCCGGCCTATATTGCCCGCGCGTTCAGAGCCGAGCCGGCGGCCTGGCAGTTCTTCCGCACGCTGGCGCCGACCGATCGGCGCCAGTTCGTGGTGTGGATTCACATCGCGAAGAAGCCGGAAACACGCGTGAAGCGCCTGCGTGAATCGTTGCGTCTGCTCGCGGCCGGCAAGAAGCTCGGATTGAAGTAGGCGTGGGCTCAGATGCTCAACGTCTGGCCCGTGGTGTCGCGCCTCGACAGCACCACCTCGAACAGCGTCCGGGAGACGAAGACCGCGGTGAACACGTTGGCGAGCAGACCAACGGCCAGCGTCGTGGCAAAGCCGCGAATCGGCGCCGTGCCGAACTGAAAGAGGAACGCGGCGGCGATGAGCGACGAGATGTGTGTGTCGACGATTGTCAGCCAGACCCGTGAGAATCCGGCGTTGACGGCGGCACGGGCGCTGCGCGCGCCCGCGAGCTCCTCTTTGATGCGCTCGAAGATCAGGACGTTCGAATCAACACCCATACCGATCGTCAGCACGAAGCCGGCAATCCCTGGCAATGTCATGGTCGCGCCGATGAACGCCAGCAGCCCCAGCAGGATGGCGAGGTTCAGCGCGATCGACACGAGCGCATTCAGGCCCGTGAGACGGTAGTAGCCGAGCATGAACGTCATCACCAGACCGAGTCCGGCAACCGATGCGAGCAGGCCGGCGCGTATCGAGTCCTGGCCGAGCGAGGCGCCGACCGTGTGCTGCTCGATGTACTCCATGGACGCCGGCAACGCACCGGACTTGAACAGGATGACCTGATCGCGCATCTCCTCCAGGGTGACCCCGCGAATCTGCCCCCGATCCTCGATGCGGCCGAGAATCGTCGCCAGCGACATCACTCGGTCATCGAGCACCGTTGCCAGCCGCCGGTCGACGTTGGCGCCGGTGATTTGCGCGAAGCGCTGCGCGGCTTCCGGTTTCAAGGTGAACGCCACGGCCGGGCGGTTGTATTCGTCGCGCGACGGCTCGGCGCCGCGGAGATCCTTGCCGGTCACGGCAGCGGCTTTGTGCACGGCGAAGTACATCTCGCGGCTGCTGTCGGCAATTCCGGGGCGGCCCGGCAACAGTTCCAGATCGGGCGGCAGCGTGCCGCTGTAGGCGTCGAGCGCGGCCTCGCGGCTGGCGAACGGCCCACGGTCGGCGACCAGCGTCAGGCGCAGCTGCGCGGTGGCTTTGATGAGCTGCTTCGCGCGCTCCACGTCGGTCACGCCCGGCAGCTGGATATCGACCTGATCGCGAGTGCCGTAGCGGGCAATCGATGGCTCGACGACGCCGAGCTCGTTGACCCGGCGTTCGATCGTCGCGATCACCTGCTGAACCGTCTCCTGTCGTATTCGGGCAGCCTCTTCAGGCTTGATTCGGAACGTTGACAGGGTGCCGATCGTGGCCCGGTCGAAGCGCGGCTCCATCCCGGACGTGGCCTCGCGGAGCGCTGCCGCGTCTTCGACGCCGTCGACGACGAGCTCGGTTGCTCCCGTGGCTTCGAGCCTGGTGAACGAGGCGCCTTGCATGGTCAACGACTCACGCACGCGCTCGACGGCGGCCTGTGTCTCCAGCCGCAGGACGTCGTCGGTGTGGACCTGCGCCACGAGCCTGACGCCGCCCTTCAGATCCAGACCGAGGTTGATCTTCCGTTCCGGCGGGTAGAACGCCAGCACCGACAGGATCAGCACCGCCGCGATGCACAGCAACCGATATCCGATGCGCTTCATCGACCCACTCCCTTCGAGCGGCGGGCTCATGGCCCGCGAATTGTGTGGACGCAGACGCACACCACGGCCAGCGACGCGACATGGACGAACCCGTCCGGATGTTTCCAGGTGCGTGCCTGGCTGTTCGCCGGCACACGGGCACATCACGCGCTCGCTGGCGCCGCCGGAGGTGAGATCAGATCAGGAGCGGGAAATTGACAGCAGGAGGAGTACTGCCCGCATCGGCGTGCGCGGGCAACGGCACGAGAGGTCCAGCTGCGGAGGGAGTCTCCATCCCCCGCGGGAGTGCGCTCGTGATATCGCGGATGGCTGAGGGCCTGGACGGCGACTCGTGAATCGTGGCCGGAAGCTGATGCCAGGCGTTCCACTGAGGACCGGAATCGCCCTGGTTCGCTTCGTCCAGGGCTGCGCACCGTACCTCGATTGCGGCGGCGAGTGCCGCCTCCGGCACGGCTGGACACACCCGCGACGTCATCATCCACAACGATGACGCCAGGAACACCGCAAACAGCGCGCCGCGACCCACGCAGGGATTGTGAATCTGCCGTTCGCTCACGTCAACACGATTGGCATGACAGGACAGTCATCGCGCGGTGGGAACCCGCGCTCCGGCGGGCAATGCCGCCGGAGCGCCGACGTGCCGTTCTCATTGCAGTGGTGTCCTGTCCGAACGCCCTTCGCGGGCAGCAGACGGCCGATGGGCGGCCACCAGGGTAGCGGAGTGCGACTCAGCCGACCCGCCACGGGCCGGAACGGCCGGCGCGTCGCGTGGCGCCAGCGCTTCGGCCCGAAGCGGAGTCGCCAGCGTTCCGTTGGATTCGTCCTCCACGTGCACGTGCGAATAGTGCCCGCGCACCTTCCACAGCACGTGATAGCCCGCCGCCCCGAATGTCGCGGCGAGCCCGTCCGGATCCGACGAGTGGAAGTCGACGGCCAACCCGAGATAGTGCGCCGACCCGCGCATGTGCCCGTGGTCGTTCGCCGACACCAGCCGGACGGAATTGCCGGTCCGCGCCGCCCAGATGTCGGCGACGTCGAGAATGCGCAGCGCCTCGCGCGACGTCAGGTTCACCGGCACCCGCAGTCCGCGAATCACTGCCGTTGGGCTAAAGGGGGCAGCGTGTACCCCTGTGACGCAAGCAGCGAGCGAACGCCCTCGAGCGCCTTGCCCTGCTGTTCAACCGCACCGGCCAGCCGGGTATTGGCGTCGAGCAGCGCCTGCGTCGTCCGCCTATGCTCGGCGATCAAAAACGTGACCACTCCCGCGGCGAGCAGCCACGGCAGAATCGTGTTCTTGAACTCGGTCCAGATACTCATTGCGGTCAACCTCCAGACAGCGCTCGGCGTGACGCCCCGGCCCGTTCCACGGTCCCTTCATGCCGGTGCACTCCCGCCTCGGCATCCGGTTCCTTCCTGCGAAATCCGCGCCCCCCGGGAAAGTGCGCTGTGGCGCACTCGCTGACATGGAAATACGCGAGGCCGTCTTTCGGATACGTAACCGGGTGTGCAGATCTGAAGTGCCCGCGTGGGTACTGTGCCGAACGTGCGCCGCTCGATCAGCGCGTGGCCGCGCGAGGGACCGCGTAGCGCTCGGCGAGGGCAAACGTGATCAGCTTGGGCGTGGGTGGCGCATTCGGATTGCCAGGGCTCGTGAAGAATTCGCCGACGCCGCCGAGCACCGCGACGAACTGACGACCGTCCAGACGATAGGTGATCGGCGGCCCCATCCCGCTGCGCAGCCCGGTGTCGAGCTCCAGCAGCTTCTCGCCGCTGTCGGCGCTGTAGGCGACGAGACGCCCGTTGCTGAGCGACTGGAAGACCAGGTTGCCGGCCGTCGACAATGTTCCGCCGCCAATGCTTCCGCCACCCGGCATGCGCCAGCGCATCCGCTGCCGGATTGGATCCCAGGCGACGAGCGCGCCGCGTCCGGGGGGACCGTCCACAGGCACAGGGCCAATCGCGGGCGGTGACGGACGCCGGGGAACTGGTGCCGGGAGCACGATACCGGTCGTGCGGCCAGGCTGCGGATTGTAGAAGGCCTCGGCCGCATACGAGAAGCTGCTGGCCGACGAGGTCGGGATGTAGACCAGCCCCGTCGTCGGATTGAAAGACATCGGCGACCAGTTGTGCGCGCCGCCGGCGCCGGGGGACAGAAGGATCGCGTCGGTGCCGTAGTAGGCCTCCTCGTTCACGATCGGGCGACCGGTCGAGGGGTTGATCCCCCTCGCCCAGTTGACCTGGGAGAAGGGAGCCGCGGAGATGAAACGGCCGTCGACCCGGTCGAGCACGTAGTAGAAGCCGTTCTTGTTTGCCTGCATGACGACCTTGCGCAATCGGCCGCCGATGCGCAGGTCGGCCAGAATCAGGTGCTGCACGCTGTCGAAGTCCCAATTGTCGCCGGGCACGACCTGGTAGTGCCATTTCAACGCTCCCGTGCCGACGTCGACGGCAAGGATCGACGCGACGTACAGGTTGTCCTTGCCGAGCGACGACCGCAGGCGGAACGTCCATGGCATCGCGTTGCCGGTGCCGACGTAGACCAGGCCGAGGTCCGGGTCGTACGCCATGCCATCCCAGACCGCGCCGCCGCCTCCACGCGTCCACCATTCGTTGTCCCACGTCGACGCCGCCCGCTTCAGCGCCTCGTTCTCAAACGGCTTCGACGGATCGCCGGGCACCGTGTAGAAGCGCCACTTCCGCCGGCCGGTGACCGCGTCGTAGGCATCGAAGAACCCGCGTGTCGGGCGATCACTGCCGCTGACGCCGACGATCACGAGCCCCTTCGCGATTCGCGGCGCCATCGTGATCGTGTAGTGGTCGTGCGGGAAGGCGACACGCGACTCCCACACGAGCGCGCCGGTCTCCGCATCGAGCGCCCGCAGACGGCCGTCGATGACCGGCGCGATGATCAGTCCTTTGTAGGTGGCCAGACCGCGATTGACGATGCCGCAGCAGATCTCCGGGCGGACGTCGAGCTGATCAACCTGCGGGTCCGTCCGCCAGCGCTCGAACCCTGTGCGCGCGTCGATGGCGATGACTACGCTCCAGTTGGTGATGACGTAGAGGGTGCCGTTCAGTACGAGCGGGGTGGCTTCCTGCCCGCCGCCACCAGAGCCGAGCTCCGCCGTCCAGACAGGGACGAGCCGGTCGACGGTGCGAGTGTTGATCTGCGCCAGTCTGCTGAAGCGCGCCTCCGACTGGCTCAACCCGTAAGTCAGCCAGTCGTCACCCGTACCGGCTTTGCGGAGCGCGATGTCGTCGACGAGCCGTCCCTGCGCGACGAGAACCGTCGAGACCGCAAGCGTGAGCGTGATCCCGGTGAGGGTCGCTTTGACCACGATGACCTCGAAGCGTCTGAGCGAATGCGTCCGCCGGCCCCCGACGTCGCGGGCCTGCGGAGTGTACTGCTCGCACGCGCACCGGGTAAACTCCGCCGTTCCCGCTCGAGGTCACGGTCTTGCAAGAGAAATCCGCATGGCAGGAAACACCGTTGCCCCCGATGGCGACTCACCGCTCGAGTCGCAACAGGAAACGCACCATCCCCTTCTTGCGTCAACGCTGGTGCTGGTCGCACTCGCGGCGATCTTCGGCTTTGCTCTGGCGCTCTTCCGCATCGACGATCGGCTGAGCTCGCATTCGATTGGAAAGGACGAGAGCGACATTCGCGGCGCCGTCGGAACGCTGGGAGAAACCGACTCGTCGGCAAAGACCCTCCCCGACGCCGAGCTCGTCCTTCTCAACGGCGATGGTGCTCAGCCGCGACCGGGCGCGAGGGCGCGGGTCACCGCCCGGGCGAGTCAGCTGCCGAATGCGGCGACGTTCTGGGCAGGGATGTCGCCACGGGACATGCTCGTCGTCATCAACCGCGATCTGCGGACTCAGGAGGATCGGGATGGCAGCCGCCCGGCGGAGCGCGCCTTGCCCGTCAACGCCGAGGGAATCGTGCGGCTGGATGGCGTAGTCGAACGGGTGCCTTCTGCTGAAGGGATGTTCAGCTGGGGGCTCACCGATTCGGATCGGCGGCGTCTCGCCAGCCGCGGCGTTTACCTTCGGGTCGAGCAAATTTCCTCAGAGACCCCGCTGCCTGCCGAAGGCACCCCGACCGGGCGCTGAAGCGCCCGGGGCGAAGGTCGGCTTCGACACGGCAACCAGGACGCGTGCGGCTACCAGGGAACGCAGGTCAGCAGGAGGGCGGTTTGCTCGCCTTCGCACTGCGCCGGCCGAAAGAACGTCAGCAGACGTCCGCAGACGATGACCACGAGCCACGCCGACAGCGAAATCGCCGCGATCACTTTGGCGCGGGTGGGGGCCTCGAGCGTCGCTGGCGAGAGGAAGACGCGCCGGTACGACGTGAGATAGAACATCGAGGCGTTCACCCCCGCAATCATGATGAAGATCACCTTCAGATGGAACGAGGGGTTGAAGATGTACTGGTCGGGCTCGGTGAGCAGGAACATCGAGCCCGAGCTGATGTTGATCGCGAAGCCGAGAAGGCCCCACGGGATGAAGCGGTGCATGGCGGCGATCGGGATACGCTTTCCGACGCCGAGCAGCCGCAAGTCGAACGATCCGATTGCGCCAATCAACAGGCAGAGGCCGAGGAAGTGCAGGCTCTCGGCGATCGGCCATGCCCATGCGGTGTGCATGAAATCAATCACCGGCGACTTCTCGAGGATCGTTTTGACGAGCCACACCTGAAAGTCGTGCATGCTCACCCCGCCGCCGTCAGGCGCGAGTAGGTATACGCCAGCAGGCGCCCGGCGGTGATCGCGCCGGCCCAGCACACCAGCGAGACTACGGCCAGACGCTGCATCTTCCGCAAGCGGGCCGGATCGATGTCGGCGCGCGCCGCTGCTGGTTCGTCGAACGCCATGCGGCTGATTCTGACCAGCAGCGCCATGGCCACCCCGATGAGCGTCAGCTTCAGATAGAACACCGGGTTGGTGAGCGCCTTGGTCGGGTATCCGATCAGCAGGAGCACGCCCGACACGGCGTTCACCCAGAACCCGAGCCAGAGGATCGGCAGGAAGCGGCGGATTTCAGAGAGCGGCACGCCCGGAGCTATCCCGAGAATCCTGAAATCGAGCACCGCGCTGATGCCGACGGCGAAACCCATGCCGATCGCGTGCAGCGTGAGGATCCCGGGAAAGGCCAGGAGGGACGGCGAGCCGACGACCCACTGGCTGAGAGAGGTCGACTCGAGCCACACGAGGAACGGATCGATGTTCACGCGGTCATCACTCCAACGAGGCGTTCGAAGCCGCACGCCGGCCGAGAGACTGGACGTGAACTCGGATCAGAACGTTGAGCCCACCGACGGCAGCGCGAGTATAACCGCCTCCGGGGGTGGCCACCCTGCCGAACGCCGTTCACCACTCACTGCTATCCTACGAATGGCCGTATGCGCGTCCCAATAACCTAAAAGATACCTGTCCGCGCGTTGACCTATGCACTGGCGCCCGTTTCGCAAGGCCGATTTGTCGCACTGCCTCGAGATCGATCCGGCGTGCCTCGGCGATCACATCGTCGGACGCCGTTCGGCGCTTCGTGTCTGGAACGGCTTTCTCGAGCACCCGTCCTTTCACGGGACCGTCATCGAATCCGACCCCCCGATCGCGGGGCACGCCATCGTCGGATGCGGCATGGGCGTGTTCGTGACCGCTGCGTTTGCGGACACAGAGATCGCGAGCCCGCGGCCTGGCCTCAACTCGCGCATCATCGCTGCCGTCGCGGCTGGCGAACCGATCGTGCTGCGGCGCGAGGACATCGCCGCGGGAAATGCCGGCGACGGCCTCGACTTCGTGAACCTGTACGGAACATGGCGCGACGGGATCATGGATGCGGCGCAGCTCGCCGAGGTCCATGCGCTGCTCGGGACCGGCTTCGCAGAACACCTGGCAGGGTTTCGCTTCAATCGGGTGCTGAAGGAAGTCATTGGCGATTCCAGAGTCGCCCTTGCACGCGCCACGGGAACGTACCGGCTGGTGGCGGAGTTTCCGGCGTGCGGAAGCGCGCTGGCGGTCGTGACCCGCGCCAGCGCCCTCGCGGCGCCGTATTCGGTTGCCGCCTCGATCTATCGGTATCGTGCGCCGATACTTCATCTGCGCCCCGCCGAACAGGAACTGCTGGTGGCGGCTCTGAGCGGCAAGACCGACGCCGAGCTCAGCGTGGATCTCGGGTTGAGCCTCGAGGCGACCAAGAAGCGGTGGCTGTCGGTCTTCGACCGGGTCGATCAATTCAAACGCGAGATCCTGAGAGAATCCGAGTCGGCCAGTGACGCGCGTGGGCCGCAGAAACGGCACCGCGTCGTGGCCTACGTCAGGAGTCACCCGGAGGAGCTGCGGCCGTACGCCTGGGACGCGAAGAGATCCTGAGCCGCGGCGCTTTCGTTCTGTTGTGCGAAAGAGGAGCCCGGCGGGCAGAGCACTGCGGCGGCGGCGAGAACGGCGATCCTACATCGCATGTCGTGCCGGTCGGACGGTGAAGAACACGCCGAACCCGGGCGCAAAGCGCCCCGAGTACCGCTGTGCGAGTGCTGGAGGCACGACGTTGACCGAGGCGGTTCCTCCGGCTCCCGCGACTATCCCCTTCCAGGCGCGCGAGTATCGCACGTAGCCGCCCTCCATCTTGGCGACCGTGAACACCTCTGCCGGCGCCTCGTGCACGTGCAGGTCTTCTCCCGCCTTGCCGACGACCTCGATGCGTGTAAACCAGGCGTGCCGTTCGCTGAGCGTGAGGTTGCTCTCGAGCAGGACGGCATGAGTCACGAGATCCACCGCGCCCTCGGGAATCACCTCGCGTCCCGCGTCCAGTCCATATGCGACCGTCGTCGCCCACACGGTCGAGGCCGTGACACGGTGATAGGTGACCGATGCCGTGGCGCGCTCCACGTTGCTGCGTGACTGTGGTGGAAACTCGGCCTTTGCCGCGCGGAGGTGTCCCCCGGACACCTGGATCGCCCAGCGGCCCGTCGGTAGCAGACTCAGGCGCCCGGCGATCGAATCCAGTGGACCCAGGTCGAGGTCGGCGCGGTTTTCATCGGGCTCCCGTCCATTGAACAGCGACACTTCCGCCTTCCAGCGGCGCTCGTAGACTCCCGTGGTGATCAGCCCGAACGTGACGTGCGACGAGTCGAGCCAGTGGTGGGTGACCGGCGCGATCGGATTCGGCATCGCCGAGATGCGATGTGGAAAGCCCGATGGGCCGAGTGCCGGCTCGCCAGCCAGGCCGCCGTACAGCTGCCAGCGCACCGTTCCGGTGAGCGGCCTGTCGTAGTCGGCCGCCAGCTCCATGAACAGGTCGTGGGGGTGCTGGCGATCGTGAATCGTGTCGCCTTCACACACTTCACCGTTGGCGAGGAGGTTGATGAACCCGCAGTTGTGGACGGTCCACGGTTCCAGGCTGGCCATCATGCGGAGGCCGAGGCGCCCGGCAGCCACGGGCCGCCGCGCCATACCCATTACCCAGTTGACGCTGCTGAACTGGTCGTTAGCGAACCCTCCTGTGCGGTGTCTATCGCCTGGCTCGTAGAGAAACTGCCCGAACACACTGCCATGCAGCATGCCTGTCCATGCGCCCAGGCTGCGTTGAAGGCCGTACATCGGTGTGTCATCGGGAAGCCACGACGTGCCGGACGCGTCGCGGGGCGGGAAGAGCGTTGCGCCGGGGCCGTGGTCGTGCTGATGCTCGGCGGGGTCGTGAGTCTGTTGCGCCAGCGCTGCTGTACTCGAGAGGGCGGCCGCGGCAGCAATACACGCCGTCAGCCGCCGGGCGTGCGTCAGGAATCCCCAGCTGTTCCGCACTCTTCAATGATGGCATGCGGACATCCGGTCGGGTTCGATCAAGAATATCGCCGCCTTCATCCGCTCGACTGCGGAGCTCAGTTCCGCGATTCAGATCTATGAGGACGAATATGAAGAAGGGAATGACGAGCGTAGTCGTGGTAGCGCTGTTCCTGATGGCGCGAGGGCTCGCACAGAACACCGCACCAGCTCCGGCCGCGCCACAGGACGGACGGCAGGGCCCGCCCGGAGCAGGACGCCCTGGCGGAGGCGGAGGCGGCCGCGGACCCTTCGTCCCTTCAGGACCCGGACGCAGCAACAATCCGTTCCCGACGCCAATTTCGGCGACCGAAGGCGTGATCGCCGTCAAGTTCACCGAGTTTGCATCGGTGCCCGACGCTGGCACGGATGCAGCTCGCATGAATCTCCTCGTCGACGAGCCAGGGACCAGGCGGATGTTCGTCAACACGATGCAGGGCATGCTCTACACCGTCAGCTACGACGGAAAGCAGGTGGCTCCGTACCTCGACCTCAACGATCCGAAGTGGGGCAATCCGGTGCAGGCCGGCAACAACGAACGCGGCTTTCAGAGCTTCGCGTTCCACCCGCAGTTCGCGCAGGCCGGCACGCCCGGCTTCGGCAAGCTGTACACATACTTCGACACGTCGAACATGACGCCGATGGCGGACTTCACGCCGCTCGGCGCCGGCCACACGCACGACGAGGTCCTGCTCGAGTGGTCAGCGAAGGATCCGCGAGCCGCGGCCTACGATGGCGGCCCGCCGCGCGAGCTGTTCCGAATCGCGCATCCCTTCGCCAATCACAACGGTGGACAGATCGCGTTCAATCCGACCGCGAGGCCGGGTACGCCCGACTTCGGACTGCTGTACGTCGGGTCGGCCGATGGCGGGAGCGGCGGCGATCCCTACAATCAGGCCCAGAACCTCAAGTCGGTGTTCGGCAAGATCCTTCGCATCGATCCGATGGGTCGCAACAGCCCGAACGGCAAGTACGGGATTCCCGCGGCGAACCCGTTCGTCAAGAACGCGGAGGCGCTCGGCGAAATCTACTCATACGGTCACCGCAACCCGCAGCGGTTCTGCTGGGATCCGAAGAACGGCAACATGTTCGAAGCTGAGATCGGCCAGAACATCAACGAGGAGATCAATCAGATCACGGCTGGCGGGAACTACGGCTGGAACATCTGGGAAGGGAGCTTCAGGTACTTCAACCGCGAGGTCAGCACCGAGGAGCAGCGCGCCGACCCGAAAATGATCTATCCCATCGTCGACTTCGACCACACCGATCCGCTGTTTCCGTCAGGGCGCCTCGCCGCCACCGGAATCTATGTGTATCGCGAGAATGCCATCAAGGCGCTCACCGGCAAGCTGATCTTCGGCGACAACCCGAGCGGGGAGGTCTTCTACGTGAATGCTGACGACCTGCCGAAGGGCGGCCAGAACTTCCATCGGATCCTGTTCAGCGACAAGGGTGAGACGAAAACGCTGCTGCAGCTGATTCGCGAGAAGAACGCACAGCAGGGCCGAATGCCTGCCAATCGCGCCGACCTCCGCATGGGGCAGGGACCGAATGGGCAGCTGTTCATGCTGAACAAACGCGATGGGGTGGTGCGATTACTCGTACCGTAGTCGCTGTGTTCCGGGTTCCAGGTTCCGAGTTCCAAGTTCGTTGGTGTTCAGGTTCGATGTTCGGGGTTCGCGGTTCCACGTTCCGCGTTCAGAGTTCGAGGTTCGGAGTTCTGAGTTCGAAGTTCTGAGTTCGGAGTTCTGAGTTCGGAGTTCCGAGTTCGGGGTTCCGAGTTCGGGGGTTCAGACTTCGAGGTTCGGAGTTCTGAGTTCGGGGGTTCTGAGTTCGGGGTTCCGAGCCCCGGATCCCGAGCCCCGAGTCCCGAGGCCCGGATCCCGAGCCCCGGATCCCGAGCCCCGGATCCCGAGCCCCGAGTCCCGGATCAACGGCCGCGTCCTCACGGGCTGCGGCCGTTTCAGTTCTGCGCGTCAGAACACTCGTACGGGAACTTCGGCCGGAGCGAGGAACAGCTTCTTCAGCTGGTCGTCGACCTTGCACAGCGTGATCGACATGCCGGCCATCTCGAGTGACGTGCAGTATTCGCCGACGTAGCTCCGCCAGATCCTGATTCCTTTCTTCTCCAGCTGCTCGTGCGCGCGGCCGTACACGAGGTAGAGCTCCGAGATCGGCGTGCCCCCCAGGCCGTTCACCATCAGCGCCACTTCGTCGCCGTTCTTGAACGCCGGGTCGGCCTGGCCGTCCGCGGTCGGCTTCCGGTCGGAGAGGATCGCTTCGACCACTTCGTCGACGATGGCATTGGCGGGGACGAGCGGCTTCCGTGCACGCCCTGGCTCGCCGTGAATGCCGACGCCCATCTCGATCTCGTTCTCGGCGAGCGTGAAGATTGGCGCCCCCTTGGCTGGGGGCGTGCAACCGGTCAGCGCCATACCCATCGAACGCGTTGCCGCGTTGACGCGCTGGCCGAGATCGATCAGCTCGCTCAGAGAGGCTCCCGCCTCCGACGCTGCGCCGACCGCCTTGATGACGAAGAAGTTTCCGGCCACGCCGCGCCGGCCGACGGTGTACGTACTGTTCTGCACGGCGACATCATCGTCCACGAACAGCGTCTTGACCTCGATGCCCTCGGCCTCGAGCATCTCGGTGGCCATCTCGAACGACATGCGGTCGCCGCTGTAATTGTTGACGATGTGCAGGATGCCCTTCGGCGAAGACAGCAGCTTCGAGGCGCCGACCACGTAGTCCATCGGAGGAGCGGCGAAGACGTCACCAGGGCAGGCGCCGTCGAGCATTCCCTTGCCGACGACCATCACGTGGGCCGGCTCGTGTCCGGAGCCTGAGCCCTGGATGATGGAGACCTTGTTTGCCTTCGGCGCGTCGGCCCGCATGATCAGGTTGAACTCGGGGACGTACTTGATGACGCCGGGGTTGGCCAGCGCGATTCCTTTCAGCATCTCTGGCACGAACTGCTTCGGATCATTCACAAACTTCTTCATCGGGCGCTCCCCTTATTCGACAACGGTGGACGTCTGTTCCCACGCCGCGGTCAGTCGTTCGGCCATGACCGCGATGGCGACGGAGCCGGCATCGTAGGTGTCGCGGCTTCGGTCGCCCGTATACGCCGCGCGGCCACGCTTGGCGACCCACGGCTTGATCTCTTCGGTCTTCTGACGCGCCACGGCTGCGGCGCTCTGAAGCGCTTCGAGGGTGCTGCTGCCACTGGTCAGCGCCCGCGCGAGCTCGTCGACCGCCGGGATGTACGCGTCGAGCAGCGTCTTGTCGCCCAGATCCGACTGGCCGCGCTTCTTCATGCCTTCGGCGGCTCCCCTGAGCATCGCGATCACATCGTCCGGGCCCAGGTCCTGCTTGCTGCCGGCGACGATGCTGGCGCGCAGGAAAGCGGTACCCCAGATAGCCCCTGAGACGCCGCCGACGCGGCTGGCGATGACCATCGAGACGGCCTTGAGCAGGCTTCCGGGGCTTGTGCGATCGAGCGTGGGCCACTGTTCGACGACTTTCGAGAATCCGCTGGCGAGCGAGATGCCGAAGTCGCCGTCGCCGCACACCCCGTCGAGCTCCGCGAAGTACTTCTCGTTTTCAATGGCGGTATCGGCGATTGTGCGGACAACGAGCTCAGTGCCTTCGAGGCTCGTCAACGCCATGCGTCACCTCTCATCGGGAGCTGTTATGCGGTGCCGGCACCGGCGAGGACGCGCTCCAGGTCGGCGACCGTGAAGACACCCGCCGGTCGAGCCTGTGAGCGGTTGGCGACGACGACGGCTGGCTCGCCGCCCGGATCGCCGAGACTGGTCAGCACGATCGCGGCCTCGGAAAAGTCTTCACGCTCGGTCAACGCGTTTTGCGTGATGACACACGTCATCCCGGCGGCGATCGCGGACTGCAGGCCGTTTCGGGAATCCTCGACCACGACACACTGGCCTGGCGCGATGCCCAGCCTCTCGGCGGCGTAGTTGTAGATGTCGGGGGCCGGCTTCTTCCTTTTGACGATATCGCCGGCAAAGACGCCGGCGAAGGCGCGTGCCGTGTCGGGGCCGACAACGGTGTTGAGGACGGCCTGCACCGACTCGAGCGCCGAGGTCGAGCAGACGGCGAGCGTCCAGCCCGCTTTCAGGGCTTCCTGCGAGAGGCGCCGCACGCCGGAGCGGCCGGGGAGTGCGCCGGATTCGACGAGCTGCTTGAAGATTTCCGTTTTGTGCTTGTGCCACCGCGCGACAGTGGCCTGCCAGGCATCGTCCGACGCCGGAACCTCGTAGGCGGCACGGAAGTCATCGTCGCGTGCGAGGCTGGCGATGCGCTCCTTGCCGCCGCCGATCTTGAGCTTCTCGGCGTACTGCGCGAGGCTCCACTGCCAGTTGACATGCTCCTCGCGCCACATCTGGTTGAATGCCACCAGGTGACCATCGCGCTCGGTGTCGGCGAGGACGCCGTCACAATCGAAGAGCAGGGCTCGCGTCACGCCTGGCCTGCGCTCCCGAATTCCTTGAAGAAGGACTGCGCCATCGCGGTCACGTCGTTCTGCACGGATCCGATCAGCTTGAGCGGGTCGTACTGGGTCGGCTGCTTCTCGAGATACGTCCTGAACCCGTCGGCATAGGTCTTCTTCAGGGCGGTCGAGATGTTGACTTTCGCGGCTCCGAGCGAGATCAGACGCTGGTACACCTCCGTCGTGAGACCTGTGCCGCCATGGAGGACCATGGGCATCTTCGTCGCCTCGACGAGGTGCTGCATGCGGTCGTAGCGAATCGTCGGGGCCGCCTTGTAGAAGCCGTGCGCCGTTCCAATGGGTGGGGCGTAGCAATAGATACCGGTGTCCTTGATGAAGTCGAGCTCCTTCTCGATCGGCGGCAGGCCCCCTTCTGAATCGCCGCCCATGCCGTCCTCGACCCCGGCGACGGCCACGACTTCGCCCTCGACGTCGGCGCCAAGCTTGCTGGCGTACGACACAATCTCCCGCGTCTTGTCGAAGTTCTCCTCGAAGCTGAGGCCCGAGCCGTCGAAGAGCACCGAGTTCCAGCCGACGGTCAGACACTTCTTGGCCACGTCCGGATCCGGGCAGTGGTCGAGATGGAGTGTCACCGGCACCGTGGCGCGCGTCGCCATGTCGGTGAACATGTCCTTGATGACTTCTGCGCCCCAGAATTTGACCGTCTTGACCGAGATCTGAATGATGAGCGGCGACCGCGACTGTTCGGCTGCCCTGATGACGCCGTGCATCGTGATGTCGTCGACGGTATTGAACGCCGCAACGCCGTAGCGCTTGGTGAAGGCGCGATCCATGATTTCCCGCAACGACGTGACTGGCATAACTGTGCAGATCTCCCTTGAAATCAACCATCCGGTAGACTCTTCGCGACCGATCAGGTCGGACGTCAGCGGACAGGAGCGCCCTACAGTGTATTCCGAACGTGCAAACCGTCCCCAGTTTTACCTCTGCTTAACAACTCGAACCGTGCGTCCCGCGTAGCATCGATCGGCGCCTCCCACGGCCAGCGGAGGCGACCTGCCCACGCATCGCTCATGCGTCGTACTTTGTTCAGCGCGCGTTTGCGCTATCAGCTCCTCGCCCTCGGTGGCGTCGCGGCCGTGTCGGGACTGGTCGCGTCGCTCGTGCAGGGGACGTACGCTGCCGCCGTTGTCTGCGCGGCGGCGCTCGCCGTATTCGTGAACGCACTCCGGCAGATCCGCTGTTCGAGGTGCGACCGCCGCCTGCTGTTCTACGAGGGGCGCTTCGGACTGCGTCTTCCGGCACGCTGCCGGGTATGCGGCCGGAGCACACGGCGTTCGTGGTCGGCTGACATGCCCGACCGCAGCGCTCCCGTTCCCGCGTACGACCTCGGCCGGCGCCGGAACTACTGATTCCACGCACACGCCTCCAGGTCGAGTCGCGGAACCGCCAGTCACGGCGGCTGGAGCCGCCGGCCTGACATAATCAAGAGCCGGACGACTCACCTCTGGTAGCTGCGACCACCATGGCCGTGCCGACTTCGCAAACGTGGGATCCCGAGACGTACGCCCGCAACGCGCGGTTCGTCTCCGACCTCGGCGCACCGGTGCTGGAATTGCTCGCACCGAAGCCAGGCGAACGCATCCTCGACCTCGGTTGCGGCGACGGCGTGCTGACGAAGCGGCTGGTGGATGACGGGTGCGAGGTTGTCGCCGTCGACTCGAGCGCCGCCCAGGTCGAGGCCGCGAAGACGCTCGGGCTCGACGCGTACGTGATGGCAGGGGAGGACTTGACCTTCGACGCGGAGTTCGACGCCGTGTTCAGCAATGCCGTGCTGCACTGGATTCGCCGTGCCGATCCGATGATTGCCGCCGTCTATCGTGCGCTGAAGCCGGGCGGCCGCTTCGTCGCGGAGTGTGGCGGGCATGGATGCGTCGACAGAATCCGAACCGCACTCGTCCAGGCGCTCGATCGCCGCGGTCTCGACGGCGAGGCGCGCGTGCCCTGGTACTTTCCCACGCCGGGCGACTACGCGACCCGCCTCGAGCGGGCCGGCTTCCGCGTCGACAGCATCGCGCTCATCCCTCGTCCGACACCACTGCCCGGAGACGTCATCGGCTGGCTGGAGACGTTCGGCCAGAGCTTCCTGAATGTGCTGACCGGCGCCGAGCGCGCGGCGTATCTGCAGGAGGTTCGCGACGCGCTGGAACCGCAGCTTCGCGACAGCCACGGCACATGGGTGGCCGATTACGTCCGCCTGCGTTTCGCGGCCACGAAACCGAAGCCTGCCGCGCCGTAGCCTTGGCGAAGGCGGGCCTTGACACCAACGCAGAGGGAGTATAGGCATATATAGACTATGCCTCGTGAGACCGGCCTGCCGCCAGGCACGCTGACGCTGCTGATTCTCCGCGTCCTGAACACCCAGGCACTCCACGGCTACGCCATCGCGCAGCGGATTCACCACTTCTCGAACGAGGAGCTCGCCGTGGAAGAAGGCTCGCTGTACCCGGCCTTGCAGAAGCTGCTGCTCAATGGCTGGGTGAAGGCGAGCTGGACGATCTCCGAGTCGGGCCGCGAAGTGCGCGAGTACCGTCTGACGCCGAGCGGACGCAAGCAGCTCGATCTTCTCCTGTCCGACTACCGGCGCGTCTCCCAAGCCATCGCGTTTCTCCTCGATCGGGCCTGACCGCGCCATGCTCACCCGCGCGGCCCGCCGCATCTGGTATCTGCTGAACCGCCGCAGGCTGGAACGCGAGCTGGAGCGCGAGATGGCTGCGCATCGTGCCGAGATGGGTGAGCCGCACGGGTTCGGGCCCACCTTGCGTCTGCGCGAGCAGTCGGCCGACGTCTGGGGCCTGCGGTGGCTCGACGACCTGGTGCGCGATCTGCGTCACGCGGCTCGTCAGCTCCGGCGCACGCCGGGATTCACGCTCGTCGCTGTGGTCACCCTTGCCGTCGGGATCGGTGCCAACACCGCGGCGTTCGGGCTGGTGAGGGCGGTGTTCTTCGCAGAGCTTCCGGTGCCCGAGCCGGAACGGTTGCGGCAACTCGAATGGGCACCTCGGCGCGCGTTCTCGGAGGCCGAGTTCCGCTACCTGCAGGGTCAGGTGTCGGGATTCTCGGCGCTGACCTGTGTGACCGGAGAGGCGGACGCCACCCTGGGGCGGGGCGAACGCGAGGAACAGGTGAAAGTGTCGCGTGTGTCGGGCGATTTCTTCCGAACGTTCGGCCCGGGGATGACAGCAGGCCGTCCACTGGCATCGGCCGACGATCGAGCAGAGGCGCCGGCGGTGGCGGTGATCAGCTACGAGCTCTGGCAGCGGAGCTTCGGATCGGAGCCGTCAGCGATCGGCCGCCTGATTACGGTTGACGATGTGCCGCTGACGATCGTCGGCGTCGTCCGTCGTGGCTTCACGACGTCGGTTGGCCGGAGGCAGCCGGACGTGCTGCTCCCGATGATCCGCTCGAAGGCGCCGGGAGCATCAGATCGATTGCCGGGTGAGCGTCCCTGTCGAATTGTCGGACGGCTGTCGCGCGACAGGCCCGAGGAGCTGACGCGGCAGGAAAGCGAGAGACTCCTGCGCGAGGCTGACCTGACGCAGCCGCTCGAACAGGAACGCCAGCGGCCGCGTGGCGTGCAGCGCCTCATCCTGCGCCGAACGGGACGCGGCATCGATCAGTTTCCGGCCGACAGAGGACGCGTCCGGGCCCTCGCGAGCGATCTGCCGCAGATTGCCGGGGCGATCTTCCTGCTTCTCTCCGTGCTCATCGTCCCCTGCGCCAACGTTGCCGCAATGCTCCTTGCCCGGGCGATCACCCGCCGGCAGGAGATCGTGGCGCGTCTGGCGCTCGGCGCCTCGCGGGCGCGTCTGGTTCGCCAGCTGCTCACCGAGGGAGCCATGCTGTCGGCGGTGGCTGGAGTCATCGGCCTGCTGCTGTCGTGGGTCTTCTGGTCGATGACGATGTCGGAGCCGGCGTCGTTTTCGCTCGACCTCACGGCGCTGGCCGGGACGGCGGCAATCTGCGCCGTGGCCACGCTGTCGTTCGCCCTGGTCCCCGCGCTCACAGCGACACGCGGAGATCTTGCGTCGCGGATCCGCGAGTCTTCCGCCGGCACGCCCGCAGGGAAGCGAAACGCACCAGGGGCCGCGCTGGTCGCGCTCCAGGTCGTCGTCTCGTGCATTTTGCTTGCCGTAGCGCTGCTGCAGGCCCGCTCGCTCGTCGCCGTGACGCAGCCGCAGCCGCTCGAGTCCGAGCGGGTGTTGCTCGTCGATGTCAGTCCTGGACGCGAAGCGGCGAGCGGCTATCTCGATGAGTCACTGAGTCGCCTGACACGCGTGCCGGGCGTCGTCTCGGTGGCCGCAGTGTCGTCGGGGCTGTTCATGTCATTGTGCGAGCAGGTCGATGACGGCGCCGGGCGGGAGATCAGTCTCTGGATCCGAGCGATTTCGCCAGGGTACTTTGCCACCACGCAGCTGCCGGTGCTGCGTGGCCGTGAGTTCACGGGGCTCGACGGCGCAGCGGAAGAAAATGTCGCCATCGTGAACAGTGGTCTCGCCCAATCGTTGTTCGGCCGTGTGAATCCAGTCGGTCGCCGATTGACGTTGTCAGGGTGCAGATCAGGGGAGCCGACCGTCGCGTCGGGGCCGCTGACGATCGTTGGCGTTGCGACCGATGACCAGGGGTGGTCGACGATCTACCTGCCCTACGCGCAACTTGCTCGCGATGGGAACACGCGCGCGATTCTGCAGTCGCGGATCACGTTTGCGGCCCGTACCGCACGAAGCGCCGTCTCGATTGCAGGCCCGGTCCGCCGGGCGATGCGGGAGTCGGCGCCCGGAGTCGCGGTCGGGGCTATGGAAACGCTGGCTGCGAGGCTCGGCCGGGGGAACCGTACCGGGCGCATCCTCACGACGGTCTACCTGCTGCTCGGACTGCTGGCGACGGCGCAGGCGGCGTTCGGTCTCTATGGCACCGTCTCGCACTTCGTGAACCGACGGACCGCCGAGATCGGGGTCCGTATCGTCCTTGGTGCTCGAACATCTGATGTGGTTCGGCTGGTCGTCCGCCAGGCGCTCACGCCGGTGGTGATCGGTCTTCTTTTCGGGCTCGCGTGCAGCCCGATCGTGGCGCGCGTGATGTGGGCTGCGCGCCTGACGAGCGAGGCGGGATGGACGGAGCTTCTCGCGATTGCCGCGCTGATTTCGCTGGTGATGCTCGCAGCATTCGCGGTGGCCGCCAGGCCAGTACGACGCATGTCGCGACTCGACCCGGCCGCGGCGCTGCGTTACGAGTAGACCAATTGCCGCAGAACCGAGCTTCAGCTCGGTTGAGGATCCGGGTCACCCGTTGTCGCAGAACCGAGCTTCAGCTCGGTTCGCTATTTCCACGTGACCTCCATCCCGAAAAAGTGCAAAAAGACCTCGCGGTTCGGCTTGTTCTTCGCATTCATCTGCGGACTGCGAATGTAGAAGTCGATCTGCTGGGTCGCCGGGTTCACTTCACCCGCCGGCCCCTTCTTTCCTGCCATCGGGTAGTTCACCTTCAGCGTGGCGCGGTCGCGGATGCCCTGTGTGACCATGAAGTGCATTTCGTAGTCCTGGTAAAGCGGCTTGCCGTTGAGCGTCGCGTGCCCGAACCCCCAACCGGCCAGATAGACGAACGTTTTCGGCCAGTTGTTGTCGCCGCAGCCGGAATCGGTGCCGTGCTCGTGCAGGAACCCGACAATACCTCCGTTCTGGCAGGGGCTGAACTCGTTGAACCGGTCGATGGCGAGGACGAGATCGCCCTCGGGGATCTTCAGCCTTGCCGTGAAGGTTCCGGTGTTCTTCAGATCGTTGACGTCGATTTCCGCCGTCCCTCCCACAGGCTTCACCGTGGCGGCGGCGTTATCCAGGTGGTCCCAGCCCGGAGGGTCGTTCAGGGTGCCCACCATGTAGATGCGACCCGCGGACAGTACGAAGTGGCCGTCGTAGAGGTCGTGCTGTTCCGGCGCGAACATCGTGATCGTGGCGCCCGGCTGCTGTCGTGGATTCGCTGGTTGTTGCGCGGACACGAGCGCGGTTGCGACCAGCCCCACGATCAACAGAGTCTTCTTCATGATGCGCACTCCATCTCTCGATTCGACGCGAACCGGTTCGGAGCGATTGTACTTGTGTGAATTCTCAGCCGCATCAGCACCTCAGCCATCAGTGATCTCATCGCCCGTTTACCTGACTGGGATCGAGTTCGAGACGTCACTCGCTATCTGGCGACCGGAATTCCCAGGAAGGGAGGTGTAGGTAAAACTCAAACCTGACCCCCGGTTAAGGGAATCTTCAGTTGCGGCGACCAGTCCGGTCGCGTAGGATGAAAAGTCAGTGTCGCTCGACCGCGTCGTCCCGGCCGTGCTCGCCCTCGCCCTCGCCGCCCTGCCGATGGCGCCGGTGGAACACGTCCATAGAACAACGGACGAGGACGGTCATCATCACGTTCTTGCTCACAGCCACACCGAAGCACACCATCACGGACTGATAGCGGATCCGCACCACGCAACCGCCGACGATGACGACAGCGTGGTGCTGGCACGAGATCCTGTCTTCGCCGTGCCGCACGCGCCTGCTCTGCGCGCCCCGGCGCTTTGGCGCGAGATCGTCCTCCCCGAACCGGAGGTCGGCCTTCGAACGGCATCGGCCAGCTTCATCGAACGTCTGATTCACGCCCCGCCCCGCGCGCCGTCGCTGCTCCGCGGCCCTCCGACGCCTTCCCTCCTTTAGCGCGGGCCCACCGCGTCCCGGTATTCGTCCATCTTCCGTAACAGGAGTCGTATGCGGACACGCTCGGCGTGGTTCGCGGCGCTGGCATTCCTGCACGTGTGCATGCCGGCAGCCGCTCAAACGGTACTTTCGGAGAGTGATGTCATCGCTCGATTGTCGGCAGACAGTCCCCGCCTGAGGGTGATCCGGTCATCGGTAGACGTAGCGCGCGCTGAGGTGTTGGCCGTGGGACGGTGGCCCAACCCTCGTCTGAACGTGGATCGCGAGGCTGTGGCGGGCGTCTCCGAGATCTTGACGACGGTCCTCCAGCCGCTGCCGGTAACGGGACGTCGCAACCTCGAGCGAGCGTCGGCTTCGGCGCTCGTGGAGAGCTCTTCGCGCCGCGCCGACGACCAGGTACGGCGAGCACGTGCCGATCTGCGCCTGGCCTATGCCGATCTCGCCGTCGCGCAGATCCGAGAACGGGAGCTGGCGCGGTCGCGCGCCCGGCTTCAGGAGCTGGCGCGGATTCTCGAGAAGCGCGAGGCGGCGGGTGACGCGGCCGGGTTCGATCGACTCCGGGTCGAGCGGGAGGTGCTCGATCTCGACGCCGATCGGGCGATCGCATCGGCAGATCGCGCACGAGCCCAGGTACAGCTTGCGAGTTTCTTCGCACCGGGCGTCGATGCCTCGACGCTCGTGGTTGAAGAGCGGGTCGTTGGCGCAAGCGACGTCCCGGGAATCGATGCCCTGGTCGAGCAGGCGGAGCGGACGCGAGGGGAGATCGTCGCGCTGCAGAAGGAAGTGGAATCCGCCCAGTTCGCCCAGCAGGCCGCGGATCGCCGGCGCATTCCGGAACCCGAAGTGATCGCCGGCACGAAATCGTCGAGTCTCGGGAGCGGCGACATCGGCAGTGTCATCGGTGTTCAGGCGGTTCTCCCGTTGTTCGATCGCGGCAAACCTGAGCGGGCGCTGGCAGAAGCGAAGGCGGCGCAGGCCGCCGCTCGTCTGGATGCGCTGCGTGTCACGTTGAGGGCCGAAGTCGCGGCGATGCGGGCCGCTGCTCTCGAGAATCGTCGCGCGGCCCAGACCTATCGCGAGTCGGCATTGAAGAACACGGGCGACATCGAGCGCATTGCCCAGGTCAGCTACGACGCAGGTGAACGCAGCATCCTGGAGCTGCTCGATGCCTTTCGAACATCGTCGGCGGCGCGCGTCCGCCAGGCGGCGCTCGACGCCGCTGCCAGAGAGGCAGAGATCGAGTTGGAGTTCGTCAGCGGATGGGAGATTCCCTAATGAGCACGGTGACCTTGAAACGGCTGGCGGCGCTGACGGTCGTGGCAACGCTCGCATGGGGCTGCAGCCGGACGCGCACGGAAGCGGAGGATCAGACGGAACCGCCGATGCTCGATGTCACGAGCTGGACGGACAAGACCGAGCTCTTCATGGAATACCCGCCGCTCGTTGCGGCGCAGAACGTGCGGTTTGCGGTTCATCTGACGAAGATGAACGATTTCAGCGCGTTGAACGCCGGGCGGCCACGCATCGAGATGACCCCGGAACAGGGCGGCAGCGCGGTGACGCTGGCCGGGTCCGACCCTCTCCGGCCTGGCGCGTTTCGCGTCGAAGGACAGCTGCCCGCTGCCGGACGGTACCGATGGGCACTGCTCGTCGAGGCGCCGGGGCTTGCCGATCGCCACGATCTGGGCACCGCCACTGTGTTCGGCGATTCGGCGTCCGCGGTGGCTGATGCCGAGAAGCATGGTTCCGATGATCCGGCGGCGATCGCGTACCTGAAAGAGCAGCAGTGGACGAACGCCTTTGCGACGGTACCGGTAGGGGAGGTGGACATGCGAATGTCGGTCCGCGCGCCGGCAACCGTTCACCCACTTCCTGGTGGTGAGGCGATCGTCGCCGCACCGGCTGCGGGTCGCCTCATGGCCGACGTGCTGCCATCCATCGGCGATCGCGTGCAGTCTGGTCAGGTGCTCGCGCGGTTGGAGCCACGGCTTTCCGCCGGCGCCGACCGGGCGACGCTCGAGGCCGAGGTCGCCGAAGTTCGAGCGGCCGTCGAAGCGGCCAGGGTCGAACAGGCGCGCGCCGAACAACTGCTGGCGGAGCGCGCTGTTCCCGCGCGTCGCGTCGAGGACGCGCGACGTGCCACCGGCGTCGCGGAGGCGCGCCTGCGGGCGGCCGAGGCACGGCTGGCGCAGCGCGACGAAACGCTGCGCACGGGCGGCGGCGCTGCCGCCGGCAACGCCTTTGCGCTGCGCGCGCCGATCGGCGGCCGGCTGGCCGAAGTCATGGCGACGCTCGGGGCGTCGTACGACGAAGGCGCCTCGCTCTTCAGAATCGTGCGCACCGACCGTGTCGAGCTGGAGGTGCAGGTGCCTGCGGCAGACGTCGCGATTGCCCGGCAGACGGCCGGTCTCGCACTCGAGATCCCTGGGTTCCCGAAGCCGCTGACGTTCGACCCGCATCACGTCCACCACCCCGGCGTCCTCGACGCGACGACGCGAGCCCTGCCGCTGCAGATGGAGATCGCGAATCCCGGCGAGCAGCTGCTCATCGGTCAGATCGGAACGGCGATTCTCTACACACGCGATCGCCAGCGTGCCGTCGTCGTGCCGAGCGCCGCGGTGCTCACCGAGGCGGGGCGACCGTACGTCTTCGTCCAGACCGGCGGCGAGCAGTTTGCCCGGCGCTTCATCGAGATCGCGGCGCGGGACGGCGACCTCGTCGGTATCAAGAGCGGCGTCAAGCCTGGTGAGCGTGTGGTGACGCGAGGCGCCTACGAAATCCAGCTGGCGTCAGCGGCGAAAGGGCTGCCGGCGGAAGGGCACGTGCACTGAGGTGGTGTCATGAAACGGCTGATTCAATGGTCGATCGACCACCACTGGATGGTGCTCGTCTTCTCGGTTGTCCTGGCGGCGGCCGGCCTGTGGACGGCGCGCAGCATGCCGGTGGATGTCTTTCCGGATCTGACCGCTCCGACCGTCACCATCCTGACCGAAGGCCACGGCATGGCGCCCGAGGAGATGGAAACGCTGGTGACCTTTCCGATCGAGGCCGCGATCAACGGTGCGTCGGACGTCCGCCGCGTTCGATCGGCCACGGCGGTGGGCATTGCAGTCGTCTGGGTCGAGTTCGACTGGGGCACGGATATTTTCCAGGCGCGTCAGATCGTCACCGAGAAGCTCACGCTCGTCAGCGGCAGTCTGCCGCCGCAGGTCGAACGGCCGATTCTTGCGCCGATCTCGTCGATCATGGGCGAGATTCTGTTCTTTGCCCTTTCCTCGGACCGCGACGATCCGCTCGAGCTGCGGACGGTCGCCGACACGGTCGTGCGACGGAGGCTGCTCGCCGTGGCAGGCGTCTCGCAGGTCACGCCCATCGGCGGCGCGGAACGTCAGTTTCAAGTCATCGCTCACCCCGACCAGCTTCGCGCGAACAAGGTCAGCGTCAACGAGCTCCTCGATGCCGTACGCGGAGCGAGCCAGAACACATCGGCCGGGATCTACATGGAAGGGCCGCAGGAGTACGTCCTGCAGACCATAGGCAGGGTACAGACGCCAGCGGAGATCGGCGACAGCATTGTCGCGCTGCGCGGCGATCGATCCGTGTTCGTGCGCGACCTTGCCGATGTCCGCGAGGGCGCTGCGCTCAAACGTGGCGAGGGGTCGCGAAATGGCAGGCCGGCTGTCATCGTCGGCGTGCAGAAGCAGCCCGGCGCCAACACCGTCGAGCTGACGGCCCGTCTGGATCGGGCGCTCGATGCGTTGCAGCAGGAACTGCCAGGGATGACCATCGACCGCAGGATCTTTCGACAGTCGGACTTCATCGAGGTGGCGGTCGCCAACGTCATCGATGCGTTGCGCGACGGCGGCCTGCTGGTCGTGGTGATTGTCGTGCTCTTCCTGGCCAACCTGCGCGCCGCGGCCATTACCCTGTCGGCCATACCGTTGTCGTTGTCCGCCGCGGTACTCGTCCTCCGGGCGTTCGACGCTACCATCAACACGATGACGCTGGGCGGCATGGCGATCGCCATCGGCGCGCTGGTCGACGACGCGATCATCGACGTCGAGAACGTGGTGCGGCGACTGCGTGAGAACGCGGTACGGCCGCCCGCGGAGCAGCAGCCGGCGGCAACCGTCGTCCGGGAAGCGACCCTGGAGATCCGGACGTCAATCGTGTTTGCCACGATCATCATCGTCCTCGTGTTTCTTCCGATCTTTGGTCTGACCGGTGTCGAGGGCCGGTTGATGGCGCCGCTCGCCTTCGCCTATATCGTCGCCCTCCTCGCGTCGCTGGCGGTCGCCATCGTCGTCACACCGGCGTTGAGCTATGCCTTCCTGCCCAACGCCCGTTCGATCCTCCGCGGGCACGACGGCTGGCTGGCCCGGGTGCTGAAGGGACGGTTTGCGAAGGATCTGCCGCGCGCGGTCGATCATCCCTGGGCGGTGATCGGCGTCTCTGTCGCGCTGCTGGCGGTAGCGTCCGGTGCGATGCTGCGGATGGGTACGGCGTTTCTTCCGGAGTTCAACGAGGGGTCGCTCACGGTTCAGGCGAACACGTTGCCGGGAACGTCACTGCCGAAGTCCGACGAAATCGGACGGCGTGTCGAGGAGATCCTGCTGTCTCAGCCGGAGGTGGTCGCCACCGCCCGCCGAACCGGGCGCGCGGAGTACGACGAGCACGTGCAGGGAGTGGAAGCCGCGGAAATCGACGTGGGCCTGCGCAACACCGGCCGGTCGAGGGCCGAGTTGCTGGCCAGCCTCCGCCGCGGCTTCTCGACGCTGCCGGGCACCAATGTCACCATTGGTCAGCCGATCTCGCACCGCATCGACCACATGCTGTCGGGCACGCGAGCCAATATCGCGGTAAAGGTCTTCGGTGACGATCTGCCGACGCTGCGCCGTCTGGGAGAACATGTCCGGCAGGTCGTCACCGGTGTCGCTGGCGCCGTCGATGTCTCCCTCGAGCAGCAGATGGATGTGCCGTTCGTGCGCTTCGTGTTGAACCGGCCAGCCATTGCCCGCTACGGGCTGCGAGCCGACGATGTTGCACAAGCGGTGGAAACGAGCTTTGCTGGAGCGGCCGTCGGCCGCGTGTTCGATCGGGCAACCGCGTTCGACCTGGTGGTGAAATTCGATCCCGCTGCACAGGCGGATTTCGAACGGCTGACCGATCTGCCGGTGGACACGCCGAACGGCGGACCGGTACCGATTCGGTTGCTGGCCGGTGTGCGGCGTGAGATGGGACCAAACATGGTGCTGCGAGAAAACGTGCAGCGCCGGATCGTGATTTCGGCGAACGTGGCCGGTCGCGACCTGGGGAGTGTCGTGGACGACATGCGCTCGGCGGTGGCGCAGCAGGTGCCGATGCCGGCTGGCTACCGGGTGGAGTACGGCGGGCAGTTCGAAAGCGAGCAGAGCGCGTCGCGGCGCCTGCTCCTGCTGGGGACTGGTGTCGTCGCCGGACTGTTCATGCTCCTGGTCCTGGCCTTTGGCACCCCGCGTGATGCCCTCCTCATCATGCTCAACCTGCCGCTGGCGCTCATCGGCGGCGTTGCCGGCGTGTTCCTGGCCGGGGGTGTCCTGAGCGTGGCGTCGATGATCGGGTTCATCACGTTGTTCGGGATCGCGACCCGCAACGGAATCATGCTCGTGTCGCACATCCATCACCTGATGGACAAGGAGGGGGTGACGGATGTTCGTGAGGCGGTTGAACGAGGGGCGCGCGAGCGTCTCATCCCGATTCTGATGACGGCAATGGCCGCCGGCCTGGCGCTGATTCCGTTGGCGCTCGGCGGCGGAAAAGCGGGCAGCGAGATTCAAACGCCGATGGCGATTGTCATCCTCTGTGGCTTGATGACATCGACACTGTTGAACATGGTCGTCGTGCCGACCTTGTACCTGAAATACGGACTGAGATCTGCGGTCAGGCCGGACACGCAGGTGTGATCGACCGACAGGAGGACTATGCGAACGGTTCAGTGGCTTTTCGTGGTCAGTGCGGCGCTCTTCATCTGTGGTATCGGTTTCGTCGTCGTCGGCGCACGCTCGGCACGGCAACAGGCGCCGGCGGCCGTTGAGCAGCCGGTCATGGTTCCCGTTGCCACCGTCAAACAACTCATGCGCGGCATCGTCGGGCCCGGCGCCCGGGTCGTCTTCGAGTCGGTCAGCACCACGGTGTCGGAGAAGGGCGTCGAAGAGAAAATGCCGCGGAGCGATGAGGAATGGGCTGAAGTGGGCAACGCAGCCGCCGCGCTCGCCGAGGCGGGGAATCTGATGATGGTCGAAGGACGAGCCATCGATCGCGGCGACTGGGTCAAGATGTCAGCTGCGCTGGTCGAAGCGGGAAAACAGTCGCTCAAGGCCGTTGAGGCCAAGAGTGCCGAAGAGCTGCTCATTGCCGGCGAAGGATTGAACACGTCATGCGACAACTGCCACGAGAAGTACCAGCGCCAATGAACACCCTTCTGCGACGGAGGCCGGCCCCGGTCCTTGCCCTCGTCGGCATTCTGATCGTCGCGCTCTCGCCGTTCGTCGAGGCGCACGGCGTATCAGGGAAGGATGCGGTCTATCTGCAAGGGCTCGATGGTCGTGCGATCGTGCCGCTGATGTACCTCGGCGCCAAACACATGGTCACCGGCTACGACCATCTCCTGTTCCTGGTGGGCGTCATCTTCTTCCTGTACCGGCTGAAGGACGTCGTTCAGTACGTCAGTCTGTTCACGCTCGGGCACAGCGCGACGCTGCTTCTCGGCGTGCTCGGTGGTGTGCACGCGAATCCCTACATCATCGACGCCATCATCGGGTTCTCCGTCGTCTACAAGGCGTTCGAAAACATGGGCGGCTTCAAGTGGGTGTTCGGCTACCAGCCGAACACGCGTCTGGCCGTGCTGATCTTCGGCCTGTTTCACGGCTTTGGTCTGGCGACGAAGCTTCAGGAGTTTGCCCTGTCGCCGAACGGCCTGGTCGGGAACATCCTGAGCTTCAACGTCGGCGTCGAGATCGGTCAGGCGCTTGCGCTGACGGGTATCCTTATCGCGTTGACGTATTGGCGAGGCCATCAAGGGTTCGCCCGGCATGCGTTCGCCACCAATGCAGTGGTCATGGCATGCGGTTTCCTCCTCGTCGGCTATCAGCTCTCTGGCTACGTTCTAGGATGATGACGATGACACCTCAGTACGAAGAAGTGGTTGAAACGAGCAATCGCCTTGCGGTCGCCACCGGTGCGGCGTTGCTGGTCGCGGGACTGGTGCTCGTGATGTTCGTCCTGCCGGCCGAATTTGCCGTCGATCCGCTCGGCGTCGGTGCAAAGACCGGGCTTCTCGATCTCGGGGTCACCGGTCAGCAGGTGCAGGCGTTGACGGAGACGGCTGCCGGCGGTGCGGCTCAATCGGCAATCATCGTCACGCAGGAAAAAGGATTCCAGCAGGAAAAGGTCGATTTCAAGGTGGGCCCGCGCGAAGGCATGGAATACAAGTACCGCCTCGAAAAAGGCGAGTCGTTGCTGTTCTCGTGGAAGGCGACCGTTCCGGTCGCGTACGAGGCTCACGCCGAGCCCGACGGCGCGCCGCGCGGATACGCGCAGAGCTACGAGAAGGGCGACGGGCGGGCGGAAGCCTCGGGCACGCTCACGGCACCGTTCACCGGGATCCACGGATGGTATTGGGAGAATCCGACCAACCAGGAGATCACCGTCACGCTGACGACCGCGGGCTTCTACAACCTCGCACACGAGTTCCGCACCGGAGTTCCGGTCAAGAACAAGAATTTTCAGTGACTATCTAGCTGGCGGAAGCGGTCCCGATATCACGCGGAAGCCGCTCAGGAGCTGGGCGGGATCGTGTACGACGCCTGCTTTCACCACACGGTGAATGCGGCGGACGTTGCTGATGTCTTCCAGTGGATTCGCGTCGAGGATGAGCAGGTCCGCAACCTTCCCTGCTTCGACTGAGCCCGAATCCTTCTCCCGCCCCAGCATCCGCGCGGCGTTGATCGTCGCGGTCTGCAGGGCGGCAGCCGGCGTGAGCCCGGCTTCGACCATCAGGGCGAGCTCGAGCTGGCTCGATACGCCCATCACTACCCCGAAGAAGCCGGAATCGGTTCCCATCACGACCGGCACCCTGGCATCGAAGACCTTCTTGAGGTTCGCCCGCTGGATCTCCATCCGGCTCCTGGTGAAACCGGTGTCATTCAGGAAGAGTGACTGGACCAGCTGGACGCTGTTGGGGGTCGCCATGCCGTCGGCAATGGCTGACACGGTCTTGCGCTCGTCGAACGCCGACTGGCGCTTCGCCCACGCCGCCATGTCGGCAACGTCTTCGTACAACGACATCGTCGGCACGTAGACCGCCCGATTCCGGATGAGCAGGTCGATGAGCTCCTGGTCGACCGGCTTGTCGATGATGCCGTGCAGAAGGCCGTCGCCGCCTGCGCGCAGGATGTCCTTCGCGTAGTCGAGCAGCGGTGCGTGGGCGTAGACTTTCAGCCCCTCCCGATGCGCTTCGGTCACGAGAGCGTTCAGCACCTCGATCTTCATCAGCGGCAGGCGCTGCTTGGACGCCCAGCTCGCGTCGTCGCGGCTGACCTTGATTGCGTCGACGCCGGCTGCCTTCAGGTCCTTCACCACGCTTCGCGCCTCTGCCTCGGTTTCCGGCGTGGCGCCGCCCTCCGACGTCCCGAGCGTGTCGCCCTTGACCGTGACCATGGGGCCGGTGCCGAAGAAGCGCGGAAGAGGCGCGGCGTCAGACGCGGTTGAAGACTTGAGATCGGCGAACTCCGCTTTGCCGAGCGAAGGATTGAATATTGTCGTGACGCCAAACGCGAGGAGCAGCGAAAGGTTCGTTTTCGGGTTCTGCTGAAGACGAAGGCTCCCGCTGCGCACGTGGTTGTGCATGTCGGCGAGCCCGGGAATGACGAATTTGCCGCGCGCGTCAACGATGCTGGCATTCGCGGGTACGGCGACCGTGGCCCGCGGCCCGACCCGCGTGATCCTGACGCCTTCGATGATGACAACGGCATCGGGAACGGGCGCGCCGCCACCGGCGAGCACGGTTGCTCCCGTGATCGCCTTGACGTCCTGGGCGGAGACCGGCTGCATGGCCAGGGCCGCCAGGCAGGCGACGAGGCAAATGTGGACCGTCTTCATCGATGCGCTCCTGATGGGGTGTAGACGCCGGCGGCCGGAGTATAGCCGTGACCTTTTACATCCTTAACAACAAGTTTGCATGGCCTTAAAAGCAAAGCACCTCGTTCGTCCGTATAGATAGGTATGCGAATTCACACAGCACTTGCCGCGCTCCTGCTCACCGCGTCTCTGCTCCCGGTCGCCGCATCTGCACAGGCTGGCGCCCCGGCGCGCCTCCAGCTGGTCGTCGTCGATCAGACGAACGTCCCCGTGCCAGCGGCCACGGTGACCATCTTCACCCTGGATGGCAACCCGGCAGTGACCGTAAAGACCGATGAGAAGGGCGTTGCCCAGTTCCCGGCCCTGCCAGTCGGTCTGGCGGAGATCTATGCGCGCGTTCCCGGTCGAGTCCCCTACATCGAGAAGACCACCTTGCAGCGCGGCGACAACACACAGACGGTGACGCTCCAGTCGAAGAACCACGAGTCGTAGTCCCGTCTCAGGAAATCCGAGCTTGCCCGGGCCGCTGGCCCGGGCCCCCTGACGTAGACTGATCCCCTCCGGGATCGATGGCCTACAAGAGACGCAACATCTCCAGCGGGAGCCCTTTCGAACCGAAGGTCGGGATCAGTCGCGCCGTTCGTCTCGGCCCTCTCGTGACGGTGGCGGGCACGGCGCCACTCGGCGCCGACGGCCGGACGGTGGCGCGCGGCGATGCCGGCGCGCAAGCGCGGCGCTGTTTCGAGATCATTCGTATCGCGTTGGAACAGGCGGGGGCATCGCTCCAGGACGTGGTCCGCACTCGGATTCTTCTCACCCGGATCGAGGACTGGGAGGCTGTCGCCAGCGTCCACGGCGAAGTCTTTCGCGACGTGCGCCCCGTCAACACCATCATGCAGGTCAGCCGGTTCATCGATCCCGAGTGGCTCGTCGAGATCGAGGCCGACGCAGTCGTTCGCCCCGACGATGGCCCGGTGGCGACGTGACCGTCCCGTGCAGCGCTGACCATCGGCCCGACGCGGGTGCCCGCCTTCCTCCGGTTGTGCACAGGCCGGCTCCGTGATTCGAACGCTGGCGTAGCGGTGCCCGGACCTGCGTACGAAGAAGCCCGGACGATTGAACTTCGGCCCGGCGGGGCCGATAGACCGGGCATGAAACGAATTCTTAGTGCAGTTGCAATTCTGGTCCTTTACGCGGCTTCTGCCGATGCTCAGACGTGCATGGGTGGCACCGAGCTCGGTCGCAGCTCGCACCACCGCCTCCTCGCTGGCGGCACATTGGCAGACGGTACCGACGGCGCTGGCGCTGGCTACGGCTTCGGCAGCAATACGTTCTTCGGTTCCGTGGGTATGGGCGTCAACCGCTTCGACGGTCTCACCGGGAAGCAGTTCGGGGTGAACACGCTCTTCGGCACGCAGATCCCGCTTCCTGAGCGGCTGCCGATCGCGGTGTGTCCGCTCGGACAGTTCGATGTCGCGTTTGGTCCGAACATCGATATTCCGAACTTCGAGCAGATCTCGTTCCGCACGCACACGTTCACGGGTGGCGGGCGCATCGGGTGGATGACGGGCGATCCGGAGAACTTCAACGTCGTTCCGACGGCGGGCTTCTCGATCGTCCGCACCGGCATGTATGCCAATTACTCGCTGCTGTCGATCAGCGAGACCGTGTGGGACCACTACAGCATGTTCCACATGGGCGCCGGACTGCGCTTCAATCACAGCCGCATGGCCGTGACCCCCGGTCTCTCGTTCCCGATGATTGAGGGAGCCGACCCGACGTTCAACGTGACGTTCACGTCGAGCTTCTAAGCAGATCCTCTCTCGTGCCCGGAACCTGGCGCGCGCCAGGTTCCGGGGTTCTCGCAGCCGTCGCAGTCGTCGCAGAACCGAGCTTCAGCTCGGTTTTTCAATTCGGGGTTTTCGCAGAACCGAGCTTCAGCTCGGTTTTTCAATTCGGTGAATCGGCTTACGCGCCGAACGCGGGGTGTCTCCCGAGTTTTTCCAGCTCGCGTTCCGAGAGCCTGAGCATCACCAGCGAGACGAGCGATTCGGCGATCTGGCGATCCTGTCTCGCCACGCGCAGCTCGATCATGCCGGCGCGATTCCCGGGAATCCTGTTCACCGCCGTCATGCGGCGCGTCCGGATGAAGAGCCGTGTCCGGAGCCACCCTTTCCGCAGCTCCAGCTGGTGCAGATCGTCGATTGCAATCTGGACTTCGCGCACGCCGCTCTTGATCATGCCGACGATGCCGTCCTTGACCTCGAATTCGAGCGTCAGCCCGGCCGGCGTCATCCGCGCAATGCCATGCGCCGTGGCGAACCCTTCGTAGAGCTTCGGAATCGAAAACGGAAGGCTCTGGGGCTCCATGTACGAGGCCAGTATAGATCCCGGAGGCCGCGCAAGGAGGAAGGCACGAAGCAGGGTCCGCCTTCAGGCGGACCGGTGCACCGCGGCGCGGTGCGTCCACAGGAGCGTCGCCCCGGTCATCACGAGTGCGAGAGCAATCAGCTGGGCCAGGGTCAACGGACCGAGCACCGGCGCGTTGACGCGGATCAACTCAATGGCCGCGCGCAGCGCCCCGACCATCGTCAGATAGCGACCAACCACCACCTGGTCGGGAACGCCGGCGCGCCGCCAGCAGATGAGCAGCCACGCGATCGGTACCAGCAGAAAGGATTCGTAGAGCTGTGTCGGGTGTACTGGCACGTCGGTGGGCGGCAGGCCGAGAGGGAACGCGACGCCCCATGGCAGGCTTGTCGGTCTGCCATAGTCGTCGCCGACCATGAAGCAGCCGATGCGGCCAATCGCGTGTCCGATCGCCAGGGCAGGCGTGGCAGCCGCCAGCCCGCGCATCAACGGCACGTCGTAGCGTCGCAGCAGCAAGAGGCCGGTGCCGACGCCGCCGAAGAGCCCGCCGAACCAGCTCAGACCGCCGCGGCTGAAGAGGAGGTTGGCGGCCGGCTCGCGGCCCATGAATTCAACGGTCCACAAGAGCTTGGCACCGACCAGCCCACCGATGACGCCGGCAACGGCTGCGTTGGATGCCTCGGCCGGCAGCCCGCTGCGTGCCAGCTCGCGGCCGAACATCCACACGCCGACCAGCGCGGCGCTCGCGACGAGCACCCCGAAGGTCGTGATTTCGAATGTTCCTATTCGTAAGAGCGTCGGGTACATCGCGCCGGATCTCTATCTTCCTCCGGTCCGTCAGTTCGCGCGATGATCCGAGCCTGGCGCGTCCGGTGTGATGAAGGCCGTCTACTTCTCGGCGGCCTTCTGCTTGGCGGCAGCGTCCATCAGCGGCCCCGTTTCCAGACCCGAACAGACCAGCGGCATGATCTGATCGAACGGCGCGAGCACGAGCGTCTGCTTCGGAACGGTCCATGGCGCCGTCAGCACCTTGGGATCGGTTACGGTCGCTTCGATCTCCAGCGTGTTCTTGTCCACGCGCCGGTAGCGCTCCACGATCCGCAGCTGATCCGAGTGCGGCGACACCCTGCCTTCCGCCCACATCCAGGTGTCGTCGGTGAAATTCCTGGTATCGACAACGAACACATCACCGTCCCACCGGCCCACCGACTCGCCGCGATAGGAGGGAGGCACGTCTTCGCGGTGCTGCCGGCCGTCGGCGGGGACGATCCGGAACCCATGGAACGTTTCGGTGAGCATCACCACGAACTTGGGTGTCGCGACGATCTGACCGACGGCGCCGACATCGAAGAGGCTCACGTTGAGGGTGCCGAGCGCGGTTGGAATGCATTTCAACGTCGGGTCGTCCTTGTCGCCGAGCTGCTTGGCTGCCGCGGCGGCCGCCGGGTTGTAGAGACTCGTGAACGTGGCGGCTGGCGGTCCTCCGGTACGGACGCCGCGTCCGCGTCCTCCGTTGTAGCCGCGTCCACCGACGTCGCCGCCAGTCCACCAGACGCCGGAGAGATCAGGATGCCCGTCGGGCATGCGCGGCGTCGGTTCGGCGGGTGCGCTCGCTGGAGCGGCGGGAGCCGCAGGCGGCGCGCCGCGCTGCTGCGCCTGGACCGGCTGCAGCGCCAGCAGGGCCGGAAGCGTGGCGGCTGCGACGACCGTCGCCATGGAAACAGGTTTCATATGGTCATCTCCGACACCGTTTTCCCGATGCGATCAACGGGCGCCCGGTCCCTCCTGGGGTCCGAACATGCCGTACGTCTTCCCCGCGGCGGTGGTGAGCGTCTGCAGCATCCCCGCGTTCTGTGACATGTCTCGCGCGCGGAATCCCTTGATCGTCACCACGGTCCCGGCCGAGATCTCGCTCGCCTTGTAGCCGTTGCGGATCATGCCGCTCGGTGTGCCGGCTTCGAACGCCCACCGCGTCAGCTTGCCGTCGGGCTCCTTCACATCGAGAAAGAACCAGGAATGCGGATTCGTGAGCCGCACCTGGACGATGGTCCCCTGGACCTCGATCGGCTTGCTCGTGTCGTAGGCTGCCGCAAAGGAATGATGCGCCGACAGCGGCGTTCCGACGCCGAACAACAGAACCAGTGCCAGGACGGCGTAACCTGCTCGCTTCATAACCAACCTCCGCTCGCTGGACGGGTGTTCGCCTGCGCCGCCAGTCACCTCTCGTTGATCCACTGCGTAGCGTGCCGCAGAGGCTGGTCCCATGTCCAGTGCCAGCTCGCACTCCACGCGAGATTGTAGGGTCCGGCGTCCTTGGGCGCCGTAGCCGCGCCAGCGGCGAAGGTGGCAGCCGGACCTCAGAATCCTCGACGTGGGCAATCGGTTAGACGCGGTTGAAGCATTTCTGTCAGGGATCACGCCGACATCCGTGGGCGCCCGCCTTCACGACCCTCGTGCTCGAATGTGTGGCGTTTTCGGCGGCCGGCATCCCGGCAAGGCGCGCCGCCCGCGTCAATCCGGTGATGGCGTTGCGGGCCGAACAGGCCGCGGATACTTGGCCGCGGCTCTTCATTACTCGTGGCGCAGCGACTCGAGGGGATCGCTGCGCGATGCCCGCCGGGCCGGCAGATAGCCGGCGATCATCCCGACAGCCAGCAGGAGGCAGGAGGTGACGAGGATGGACGCCGGGTCGCGGCGCGAGACGCCGAACAGGAGCGTCTCGAGGTAGCGCGTGGCGGCGATCGCAGCCGCCAATCCGATGGCCATGCCGAGCGCCACGGCGACGAACGATTCCTTCAGCACCGAACGCCGAATTTCCTCAGGGCCTGCGCCGAGCGCCATGAGGATGCCGATCTCCCGCGTGCGGCGACTCGTGGAGCAGGCGACCACGCCGTACAGTCCAACGCCGGCCAGCAGCAGCCCAAGTCCGGCAAACGCCCCCGACAGCCAGGCGAGCAGGTGCTCCTGCCGGGTCGCAAATGAAAGCAGCTCTCCGAGCGGTCTGACGCGAAGCAGCCTGAACTCAGGTGCACTCTCCCTGAGCGCTGTCTGAAGAGCCGCCGTCCACGGCTCGCGATCATTGACGACTCGCAGCATCAGTCTTGGAGGACCACCCGGTGGCAACTGGGCGAGAGGGACGAACACGAGAGGCTGGAACGGTTCTCGCGGTGCGCCGAAGACATGATCCTGCATCACGCCTACCACCTCGAGGGTGAAGCGCGCTGGAAACTCCGAGCCGGGCGCAAACAGGCGGCCGATGGGATCTTCCGAACCGAATATCACCCGCGCCGCGGTCTCGCTGATGACGGCCACTCGCGTCGATTGCGCGCCATCCTGCTGCTGAATCGGCCGGCCCCGCAACACGCGAATCCGCAGCGTCTCGAGGTAACTCGCGGAGACCGGGACGAGTCGCACGCCGGCGCTTTCGGGGACGACGCGATCGGGAAGAGCGATGGGCCCGACCGAGGTTGGCGACCACTGCCCAAGAACGCCGGAACCGATGAGGCCGGCGTCCACCACCCCGGGCATACGACGGATACGCTCGCGCACGAGATCGGCCGACTGCGCCCACCGCGGACCGAACGCGCGTCCTTCGGCCTCCAGTTCAGCCATCAACACCCCGCGCGGGTCGAACCCGAAGTCCTGGTGCGTGAGGTTCCAGAACGAGCGGACGAGCAAAGATGCCGCGGCGACGAGCAGGAACGACAGACTGACCTGCGCCACGACGAAGGTCCGCGGGACGTAGTGACGCGGCGACGCCTCACCGCCGCCCTGGTGGCCGCGCCCCTGCAGCGCAGGGTTCACGTCGCCGCGGGTGGCGGTGAGCGCCGGCGCCAGGCCGAAAATCAGCGCGGCGCCAAGCGACACCAGGGCGGTAAACCCCACGATGCGCCAGCTCACGCGCAGATCCAGGAGCCATCCTTCGCCAGCGGACGCCAGGTCCACCAGCCTGCCGGCGGTGAGCCACGCAAGCACCAGTCCGATGCCGCCCGCAAGGCAGCAGAGAACCAGGCTCTCCGTCAGCAGCTGCCGCACCACCCGGCGGCGTCCGGCCCCGATTGCGAGGCGTACCGCGATCTCGCGGGTCCGGGCGGTCGCACGGGCGAGCAGCAGGTTCGCCAGATTGCATGCCGTCAGTAGTGCCAGCAGCGCGACGATCGCCATGAGCAGCCACAGTGGTCGCGAGTACTGCGTGTGAAGCGTCCCGAGACCCTGCTCGCCCGGCAGCAGCGCGAGGTGATACTTCTTGACGCCGCGAAATTGAATGCTCAGCGTCTTCAACTGATCCCAGAGGAGGCTCAGCTCCGCCTCGGCGCGAGCCACGGGCACATCGGCACGCAGGCGCGCCATCGGCTGCAGCCAGATGGAAGACGCGGTCAGGCTGGCGGGCGACGACAGCTGTCCGGCGTGGCTCAGCGGCAGCCAGACATCGACGGGGGCGCCGATGCGTTCCCCCTGAAACTCCCGCCGGGCGACGCCGACGATCGTCGCCCCCACGCTGTTGATGCGAACGATTCGGCCCACGGCATCGGGTTGCGCGCCGAGCTCGCGCTGCCAGAAGGCATAGCTGATCACGGCCACCGGTGGCGACGTGGGTGAATCGTCCGCTTCTGCGAAAAACCGGCCACGGTATGGCTGGGTCCCGAGCAGACGGAAGTAGTTGCCGGTGGCCACCAACGCAGAGACGGGGTGAACGGGCGCGCGACCGTCGACCGCGGCATCCTTGACGCCTACCAGGCCCGACGCGAAGATGCCTTCCACCGTTGTCTGGCGTGCGGCCATCTCACGCAGCAACGGGTAGCTGAACGCATTTCCGTTGTCGTCGTGATATCCCTGCAGCCGCACGAGGCGATGCGGCTCGCGCACCGGCAGCGGCTTCAGCACGATGGCGTCGAGAACCTGGAAGATGGCGCTGTTGGCGCCGATGCCGAGCGCGAGCGTGACAATCGCTGCCACCGCGAAGCCGGGATTCCTCGACAGGCTCCGGGCCGCGTAGCGGACGTCCTGCCAGGCAGATTCGATGAACCACGGGATGTACATCGCGCGCGCGTCCTCGTGAATCAGCGAGCGGTTGCCGAACTGGCGGCGGGCGGCCGCCCGCGCCTCGTCGTCCGACAAGCCGGCCTCGCGATTGAGCTGCGCGCGCTGCTGCAGGTGAAACTCCAGCTCCTCCTTCAGATCGTCATCGAGGCGCCATCGATCCCGGAGCCACTGCAGCAGCCGTTTCATGCGAACCTCAGCACACGGTTGACGCCCTTCGACAGCGAGGACCAGCTCTCCTGCGCCTCTGCGAGGCGGCGCTGGCCGGCAGCGGTGATCCGGTAGTACCGTGCGCGCCGGAGGTTGTCGGTGACCTTCCATTCGGCCTTGAGCAGGCCCTGCTTCTGCATGCGGTGGAGCGCGGGATAGAGAGACCCTTCCTCGATACGGAGGAGACCCTCGGATGCGGTCTGAATGTGCAGCGCGATGCCGAAGCCGTGGTTGGGCCCCGACTCGACGGTTTTCAGGATGAGCAGCTCGAGGCTGCCTTGCAGCGAATCCGGCGTCCTCGCCTTCGACGTTCCCATAGAAGCGTAGGTGAGTCTGCCCTAGCGTTCGATGGGAGTCAAGGACGTGGAATGCCTGGTGGCTCACGCCATCGAGCTCTCTATCGGGAGTACGCGCCGGGGAGGACAAGCCCCGAGGGCCGCAGGGGAGTCGCGACGAATGTCGCCAGGATTCCTGTTCGACACCCGTGGGCACTGCTCAGGGAAGGCGGTCGGTGCGCGCCAGAGTCGAGATTCGCTCGCCCCGCACCGCGCGGACGATGTATCGCTGCGGAGCAGAGCCGACGAAGTAGAACGGATAGCAGGTGACCAGCGTGATCGATGGCACCGGTGTGGGATCGAGCACCGACACGTCTTCCGGGTTCACGATCCAGATTCGTTCGATGGTATAGCGCTGAGTCTCATGAAGGGTCTCGAGCTCGATCGCATCACCCACGGCTACGTCTTTCAGGCCTCGGAAGAAGCCGTCGCGATGCCCGGCAATGCCTGAGTTGCCGTTCGCGCCTGGTGTCGCAGTCTCTTCGATGTGCCCCACTCCACGATCCAGCGTCTTATCGCTGGTCCCTTCCAGGAGGGGCGCTTCGAGATGAATCCTGGGAATGCGAAGCACCGCGAGCGGCGTCGGGCCGCTTTCCGCCCGCGTGTTCTGCCAGGCCGCAATCCGTTGCGGTGACCACAGGGTGAGGTCGGGTGCTGCGGCTCGCGCCGGCGCTGACCGGACGGCAGCAAAACGCTCGAGGGCCGCCCGGCTCTCACGCGCGCCGTCGACGTATCTCAGTCCGACGTACACGATGCAGAGGACGCCGACTGCCCAGGCCAGCGTTTCAATCGTCAGCAAGAGCCGACGGAAAGCCGTGCTCGGCGCGCGTCGAGTGTTCGGCGCAAGTCTCACGCGACATCTCCTCCCGAGCGCGAGCGGTTGGCCTCAAGAGTGGTGAGTGGACGGCGCGGGCCGCTCGTTGCGGCCCGTGCCATACCGCACTTCTAGAGCGCGCGGCGTCGTCGTGTCAATGCTGCAGCAACAGCGAGCGACGCCAGGCCGAACAGCCCGATCGTCCACAATGTTCCCGCGGTCTTGGGTAACGTTCGCGCCACGGTTCCGACAGGCTGCTGGGCGGGCGCAGGTGCCGGGGCCGCGGCGACCGGTGCCGGAGCGGGTGCAGGTGCCGGCGCCGCGGCGGGTGCTGCAGGTGCCGCCTTGGCGAGCGTCGCCTGCACTTCTTTCTCCGTCACGACGTTGGGCGGTTTCGAGGTGACGAACGTCGCGGTGATCTTGTCGCCCTGGTGGAGTTGGGACACGGTTCTCGGCTTGCCGTCGATGAAAATCTTGATTCCACGCTTGTCGAGATCGCCCTGGTTGAACAGCTTCACTCCTTCGGCTGTGCGAACGTAGACCGCCGAGCCGGCGACCACCGCGACGGTGGCGCTTTTGACCTCCGTCACCGTGACGGGCGTCACCGTTGTGCGGGTTGTGATGGTCGCCGTGCCGGACATACCGGGCTTGAGGTCGCGAACAGACAACGACTTTCCGTCCACCGTGAACCTGAAGTCCTCAGGCACGGTGATCTGCCTCGTCCCTTCGGGCAGCCTGACGATCAGATCGTTCCCTTCAACCGCAATGACTTGAAACGTCTTCGTCTCCGAGGTGGAGGTCTGTTGTTGTCCTGATGTGACTCCCGTGGCCACGCCGATCATCACACCTGCGGCCACGACCCAACGCAGTGAATGTGGCATTGCGCCCTCCTGTTGAACCCTTTGAGCTCTGGCGTATCCTGCGGATGCGACGCTGGTTTCCTGCTCCGCTCCCTGTTGCCGACCATGAAAGTCGCCACGCCGCGTCTTCGGAAGCCTAATCAGCCGCTTCGCGGTATCCGCGAGCGCGGGTGCCATTCGGGCGGAAGGCGAGGCCTGGATTACGCGTGGTAACGAGTGGTTCGTGGCAGCAGCAGTACGCGTGCCGAGGCGCGACGACTGACATACTTGGAATTCGAGCCACGCGTCGCCCCATCCCACGACTTGTCGTGGGGGCAAGGTGGCGGGCCGGGGACTCGAGGATCCGAATGCCGATGATGCGCACCCGGTCGTGCGCCGGCGCGCGTCGAGGAGCGGCCAGTCGGCTCCGGGAACTACGTCGGACGATAGATCGAGCGCTGAATCTTCCAGACACCGTCGCGTCTCGCGTAGGTGTTCTCGAAGACGCCGCGCTCTACGCGCTTGACGACGCCTCCGCCCTGCTGGCGCGCCATCTCCAGCAGCGGACAGTCGGGCTCGATCGGGCTCTCCGCACGCACCGTGCAGTGCAGGAGCGCGGTAGCGGTGGTCCGATCCCTGGCGACCTCGATCGCGTCATGCTCGCCGAAGCCGTCCGCCGTCAGCCCCCTGACCTCTGGATCGATTCGGACG
>DASUGH010000029.1:0-10000 GCA_036274155.1 Vicinamibacterales bacterium | reverse complement strand
CTATCAGGAACTCGGGCCCGACTACTTCGAACGCCGGAACCGCGACCGCGCCACCCGCCGCCATGTGAAGCAACTCGAATCGCTCGGTTATCGCGTCACGCTCGAAGGTGCGGCGTAGCGGCGGGGGATTTTCTGAGCAGGCACAGAGAATTCCGATATACGGGGCCCGCGGACCGGCGCTACGTTTTCGCGCGCTGCGGGAGCTGCGTGTCGACGGCGACCACGATGAAATGAACGAGTTGGGCATCGGTCAGCCAGTTGATCGATTCGCGCGCCGGGTTGAGATCGTAGGCGGCGATCAGGTTGAGCAGCCGTGGCCGATCGAGCGCGGTCAGTTCCTGGCGCAGGATGTCGAGGTTCCTGCTCCCGATTTCGAACGGGTCGAGTACCGGTTCCGGCCCACGTGGATAGACAGGGTCGACCACGACCGCGGGGACGGCGGGCGCGGTTGATGCGGGAGTCTCTGCTGCCCGCACGTGTACTGTCAGCGGATGGCGGGCGCGGCTCAGGGCGCCTTCGAGGTACACCGGCGACAGTCCCGTGGCCCAGTACACCAGGTGCTCGCGCTCCGGCTGCCGTGATTCGACGCGGCTCACCAGTACCTCGCCGGTCGCCAACGACGCGAATTCCAGCCAGCCCTCCCACATCCCGTCGCGGGCGCGGTGCCCAACCGCCCGTACGTGATAGCTGCCGGATTCATCCTGAACCGGCTGTCCGTAGGCCAACAGCAACTCCGCCATAACCCGGAACCCTCCGTTGTCCGCTGCGCTGAGTGAGGCGTTGCTACGACTCGCGTGCAACGCGGCTGCCAGCGGACCGATTTTTTGCAACGGATGTACGGATCAGCTGGTGACGAGTGCCGCGTCACGCTCCTATCATCGAGGGACATGGGACGCGCTGCTTCGGCCACGTCATGCCGCGGGGTATTCCTCGCGTCGTTGTTGATAGGAGTTGCGGCAGCCGCGATCCTGGCTCCAGTCCGAGGGCAGGAAGGCGGTCCGCTCATCTTGATTTCGCTCGATGGCTTTCGCTGGGACTACCTGGAGAAGACGTCGGCACCGGCGCTGAGGGCGCTGGCGTCCCGCGGGGTCCGAGCCGAGGCCCTCATTCCGTCGTTCCCGACCAAGACGTTTCCCAACCACTACACGATCGTCACCGGCCTCTATCCGGGCCATCACGGCATCGTGGCCAACAACATCCTCGACGCCGGCACCGGACGCGCCTTTTCAATGTCGAACCGCACAGAGACACGCGATCCGATGTGGTGGGGAGGGGAGCCGATCTGGGTTACCGCCGGGCGCGCCGGCCGGATGGTCGCCACGATGTTCTGGCCCGGGAGTGAAACCGCAATCGGGGGCGTGATGCCCGCGTACTGGCGCCCATACGACGAGGATCTGTCCGGCGCGGCGCGCGTCGATCAGGTGTTGCGCTGGCTCGACCTCCCGGCGTCACGCCGGCCGGCCATGCTGACTCTGTACTTCGAGGATGTCGACTCGGCCGGCCATGACTCCGGCCCCGACTCGGAAGGCGTGCGTCAGGCCATTCGTCGCGTCGACGGCTACGTCGGACGGCTGATGCGCGGGTTGAAGAGCCGCCGCCTCGATGATCTCGCCAACATCATCGTCGTCTCTGACCACGGGATGGCAGCCGTCCTCCCGGGCCGCGTCTTGACGCTCAGCGACTACGTGCCGCTCGCCGATGTCGACGTCGCGGATATCAACCCGACGCTCGGTTTGTTCCCGAAGGCGGGCAAGGGCGACTCGGTTTACCGCGCGCTCGCCGCCGCAAGTCCATTCCTCCACGTCTACCGCCGAGAGGAGACACCTGCGGCGTGGCACTATCGCGACCACAAGCGGATTCCACCAATCGTCGGCGTCGTGGACGAAGGATGGCAGATCGTCAGCGGCACTATCAAAGACAAGGCGGAACAGCTGCTGCGCCCGCCGCGCGGTGCCCACGGCTACGATCCGTCAGTCGTTTCGATGCGCGGCATCCTCATCGCGGCCGGTCCGGCATTCAAGGAAGGCGCGACGGTGCCGGCGGTGGAAAACGTTCACGTCTACGATTTGCTGGCGGCCGTTCTGAAGATCACGGCGGCACCGAACGACGGCGACACAGGTCTGCGCCGGCAATTCCTCAGGTAGCTCGTGGCCGCGGACTGCTGCGGATCCGACGGTCCCACGCGCCAGGAACCCGCACGTTACTTCACGACATTGTCCGTAGCGTCAGGTCGCTCATGTTCAACGTGTTGTCCTCGGCACCTACTCGATACCAGCGCCACCCGTAAGGCCCGAGACGGATGCGGTGCGAGCCGTCGTTGTGACTGCGGCTGTGATGGTCGTCGAAGACCTCGGTCAGCACCCCGTCGTGACATCCGCCCACCCGCACGGTGACGGTCTGCGATTTGTTCGCGAAGTTATGGAGCGTCAGCAGCGACGTGCCCCGCCAGTCATAGCGGAGCGCCAGGACCTCCCGTGCGTTGGTCCGCAGCACGGTGAAGGCGCCCCAGCTGATCTCGGGGCACTCCTTCCGCATGCGGATTATCCGTTCGGTCCAGTTCAGCAGCGATCCCGGATCGCGACGCTGCTGGGCCACGTTCACGCGCTCGAAGCCGTACTCGTCGTCGGAGATGGCCGGGCGCACGACGCGGCGGGCGGTGGAGAAGCCGCCGTGCCGCTCGGCCGTCCACTGCATGGGGGTGCGGGCGCATTCCCGTTCGGGCAGGCGCAGGTCGTCGCCGATTCCGATCTCGTCACCGTACTGCATCATCGGCGTTCCCGGCAGCGAGAAGAGCAGGCTGAACGCCAGCTCCAGGTGACGGCGGTTGTTCCCGAGCATCGGCGCCAACCGTCGGCGGATGCCGCGATCGTAAAGCTGCATACGCTTCTCGGGACCGAAGGCATCGAACACTTTCTGGCGCTGTTCTTCGGTGAGACGACCGAGATCCAGCTCGTCGTGACTGCGCAGGAACTGCACCCATTGTGCGGCGGCCGGGCGCTTCGCGGTCTGCTCGAGCGCCCAGACGAGCGGATCGAGATCGCCGGTGGCGAGCGCGTAGAAGACGCGCTGGTTCACCGGGAAGTTGAGCATCAGCTGCAGCCGGTCGCCGTCGGTACCGAAGTATTCCATGCTGCCGTCGGGTGGGACGTTGGCCTCCGCCAGCAGGACCGCATGTCCCGATCGCCACTGCAGAAAGTCGCGCATCTCCTTCAACAACCCGAAGTCCTGCTGATGCTCGACGCCGGCACCCTTTTTCTCGATGAGGAACGGCACGGCGTCCATGCGGAACCCCGACACACCGAGCTGGAGCCAGAAGCCCATGATCTTCTGGATCTCAGCGCGTACGTAGGGATTCCAGGTGTTCAGATCCGCCTGGTGGTTGTAGAAACGATGGAAGTAGTACTGACCGGCGCGTCTGTCGAAGGTCCATGTCGTGGTCTGCTGACCGGGAAACACGATGCCTTCACGGTGGTCCTTCGGACGCTGCTCCGCCCAGACGTACCAGTCGCGAAAAAACGATTTGCGGCTCGCACGGGCGTTCTGGAACCAGGGCGAGTCTTTCGACGTGTGATTGACGACGAGGTCGACGATGACGCGCAGGCCGAGCGAGTCGGCGCGGTTCATGAAATTGACGAAATCGCCCAGTGATCCGTGCTTCTGGTGGACGTTGTAGTAGTCCGTGATGTCGTAGCCGTTGTCACGGTTCGGCGAGGAGTAGAACGGCTGCAGCCAGATGCAGGTGGCGCCGAGTCCGGCGAGATAGTCGAGCCGGCGCATGAGTCCTTCGAAGTCGCCGACGCCGTCGCCGTTGGCGTCCTGGTATTTCTCCACGTCGAGGCAGTAGATGACTGCGTTCTTGTACCAAAGGTCGTCGATCGACATCATGACGCGCCCCCCGGCGCGTCTGTGCCGCGTGAGCAAGACACGTTCCGGGGGGCCGTTACCAATCCCGATTGTTCAGGAAGTCTGGTCGAGCTCGTGCGTGGGTGATGGAGACGATCGTGATTATGGAGTGACGACAACGCCGGCCTTCAACGTGTAGCCGGTCTGCGGCGAGCCCTCTCGATACGCCATGTGGCACGACGCACAGCTGCCCTGCATCTGCTTTCGCGCAGCCTGGGCCTTGGTCGTGTCGCCGGCCCCGAGCGCGCCTGCCATGTCGGTCGCGGCCTGGCGGCCTTGCTGAGCCCACATCACGCCATCCTGCTTGCGGTTCTGCGCCCAGAACTTTTCGATATCGCCGAAGATCGTGGCGATCTGCTGCGCGTCCTTGGCAGCGCCGGCCAGATCGTTGGACATGATCTTCATGCCCAGCGCCGTATTCGTCGACATGAGGGTTTTCATGTAGCCCTCGTGCGTCTCCACGGTGATATTGGCGACCCTCTGTGCACCCGCGCCCTGCGCTGTGGAGGACGTGGCGATCAACATTCCCGTCAATCCCAACATTGCACTTGCCATACCCCAACTCGTTCGCATCCCTGCTCCTTTGTTGTCCCGCCGAGCTGAAGCCCGGCGCTGCGACAGCGCGAATCGATCCGGCGCTCTGAAGCGCACCGAATCGACAGCCGCGCTGTGGCCGCCGCTCGCGGCTCGCGCCCACATCGTACCGCATGAGCGTCGGGGCAGACGCCAGCTGAGATCGCTGTACTGCAGACCTGCCGGAAGTGTTCAGGTCAGTTCGATTGCTTCGAATACCTGCCTATGAGGCGCGCGAACGTTTCTGAGGAGGTCGGGTGATGAAAACAGCAGGACTAACGACAGTGGTGTGTGCCCTCGCGCTCACGGTGGCATGCAACGCCGACAGGAGAGATTCCACAGGGCGGACCGATAACGGCGCAGCTGTCGGCACCTCTGGTGAGTCGGTGGACGTCAGCAATGCCGACAAAGACTTCGTTCACGACCTGACGGTGGCGGGAAACGCCGAAGTAGAGCTCGGCAGACTGGCGAGCACACGTGGCGGCAACGCGCAGGTGAAAGAGTTTGGCCAGATGATGGTCAAGGACCACACGAGCGCCGGCGATCAGCTGAAGCAGATCGCCAGTCGCAGTAACGTCGACACCGGCGCCGCTGCCATCGACGACGAGCACCAGGAGCTCATCACGAAGCTCTCGGCGCTGAAGGGCGCTGACTTCGATCGTGAGTACATGAAGGCGATGGTCGACGGCCATCAGGACGTGCTCGACAAGCTGCAATCTCGCGTCGACGAGAGGGATCGGGTCGGCGTGGCGACCGGTCAGAAGCCGAAGGATGTCAACGTGAAGCCCGAGCCGGCGAATGACACGCTGGAGGCGAGCTTGAATGCATGGGCGGCCTCCACGCTGCCTGTGGTCAAGGGTCACCTGGAGAAGGCGAAGGCCGTGAAGGAGGCCGTCGATCGCGGCGGCAACAACACGGCAACGCGCTAGCGTTCGAAAGAGAAGTTCAGTGAAAGCGACCGCGCCGTGAGCTCCCGGTGATCGAGGCTCGCGGCGCGGTCGAGCAGTCGCACGAGCGGCGGCAGGTCGACCTGGAAGCGCCATTCGTCGGCCCGGCCGCCGGCGGCGCCGACACGCTGTGCGGCTCGCGTCCACCACGGAGTCACGCGGCGTGCGAGTGGCTCCAGCACGAGCACCGCAGCTCCCCTGCTGGCTGACCGCAAGAGCCAGTCTTCAACATACTGACGCCGGGCTTCGGGAAGCTCGTTCAACACGTAGGCGGCCAGGACGGTGGACGAGCCTGCGACATCCGGCAGCCGCGTCAGATCGCCAAGCTGCGTTCGTCCCTTCAATCCGAAATGCCGATAGGTCCACCGCGCCTCCTCGACCGCCCACGGGTGTCGATCGATGCCGATGACGGCGGGAGCATCCGCCGCGAACGCCGTCGCGAGTGCGGCGCCTGCGGCTCCGGTTCCGCAGCCGACGTCCAGGATGGATGAACCGGCGCCCGCGGCTCCGAGCGCGCGCGCGATGTGACGCGTGGCCAGGAAGTGGAGCGGTCCGTAGAAGAGAGCGAAGGCGGCGCGCTTGCCGGCGCTGTCGAGCGCTGCGCCGCGATGAAGGGCCGATCGCCGCTCGACATAGGCGGAGGACAGCGCGCGCAGTGCGCGAGTCACCTCGGGCACCCGCAGGTCGCTCAGATGACGCGCTTCGAGCGCGTCCATCCAGCCGGCGAGCGACGGATCCAGGGGGCCCGGCAATTCCGCGTCGCTCGCGTCACGCGGCCGGCGTCAGCTCGGGTGCGGCCCGTCTGTGCGCCGTGTAGGCGGCCGCGACATGACAGACCCATCCGAGCAGGCCTCCGCTGCCAATCCACACGCCCGGGGTCACGATCAGCCAGAAGATGCCGCGAAGGAAGTCGCCGTTGTAAATCTGCCCCGCTCCCGGGAGGAGGAGGCTCAGCACCGCGGCGAGCCCGGCATGGCGAGAGCGTCCGGTTGTCAACGACTCGTCCCGATCAGGACGCCCGGCGCTCGAAGTCGGCCATGGCCGACTGGGCGAACGCGACGATCTCGCGTGCCGGCCTCACACCGGCGACACGCTGGATCTCCTGGCCACGGTAGACGATGGCCAGCGTGGGAATGGAGCTGATTCGGAAGCGCGCCGCGATCTCGGTCAGCTGGTCGGTGTTGACCTTCACCACCAGATAGCGCCCCTGCTGCTCCCGCGCGACGCGCAGCAACTCGGGCGCCACGGCGCGGCAAGGACCGCACCACGGCGCCCAGAAGTCGACGATGAGTGGCAGGTTGCTGGATGCCGCAAGCGCGTCGAACGTAGCGTTGTCGGGTATCTCGACTGGTTCTCCCGGGGCTGTCACGGCCGTCTTGCACTTCCCGCATCGCGACGGCTTGCCCAGCGTGGCGGGCGCCAGCCGGTTCTGCTGCCCACACGCCGGGCACCGGACGATGACCCCCTTGTGATCGGCTGCGGTCACGCCACGTTCCTCACTTCGCCTCTTCGCACGGCTCCCCGCTCAGTACCGACAGGAACACGAGCGCCTTGTTACCGCGGCGGATCATGACGAAGCTCGTGTTTCGCGGAATGGACACGAAGTACCCGGCGCTCACTTTCGACTCGCTGTTGCCGATGCGCATGGTTCCTTCACCGCCCAGCACATAAAGCGCCACCTCCGCGTTGTCGTACAGCAGCGGCTGCTGGTCCTGAGTGAGCTGTGTGAGCACGCTGCGCGTGTTGCCGCTGCAGGCGACGAGCGTACGCCCCGGCGACTTCCCCCCATCCTTCTCGATCAATTTGACCAGATCGACCGTCTGCGGCATGCCGATAGGCCCGAGCTTCGTGGATGGCTCTGCGGGCGGCGCCGGGGCGGGCACCTGGACAATCTTTTCGATCTCCTTCGGCGGCGGCGCCGGACTGAGAGCTACGTCGATCGTGTTGACCTTGCCGCCAACCAGGACGATCTCTTTCTCCAGGGCCGTGACCGCCTCGCCCGAGAAACGCAGTCGGTAGGTTCCGCCCTGCAATCCGGTGAAGTTGAGCAGACCGCCACCGCTCGTGTCGCCGGCCCGCATCATCGGACCCGTGAGCTCGACGTGCACCTCGTCGAGAGGGCCGCCCTTCATGTCGGTCACGGTCATCGCCAGCCCGGTACGTGTGTTTGCGGCCGCGCCCCGACCGGTGGTTGGAGCTGGTTTCTGCGGACTGGTGCCCGTGGTGGCCGGCGGCGTTTTCGGCTGCTGGTTTTTCGGTGTTGCTGCCGGCGCCGGCGCGCCTTGCGCTGGAGCCGTTTGCGCCGGCGCCGGAGCGGTCTGCGCCGGAGGAGTCTTGGTCGCTGAGGTCTGTGTCGACGGACTCTTGGCTGACGGCGTCTGCGCGACGACGCCGACGGCAAAAGTCGTAAGGAAGCTGAGCAGCAGGGCGGTGCGCATGGGGGAATTACAACGCAGGTCGCGCCGCTTCACAAGCACGTCTCGACCCGAGGCGCGACCCCGTCCAAACTACGGCCGACCCTGCCGGAACGACGCAGTATACTCACCACTAGATACGTTAGCCGCCAGGGGTATCCATCGCGCCCGGCTCGCGCGTGCGTTCACTCACCACCGATTGGACGCGGATTGAGACAAACCCTTGGAACCTGACCCGTCGCGGCGCCACACGCCGCGGCGGGGACCGCCCGCACGGCGGAACCGGTTGAAACCGGCGGAGGGAGCGCGGCGATCCTGACAGGTCCCGCCTGAGTGTTCACATGATCGATTTTTCGACGGCCTTTCCACGATCGTCCAAGGTGTACGAAGAGCGTGAGGTTCCGGCGGCCAGCGGGCCGCCGATCACCGTGCGCGTGCCGATGCGCGAGGTGGCGCTCGGCGGCGGTGAGCCGCCAATCCGGCTGTACGACACCAGCGGGCCGCAGGGCTGCGACGTGCGCACCGGTCTTCCGCGGCTGCGCGAGCCGTGGATCGCGGCGCGCCGGTCCGCCGGCCAGGTCGGGACGCAGCTTTACTACGCGCGGCGCGGCGAGATCACGCCGGAAATGGCGTTCGCGGCCGCACGCGAGGGGCTGCCGCCCGACTTCGTGCGTGCCGAGGTCGCGCGCGGTCGCGCGATCATCCCTGCCAACATCAATCACCTCGAGCTCGAGCCGATGATCATCGGCCGCAACTTCCTGGTGAAGATCAACGCGAACATCGGTAATTCCGCGGTGCGTTCCTCCATCGAGGACGAGGTCGAGAAGCTGCAGTGGGCGACGCTCTGGGGCGCCGACACCGTCATGGACCTGTCGACCGGGAAGAACATCCACGAGACGCGCGAATGGATCGTGAGGAACTCTCCCGTTCCGATTGGCACCGTGCCGATCTATCAGGCGCTCGAGAAGGTCGGCGGCCGACCCGAGGACCTGACCTGGGAGATCTATCGCGACACGCTCATCGAGCAGTGTGAGCAGGGGGTGGACTATTTCACCGTCCACGCCGGCGTGCTGCTTCGCTACGTGCCGCTGACCGCGCGACGGCTCACCGGCATCGTCTCGCGCGGCGGCTCGATCATGGCGAAGTGGTGTCTCGCCCATCACCAGGAGAGCTTCCTCTACACGCACTTCCGCGACATCTGCGAGATCATGCGCGCCTACGACGTGTCCTTCTCGCTCGGCGACGGGCTGCGGCCCGGCTCCATCGCCGACGCCAACGACGAGGCGCAGTTCGCCGAGCTGCGCACGCAGGGAGAGCTCACGCGCATCGCGTGGGAGTACGACGTTCAGGTGATGAACGAAGGACCCGGCCACATTCCCATGCATCTCATCAAGGAGAACATGGAGAAGCAGCTGGAATGGTGCAGCGAGGCGCCGTTCTACACGCTCGGCCCGCTCACGACCGACGTGGCGCCGGGATACGACCACATCACCTCGGCGATTGGCGCGGCCATGATCGGCTGGTACGGCACGGCGATGCTGTGCTACGTCACGCCGAAGGAGCATCTCGGCCTGCCCAACCGGGAGGACGTGAAGGCCGGCGTCATCGCCTACAAGATCGCCGCGCACGCCGCCGATCTCGCCAAGGGCCATCCCCGAGCGCAGGCCTGGGACGACGCGCTGTCGAAGGCCAGGTTCGACTTCAGGTGGGAGGATCAGTTCAACCTCGCGCTGGACCCGGTAACCGCCCGCAGCTACCACGACGAGACGCTCCCGGCCGATGGCGCCAAGGTCGCACACTTCTGTTCGATGTGTGGTCCGAAGTTCTGCTCGATGGAGCTGACGCAGCAGGTACGCGACTATGCGGCGACACACGGCCTGACGACCGTCGACGCCCTCCGGGAAGGCATGCAGGAGAAGGCGGCGGAGTTCAAAAAGGCCGGCGAGATCTACGTGAAGACCTAACGAGGCCCTGCCTCAGACCGTCGAGCATGTGATGTTGGATGCTCGCATCCGGCCGGTCTGAGGCAGGGCCTCGTTAGAAAAAGTGGAGCCCCGGGAGCAGGCAGGGGTTGTATCCCTGCGCCTACGTAATAGACCCTCTTGGGGTCGGTGGCCACATGGGCCGCGCTCTCCGGGAGCTCCGTCACCATGGTACGCAAAA
>DASUGH010000028.1:0-5324 GCA_036274155.1 Vicinamibacterales bacterium | reverse complement strand
GCCGGTCTCCGGATGGAGCGCCATCCCGAGCTGCGTGCGGTGACCCAGCGAGAAGATCTCCGGCTTGTACCCGGCACGGCCCACGAACGGGTTGTCCGGCGGCACGGACCCGTCGTCACGAAGCCTCAGCACCTTGCCGCGATAGTCGTTCGGGTCCTGCGGCGGACCCTGCGGCCCCTCATCGGCGTTGCCCGATGACATGTAGAGCGTGCCGTCACGCGCAAACACGATGCGCGACGCCGAGCCGGGCGCGCGCGTGTTGAAGATCTCGCGCACGTCGGTCAGCGCCTTGCCGTCGAACGTCCCGCGTCCGAGCACCAGCTCGAACTGCTGCGCCGCTCCGCGGCCGCCGCCGCGACCGGCCGGCGCGCCGGCTGCGGGCGCGGCCGCCGCGGCAGCTGGAGGGGCGCCGACCGGCTTGTGATAGGTGAAGTAGACCCAGCGATTCTTCGCGAACTGCGGATGCAGGGCCACGTCGAGCAGGCCGTTCAATCCACCGGCGGCAACCGCCGGCACTCCCGCGATCGGTTCGCTCTGCAGCACGCCGTTGCGAATGAGCCGCATCCGGCCGGCGCGTTCCGTGACGAGGATTCCACCGTCGGGCAGAAATGCCATTGCCCACGGGTGCGAGAGCCCCTTCGTCACCGTGATGCGCAGGTCGCGATGCTGCGGCATCGCCGACTGCGCCGTGATCGGACCGTCCGGAAGCGCGGGCGCAGGCCAGTTGAGCGGCGGCGGCGCCCCGCCTGGTCCGCGTCCACCCTGACGCCCCTGGCCGGCTCCACCGGCACGAGCGCCAGCGCCCTGCGCGGGCGGCTGTTGAGCGACGACGCCTGTCGCGAGGAGGACGCTGACCACAACAAGCGTCGAGACTCCGATCAGGATGCGTTTCGTCATGTTCGTGCTCCGTTCAACGTGTTGCCGAAGCTCGTGACAATGCCGGAATGATTTCGCTGTGGCCGTACTTCCGCGCGAGATCGAGAGCGGTGAGGCCGTCTCTGTTGCGCGCGTCGGCCTTGGCGCCCGACTTCAGGAGCAGCTCGATCATCGCCGGGTCGCCAAAGTCGCTGGACGCGGCCCAGAGCAGCGGCGTCATGCCGAGCTTGTCGACCACGTTGACGTTGGCGCCGCGCCCAATCAGCGCCGCCGCCATCGCCACCTCGTTGTTCAGCGCCGAGCGGCCAAGCATCGTGATGCCGTTGCCGTCCGCGAACTCGATCGGCGTGCCGAGATCGAACAGCGCACGCGCGACGTCTGCGTCGCCGAACTTGAACGCTCCGAGAAGCGGCGTCGTCCGCGAGGTGCCGATCAGCGTCATCGGCTCGTCGATCTTCGCGCCGGCGTCGCGCAGCCGCTTCAGGCTGACGGCATTCCCGGCATACGACGCGAGAAAGAACGGGTTCGCGTTGAAGACAGGAGCGCCGCCTTCCGCCGGCGGCCCGACCTGCGCGCCTCGATCGAGCAGCAAATCAATCGCGGCGGCCGCCTCCTGATACTGCGCGGCGACCATCAACGCGCTGAACCGGCTCTGTGCCCGCGCGTTGACGTTGGCTCCCCTGTCGAGCAGCAGCCTCATCTTCTCGACGTCGGGTGCCGCCGCCATGAGCACAGTGGTCCCTCCGGTCTTCGTCGCGGCATTGGGACTCAGGCCGCCGTCCAGCAGCCGCCTCACATCGGCCGCGGAACCGAAGATGACGGTCTCGACCCACGGCTCGACGTTCGCCGGCAGCGCTTCAGGCAATGGAGCCGGCGCGGCCGGACGAACCGGCGGCAGCGCATACGACAGCGCCATCACCGCCCAGCTCGCAGCCGTCATCGAAATGAACTGATTGTGCCCTTCGGGATAACCGGCGTCGAAGTAAGGCGGGCTGAGCGGCGCCGGCGGATTGAGCCGGGACGCCAACCGCCACGAGCCATCCGGCGCCTGGGCTTTCAGCAGGTAGTCGATACCGCGCCGCCAATCTGGATCGATCTCGCCGACACCACCCTCGCGCAGCGCGACCAATGCCTGTGCCGTGGCGTAGACGTCGGTCTCACGGCCGGGCAGCGCGCCCCACCCGCCGTCCGGGCGCTGGGCCGCCTTGAGATCGCGCGCAAGGCGTTGCAGCGTCGATCGCTCGGCGCCGGCCCACTTCAGGCCAATCAGCTTGTAGGCACGCTCTTCGGTCGCCCGGACTTCGCGGCCTTCGAGGAACTTGCGTGCGCGCGCGACAGCCGATTCGGCCGCGGCCTTCTGGCTGGGATGGTGATACAGCTGCACCGCCCGGAGCCCGAGGGCCGCCATCGTGACGCGGCTGTACGACGACGGAGGACGCTGATGAAAGCCGTCCCAATCGCCGTCCCGATTCTGGCGTGAAATCAGGAGGCGCGCGTACACGGCGGCGCCGAGATTCGATGGGATGCCGGCCGCGTGAGCCGCCACCATGCGATAGGCGTCGTCCATCGCCGGCTCGATCACGTACTGGTACTGAATCGCGCGATCGATGTCGGCGAACGTGAACGCCTTCGCCGCGTCGGCTCGGGCGATTGCCTCGTCAACCGGAACGCCGTGCTCGCGCGCCGCGCGGAATGCGAGCGCCGGCTGATACTGATGGTGGCACGAGGCGCAGACCTGCTTGTTCGTCGTGTACCAGGTTGACTGCGCCTTCTGGATCGCGGCAACGCCTCTGGCTGCCGCTTCGCGAATGGGCGGCGCGTCGTCTGCCGTCTGCGCACCGGCGAGCGCCGGAAACATGACGAACGCCACGAGCCAGCAGAAAAGGATCTTCATGATGGAGATCGGAATTCTATAACCACGCGAAGGTAAAATTCCCCAATCACATGAAGCATGCTCTCGTCACTGGCGGCGCCGGGTTCATCGGCAGCCATCTCGTCGATTCCCTCCTCGCTGACGGCTGGCGGGTCACGGTCTTCGACAACTTCGATCCGTTCTACGACCGGTCCATCAAGGAGGCGAACATTCGCCGCCACGAGGCGAATCCGGCGTTCTCGCTGGTTCAGGGGGACCTGCGCGACGCGAAAGCGGTCAACGCGCTCGAGCCGCCCGCCGGGACGGCCCCATACGATGTCATCGTTCACCTCGCGGCCCGTGCCGGCGTCCGACCCTCCATCGAAGACCCGGTCGGCTATCAGGACGTCAACGTCACAGGCACCCAGCTGCTGCTCGAGCTCGCCCGCCGCACCGGCACGCGGCAGTTCGTCTTCGCTTCGTCGAGCAGCGTCTACGGCGTGAATCCGCGCGTGCCGTGGCGCGAAGAAGACCACGTGCTGCAGCCGATCAGCCCGTACGCCAGCACGAAGGTCAGCGGTGAGCTGCTCGGTCACGTCTACAGCCATCTGTACGGCATGCGCTTCATCGCGCTGCGGTTCTTCACCGTGTACGGGCCGCGGCAGCGCCCGGACCTGGCGATCCACAAGTTCGCGAAACTGATGCGGGCGGGCCGCACGATTCCGGTCTTCGGAGACGGCAGCACGAGCCGTGATTACACGTTCATCGAGGACGTGATCAGCGGGGTGCGCGCGGCGATGGACTACACGGGCAGTCAGTACGAGGTGATCAACCTCGGCAACACGCACACGGTGACGCTGTCGGAGATGATCGCCGGCCTCGAGCGGGCCCTCGGCGTGAGCGCGCGGATCGAACGTCACCCCGAGCAGCCGGGCGACGTTCCGCAGACGTGGGCGAACGTCGACAAGGCGCGCGCGCTGCTCGGCTACAACCCGAGCACACCGTACAGCGAGGGTGTCACGCGCTTTGCCGCGTGGCTCACGCGCCCTTCCTAGTCACACCGGCGACGTGCAGTGCGGGCAGCGGCTCGCCTTCGCCGGAATGCTCGATGCACAGAACGGGCACTCCTTCATCGGCGTCGCCGGCGCCGGCGCTTCCGCGGGCTTGAAGCGGTTCGCCTGCTTCACGATGAGGAACACGGCGAGCGCGACGATCAGGAAACTGATCACCTCGTTCACGAACTGGCCATAGGCGATGACCGGTATCGCCGCCTCCTTCGCCTTCGTCAGCGACTCCGGGTCACCTTTCGTGTGGTCGAGCACGACGAACAGGCTCGAGAAGTCGACGCGTCCGAGCAGCAGGCCGAGCGGCGGCATGAGCACGCCTTCGACCAGTGAACTGACGACGCGCCCGAAGGCTGCGCCGATGATGATGCCGACGGCCAGATCCAGCACGTTGCCGCGATTGATGAACGTTCGAAATTCCTTCAGCACGCGTCCCTCTCGAAATAGCCGCCTATTCCTGCGGGGGTGTATCTGTGACCCGGCGCCAGCTTGCGTCGAGCCGCTCGGCACGGCGGAGCTCCTCCCACATCTGCTGTTCGATTTCTGGTGTGATGTGCAGGGCTCGGTTCACGCCGCGAGTCAGCCCGTCAGTGTATCCCCGAAGGTAGGAATCGGACAGCGCGCCGGCATAAGTCGTTGCCAGAAAGGCCGGCAGCGCCATGAGCAGTCCCAGCGTCGTCACGATGGCCAGTCCGGTGAACCAGCCAGCCGGTACGCTCAGGCCGAGAGATTGTTGAATCGCAACCGACAACGGGGCCGCCCTGAACCAGAAGGCCCAGGCTGCCAACGCACCGGCCACCCACAGGCCCAGGCCGATGCCGCCCAGCCGGACGTATTTGCGATGCCAGACCTCCCATTCGGCCTGGACCTCGCGACGCTCGCGGTGTGAGAGAAACGTGAGGCGGTGGATGTCACCGAGACTGTAGGCAAAGGTGTATTCCTGCGGCCGTTCCATGACCGAGACCGCAAGCCGGTGCTTTGCCCGGAAGACTTCACGGACAGCTTCCTGATCCGGCTGCTCAGCCGGGTTGACCATGTCCGCCATACCGTGATTCTTCCTGCGGCGTGATTGTAGTGCCTCGGGCACCCGCCCATCGATATACTGCAGCCAAGGGTGCAGCGATCGTCGCTGCAGGCATCGGGATGGTCGGGCCGCCGTCCCAGGATTCGAGATTGGGATTCTGTCCTCGCCGCCGGCTCGATTGACCTCATCCGTGCGTCGGTTCGCGGTCGCACTCCTCATCATCAGCCCGATCGTCGTTACGGCGCAGGCCGATCATTCGACCGTCGCGCACACCGATCCGGTGACCCCGGTCGTACTCGGCCTGGCGGTCATCCTCGCTGCAGCCAAACTGGGCGGTGATGCCGCGGCACGGCTTGGCCAGCCGTCAGTTCTCGGTGAACTGGTGGCCGGGGTCCTGGTTGGGAGCCTCGATCTCGCAGGCCTCGACTGGTTCACCGCCATCGAGACCGACTCCACGATTCAGATTCTGTCGAGCCTCGGAGTCATCATCCTGCTGTTCGAAGTGGGG
>DASUGH010000027.1:0-4901 GCA_036274155.1 Vicinamibacterales bacterium | reverse complement strand
CGGCCTGACCGGCGTGGACCTGTTTCCCAACACCGCCCACGTGGAGAGCGTCGCGCTCTTCACGCGCTAGCTGACGGCGGCGACCGTCGGACGGCCAGCATGCCGTCGCGCCGCGACGAAGCCGCCAGTCAATCCGCCCAGAATCTTCGCGGCGTGTGCGGCCCAGTAGATCGGCGGCTGCGACTCGCCCGACAGCGTCATCGGGATCATGTAGATGACGAACGCGGTAAAGCCAACCAGCGCGCCATGCAGCACCAGCTGCGAGGACACGCGGCGCGCCACCCATTGCGTGAGCATAAGCGGCGCGACGAATGACGCGATCACGATGCTGTAGCCCAGGGCCGGTGGGACGTTGGCAGGATCGCTCAGGCTGTCGAGACCGACGGCGAACGCCACCGGCGCGATCAGGACCATGACGAGGACTTCGGCCAGGAGGCCGCCGAGGAGCGCGCGTTTCCAGTTCATCCGTCAGTCCTCCTCCGCGCCGCTTCGACGAACGCCTCGAAGAGCGCGCGGAACTCTCCGGTGCGATAGAAGTTCTCCGGGTGCCATTGCACGCCGACGCAGAACGTCCTGGACGGATCCTCCACCGCTTCGACCAGGCCGTCAGGCGCGGTTGCCGAGACGACCAGTCCCTCGCCGACTTTCCGCACCGCCTGATGATGCCGGCTGTTCACCGGACACGAATCGCCATCGATCCGTTCCCGCAGGATGCCGTGCAGCTTCGTGCCTTCGGAGACCCAGACGTCGTGCGCAATCGTATGCGGCGTCTCACGCACTTCGTGCTCGACGGCGTCTGGAAGCTCGCTCGGAATGTCCTGCACGAGCGTTCCGCCGCGCGACACGTTCAGCACCTGAATCCCACGGCAGATCGCAAACAGCGGAACGTCAGCGTCGGTCGCAAGTCGAGCCAGCTCGATTTCGTAGGCGTCACGACCTGGCTCGGCCGCCTCGAATGCGGGATGAGCTTCCTCTCCGTACAGCGACGGCTGCACGTCGTCACCGCCTGGCAGCAGGATCCCGTCCACCTCCGACACCACGGCCGCGGGGGAATCCGTGGCGTAGTCGAGGATGCGCACCTCGCCGCCAGCGCGACGGACGGCCTCCTCGTAGTCGTGCTGCTTGGAGCACGGGGCGATTCCGATGACCGGCATGGGGCCTACATCCTAGCCGGAACCGCGACTCCCATCAGATCCAGGGCCTGAGTCAGCTGATTGCGCAGGTAGATGACCGCCGCGGCGCGCCACCGGCGGACATCGTCCCGTTCCTCGTTGAGGATCGGCGAGCGGTGGTAGAACGCGTTGAACGCCTGGGCGAGGGTAAAGGCGTATTTCGCGAGGACGGAGAACTCGAGCGTGCGGATGACCTGCTCGACGACTTCATCGAGGCGCGAGGCCTCGAGCACCAGCGACCACAGCTCGTTGTCGCCGTTGTCACCTGCAAGCTCGGCGGCCGGCACTTCGGTCAGAGTCGCCAGCAGCGCGGCCTCATCGAGTCCGTCCCGCTGCTGGAGCTTCTGAAAGATGTTGTTGGCGCGGACGACGGCGTACTGAACGTAGGGGCCGCTCTCGCCCTCGAAGCTGAGCGCCTCGTCGAGGTCGAAGGCGATCACCTTCCCGCGCGAGAACTTGATCAGGAAGTAGCGCACGGCGGCGATGGCGATCTGCTTCGCAGTCCACTCGGTGTCGCCGGCCGACTGTTCGGGATTGCGCTTGGAGACTTCCCCGGCCGCCTTACGAATCATCGTGTCGAGCAGGTCGTCCGCCTTGACGCCAAGCCCCTTGCGCCCCGAGACCTCCACGAACGGCCGCTTCGCCTCCTCGGAATCGGGCGGCGGTGCGAAGCCGAGCTCGCGAGCCGTGGCGTGCGAGAGGGCCACCATCTCGTACGAGAAGTGATGCGATCGTTCGGCGCCTTCAGGGTGTCCGACGGCGATGAGCGCCTGCTTCAGCAGCTTCTGCAGGTAGGACTGCCGGACGTCGATGACGTTGTAGACGTAGGCCGCGCCGCCGAACAGCGGATGGTCCTGTTCGCCGCCGCTCGAGCAGGTGGCCCACAGCGGCCCCTTTGTACGGGAGCCTTGATTGGGTCCTTCATAGACCCGCTCGCTGAACACCCGATAGTGAAAGTCGCGCCCGAGCAGGCCGAGCTTCCAGAACTGGTAGGCGATGTCCTTGCCGACGTATGTGACGACGCCGTTCGAGCGGACGATGACCTTCTCTCGCTCCTCGTCGTCGTCCGGGCCGACCTGAAGGTCGGCCCCTACCGGGCTGGTCTCCGTGTCTCCGTTGGGAGTTGGAGGTTGGGAGTTGGGAGTTGGGTTTTGGGATTTGGGATTTGCCTCATCCCCATCCTCGATAGGCATCACCCAGCAGCCCTTCAGCCGCCCCTCTGTCCGGAGGTAGACGGCCCCCTTGGCCTTCAGGACGTCGAACGCCTGTGCCCAGAACTTGAGCCGCAGGATGTCGCCCTCCCACGTCAGGAGGTCGTAGTCGACGTTCATGCGCGCCATCGTCTTCAGGTGGCACCGGACGATGCGGTCGGCGATGAACGCGGCGACAGCGGCGTTTTCGTTGCCGCCATGCTCGATGTCGTGCAGTGTTTCCGCCCGGACGGCGAGGCGTTCCTTGTCCTCGCCGTACCAGTCGGTGACGCGCGCATACAGGTCCCAGCAGAAGTAGTCGAAGCGGGTGGAGTCGGCAATCTCGCGGATCTGATCCAGCGACCTGCCCTCCAGGACCCTGAAACCGACCACCACGTCCGCCACCTGGACGCCTGTGTCGTCGATGTAGTTCTGCACTTCGACCGGGATGTTCCGATAACGAAGAACACGGACCAGCGTGTCGCCGAGCGCGGAGTTGCGCAGGTGGCCGATATGGGCCGCCTTATTGGGATTGATCGCCGTGTGCTCGACGATGGCTTTCCCCGTGGACGGGCGGGGAGAAGCCGGTTCCGGCCGCAGCCGGTCCAGCAGGAACGCCGGCCGCTCCAGAAAGAAGTTCAGGTACCCGTTGGGTGCGGCAGAGACCGCCCGGACGCCCTCGAGGGTGCCGAACGCCGTGGCGATCTCCTGAGCGATCGCCTTCGGCGCCTTGCGCAAGCGGCGCGCGAGCTCGAACGCCACCGGCGTCCCGAGATCGCCGAGCGTGCGGTTTGGAGGATATTCGAGGGCGATCGCCGGCTGGCTGTCGTTGGCGAGCGAGTAAAGGACTGTCAGCAGGTGTGAGACGTGCGCGCGCACGCTCTCATGGACCGGAAGAATCATGTTGAGTACGCTGATTACACCATGAATGACTCTGGCGTCGGTCGGTTGCTCGTCGCGAGCCTCCACCAGGGCATCGCCGATTTGCTGCCATCGCGCCTCGAGTTCTACGAGTCGTGGCTGAATCCTGCAGGGCTGCGTGAAGGCCGCATCGGCCTTGCGCCGCTGGCTGCGGTGCTCAGCTTCCTGCGCCAGGAGGGCGAGGCGTATCGGCTCGTGGCGGCGCGCGCCGGCGAGTACTCCGCCGAGTGGACGTTCGCCGATGTACCGGCGTACGAGCGAACGCTCCTGCGCGCATTGCCGGATTCGATCCGCCTCAGGCTGGTGTCGCGGATTGCGCGACGGATGGTGCGCCAGACGTATGGCGGGAGCAGGGCGCTGGTCCGCTGGCGCAACGGCCGCGGCTCGGTCGACATCCGCGGTTCGATCTTCTGTGAGGTTCGCGAGTCGGTGGAGCAGCCGCTCTGCGAGTTCTATGCGTCGGCGATCCGGCGGCTGATGTACCTGTTCAACCTCCCGGTCGAGGTCGGGACTGATCGCTGTCGCGCGACGGGCGCCGGCCAGTGTGTGATGATCGTTTACGTCCAGCCGGCGGCGATTGAGGCTGAACAGGGTGCCGGGGTAGGGGTATGAGAACGTCCAGCCGACTCGTAGGGATCATCGCGTGCGGCTGGTTGCTTGGTGTGGCACCGGCGGCGACGGCGCAGCCGCAGCGCCTCCTGGTCGTTCCATTCGAAAACCTGTCGCGTGAAGGAGGCCAGTCCTACTGGCTGAGCGAGGCCTCGGCTGTCGTGCTCACCGACGACCTGATCGCGCTGGGCGCGCCGACGATTACCCGTCAAGATCGGGTCCGGGCGTTCGAACGGCTGCGCGTCCCGGCCACCGCGAGCCTGAGCCACGCCACGGTCATCCGTCTCGGTCAGCTCGTGGGCGCCGGTTCGACGGTCGTCGGCTCGGTAACGGTCGACGATCAGACGCTCACCGTGCGGGCGCGCTCGATCCGCATCGACGTCGGACGGATGAGCCCTGAAATCGTCGAGAGCGGGCCGCTCAGCGATTTCTTTGCGATCTATGACCGGGTGGCGCGGAGGCTGGCGCCCGGCTCCGCCGTGACTGACCAGGACATGGAGCAGGGGCGCCCGGACGTAGCCGCGTTCGAGCAGTACATCAAGGGAGTCCTTGCCTTCGCGCCGGCATCCAAGGTCGCCTTTCTCAGCCAGGCGCTGCGCCTCGAACCGGCGTTCCACCGCACGCGGATCGAGCTCTGGAGCGCGTTTACGGACCTCTCGGACCATCGGCAGGCTCTGGCCGCGGTCCGCGACGTGCCAGCCACGCATCGTCTCGCACGTCAGGCGCGGTTTCTCGCTGCGATTTCCATGCTCTACCTCTCGCAGTTCGACCAGGCGCAGGCCGCCCTGACCGAGCTGAACACGGCGCGTCCCGACCCCGCGCTCCTGAACAATCTTGGCGTCGTCCAGCTCCGGAAGCCGTCCGGCGGTGCCGGTGCGGTGTCGTATTTCCGTCAGGCCACGCAGGCGGACAACACCGATTCCGATCTGTTCTTCAATCTCGGGTACGCCTACTGGCTGCAGAAGGACCTTCCGAACGCAGTCAGCGCGCTGCGCGAAGCCGTCCGCCG
>DASUGH010000026.1:0-31050 GCA_036274155.1 Vicinamibacterales bacterium | reverse complement strand
TCAGACGGACGCCGCGAACGAGCTCCGTGAACGGCTCCACGACCGGATCCATCATCGGCGAGTGGAACGCGTGCGAGGTGTGGAGGTGCCGCACCACGACGTCTTGCGAGACGAGCCGCGTTTCGAGACCGGCAATCTCGTCGCGCGGTCCCGACACGACGCACAGACTGGGGGCGTTGATTGCCGCGATCGCGAGCTGGCCGGAGAGCAGCGGCGCGATCTGGCTTTCCGGCAGCCGCACTGCCAGCATGTCGCCCGGTGGCTGCGCCTGGACGAGCGCGCCCCGTCGCGCCACGAGGGCGAGCGCATCGTCGAGCGGGAACACACCCGCCAGACAGCCGGCCACGTACTCGCCCACGCTGTGGCCGATCATTGCCGCCGGCTCGATCCCCCAGGATCGCCACAAGGCGGCCAGCGCGTATTCGATGACGAAGAGCGCCGGCTGCGTCAGCCGCGTCTGACGGAGCTCCGAGCTGGCGTCAGCGGATGGCCCGCCGGCGGCGAGCATGAGCGCGCGCAGGTCGACGTCGAGCAACGGCCGGACAATCTCGAGACAGCGATCGACTTCGCTGCGGAAGACCCGTTCGGAGCAGTACAGTTCAGCGCCCATGCCGGGGTACTGCGCCCCCTGGCCTGGAAACATGAAGACGACCGGCGGTGGTGATGCGTTGTGGCGCCGGGTGGTGACCCGCGCCGGCTGCTTTTCCTCGAGCGCCTGTGCGCCGTCGGCGGCATCACGGCAGGTGACGGTCCGGCGGTACGGGAACGGACTGCGGCCGGTGTGCAGCGTATAGGCGACGTCAGCGAGCGCACGCGCCGCGCGATCGGAATCGCCGTCGCCGGCGATGGCGCGAAGATGTCCGGCGAGGTTGGCCGTCGCCCTGTCGAGCGCCGCCTCGGTTCGTGCCGAGAGCGAGAGCAGCTGCCACGGCTGGCCCGGATCCGACTCCGGCAGCTCGGGCGCCTCTTCGAGCACGACGTGGGCGTTCGTGCCGCCGGTACCGAACGAGCTCACGCCGGCTCGCCGCGGCGTTCCCGGCGTGCGTGGCCAGGATCGCAGCGAGGCGTTCACGTAGAAGGGGCTGTTCGCGAGATCGAGCCGCGGGTTTGCGGCTTCGAAGTGGAGCGACGCCGGAAGCTGCTCGTGGTGGAGCGACAGCGCCGTCTTGATCAAGCCGGTCACGCCGGCGGCCACGTCGAGATGCCCGAGGTTCGTCTTGACCGAGCCGATGGCGCAGAACTGGCGCGCACTCGTCCCGAGGCGAAACGCCTTCGTGAGCGCCGCGACCTCGATCGGGTCGCCGAGCGGCGTCGCAGTGCCGTGGGCCTCGACGTACGAGATGCTGCCCGGGTCGACTCCGGCCAGCGCGTGCGCCATCGCAACCGCCTCCGACTGGCCTTCCACGCCGGGTGCCCCGAAGCTGACGCGGTGGGCACCGTCGTTGTTGAGTGCCGCTCCCTTGATCACGGCGTAGACGCGATCGCCGTCGCGCACCGCGTCCTCCAGACGCTTGAGGACGACAACGCCGACGCCATTGCCGAAGACGGTGCCGGTGGCGCGTGCGTCGAAGGTCCGGGTGTGGCCGTCGGCCGAACCGATGTTGCCCTCGTCGTGGTAGTAGCCGCGCGTCTGGGGGACCGTTACCGACGCGCCGCCGGCGAGCGCCACGTCGCATTGATGGAGGAGCAGCGACTGGCAGGCCTGGCAGATGGCAACGAGCGAGGTCGAGCACGCGGTGCTGACGTTCAGCGCCGGACCCTTCAGCCCCAGCTTGTAGGCGACGCGCGTGGTCAGGTAGTCCTTCTCGTTGCCGAACATCACCAGGTCGCTGCCGATCAGCTCGCGGAGCGACGGCCGCGGATGGAGCGCGTGCAGGTAATAGGTGTTGAACGACGCGCCGGCAAACACGCCGACCACGTCTTCGATCTGGTTCGGAGCGTAGCCGGCGTGCTCCAGCCCGGCCCAGCACGTTTCGAGGAAGAGTCGCTGTTGCGGGTCGATGACCGTGGCTTCTGTGGGATTGATGCCGAAGAACGCGGCGTCGAAACAGTCGGCGTCGGTCAGAATGCCGCGAGCCGCCACATACTGGCCCCGTTGTCTCAACGCCGCCGGGTCGAGACCGGCGCCGGCGATCTCGTCGTCGGTGAAGAACGACACGCTTTCCCGGCTGGCGACGAGATTGGTCCACAGCTCGTCGACGTTGCCGGCGCCCGGAAAGCGTCCGGCCATGCCGACGATCGCGATGCCGTCATCGAGGGGGTTCGTCATTGGTGACCTCTGCGCGTGCGTGCGAGTACCTGCTTCTGCAGGTGCGCGCGGCGGCGCCACGTGTCAGCGGTGTCCGGAGCGGTGGTTCCGGCACCCTCGAGGCGTCGTGCGAGCGACCGCACGGTCGGGTGTTCGAACAGCTCGACGAGGGGAAGATCGCGACGAAGCGTTTCGCGCAGCCGATGGTGCAGCTGAACGATCAGCAGCGACGTGCCTCCGGCGTCGAAGAAGTTGTCGTCGAGACCGACGTATTCGATCTCGAGCAGCCGCTGCCAGGCGGCAGCGATCGTCCGTTCGATGTCGGTGAGTGGCGAGGACGAGGGCGCAGCAGGCGCCGGCGCTCGCGCCGGCGTTCTCGAGATCGACTGCGTCGGGGCCGAGAGCAGCGCCTGGAGGTTGCCGACTGGCCGATCGGTCGAGCGGCTCACCTGCTCGATGAGCTGAGCGAGGTCGGTACTCCAGCGCGACACCGCAGCCGCCGACAGACGGTGGCAGTCGTAGATCAGGGTGAGCCGCAGCGCGAAGCCGTCGGTCGATTGACCGCTGTTCTCGGGCTCGGCGAGCAGCAGCACCGCGAAGTTCGTGTGCACCGGACCGACGAACTCCGACATCGCCACGTCCGGCCCGACTCGACGCGCATCGTCATCGATCTGGTAGTTCTGGACGACGACCAGGCTCTCGAAGAGACGTTGGCGCCACGCCACCTCGCTGACGCGCTGAATGTCCACAATGGGTGTGAACTGGAACCTGCTCAGCTCGAGCAGGCGTGCATGGAGCCCGCTGATGAACACCGGCATCGGCGTGCGTCCGTCGATGCGCACGCGCACCGGCAGGTTGTTGACGAAAGGGCCCACGATCGAGTCGACGCCCGGGAGATCGGCCGGGCGGCCCGAGAATGCGACTCCGAACACGACGTCCGAAGCGCCGGCCTGGCGTCCCAGCAGGAGTGCCCAGACGGCCTGCACCAGGGTGCCGATCGTCACGTGCAGCTGCCGTGCAACCGTCTGCAACGAGGCAGCGCTCCTCGGTGACAGCGGGACGGCGATTCGTGCGTATCGTTCGCCGCCGTCTGCAGGATCCGGCGGTTCGCTGGCAAGCGGCGTGGGCGTATGGAAACCTGCCAGCGCCTTGCGCCAGAAGTCGGTGCCCGACGCGCGGTCCGATGTGGCCAGCCACGACAGGTAGTCGCGGTAGGGGCGCGCCGGCTCGAGTTGCACCGGCTGCCGGCGAACTAGCGCTTCGTAGATGCGGCTGACGTCGTGGAAGACGACCGGCCACGACCAGCCGTCGAGCAGGAGCGACGGCACACTCCACACGAACTTCCAGGCGTCGTCTGCGGTTCGTATCAGGGCGAAGCGCATTGCCGGCGCGTCGCAGAGTGAGAGCGGGATGCGGCGGTCGTCGGCAAGGAAAGCTGCCCATCGGGCCGACATGTCACCCGGCGCAAAGCTGCGCCAGTCGTCGTGCGTCCACCGCGGCTCGACCGACGCGTGCACCAGCGTGACCGGGTGGGGGAGTTTCCCGGTGTGCACGCTCGACCGAAGCACGCTGTGCCGCTGGAGGGTGAGACACCATGCTCGCTGGAAGGCGTCGCTGTCGAGTGGGCCGCGCAGCGTGCAGTGCCACTGGTCGAAGGCGGCCTGTCGTGCATCACGCTGCGCCGTGATGAAGAGCGTCTGCATCGGCGAGAGCGGCAGGACGTCCTCGACGTCCTGCCGGGTCGCGAGCAGGCCATCGAGTGCGGGCTGGTCCAGCCTGGCCAGCGGGAAATCGGAGGGCGTTCGTCCCCAGCCGCGGCTCGAGCGGCAGTGCGCGATGACCTCGCGCAGCGCCTTCAGAAATTCGGCTGCCAGCTCCTGGACCGCGCGGCAGGTGGCATCGTCGGTGCCGCAGGTCCAGGACGCCTGAAATGCTCCGCCGATGACCAGGCCGTTGACCTCGACCTGATGGTGCCGTCGCTGGCGCGGACTGCGCCACGAGCCGCTCGATTCGGAGGCGAACCGGAAGAGCGTCGATCCGGCAATCACCTGATCGAACTGCCCGAGATAGTTGAAGAGAAGCGCAGGTGCGGCCGCCGCGCGAAGGGCGGGATCGCCGGCCATGTATCGGAGGAGGCCGTAGCCAACGCCTTTTCGCGGCACCAGCCGCAGCTGCTCCTTGACGGCCTTCAGCGCCTCGCCGGGATGCCACTCGTCGGCGCTGCCCGAGGGCAGGCGCAATCCGACCGGGAACATCGACGTGAACCAGCCGACGGTCCTGGAGAGATCGAGGTCTTCTTCCAGTGTTTCGCGGCCGTGTCCTTCGAGATCGATGGCGAGCTCGCCACTGCCGGTGGAGCGCTCCCATGCGCGGGCGAGCGCCGTGAGCAGGACGTCGTTGATCTGCGTATGGTAGGCCGATGGCACGTCCTGGAGCAGGGCACGGGTCTCGTCAGCGGTGAGCGACACCACGTGCGTGCGATCGGGTCCGGGCTCACTGTCGGGACCACCAAGCAGGCCGCTCTGTGGAAGAACGCCCACCATGGCCTGCCAGAACGGCAGCTCGGCGCGCAGCGCCGCCGAGGCGGCGAAAGCGCTGGCGCTCACGGCCCATGCCTTGAACGAGGCGGATCGCGGCGGCAGCGCCAGCGGCTTGCCGTCACGGATCTGGCAGTAGGCGGTTTCGAGGTCTTCGAGCAGCGGCCGCCATGACACGCCATCGATCGCGAGGTGGTGGACAACGATGAGCAGGCGGCTCGGGTGACCGGTGCCGCCGTCGATGTAGACCACCCGCCAGAGAGGCCCGTGCTCGATGTTCAGGCTTCGATGCGCCGCGGCGGTGATCTCGGCGATCTCGGCGCGGCGGGCGCTCTCGCCCTTCCCAGTCAGCGAGGCCCAGGTCAGCGGCAGCGGACTCGTGGAGCCGGCGTCAGCAGCCGCGTAGCGCTGATGCCAGACGCCGTTGGCGCGGCAGTACCGGAGGCGGAACGCGTCGTGGTGCTCGCGCAAGGCTGCGAGGGCCCTCTCGAGCGGCGCCCGTTCGAGCCGTTCGATCGTTTCGAAGAGGAAGGCCTGGTTGAAGTGATCGATGCCGGCGAGCTCCTGCTCGAAGAACCAGGCCTGTATTGGCGTCAGCGGAACGTCGCCGGCGGCGGCTTCGTCAGCGGCGCGAGGCGCCTCGGACAGTTGCGCTGCCGCCGCCTGCCGGGCGATTGTCTGGCTCGTGAAGAACTGGCCAGGCGTCAGGCGCAGCCCGGCGCGCCGTGCCAGCGAAAGTACCCGGATGCTCAGGATCGAGTCGCCGCCGAGCGCGAAGAAGTTGTCGTGGACGCCGATTCGCTCAACGCCGAGCACCTGCGTCCAGATGGCCGCCAGCGTCTCCTCTGCCGGCGTCGCCGGCGCCACGTAACTGGTCGCGAGCTCCGGCCGTTCAGACTCGGGTTCGGGCAGGGCGCGGCGATCGATCTTGCCGTGATCGGTCAGCGGCATCGCCTCGAGGGCGACGAGCGCAGCCGGCACCATATAGCTCGGAAGCCGATGCCCCAGATGCTCGCGGACCACGCTGACCGACGGAGCCGGACGCCCGGTGAAATACGCAACCAGCCGCTTGCCTCCTGCCGGGTCATCGCGCGTCACGACGACCGCCTCGCGAATCGCCGGGTGTTCCGTCAACACCGACTCGATCTCGCCGAGCTCGATGCGGAAGCCGCGAATCTTCACCTGGTTGTCGAGACGGCCCAGGTATTCGATGTCGCCATCCGGTAAGCGGCGTGCGACGTCGCCGGTCCGGTACAGGCGGCGGCCCGGCCGGCCGGTCAGGTGGTCGGTCACGAACCGTTCGCTCGTGAGCTCCGGGCGGCGCAGGTAGCCGCGCGCCAGACCGGCACCTCCGACGTACAGCTCACCGGCGATCCCGATGGGGGCAGGCTCGCCACGCGGGTCGAGGACGTAAAGCTGCAGGTCCGGTATCGGTACCCCGATGACGCTGCCACCAGCCAGGTCGGCTCTGGACAACGGCCGGCAGGTGACATGCACCGTCGTCTCGGTGATGCCGTACATGTTCACGAGCTGCGGCTGTTGGTCGCCGTGCCGTGCGAACCACGGCCCGAGGGTCCGCATGTCGAGCGCTTCGCCGCCGAAGATCACGAAGCGAAGCGCGAGCGCCTGCTGCCCGGTCGCCTCCTCCGCCTGGATCAGCTGTCGAAACGCAGAAGGGGTCTGGTTCAGCACCGTCACGCGCTCGCGCGCGAGCTGGTCGTAGAAGGCTTCCGGCGAGCGGCTGACGATGAACGGGACGACGACGAGACGGCCGCCGTATGCCAGCGCGCCCCAGATCTCCCAGACGGAGAAGTCGAACGCGCAGGAGTGGAAGAGCGTCCAGACGTCGTGCTCGTTGAATGCGAACCAGCGCTCGGTCGACGCGAGCAGCCGGACGACGTTGCGATGCGTGATGAGCGATCCCTTTGGCCTGCCGGTCGTTCCCGACGTGTAGATGACGTAGGCGAGATGATCCGGACCTGTCGGCGTGAGGAGGTTCTGCTCCTCGTCTCGACTGGCGGTGCCGGCGAGAAAGTGATCGAGGCACAGCAGGCGGGCCGCAGTCGCCGGGAGGTTCGACGCCAGCGCCGACTCCGTGACGATCAGGCGCGCGTCCGAGTCGTGCAGCATGAAGGCGATTCGATCGGCCGGATAGGCGCGATCGATCGGCAGGTAGGCGCCGCCCGCCTTGAGAATCGCCAGCACGGCCACCAGGAGGGTGTTCGAACGCTCGACGTACAGGCCCACGAGCACGTCGGTGCCGACACCCTGTCGAACGAGCTCCCGTGCGAGGCGGTTGGCCTGTGCGTTGAGCTGTGAATAGGTCAGTGCACTGCCGTCGCAGCAGACCGCCACCGCGTCGGGATGGCGCGCTGCCTGCCGTTCGAACAGCTCTTGAAGCGTCGCGGCACCGTCGGCCGGCACACTTGTGGGGCCGGACGGCTGGTCACAGGGGCCGATGAGCGCGTCGCGCTCGCCCGCCGTGAGGAGCGTGAGCTCGCGAATCCGTGCTTCCGGCCGCGCGGCCATGCCGCCGAGCAACGACACGAGATGATGCAGCAGCCGGTTCGCGGCGGCGGCGTCGATCGTTCGCCGGTTGTATTCGAGCTTGAGGCCGAGCGATTCGCCGTCGTATGCCGCGAGCGTCAGTGGAAAGCTGGTGAGCTCGTGCAGATCGATTCGCCTGGTGGCCCAGTCACCACCGCGGGCGCTCATCGCCGAGTCGAGCGAATAGCCTTCGAACACCACCAGCGTGTCGAAGAGCCGTCCGGCAGCAGGCACCTCGCTGTGCGCCTTGATGCGGGCGAGCGGTGTGTGCTCGAACGGGCGCATCGCCAGCCACTGCCGGCGGATTGCCCGCATCGTGTCCAGCAGCGCGTCCTCGTCCCGGATCGCCACTCGGACCGGGACGGTGTTGATGAAGAGTCCGATCGCCGAATCCGCGCCCTCGACCGACGATCGGCGGCAGGCGCGGGTGGCGCCGAAGACCACGTCCGTATCGCCCGAGTAGCGCTGCAGCAGGACCGCCCAGGCTCCCATGACGATCGTGTTCATGGTGAGACCGTGCGACTGTGCCAGCTGGCGCAGCCGCCGTGTCGTGTCCTCGCCGGCGAATGCCCAGGCTTCTCCGTGCAGCGTGTCAGCGGATGCCGCGACGGAGAGCCTGTCGATGGCAATCGACGTCGGCGCCCTGAAGCCGGTCAGCAGCGTCTTGAAGAAGGTCTCGCCGGCGGCGGTCGACTGCCGCTCGAGCCACTCGACATGCCGTCTGAACGGAGTCGACGTGCCGCGTGACGCCGGCAGCGGGTTCCCGTCGCGCAGCGCTTCGTAGGTGTCGAACAGCTCGCCGAGCAGAATGGGGAACGTGCGGCCATCGAGCAGCACGTGATGGAAGGTCCAGACCATCGACCACGAGCGCTCCGCCCACCGGAAGAGGGTGATGCGCAGCAGCGGCGCCTCACGAAGATCGAAGCCGCGAACCCGATCCTCGTTCAGGAAGGCCGCCAGACGACGTCCTTGCGCGTCGACGGCATCGTCACGATGGTCTTCGACCAGAAACGGAAGCGCGATGTTCGCGAGGATCTCGTGCCGTGGCTGCTGCCCATCCTCCCAGGTGAACCGGGCACGCAGCATGGCGTGCCGCTGTACGACGACGGTCCACGCGCGAGAGAGTGCGTCGGGATCGACGGTTTCGGAGAGGTGGACGACGAGCTGCTCGATGTCGACGCCGGAGTGCGGGTCCTCGACATGGTGGAACAGCATGCCCTGCTGCAGCGGAGACAGTCCGAACCGGTCGACGACGACCGGCGTGGAAGCGTCGATTGCCGGATCTGCAGTCCCGAGGGCCGCTCCGCTGGTGGCGAGCGGCTGTTCCGCTGCGTCGTGTGCCATTCCGCCTCCGGGATCCGGCCCTTGCGCCGGTCGTCGACGCTCATTGCCGGACGCACTACGACCACCTGCACGACACAGCACGCAGCGAGCGAGACCGCGTGTAGAGGCGAGCGCTACCGGTTCTCAGGTTCGTGCCGGGAAAGAGCAGAGCGTGTACCAGAAGAGCGGTCGCTGCTGACAGGGCGGAGCGATCGACGGAGGTTGTCCGAATGCTGGGAAATCATGGAGGTGTCAGCACGTGCAGTCACGCCGGGACACGCGAGTGCGCGGCGTTGCGCGGTGCAGGAAGGACGCGCAATGCCGGCAGAAAGTTCGGGCTGTGGCAAGACATCTTTCTTGCGGAGACGCCACTCTGTGCGCGCCGTTTCTCGCGGCAGCCTCGGTGTGGTGCGACTGCTTTACGAACGCGAAGGAGTGCCGCTGTACGCCGCCGTGAGTCGTGCCGCCTGGGCGGTGAGGTAGTCGCGCTCGGGGATGCTCGATGTTCGTCGGGCCGCTGCGCGGTAATGCGCGATCGCCGCTTCGTGATTCCCTGCCATCTCCTGGAGGTGGGCGCGAGCCGCGTCGAGCCGGTGGTGGCCCGTCAGCCGCTTGTCGCCGTCGAGCGCATCCAGCAACGCGCGCCCGGCGGGCGCGCCGCGCACCATCGCCGCCGCGATCGCGTGGTTGAGCGCCACCATTGGATTGTCGGACCCGATGCCTCCGCCAGCGTGCCGTGACTCAACGCCTCAATCCGGCGATGAGCACCAGCGCGGCAGCGACGGACGCTGCCACCAGCGCCCAGCCCACTTTGCGCAGCTGGCTCGGCCGTGGTGGAGAGAAGGCCAGCCATACGGCCACGGCGAGACCAGGAGCGGCGGCACCGAATGCGCCCCACGGCAGGAGGGCGCGTAACCCGGCGCCGGCCAGCGCGACAGCAGCGGCCGCCGCCACGACCAGAGCCGCGATGCGGGCTGAGCGCGCTGCCCGTGGATCGCCTCCGCCTCGAACGGCGAGCACGATGCTCCGCACGGCCAGCGTGTCGGCGACGAACACCGACGCGAACGTGATGCCGACGGCAAGCGCAGTGGAAACCGTTGCGCCCGCCGCCATGCAGAGCGGCACTGCGGCGAGCGAAAACGCCAGTGCTGCGGCGAGCTCGCCGCGTGTGCTCTTCTCCTCCTTCGCGGAGACCGCCGCGCCGAGAACGAGGGCGGGCAGAATCGGCAGCAGCAGCGACCAGCGGACGCCCGGCGGCACCAGCCACAGCGCTCCAGCTCCAGCGGCCGCCATTGTTGCCGCGCTGGCACCGAACCACCACGCGGCGTGTGCCCCTTCTTCGCGTCTGGCGCGCACGCCGCGCCGGCCAAGGAGCACCAGCAGCGGCTCGTGCGCCAGGAAGCCGGCCACCTCAGCGAGGCCGATGAGCAACGAAGCCGTGTTCAGCCCTGCGACCGCAATCGAGGTGACCAGAGGCACCGCCATCTGTCCGTACGCGCCATGTTCCCGTGGAAGCAGCGACACGGTGAGCCTCGCGATCAAACATGCTACGTTGTCCATGTGGTCCGGCTGAAGCCGGACCCTGCGAGGGAGGACCTCATCACGTCAGTACCGGCTTGATGTCGACGACAGGGGTCCCGTCGATTGCCTCGATGGGGCCGATGCGCAGCCGGGTTCCGTCAATCGAGCGCACGACCACGGGATGCAGCCCGAGGGGGTTCGGTCTGTCCGGAGATCTCGTGGCGAAGACGCCGGTCAACGGGTTCCGCGGGTCTGCTCGCGGGTGGACCCGGAATGTTTCGCGACGGGACTGGTGAAACCAGGTGATCACAATGAGCTGGTCGCCGGCGGCGATGCCGAGCAGCCCCTCCGCTGCCCACGGGAATACCTCGAGCCAGGCGTCCGGTGCCCCTTCCGTTCCCTGCTTCGGCGCCTTCCGTCGTTCCGTGAGGTCGGACCGGATCACGCCGACCGGCCGCATACGGGCCTCGATGCTGGCCGCCTGGTGTTCGCTGTCGTTCATATCCGCGTCTCCTCGATCCCGCTGATCTCCGCGTCTGCTGCGCTACTATTCTCTGGCAGCGGTCCATGCCCTCGCCTCAACCTTCATTGCCAGTGGCGCCTGACGCAGTCCTGCCGACGAGCCTGAGCGGAACGGCCTGAAATGGCGAGACGCATCGACACCGAGTGCGTCCACGGCGGCGAGCCGCGGCGCAAGGCGCACGACAGTCTGACCAATCCGCTCGTCCTGGCCACGACCTATCCGTTCGCGTCGACCGATGAATTGCGCCGGTACTTCCGCGGCGAGTACGAACGCACCGAGGAGTACGGCCGCTACGGTAATCCGACGCAGCGTGTGGCCGAAGGGAAGCTCGCGGCACTCGAAGGCGGCGGACGGCCCGGCGTCGACGCGCTGCTGACCGCGTCGGGGATGAGCGCGGTCGTGACCACCCTGCTGGCGATCCTCAGGCCGGGAATGCACGTGGTGATCACCGGCGATGTGTATCGCAAGACGCGCATCTTCGTGCGCGAGTTCCTCAGCCGCTTCGGCGTCGAGCACACCAGTTGCGAGCCGTCGGTCGGCGAGATCGAGAAGTCGCTGAAACCGAACACGAAGCTGATCGTCACCGAGAGTCCTACGAATCCGTATCTGAACTGCGTCGACCTCGAAGCGCTCGCCGCGCTCGCGCGCGCACGGAACATCAAGTCACTCGTCGACGCGACGCTCGCCACGCCGCTCAACGTTCGTCCCCTGGAGCACGGCGTCGACCTGGTGCTGCACAGTGCCACGAAGTACCTGGGTGGACACAATGACCTCATGGCCGGCGCCCTCATCGGCGCCGATCACCTGATCTCGGCCACGCGTGAGTACCACGGCATGTTCGGGGCGGTAGTCAGTCCGTTCTCGGCGTACCTGATGATCCGCGGGTTGAAGACGCTGGCGCTTCGCGTGCGCCAGCACAACGCCAGCGGGCAGCGCATTGCCGAGTTTCTCGAAGGGCATCCGCGCGTCGATCGCGTCTGGTATCCGGGCTTGAAGAGCCATCCCTCGCACGAGATCGCCGCCCGGCAGATGGCTGGCTTTGGCGGCGTCATCTCGTTCACCGTGAAGGGCTCGGGCAAGGACGCCTCGCGTGTGGTCGATGCGGCGCAGATTCCCTACCTCGCGCCGAGCCTGGGCGGGGCCGAGTCGTTCATCGAGCAACCGGCGCTCATGAGCTATTACGACAAGGCTCCCGAGGAGCTCGAAGCCATTGGCATCCGCCCGGAGCTCATTCGTCTGAGCGTCGGGCTCGAAGATGCCGATGACCTGATCGCGGACCTGGATCAGGCGCTCTCGCACGTCTGACGGCAGCCCCGCTGTGACTCGCCGATTGCCCCGTTCACGCTTCCGTCTTCCGCTGTTCATCGGACTGCATCTGCTCGCCAGCGCGGCGGCCGCGGCGATATTTGCCTGGAAGTTCGACCATGGCGTGCGGGCAGTCGCCGCCCACGTTCTGGTCGTGGCGGAATGGGATGTCGCGCTCCTGACGCTGGCCGCTGCAGCTGCCGCTCTGGTCTCGCGCCAGGACGTCAGGTGGCCCTTCTGGACGTACCGGCTGCTGATGGCGGCGACCTTCACTGTGCAGGCGTATCTGTACGCGCTGAACGTGGTCAGCAACCTGTCCTGGGGGCGCAATATCACCGGCCGTCTGGTTACGGCGTTCGCGCCGACGGTGTGGTCGGGACGCGAACCGTTTCCGATCGGCGCACCAGGGATCACGCTCTTCGCGTGCGGCACGCTCGCGCTCATGACAGCCATCGTCAACTGGCGGCCGCAGTCGCTCGACCAAAGCCTGTCGGCTGCTGCCGGAGAAGCGGCGGGCGCCGTGGGCCTGTGGCGCAGCCGTGTGGGAGCAATCGCACTGGCTGTGGGGACGGCGGCGCTTCTCGGCGCGACGCTGGTGAGGGGGACCGCAAGCCGCGACAGCCTGTTCTGGAAGCAGGAGCTCGTGGCCAGCTTCTTCCGGCCGCAGGGCTATGCGTTCGAGCCAACCGCTCGACGCCACGCGGTCGCGGAGCGCGACGCCCTGCTGCGCGCATCCTATCCGCGGCGGCCCGGAACGCGCCGCAAGCACGTGGTGCTGATCGTCGTCGATTCGCTGCGGGCCGATCGGATGCAGGTCTATGGGTATCCGCGCCCGACAACACCGTTTCTCTCGCAGCTCGTTCAGGGCGGCCGCATGAAGAAGGTGAACGCGGCCTTTTCGACCTGTTCGGAGTCGTTCTGCGGCATCACGAGCATACTGGCGGGACGCGAGTTCAGGGATATCAGCGCCCGCACTTTCCAGCTTCAGGACGTACTGAGCGACGAGGGCTACCAGACATGGTTCCTGCTGTCGGGAAATCACACGGCATGGAACGGGCTGCCCTCCTTCTATCACGCGAGCGACGGCACGCTCTTCGACGGCTCGCAGACCGAGCGCTACTCCATGGACGACGATCGCCTCGTGCTGGAAGGGCTCGAGCGCGTACCGCCGGCGTCGCCGGGTCGGCCCGCCTTCTTCTACGTTCACCTGATGTCCACGCACTACCTCGGCGTGCAGTTCGCCGACTCGCACGTCTTCACGAGCCTCGACGATCAGGTGAGCCCGGGCCTCGAGCCGTACAAGATTCTCCACCTGCTGAACAAGCCCGATCGCTACGACGACAAGATCCGCCAGGCCGATGGCATCATCCGGCAGCTCTTCGAAGCGCTGGCGGCCAAGCATTACCTGGACGATGCGATCGTCGTGGTCACCAGCGACCACGGCGAGGGACTTGGCGAGCGCCACTGGGCGCACGGCTGGAACCTCTACGAGGAGGACATCCGAATCCCGCTGCTGCTCTATGACGTGCCGGCGGTGAGCTATCCGGATCTGTCGTTTGCGGCGCAGATCGACATCGCGCCGACGATACTCGACCGGCTCGAGCTGCCGATTCCAGCCTCCTGGGAAGGCCGGTCGCTGCTCTCGCCGGCCCGCCAGCGGTTCACGTATCACCAGACCTACTTCGTGCCGAATCGTTTTGCGGTCGTCTACCGCGATCGCGACGCGCTGTACAAGTTCATCGCCACGCCCGAGTACGGCAAAGAAGAGCTGTACGACCTCACGCGCGACCGCGGAGAGGTGCGCAACCTTGTCGACGAGCAGCCGCAGCTCGCCGCGTTGCTGCGCGCCAGGCTCCGAGCCTATCGCGACGAGCCGTAGATCGGCGGCGGTTCCACGAGTGCTCCGCCTGTGGCCAGCTGGCGTCCGATGTAGACCAGCTTGTCTGGATTGCGAACGACGCGGATGCCTGCGATCGTGTCGTCCACTATCGAACAGACATAGACGGAGTCGAGCCGGCCGTCGACCCGCACCAGCATCGCCGGTTCGTAGTTGACCTCGACGACGTCGAGCGAGATTCGGTCCAGCGGAACACCGGCCGCCGGCGCCGTCCGTCTGATCCCGAGCAGCAGGTTGATCACGGCGTCGCGACCGAGCACCGGCCGTTTCGCGGCAACGAGGCGACCGCCTCCGTCGCCCCAGAACCCGACGTCGTCCGCAAGCACGCGAGTGAGCTTGGCACCGTCGCCGGCGCGCATGGCTTCGACGAAGCGTTCGGCCAGCTTGCGCTTCTCCTGGCGCGAACGACTCGAGCGCTGCTGCTTCGACGCAAGATGCTCTTTCGCCCGATGGAACAGCTGGCGGCAGTTCGGCTCGCTGGTGGCGAGGATGGTTGCGATCTCCGCGTAGGAATACTCGAACGCCTCCCGAAGGATGAAGACCGCCCGCTCCTCGGGAGAGAGAGTGTCGAGCAGAACCATGAACGCGAGCGTGAGCGATTCGGCAAGGGCGGCCGACCGCTCGGGTTCGGGCGTTCCTTCGGTGAGCACCGGTTCCGGCAGCCAGGGGCCCACGTACTGCTCGCGTGTCGTCCGTGCCGACTTCAGGCGATCCAGCGCAAGCCGCGTCACGATTGTCGTCAGGTAGGCCAGGGGAGAGCGGAGGTCGGATCGCTGCGCGCCCGCATAGCGCAGCCACGCATCCTGAACGACATCTTCCGCCTCTGCGGCGCTTCCGAGCATCCGATAGGCCAGCGCGAATAGACGCGTTCGATACCGTTCGAAATCGTCGAGCTCTGACATACTTCTAAGAGGCCGCTGGAAGACGCGGCGTGTTGAATGCCGAATGCAGAGTGCCAGATGCCGAAGTCGACAAGACCGCTCCGGAACTCGACCTTCGGCCTTCGGCATTCTGCATCGGGCATTGCGATGTTCTTTGTAACTCGTCTACGCAGCATGAGCGATCATCTGTCGTAGTCCTTCTTTGTAGCTCGGGAACATCGGCTTCCACCCGAGCTCCTGGCGTGCCTTGGCGTTCGACAGCGGCAGCTGCAGAGTGAAGAGCCTCGACATGTATGGCGAGACGAGCCGTGGCAGCCAGGCTGGAACGGTGAACGGCCGTGGCGCGCCCGCAACCGCGGCCATCTCGGTCACCATGGCGCTGAAGCTGACTGGCTGGTCGTCCACGATGTCGTAGACGCTTCCCGGAGAACCGTGATCGAGCGCGGCAATCGTCGCAGTCACCGCGTCGTCGAGGTGAATGAACGGCAGCTGTCCCGGATCGTTGCGGATTCTCGGGAGGCGCCGCTTGCGGACGAGCGCGATCAGCTCATCGGTGGCCGGATTCCCTGGTCCGTAGAACAGGCCGTAGCGGAGCACGACGGCCTCGATCCGTCCGCCACGTGAGGCCTCGAGCACCTGCGTTTCCATCGAACGGACCGCCTGCGCCGCGCCCGCGGTGCCGTCAGTGGGGCTCCCTGGCGCGGAACCGATCAATGCGAACGATCCGACGACGATTCGCTGCACCCCGGCGGCAGTTGCGGCACGAAGGAGGTTGCGTGTCCCCTCGTCTCGGAGACGGTTCGTCGGCTCGAGGTCGCTGACGCGCCTGGCACCGGTCTTCGGGAGCGCCGTCAGCTCGTGAATGACGTGGGTCGGCGCGGCCGCTGTCACGGCTCGTTCCAGCGCCGCGGCATCGAGAGCGTCCACCACGACCGGCGTTGCCCCGAGCTGACGAAGCATCGGTTCCTTCTCAGGAAAGCGGGTGGTGGCGGCGACATCATGGCCTTTCGCCACAAGAGCGCGAACGAGCGGCACGCCAATCGTGCCCGAACCGCCGGCCACGAAGACCTTCATACGATCCTCCGTGCCGTCCGCCGCTCGTATGCCACCGCCAGCAGCGCCCCGGCAGATTCGGTGACTGCGAGCAGCGTCGCCGTCGTGCCGAACCACCCACGCCACGCGGCGGCCACGTGATCGACGCGATCAGCGCCGGGGATGACGAAATGATTGACCAGTCCGAAGAGCAGCGCGCCGGCCAGGCTGAACGCAATCGCGCGTGCGCCGAGACGGCGATTGACGAGCATCCACAGCAGACCTGCCGGCGGGGCGACGAGGATCACGGCAACGATGAACGCCATGGCGACCGGGCTCACGTTGACTCCGGCGGCGACGTGCGCCGACCCATGAGAGATCGCTACCGCCAGATGGCTCACGACCAGGGCGGCGAGCGTCACGAACATCTTGTCTCTTCCCATACCTCTGAGACGAGGCACGAGGGGAGTTCGTGACACGGCTGAGTCGCGTGTCTTCCTACCTGTTCCCTCCGATCTTCTCCAGGACGGCGAAGACGACCCGGTCGCACCGCGGCGCGTGGAACTGGAAGGCGCCGCCGGCCGACCCTCCGATACGCGTGGTGACCTCGCGGCGGATGAGCGCGCGGGCGCGGTGCAGCCGCGTCTTGACGGCTTCGTCACCAATACCCAGGCTCGCGCCGGTCTCGCTGGTGCTCAGCCCTTCGACGTCGCGCAGCATGAAGACGGTCCGATACGTGTCGGGAAGGGCGTCGACGGCGTCTTCGAGGACGCGACTGAGCTCGCGGCCATACGTCTGCCGCTCAGGGTCCGGTTGCGCCGAGGCAATCGTTTCCATGAAGTCTCCCCGGTCGGCATCGGCGTCAGATGCCACAGCTTCCGGCGACTGAAACCGCTGCATGTTCCGGCGCCGCCGGAACGCCTCGTTCAGGGCAATCCTGGTCAGCCAGGTCGAGAACTGCGACCGTTCCTCGAACTGGTCCAGGTGCAGGTAGGCGTTGATGTAGGCCTGCTGCATGACGTCCTCGACTTCGTCCTCGTCCCTCAGGACTGCCCGCACCGTGCGATAAATCCGCTGGTTGTGGCGCCGCATCAGAATCTCGAACAGAGGAGCGTCCCCCGCTCGCACACGCGCGACGACTTCCGAGTCCGATACGGTCGAGACCGGCGCTAGAGCTTCCACACCATACGCCTCCACTCATTAGAGTCACGGCGCGGCGTTTCGTTGCAACCCCGGCGCGTGTCACCTTTTTCCCGCAGCCGGCTCCCATGAGCAGGAGGAACCCGAGATGATTTCCCGCTTGACGACTCCGTGGTGGGCGCTGCGAATTGCGCTCGGCGCCATGGCCTTCCTGGCCGGACTGGACAAGTTCTTCAACCTGCTCGCCGACTGGCCAGCGTATCTCAGCCCGCTGGCGGCATACCTGCCGCTGAGCTCTTCGTCTCTCATGCACATCGTTGGCGTGGTCGAAGCGGTCGTCGGACTCGCCATTCTGACCGGGTACACGACGCTCGGCGGCTATGTGGCAGCGGTCTGGCTGGTCGCGATCGCGGTCAACCTCGTAACGACGGGGCGCTATTTCGACGTGGCCGTTCGCGACGTCGTGCTGGCAGTGGCCGCCTTCACCCTGGCGAAGCTGACCGAGGCCGGCGCCGGCGCTTCTGCCGGCGCCACTCTGGTGGATGCGACCGCCGCCGGCCGCCCAGGCAGGAACGCCGCGTGAGGGGCGTGGCGAGACTCGCGCCGATGTAGGGTCCGCCTTTTCAGGCGGACCCGGATTGCTCGTGGTATCCGCCTTCGGACGGATCGGTTCTCAATTCGCTCCCGGGGCCGCCTGTCCTCTGCCGCCCGGGGCGGGAGCCGGCGCGGCAGCACCGCGCCCGCCGCCGCGATTGCCGCGGCCGCCCCCGGGACCACCCGGGGCCGGCAGCGCGAAGGCAACCAGTTGTCCTGCAGGTTGTCCGCCGACGGCGATGAGAATGAACTGACGGCCCTGATACATGTAGGCCATCGGCACTCCCGTCTGGTTACCGGGCATCGTCACTTCTGCGAGGTTCTCACCGGTCTTCTTGTCGTACGCGTGAAGCAGGGGACGTCCGCCCGAGCCCTCCGCGCCAAAAAGAAGCGTCTTCGTCACCAGCAGTCCCGCCTGCGACGGGTAGCCGGTCGGCGCGACGTTGGTCAGTCCAAGCTTGGCGAAGTTGTCCTTGATGTTCGGCGGTGTGTCGCCGTTCGGCACCTGCCAGGCAATCTCCCCCTTGTTCATGTCGTAGGCGGTGATGCGTCCATATGGAGGCTTCAACAGCGATAGTCCTTGAACGTTCGGAACCGCGCCGCCCCGCCCGGCGGTGTAAGCCGCCCGGTTTGGATCCGGTGGCTCGGTCTTCACGACGCCGGCGACGAACGGTCTGGTGACCGAGCCGACGTACACGAACCCCGTTTCCGGATCCGCGGCGCCCGACTGCCAGTTGGCGCCGCCGCCGAAGCCAGGCGCGACGATGGTGCCCTTGTTGCCGTTTGGCACTACCAGTGAAGGCGGCGCAAACGGGCCACCCAACTTGTATCCTTCGATTGCCTTGAGCGCTTCCTCGCGAAGCGCCGGGGTGAAATTGATCAAGTCGTCCCTGGTGAGACCCACGACGTCGAAGGGCGGCGGCTTCGTCGGAATCGGCTGCGTTGGAGAGGTCCATTCCGTGGGCACGTCGGTCTGGGCCACCGGCGCGTCGGGAATCGGCCATACCGGTTGACCGTTGGTCCGGTCGAGCACGTAGGCGTACGCCATCTTTCCCATCTGCACGACGGCTTTGATTGGTTTGCCGTTGACGTTGATGTCGAGCAGGATGGGATGGACCGGCATGTCGTAGTCCCAGATGTCATGGTGGATGAGCTGCTTGAACCACACCATCTTGCCGGTCCTGATGTCGAGACACACCAGCGAGTCGGAGTACAAGTTGGCGCCAGGACGATGCCCGCCGTATCCATCGTTGGTTGGCGACTCGGTGGCGAGATAGACGTACCCCAGCTCCTCGTCGGCCGAGAAGGGACCCCACACGCCGACGTTGCCGGTGTAATCGGCCGATCCGTTGTGCCAGGTGTCGTAACCTGGCTCTCCCTTGCGCGGGATGGTGTGGAAGACCCAGAGCTTCTTCCCGGTCCGCACGTCGAAGGCCATGACATCACCCTTGACGTTCTCTTTGTTGGGACTCGTTCCTCCCTGGGTGAGCGCTGGACCGATGACGATGACGCCGTTCGACACCACGGGCGCCGAGCTGTTGCCGATCTTGCCGATGGGATCGATCGGGCCGGTCAGATCCAGTTGCGTGAACAGGTCCACCGCGCCGTCCTTGCCGAATTCGCGAACGGGAACGCCGGTTCGAGCGTTGAGCGCAACGAGCTGGAAGCCCGGCGTGACCGTGATGATCCGGGCATCGGTGCCGTCGGTCCAGTAGGCAACCCCGCGTCCGACCTTCCGCGGGGCCTGATCGAACCGTGCGCCCTCGTCGGGCCTCCAGGTCCAGAGTGTTTCGCCGGTGCCGGGGTTGACCGCAATCACGTTGCGGCGCTGGCCAACAGTAAAGTAGAGAATGCCGTTCGCCATGATTGGCGTTGTCTCGCTGGTGCCGCCGCCGAAATTGTCGAACCTCCAGCTCCACGCCACCTGCAGGTTCTTGACGTTGTCGCGAGTGATCTGATCGAACGGAGCGTAGCGGGAGCTTCCCACGTCGCCCCCGTAAGCCCGCCACTCGCCGTCTTTGACGCCGTGTTGCGCCATGCCCGGCGACACCGAGACGATGAGCGCCGTCACCAGCGCATAACCCAGAGATCGCGACATTCGATGTCCTCCCCGGCCGGAATCTTATCTCTTAAGCCAGCCTGGAGGGCAGAGGCACCGAGGAAGCTCACCACAGAGGCACAGAGACACAGAGATCTGTTTGGTCTTCTCTGTGCCTCGGTGCCTTTGTGGTGAGCTTCTCTGTGCCTCCACATGCCGGTTCGATTGACACGCCCTGCTAGAATCGCCGGCCTGCCGACGACATGAGGGAACTCGAAGGACTCCTCGCTCTGGTCCTCGCGGCCGTGACTCTCGCCGCCGTGGCGCGCCGTGTTGGCGCACCGTATCCGGTCTTCCTCGCGCTTGGCGGCGCGCTTCTCGCGTTCCTTCCGGGTGCGCCTTCCCTCACCGTGCCCGCCGAGCTGGCGCTGGCGATCTTCGTCGCCCCGGTGCTGCTCGACGCTGCGTTCGACGCATCGCCGAGAGATCTCAAAGACAACTGGGCGCCCGTCACCGGCCTCGTGATCTTCGCCGTCGGCTTCACGACCGTCGCCGTCGCGATCGTGGCGAGGATGCTGATACCGGAGATGTCGTGGGCGCCGGCCATCGTGCTCGGCGCGGTCGTGGCGCCGCCCGACGCTGCGGCCGCCACTTCCGTGCTTCGACAGTTGCGACCGCCGCAGCGCCTGCTGACGATTCTCGAAGGCGAGAGCCTGCTGAACGATGCCAGCGCGCTTCTTATCTATCGCCTCGCCGTTGGCGCCGCCGCTACCGGAGGCTTTTCGATTGGAGCGGTGGCGCCGGCCTTTCTGGTGGCGGTCGCCGGCAGCGTGGTGGTGGGCCCCGTCCTCGGGTTGCTCTTCCTCAGGGTCGTGGAGCGAGTGCAGCACGTTCCGACCGCCATCATTCTTCAGTTCGTCAGCACCTTCGGCGTGTGGATGCTCGCCGACCGGATCGGCCTTTCAGGTGTGCTGACGATGGTGTGTTACGCGATGGCCGTGGCGCGCTCGGCACCCGAGCGTACTCCCGCGCGGATACGGGTGCCGGCCTACGCGGTGTGGGAGACGGTCGTCTTCGTGCTGAACATCCTGGCGTTCATCTTCATCGGCCTGCAGATACGCCCCATTCTGGACAGCCTCGCGCCGGCCGCCCGCGGCCGCTACCTGACGGTCGCCGCTGTCGTGGTCGTCACCGTGATCGTCGTCCGCATCGTCTGGCACATGTCCTTCAACGCCGTCGTCAGGTGGCGAGACCGCCGGCTCGGCTTCCGTCCGCCCCGTCCGATGCTGCGGCCGACCGTTGGAAGCGGTCTCGTGATTTCCTGGGCCGGGATGCGCGGTATCGTCTCGCTGGCGGCAGCGCTCGCGCTTCCGCCGCAGTTCCCTTACCGCGATCTGATCGTTGTGACGGCGTTTGCAGTAGTCCTCGGCACGCTCGTGATCCAGGGATTGACGCTCAAGCTGCTCCTGCGCGTGCTGGACCTGCAGGATAACGATCCGGTCGGTCGCGAGCTGGCCGCGGCGCGTCAACGGGCCCTTCGTGCCGGACTGGCGAGCTTCGAGGAGGACGATTCAGCAGTGGCGGTGGAGGTCCGGCAGGAATTGACGGTGCATCTTTCAGCCGCAGGTCACGCTCGCACCGCCGGCGCCGCGAGACAATCCGAGCACGTTGACATCCACCGCGCCGCGCTTCGGGCGGCCCGCCACGCCGTTCTCGTCATGCGCGACACCGACGAAATCGGCGACGACGCGTTTCATCAGATGGAAGAGGAGCTCGACTGGCTCGAGATGGCGGGCGGACGGAACGAGTAAGCGTCACACCAGCTGCGAGCGGCGAGCCTCGGTTTTCGCAGCGCCGAGCTTCAGCTCGGCGATCCCGGGAAGAGAAACCGGTGACGAGGTTTCGGCCAGGTGATAGACGCCGGCAGCTGACATCGTGGCGAACCCTTCTGCCACGAGCGCCCGATTGCCGCGCCCGGCTTCGGAGCGCGACAGACCGGTGACGCGCGCCAGCTCCCCCCGAACGGTCATCCCCGCCCCCGAGAGAAAACAGCGGGCGATCTCCCGGAGAGCCTGGTCACGACTCACACGCGCGCGCAGCGCATCAGGAAAGCGCCCCACGCCGAGCGTCCAGAGATACGTGAATTTCGGGAGGTAGACGGCTTCGCTGGGTACGACGATCATTGCCGCCTGCAGTTCATCCAACGCTCTCGTGAATTGCGTCCGATCGGCGACGCCGGATTCCTTTCGCAGATCCGACGAGGCCATTTCCCATTCCTTGCGCAGCACGTTCAGGATGGCGCGCGCGTGTCTGCTCAACCGGCGGGTCTCCTCTGACCGCCGCATGCCCCAGATCGCGTGAAAGTAAGGGATCATGCGAGGGGCGATGAACGTCGATTTGCCTCGCGCCAGCTTGGCGTAATACACCCTGCCGCGCCGCACGAGCTGGTCTTTCAGCGTCCACGTGAGCGACGTCTCCGGGTCCTTCTGCACGTGGCGCGGCAGGACGGCGTCGCGGCGTCCGCAGACGGCGAGGTACAACGATGGCCCCGGGCGCCGCGAGTCGGTCAGGCAGGCTGTGAAGCCGACCTGCTCGACGAAGCGCTCGGCGTCGACCACGGTCTGCACCGAGCGCGCGGCGTCGCGCCGCCAGCGTTCGTCGCGGTAGTCCTCGATCTCGGACGGAATCTCGGTCAGTGGCATCGCAGTCGGCGGCAGTTGCTCTATCAGCCGCCCGTTACAGGTAGCTGAGCCACCAATCCTTCCGGCGCGCTTTTACATTGGACACCCAGAGGCAGAAGGGGTAGAGCACGGCAATCACCAGCAGCCAGACGATGTACACGCCCACGAGCGGGACTCCGTAGTCACGTGGATAGAAGAGGAACAGCGTCATCAGCCGCCGGACGTCGAAGCCCTGGGCCACGCCGAGAAGCAGGCTCAGGCTGTGAATCAGCAGCACATGGGTGACATAGAAGGCGAACGGCACGCGGCCGAACACGATCAACGCATCCTTGAGGCGGCCGCGAAACCGGTCGGCACGCCCGCACAGAATCGCCGCCGGTCCCAGCGTCATCAGCAGGAAATCCAGGCTCGGCGGGTACTTCGTCGTATTGAGGAAATCGATTGCGGTCGCGATCAGCCCGCCTGGCTGAGACTGCCACCCGTTCGGGTCGCCGTAGAAGTCCATGGCCCGGACGGCCACGAACGCGATCGTGAGGAACAGTCCCGATCGCATCAGCATGCGATTGCGACGCTCGGGAGTCAGCTCGAATATTCTCGAAGTGCCGAAGCCGGTCAGCATGACGCCAATCCATGGCAGCACCGGGTAGACGAAGACGAACAGAAATGGTCCCGCACGGTGCGCCATCTGCGCGTGCATCGAGACCCATAGCGGCCAACTCTCGTCGAGCGGATTGGACGGTGCTGGCCACCAGGCGTCCAGCAGGTTGTGCGCCACGAGGATCCCGAGCCCCACGGCGAGGCAGACCGACCGGCCGCTCCACTGGGCGACAGACAGCACGAGCATGCTGGCGCCGATCGCCCAGATCACCTGCATCACCGTGACCACGGCGCCGCCGGCTTCGGGGATGCCGCCCGGGGCGAACGAGGCCGACGTCGAGACAATCACGCATTCGACCACAATCAGCCACAGGCCGCGGGTCAACAGGAACCGCGCGAGATCCGCGGGGCTCTTTCGGGCCGTCATCAGGCCGGCGCTGGTTCCGGCGAGGAACACGAACACCGGCGCGCAGAAGTGCGTGATCCACCGCGTCAGGAACAGTCCGACGGTGACATTCGGATTCGCCAGGGGATCCTGATCGGCGGCGAGCATGAAGTAGTCGCGGACGTGGTCGATCGCCATGATCACGATGACCAGACCGCGCACCATGTCGATGGAGCTCAGTCGGTAGGCTCGCTGATCGCGCGGCGATGGAGATGGGGCGTGTTCGAGCGCCTCGATGCCGGGGGCAACGGTCATTCACGCCTAGTCTACCTGCGCCTGCGGGTTTTCTGTCTGGGGCGCAGGCCCTGCACCAGAGTTCGACCCGCTGGCTATCGAGTTGCAAATGCGAACCGAGCAATCGTGAGTTCTGTTGGTGCATGGATACCGCACGACCCTTCCACAGACGTCGCCGAACGACGCTCGTGTTCGTTCGCTGCTCGTGTCTTCTTCACGCACGGGTTGGTCGAGTCATCGCGAGCCCGGTTGCCATGTGGACTGATAGTCGCCCTGTCAGTGGACATCTGTCGTTGCCCAGCCAGTTCGCCATCCGCCTTGTGTGACGGGTTGCGATGAGCCAGCGCTCTTCCAATCGGTACTGGGCGGCCGGCGGTGACGATTGGCAGTTCAAGCTCGCCCACGACTGCCAAATCATCGCCGGCGAGGCGCTCGAGTGCGACATCGGTGTCTTGCTGCAGAAGACGCGCGAACTTCTTGCGCGTGTGCCGCCCCATCCAAACGCAGCCGCGCAAGCGGTGGCTGCGTTTCTGCTGACCAAAACGGTGAGAGGGATTGCCCGACGTGCGTCTCTCGAGGGCGATCCCGCATTCGTGCAGATGCTTCTCAACCTCGCGCCACCGTCGATAACGGTGCACTGGCGCTGCGCAGCGGAAGCACTGATCGACTATTGCGTTGCGACGCATCGATCGCGACTGGAGATGCTGTCAAGACCGCCGTACTCAGACCCCGTCCAGCGCACGCTCGCAGCCATCGACCGCCACTACGGGGATTGTCGGTTTGGATTGCGTCGGGTGTCGGAAGCTGTCGGCGTATCGAGGTATCACCTCAGTCGTCGGCTGAAACTCGAAACGGGCACCGGGTTCGTCGACCACCTTCGGCGGCGGCGTGTGGCCGCCGCTCAGGAGCTGCTCCGCAGCGCGACGCTCTCAGTAAAAGAGATCGCGGCCGCAGTCGGCTATGGCAGCACGCGTCAATTTGAACGCGACGTCAAACGTCTGCTCCATGTGCACCCGAGTGCACTTCAGCGAAGCTGCCACAGTCCAGCACACAAAGTGTCGCAACTTCGCAAGAATCGTCGCACTTTGTGACTTGACTTGCTGCGACGGCGATCATTCGGGACGATCGCCATCGCACCGCATCGCTCAAATCACGCACAAGAAATGTTGACGGGTCGCGGGATGGAGCTTTCTCTGTCCGACGACTGGTTTACACACCGCCCGTTGATGAAGGAACAGGACTGATCACATGGATCCGCGGACGCGAGGAAACTGCTCAGGGCACGGCGCCTTTCGCACGGTTCGACGCGGGGTCGTCGCCGGCCTCGTGAGCGCTGCGTCGTTACTGGGTCTGCCGAACGCATTCGCGCAGGGCGTCCAGTATGTCTACGACGACGCGGGACGGTTGATCTCCGTGACGGATCCGACTGGAGACACCGCGATTTACCAGTACGACCCTGTCGGCAATGTCCTCTCGATCACGCGCACTTCGTCCGCCGTCCAAGTCTTGTATGTCTCTCCACCGGAAGGATCGGTCGGGGCCACCGTGACAATTTTCGGGACTGGATTTAGCGCTGTCCCGAGCCAAAACTCCGTGGCATTCAACGGCACGGCCGCGACAGTGACGGCGAGTACAAGCACGCAGATCCAGACGACGGTTCCCGTTGGAGCCACCACCGGGCTGATCAACATCACCACGCCGTCCGGATCCGCAAGCACCCCGACACCTTTTACGGTGATTCCCTCGCAGGCGCCGACGGTCACCACGTTCGCGCCCACGATCGGCGTGACCGGCACGGCGATCACGGTAAACGGTTCGAATTTCGACCCGCTTGCCTCCCGCAACAAAGCCTTTGTCAACGTGCGCCTGACGGCCATCGACACCGCGACGTCAACCGTGATCGCGACCGAGGTGCCCACCGTGGCGACTTCGGGACACATCACTGTGAAGACCGTGCACGGCACCGCGACGAGCGCGGGGTATTTCTTTGTGCCCCCCGCCCCGTACGGGGTGGTGGATGTCACCGCGACGGCAGCGTGGCCATCGGCGGCAGCAACGTGGTTGCGGTTGGCACCGCAAACAAGGTCGGCCTGCTTGTCTTCGACGCCGCGGCGGGACAGCGCGTGGCTGTAACCCTGAGTAACGTCACCATCTCGTCAAGCGTTGTAAAGCTGTACGACACCGCCGGGACGATGCTCGCGAGTAGTACGGTCACTACGGCAGGCGCGTTTATCGACGCGGTCACGCTCGGCGCGGCGGGTACATACACGATCTTGGTGGACCCGAACGGCTCGGCGACCGGGAACATGACCGTGGCGGTCACGAACATCGTGGATGTGACCGGCGCCCTCGCCACGAACGGCACCCCGGTGACGGTGCCCATCACGACCGCAGGGCAGAACGGCCGCCTGACGTTCACTGGCACCGCGGGTCAACGGATTAGCACAACGCTGACAGCGTCCTTCGGGTTGGCCAACAGGTGGCCATTGTCGATCGTAGCCCCGGATGGGACCGTGCTTGGATCTGTGAGCGAGCCGGGTATCGGTATCCAGGTCGAAATTCTCGAGCCGATCACGCTGCCGGTCAGTGGCACGTACACCGTTGTCGTCAATCCCACAGGCGTCACCACCGGGACTGTCAGCGTATCCGCCTACGACGTCGTGGACGTCACGGGCCCCATCGTCACAGACGGAACCCCAGTGACAGTTCCGATCACCACCCCCGGGCAACGAGGGCGCTTCGCCTTCACCGGAACGGCCGGCCAGCGGATCAGTGTGAAGCTCACCGCCGCGTTCGGTCTCGGATCCAAGTGGCCCTTGGCGCTGTTGAAGCCAGACGGCTCCATACTCGCGCAGGCCCCCGCGGTGGGTGTCGGCATCACGACTGAGTTCATCGACCCAGCCACGCTGCCGGTGACGGGGACCTATACCGTGCTCGTTGATCCGACGAGCGTCAACACCGGCACTGTCACCGTAGCCGCCTACGACCTGGTGGACGTCACCGGCCCCATTGTCACAGACGGTACGCCGGTGTCGGTTCCGATCACCACCCCCGGACAAACCGGACGTTTCACGTTCACGGGAACGACCGGCCAGCGGATCAGCGTGAAGCTCACGGCCGCCTTCGGTCTGGGAGGCAAGTGGCCGTTGGCGCTGCTGAAACCGGACGGCTCGACACTCGCTCAGGTCAACGAATTGGGCAACGGCATCACCGGCGAGTTCATCGACCCAGCTACGCTGCCGGTGACGGGCACCTATACCGTGCTCGTTGATCCGACGAGTGTCAACACCGGCACCGTGACGATCTCGGCGTATGACGTAGTGGACCTTACTGGTTCGATCACGGTTGGCGCACCAGCGATCAGCGTAGCCATTACCACGCCAGGTCAAAACGCGCTCTATACCTTCGCTGGTACGGCGGGGCAGGTCATCAACAACGTCACGCTGACGGCGACGTTTGGCCTCGGTGGTAACTGGACCCTCGCACTCCTCAAGCCTGATGGGAGCACCCTGGCCTCGTCGACGCCGCTCGGAGGTGGCACGACAACCGCCGTGATCGGTACGCAAACGCTGCCGGTCGCAGGCACCTACACAGTGTTCATCAACCCGAAGACCAGTAGCACCGGCACCGTGACCGTGTCGGCGCAGTGAGGTCAGGACCAATAGCTTTTGCTCGGAGCATCCACATGCGAGTCGGCCGGTGGCGCGTCTACTGGCGTCCTGTGGTGCTAGCGCTCGCGGGTCTCGTCGAGTCACTCAAGATGGAGTTCGAGATGCAATGGTCATTTGGTGTGGGTGGCTCTTTCCGACGGGCCTCTCTCCTATTGCTTGGTTTGCTCCTGGCTGCAGCCCTTCCCACCGACGCCGTTCGCGCACAATCGGGCGGCGCAGCGGCCGACGGCACTGCCACGATTCAACTGCCAGATGGGCGCACGCTCGTGAGCGGCGTCCTGTCGGGTTCCGGCTCGAGTGACACCGTCTGGTTGGCTGACCCGCGATCCGGCCAGCTCACGGCGGCGGGAACACTGCAGCGCGCCAGGCGACAGCACAGTGCCACCCTGCTTCCCGATGGACGGGTGCTCATCCTCGGTGGAATCGATGATCGTCAGCAATTGGTCGACACGGTCGAAGTGTTCGAGGTGGGAACGGGTCGATCGGAGACGATTCCGCTCACTTGGCGCTCGCGCAGCGGGCACACGGCGACGTTGCTGGACAGCACGCGCGTGCTGGTGGCTGGAGGCGTTATCGACGGTCAGGCGGCCTCCGACATCGAGATCATCGATCTGTCCGAGTGGAACGCGGCGCCGCTGGCCGCTCTGGGTCGCGCACGCCGCGGCCACCTGGCCACGCTGCTCGCTGATGGCCGTACAGAACTATCGGGCGGGGAGGGCACGGAAGGTCCGCTCGGCGACCTGCGCACGTTCATCGACGCCACCACCGGCCTCGTCAGGGAGTCGTGGTGGCCGGAACCCGAAGACAGCTTTCCGTGGCTGGCGGCGTCCGAGCCCGCTGACGGCGCGACGGTTCTGACGCTGCAGCCGACAGTCATGCTGCGCCTCACCCGACGCGCGCGCATGGACAGCGTGAACAGCGACACCGTCACGCTCGAGGGTCCCGCCGGTCGGGTGGCGGTACGAGTCGTCCCCGCCGAGGCCGGCCGGCTCGTGTTCGTCACTCCGCAGGAGCCCTTGGATCCGAGAACCTCGTATCGCCTCTCGGTCGACGGTGTCCGCGACGCAACAGGCCAGGACTTTCCCTCCCTCGGTATCGCCTTTCAACCGTTGAGGATCCCTCGGGTACCAGTGATGAGTCCTTTGATCCTGCGGTCACCGGGCAGTGGCAGAACTGGCGCACCGGCCGGCCGCGTTCCCCCTGGCAGGATCTGCCGCCGTTGAAGGCTGGCGCAGGCGTCACCGCGATCAGCGGCCAGGTGCTGAAGATCAACGGATCGCCGCTGGCGAATGTCACGCTCGAGCTCGACGGAGCCGTGACGCGCACCGACGCAACCGGCCGGTTCCTGCTCACCGCGCCAGCCGCTCAATCCGGCTGGCGTGAGCTCTGGATCGACGGAGGCATCGCTCAGGGCCGCGGCGCCACGTATGGGACCTTTGAGGCCGCGGTGAAAGTCGTCCGCGGCAAGACCACCGTCCTGCCGTTCACCATCTGGCTGACGAAGATCGACACGGCAAACACCGTCGCGATCCCATCGCCCACCTCGGCGGAGACCGTCGTTACCACGCCAAAGATTCCTGGCCTCGAACTGCGCCTCCCGCGGGTGCGGTTGTCAAGGATCACGACGGCCGGGTGGTCAACGAAATCAGCATCACGCCAGTTCCGTTGGACCGGCCGCCGTTCCCATTGCCAGAAAGTGTGGATGTCCCGATCTACTTCACGATTCAGCCTGGCGGCGCGTACGTCGAGGTGCCTGGGTCAAACGGCTACCAGCGTGGTGCGCGGCTCATCTATCCAAACTATCGTGGCCGTCCGCCGAACACGCCCATGGAATTCTGGCACTACGACCCCGAGAACGGGCGCCGCTGGTACGTGTACGGCAATGGGACGGTCGGCGCTGACGGGCGCCAAGTGTTCCCGGATATCGGGGTGTCGATCCACGAGTTCACCGGAGCGATGGTCGCCCCACCGTCTTGGGGCCCACCGCTGTGGGCAAAGATCGTTGCGTTTTTTGCTGGCGACCCGGTCGACCTCGGCTCAGGGCTTTTCATCCTTGACGACACGGATATCGAGTTACCGGACACGCTCCCAATCAGCCTGACCCGCACGTATCGACCGAACGACTCCCGCTCGCGTTCTTTCGGTATCGGCGCGGCGATGACGTACGACATGTTCCTCGTCGGCGACAGCCCCGTCTACTCCTATATCGACCTGGTCCTGGCATCCGGCACACGCATTCATTAGACTAGGGCATCCGTGGAACAGTACATCAAGGTAGCAAAAACCGCGATTGAGGCTGATAAAGACGGATCGGGAGTCCAGCAGCTGCGAGTCCAAGCGCTCGAAATCATCCTGTCACGGATGGGAAAGTAAGGCCTTGATCTTAGATGTGAACCACCTGCTTCATTCACTGAAGCGGCGGTGGGCACTGGAAGGTTTGTCCATCCGCCATGGCGTTGACATCTCTGAAGTGTCAACTGCCGAGTCTCGTTGTCGAGTGCGATTTCCCGAGGATTTTCGGCGATACTTCCTGACAGTTGATGGTATGTCTGAAGATGCGATGGACCAGCATTTAATACGGTTCTGGCCACTCGCGGAAGTCCAACCAGTCTCGGAAGCTGCGCCAGAATTGAGTATTGCGACAGACTACACCTACATTGTTTTTGCTGACTATTCTTTGTGGGCTCACGGATACGCGCTTAGATGTGACACTACCGATTCGATCGTAGTAATTGTCGGAGGTACTAAGATAGTTAAGGTTGCGGATTCATTTTCTCATTTTCTCCTAAAGTATCTAGAACAGCCCGACGAGCTCTTCTCATTTTCTGACGAAGTGATTGATTAGCTTGATCACCACCAGCACGGGACCACCCGCCGCTGCCGTCACCGGGCTTCGGACCTCCACCCGCCGAAACCGCGACCGGGCGGTGATCCCACGCGTCCACCGCTGCAGTGTGGTCACCGAGACGCCCAACGCCGCTGCGATCGCTCGCACGCCCTCGTGGCGACGTCGCTGCTGCCAGTACTCGACGGCCTGCTCTCGGAGTGTCGATGAGTAGCGCCGGCGCACTCGGCGGTGCAGATTCTCACGATCGGCGGCTTCGCGAAACGCGGTCAGACCCTGGTCCATCGGCTTCTCCTCGCACGGAGAACTGTGGACCATTTTCAAGTCCATGAACAGACGGGGTCGATCCGGGTTCTGGCCAAACCGTGCCGGCGGGAACCCTGCGGCACGCCCGCCGATACCACAGTGCGGCGCTGCTTCCCGATGGACGGGTGCTTATCCTCGGTGGCATCGATGAACAGGAGCGACTGGTCGACGTCGTCGAAAAATTCGACGTGGGCAGCGGTCGATCCGAAACGGTCCCGCTCACGTGGCACTCGCGGAGCGGGCACACCGCGACTCTGCTGGACAGCACGCGCGTGCTCGTGGCCGGGGGTGCCATCGACGGTCGGCCTGCCTCTGACATCGAGATCATCAATATGGCCGATTGGCACGCGGTGTCGCTGGCAAGCCTGGAAAGAGCGCGCCGCGGTCATGCCGCCGCCCTTCTCGCGGACGGCCGTGTAGAGCTGGTCGGTGGCGAGGGCACCGAAGGGCCTCTCGGTGAATTGCGTACGGTCATCAACGTGGCGAAACGGGTCGTCCGGCCAATCACTACGACACATGCCGACAGCTCGACTGTCACCACTACCTACGACGCCGGGAACCGTCCTACACAGGTCGATGACTCGGTCGGAGGAACAATCACACGTCAGTACGATCTGTCCGATCGACTGACATCGGAAACAACGCCAGAAGGCACCATTAGCTATACTTACGACGCACTCGATCG
>DASUGH010000025.1:0-20288 GCA_036274155.1 Vicinamibacterales bacterium | reverse complement strand
CTCGAGCGTCCAGGCAAGACAATTGGCCGCCCATGCCGTCCGGCCGGCGTCTCCGTCCGCCTGCACGAGCAGCTGCTGCCGGCGAATCATGGCGCTCACGACCTGCGGCGCAGCACCTGGGCCATACGCGCTGACGAACAGGCGTAATCGCCGAATCTGCTCACCGCGAGTGAGATCGTCGTTGCCGATGTCCAGCCAGAGCCACGCCGCGTAGCCCAGATCCCACGTTCGCGCACCTGGCGCGGCGGCGTCGAAATCGATGAGGGCGACCGGGAGGCCGCCGGAAAACACCGCGTTGCAGGGTGAAAGATCGTTGTGACATACGACCTCGAAGTCCGGAGGAGCGAGGCCTTGCGGATAGAACCCCGCCGTCGCCGCGTGATAGCGCGAAATCAGCCGCGCCGCTGCGATGAGCACGCCGTCTTCGAACCATCCCAGGTCGCCGGGAACGCTTCCTTCGAGGTAGGACAACGTGTCCCTGCCGTCTTCATCCTTGCCGATATACCGCGGAGCGCCGTGGAAACCGCGCCGCTCGAGATGAACGAGCAGACGTTGCACGAAGGCGGAGTTCGCTTTCGGCGGCCGCCGGACGGTCTCGCCGACCCGGACTACGCCGTCAGTGGTACGGCCGCCCGAAAGAGGAAGCTCCTGCATGCCGCGCGTCATTATCATCTTCCTGAGCCATGTCGACCCGAGCCGGCCTTTTCCGATCTAACAGATAATCAGCGCTGACTTTCATCCCAGAGAACCGCATGGCTGTTCTGCTCCTCGTGCTCGCCACGCTGATGCCGTTGTCGCTTGATCGCGCTACCGTTGCAGCCCACGCGCAGGCTCGCTCACAGGGTGCCGCGCCACAGCCGCAGCGCCCGGCGTCGTCTGCGCCGACATTCTTCACCTCCAAGCTGACGCCGGCCGAGATGCGCGACAAGCAGGCGGTGCTCGACACTTCGTACGGGACGATCGTGCTCGACCTGCTGGGCGACGCGGCGCCGAACCACGTGGCGCTCTTCATCACCCGCGCGCGCGAGGGCGCCTACGACGGCACCATCTTTCATCGCGTGATCTCGATGGGCATCGTGCAGGGCGGCGATCCGCTGTCGAAGGAGCCGGCGCAGGCGGCGCGCTATGGCACCGGCGGGCTGCGGCAGCTCCGCTTCGAGCCGAACGCGGAGAAGCACACCCGAGGCGCCGTGTCGGCAGTCCTCGTGCCGGGCGAGCGCGACAGCGCCGGGTCGCAGTTCTTCATCTGCGTCACGGATCAACCGGCGCTCGACGGCCAGTACACCGTCTTCGCGCGCGTCGTCGAGGGCATCCTCGTGGCGCAGAAGATCTCGACGGCCGCCGCAAACGCGAACGTCCCAACCGAACGCATCGTGATCCGCTCGATCACCATCCGCGACAAGCCGGCGCCGGCGCCCGATCCCTTCTCCTCTGAAAGCGTCGCCGAGCTGAGCAAGATGCGCGTGCAGCTCGAGACCTCGATGGGCGCCATCACCGTCGAGCTGTTCCCGGACAAGGCGCCGAATCACGTTCGGCAGTTCCTCCGCCTGGTCGCCGCCGGCGTGTACGACGGCACCGCGTTCCACCGCGTCGTGCCGGGCTTCGTGATCCAGGGTGGCTGGGTGCCGATGCGGCGCGAGCCGCTCGACGAGCGTCAGGAACGGTTCGTCCGAACGCTGCAGCCGGAGTTCAACGACACGCTGCACGAGCTCGGCACGCTCTCGATGGCACGCGGCGCCGATCCCGGCAGTGCCTCGGATTCGTTCTTCATCGTGCTCGACCGCGCACCGAGTCTGGACAAGCAGTACACCGCCTTCGGCCGCGTCACTGCCGGTCTGGACGTCGTGAAGAAGATTGCATCGAGCCAGCTGGATGGAGAAAAGCCGGTGGGAAGAATTGAGGTGATTAAGGCGGCGGTGGTGAAGTAAGTCGCCGGTTCCTGGTTCCGGGTTCCAGGTTCCTGGTTCGGGGAGTTCAGCGTTCCAGGTTCTGGGTTCCAGGTTCGTCTGGTTCCGGGTTCCGGGTTCCGGGTTCTGGGTTCCGGGTTCAGCGTTCCAGGTTCTGGGTTCCAGGTTCTGGGTTCCAGGTTCTGGGTTCCAGGTTCTGGGTTCCAGGTTCTGGGTTCCCGGTTCGAGCTTCTTCGTGTTCTTCGTGCGTGCCCGAAGGGCCTTCCTGGTCCCGTGTTGCGGCTCACGCTTTGTGCACAGCCGTGACGACGCCGACGAGGAAATCGAGGCGGATGCGGTCGCCAGTCTGCAGGCCGGCTTCGAGCGCTTCGGGTCCTACCCGTGCCACTCGCACCTGTCCATCCGGTTCGTCGGCGAACAGGTAGTGGATGTCGTACGACAGCTGCCCGTGAATGCTGATTGGTTGCATCTTGCGCAGTACGGCCTCGCGGCTTCCTTTGAGCATTGGAAGATTATGGAGGTTCCGCGTTCCGGGTTCCAGGTTCCGGGTTCGGGGAGTTCATGTTCAAGGTTCGTTGTTCGCGGTTCCACGTTCCGCGTTCGAGGTTCAGGGTGCAGGGTTCAGGGTTCAGGGTGCAGGGTTCAGGTTCTAGCCCAGAGCCGAAGCCCGGGGCGTCTCAGATTTCAAACGGCAGGGTGGGCGATCGCTGGCGAGTGCGCGGCGTTATTGTCAGCGACGTCGTGAGGTTCTGGACGCTCACGCCAAGCAGCCGCACCGGGCGGGCGCCGGCCTCGGTGCGTGCCAGCAGCGCGACCGCGCGTTCGACGAGCGGCGCCTCGTCGCGTTCCGGCGCGGCCGTGTGGCTGCGGGTGATCGTGGTGAAGTCGTCGTAGCGGACCTTGATGCAGATCGTCCGGGCGTAGAGACGCCGGCGCTCGAGCCATGATGCGGCGTCGCTCGCCATCTGCGCGACCGACGATCGGATCTCTTCGAGGTCGGTGAGGTCGGTTGCGAACGTCACCTCGCTGCCCGACGACTTGGGTTCATGCTCCGCGACGACCGGCCGGTGGTCGTCGCCGCGTGCCAGCTGCTGCAGCCAGTCGCCGAGCGAGCCGACAGCGTCGCGCAGCGCGTTCGTGTCGGCGTTCCGCACATCCATCAGCGTGTGGATGCCGAGCGCTCGCAGCTTCCTGGCGGTAACCGGGCCGACGCCCCACAGCGCATCAGCCGGCAGGCCGCGCAGGAACTGTTCGACCCGCTCGGGGGCGATGACGGTCAGCCCGTCCGGCTTTTGCCATCCCGAGGCGATTTTGGCGAGGAACTTGTTCGGTGCGACGCCGGCCGACGCCGTCAGCCCGGTGGCGGTGTGAATTTCCTGCTTCAACCGCCGGGCGACGGTCATGCCGAGCGGCTCGCCCCAGGCATTCTCCGTGACGTCGAGATAGGCCTCGTCGAGCGAGAGCGGCTCGACGAGCGGCGTGACGCTGCGGAAGATGGCGAAGACCTGCTGCGAGATCGCCCGGTACTTGGAGAAGTCGGGCCGTACGATGACGAGCGACGGGCAGAGACGGACCGCCCTGACCATCGGGATCGCCGAGCGCACGCCGAAGGCGCGCGCCTCGTAGCTGGCCGCGGCGACCACACCGCGCTTGTCCGGGGCGCCGCCGACGGCCACGGGGCGACCGCGGAGAGATGGGTCGTCCCGCTGCTCGACCGACGCATAGAACGCATCCATGTCGATGTGCAGGATGCGCCGAAGATGTCGCGCGCCCGCGTCTGACATTGGCTCTCACGTACTTCATACGACGAAACGCGGTTCCGGGAAAGCGAACCGCGCATCCGCTCGAGAACGATTTGTGATATAGAACATCTATATCTCACGGCGCGCGCTGGAGGCGACATGGCGAAACGGCCGGCCGAGCTGCTCAAGGGCACGCTCGACATGCTCATTCTCAAGACCCTGGAGCTCGAGCCGCGCCACGGCCTCGGGATCTCCGATCGGATCGCCCAGATCACCCGCGGAACCTTCGCCGTGAAGCCAGGCTCGCTGTTTCCCGCGCTGCACCGCCTCGAGCAGGTGGGGTTCATTGCCGCCACCTGGGGCGCGACCGAAGCGGGGCGGCCGGCCAAGTACTACGAGCTCACGCCGGCCGGGCGCAAGCGCCTCGTCGTCGAGCAGCGCAACTGGGCGCGCATCGTGCTCGCCGTCGGCCAGGTGCTCGAGGCGGAGTAGGGCGATGCCGTTTGTCGCCCGCCTCAGAAGCATCCGCAACCTGCTGTTTCGAAAGGAGCAACTCGAGGCGGACCTCGACCTCGAGCTGAAGGCGTTCGTCGAGGAGGTCACCGCTCGACACGTCGCGCGCGGCATGACCCACGACGCGGCTCGAAAGGCGGCGCTGCTCGAAGTGGGCAGTCTCGACGCGGTCAAAGACGACGTGCGCCGCGCGCGGCTTGGGAACAGCCTGGAGACCACGATCGGAGACGCCCGATACGCGTGGCGTGGTCTCCGGCGTGCCCCCGGATTCGCCATCGTCGCGATCCTGACGCTCGGCCTCGGCATCGGAGCGACCACGGCCATTTTCAGCGTGGTGAACGCGTTGCTCCTCGCTGACCTGCCCTTCCGCGACCCGGGACGGCTGGTGATGGTCTGGAACGACGTCACGTTTGGTGGATACGGTCGAGGGCCGCTGGCGGCCGCCGAGCTCTATGACCTGCGTCAGCGTTCGACCGTGTTCGACGGCTTCGGCGGCATCTGGGCGAACACCACGGTGCTCACCGATCGCGATCCCGAACAGATCCGCATTGGCCTCGTCACCGCCGACTTCTTCACGCTGCTCGGCGCATCTCCGGCGCTCGGACGTGTCTTCCGCCTCGAGGACGACGAGGAGGGCGCTGCACCCACCATTCTGTTGAGCGACGCGCTCTGGCGCCGGCGTTTCGGCGGCGACGTGTCTATCGTCGGTCGAACAGTGGAAGTCGACCACGGCAGGTCGACAGTCATCGGCGTCATGCCGGCCGGCTTCCGTCCGATGCTGCCCACCGACTCCAACGTTCCCGACGATCTGCAGGCATGGCTTCCGCTCGGAGCGATCCGATCCGGCACGGCGCCGCGCGGGCAAAGATTTCTGCGTGTGGTCGGACGCATGAAGCCAGGTGTGACGCTCGGTGCTGCCCAGAAGGAGATTGCCTCGATTGGCGAGCAAACGGGACGTGAGCACGCCTTTTACGGGCCTGCGGGCCTGAAGCTGTACGGCGTAGGCCTGCACGCGGAGAGCGTGCGCGAGACGAGGCCGACGCTGCTCGCGTTGTTGGCGGGCGTCGGCCTGCTGCTCGTCGTGGCTTGTGTCAACGTTGCCGGCTTGCTCGCGGCGCGGGCGGCAGCGCGTACGCGCGAGACGGCTGTGCGCATCGCGCTCGGTGCCGGCACTGGCCGCCTCCTGCGGCAGTACGCCATCGAGGGACTCGTGCTCGGCGCGTTCGGTGGCCTCGCGGGCCTGTTCATCGGCCGCGTCGGTCTCGCCGCCCTGATCGCGCTGCGGCCGTCGACGCTCGGCCGCATCGACAGGGCGACCCTCGATCCGACTGTCCTCGCGTTCACGGCGGGCGTGGCGTTGACGTGGGGACTGCTCCTCTCGCTCGCGCCGCTCGCGGAGATCCGCGGTGTGACTTCGGCGTCGCCGTCTTCCGCGAGGCGATCGATGCGGGGATTACGCCCGGGCCTGCTCACGCCCTATAGCCGGCGCGCAGCGCTGGTTGTCTGTCAGGTGGCGGTCAGCGTGGTGCTGCTGGTCGCCGCAGGCCTGCTCGGTCGCGCATTTCTCATGCTCGTACGATCCGATCCCGGCTTCTCCTCGGCCGGCATCGTCACGTTCCGAGTGGCGCAGAACTGGGCCCGCTTCGACTCACCCGAGAAGGTGATTGCGTTCACGCGCGAGCTCCGCGCGCGGCTGGCTTTGCTGCCCGGCGTCACCGGCGCGGGCGCAATCAGCCACCTGCCGTACGACGACGGGTTGCCGAACTGGGGGACCCCCTACCTCGATGAGGGAGACAACAATCCCGCCAACGCCGGCACCGCCGATACGCGTTCGGTGATGCCGGGATTCTTCGAGGCGGTCGGCGCCACGCTCGTCGAGGGTCGCTTCTTCGTCGAGGCGGACGCCATGAATGCGCTGCCGGTGACGATCGTCGACGACCGCCTCGCGAAGCGGATGTGGCCAGGGCAGAGCGCGATTGGCAAGCGCCTGGTCGGCGATCCGCGAACGACCGGTCTGCCTCAGCAGACGGTGACGGTCGTTGGTGTGGTGCGTCATCTGCGACACAGACGGCCGGCCATCGAGGTGCGCGAGCAGCTGTATTACCCGTTCGAGCAGGCGCCGCGCAATCCGATGGCGTACGTCGTTCGCAGCGATCTCGATATCGGCCGGCTTGCGCCGCTGATCCGGCAGACGCTCGCGGCGATCGACCCCGGCAGTCCGGCTGCCGACATCCGCCCGCTCAATGACTACGTCGATTCGGCGCGTGCCGCGCGACGCTTCGCGGCTGTCCTTGCCGCGGCGTTCGCCGCGGCGGCGCTCGGGCTGGCCGCCATCGGCGTGTACGGCGTTGCCGCCTACGGCGTGGCGCTGCGACGCCGGGAGCTCGGCGTGCGGATAGCGCTCGGCGCCACCCGGCGACGAATCCTCGGACTCGTCGTTGGCGAAAGCACGCGGCTGGCTGCGGCCGGGTTGGGCATCGGCCTGCTGGGTGCGGCCGCCGCCGCCGTCTCGTTGCGGACGCAGTTGTACGGCGTCACGGCATTCGATCCGATCTCATACGGGGTGGCGATTCCGTCGCTGGCCGCGGCGGTCATCGTTGCCGCATGGCTGCCGGCGCGGCGAGCCATGCGCGTCAGTCCCCTCGAATCGCTGCGAGCCGAGTAAGAGAGGAGCCGCCATGAAGTCAGGATGGCGATCAGCTGTTGCCGCACTCGGGCTGCTGCTGATCGCGATGCCGACCGTCTCTGCCACGGATCACTGGCCCGGGTTTCGAGGCCCGCGTGCCGGCCTGGCGGACGACGATCCCGAGTTGCCGGAAGCATGGAGCGAAACAGAGAACGTGGCGTGGAAGGTCGCGATTCCCGGCCTGGGCTGGAGCTCGCCGATTGTGTGGGGCGATCACGTGTTCGTGACGACCGCCGTCAGCAGCGCCAACGAGCCGGCGCCCGTGAAGGGACTCTTCGATCCGATTGGCGATCACAGTCGAAGCCGGTCGACCGCGGAGCACCGGTGGGTGGTGCTCGATCTCGACTTCGCGACCGGCACGGTGCGCTGGGAGCGCGAACTGCATCGCGCCCCGCCACCCACCGCCAAGCAGATGAAGAACAGCTACGCGTCGGAGACCCCGGTCACCGATGGCGAGCGCGTGTACGTCTATTTCGGAGCCATCGGCCTGGTCGCGGCGCTCGACTTCAACGGCCAGGTCCTCTGGCGGAAGGACGTCGGCGCCATCGAAGGACGTCAGGCCTGGGGCACTGCACAGTCGCCGCTCGTGTACAAGGATCGCCTCTACATCGTGAACGACAACCGGATGCGATCGTTCATCGCTGCCTTCGACGCGCAGACCGGCGCTGAGATCTGGCGGACCGGGCGCGAGGAAGTCGAGAACTGGTCATCGCCGATTGTGTGGGAACACGGGCAGCGCGCCGAGATCGTGACCGCTGGCGAAGGCCGGATCCGCTCGTACGCGCTGAGCGGCGAGCTGCTCTGGGAGCTTCAGGGGATGTCCACCTCGACGATCCCGACCCCGCTCGTCGCGCATGGGCTGGTATACGTCAGCTCAGGGTATCCGGGCAGCCCGTTGCGGCCTCTCTACGCCATCCGGCCCGGCGCTTCGGGCGACATCTCGTTGAAGCCGGGCGAGACGAGCAGCGAGTTCGTTGCCTGGTCGAACCCGCAGCTCGGCAGCTACAACACGTCCCCGCTCGTCCACGGCGATTACCTTTACACGCTGCTCGACCGCGGTCTCCTTCTCTGTCACGACGCGCGAACGGGCAAACAGATCTACGGGCGCCAGCGCCTGTCGACCGATGCCAGTGGATTCACGGCGTCGCCATGGGCCTACAACGGCAAGATTTTCGCCATCAGCGAAGACGGTGACACTTTCGTCATGCAGGCTGGACCGGTGTTCAGACCGCTCGGAAAGAACTCGCTGAACGGCATGGTGCTCGCGACGCCGGCAGTGGCGCGAGGCAGCCTCTTCATCAGGACGAGCACGAGTCTCTATCGGATTGCCAGAAGGGGGCGTTGATGGTGTGGCGAGCGTTGCCAGCCGTGGCGCTGCTGGTGGGCGGCCTCGGCACCGTCGGCTCGGCGCAGTCCGTGACGCTGACGGCCGTCGGGTCGATCCCGGGTAGTGCCGAATTGATCCGCGTCGAGGGCACACGGGCTTACGTGACGTCCGGTAAGACGCTCACCCTCGTTGACATCACCGATCCCGCATCACCCAGGCGCCTCGCCTCCCACACGTTCCCGGATCTGATCTGGGGCCTGGCCATCCGCGGCGAACTGGTGTACGTCGCGACGGATCTCTCGGGTCTCAGCATCCTCGACGTCTCGGACGCTCGCGCACCGGTCGTCCGCGGATCGCTCAAGACGCCGGGGCAGGCCAAGAGTGTTGCGCTCGCCGGCACGCGGGCGCTCGTCGCCGATCATGTCGCCGGCATCGACGCGATCGACGTCAGCTCGCCAGCTCGCCCCGTGCTTCTCGAGTCGTACTTCGTCGACGGATTCGCGAAGGACGTCGTGGTCCGAGGCGCGCTCGCGTACGCGCTGGACCAGCCGACGGGCCTGAGCGTCTTCGATCTGACCAAACCCGGGAGCATCGAGCCCGCGGCCACGCTCACGCTGACCAATCCGATTCCGCTGCGGGCACAGCTCGTCGTCTCGGACGAGGCTTCGACGTCGCGTTCGCGCGTCGCCGTCGTCGTTGGCGGCGGCCCGCTGCAGATCTACGACCTGACGAATCCGGACCGGCCCGTGCACGCCGCGACCTACCGAACACAAGGTCCGGCCTTCCGCGCGGCGCTGCAGGATGGCCGCGCCTACATCTCGGATGGGCCTCAAGGCCTGCAGGTGGTCGATCTGTCAGTTCCGTCGAAACCGGTCGCGGTCGGGTCGTACAAGACCTCCACACCGGCTCGCGATGTGGCGGTGGCCGGCCCGCTCGTATTCGTGACGCTAGGCGGTGACGAGGTGTTGATCCTGCGCCAGTCGCAGTAACTGTCGCCGTGACTGCAGGGTCCGGCTTCAGCCGACCATCATCGTCATGTGTCAACCCGTGCTGCCAAATCCTCCTCGTGCGGCTTTGCCCGTTGCCTCGACCTCCTGCCAGCTGACGCGCGGCGACGGCATGACGATGCCCTGCGCCAGGCGATCGCCGCGCCGCACCTGCACGTCGGCGTCGGTGAAATTCAGCACCTGAATCATGATCTCGTCCGACGGCCCCGAATAGTCCGGATCCACGACGCCGACGCCATTGGCCACCAGCAGCCCGCGCTTGAGTGGCGTGCTGCTTCGGGCGAAAATTCCGAGGAAATGTCCGGTCGGCACCTCGATGACGAGCCCGGTCCGGACGAGCGCCACCTGACGCGACGCAATCATCACATCATGAGCTGCCGCCAGGTCGAAACCGGCGGCTTCCACCGTGCCGTATGTGGGGAGGGGAACCGTGGAGTCCAACCGTGTGATCTTCAGCCGCATACGGCGAGCATACCGTGAAGCCGTGCTCACAGCTGTCGCCTTCATCGTCGCGGCTGCGGTGGCCGCGGCGCAGGACCTCTCGGCGCCGCTGCCGCTCGATCCGTCCATCAGGACCGGCACGCTGCCGAACGGTCTGACCTATTTCATCCGGCCGAATCCCCGGCCTGCGAACCGGGCCAATCTTCGTCTCGTCGTCAAGGCGGGCTCCATCGACGAGGCCGACGATCAGCGCGGCCTCGCGCACATGCTCGAGCACATGGCCTTCAACGGGACAACGCACTTCGAGCCTGGTGAGCTGGTCAGCTATCTCGAGTCGATTGGCGCCCGCTTCGGTCCGCACGTGAACGCGTCGACGAGCTTCGACGAGACCATCTACATGCTGGACGTGCCAACCGATCGCTCGGGCGCGCTGTCACGCGGGTTCGAGGCGCTCGGCGATTTCGCCGGCGGTATCAAGCTCGAGGCCGCGGAGATCGACAAGGAGCGCGGAGTCGTGCTGGAGGAATGGCGTGGCCGGCTCGGGGCAGGAACCCGCATGCAGGAGCCGCAGATCGCCGCGCTCTTCGGCGCATCGAAGTACGCCTCGCGGATCCCGATCGGTACGCCGGAGAACCTCAAATCGTTTCCACATGAGCGTCTGCGCGATTTTTACCGCGACAACTACCGTCCAGAGCGGATGGCCGTGATTGTCGTCGGAGACATCCAGGTCGCCGAGGTCGAGGGATTCATTCGCCAGAACTTTTCGTCAATCCAGCGCGGCGCCGGTGAGCGGGCCGTGGCGCAGATTCCGGATCATGTCGAGACACGCTACGTCTCGGTCTCCGACCCGGAGCAGACGGCGTCGTCGGTGGCGATGATGATCAAGCGCCCGCACGAGCCGCTGGAGACCGCCGGCGCGTACCGGAGAAGCCTGCTTCGGCTGCTGGCGTTGCAGATGCTGAATGCCAGGTTCGCCGAGATCTCGCGCCAGCCGAACGCGCCGTTCCTGGCGGCCGGCGCCGGCTCGGACACACTGGGCCGCACGATTGAAGCGGCGACGCTTTCGGCGCGGGTAGCGGACGGAGGGATCCCGCAGGGTCTTTCCGGACTGGCGCTGGAGATTTCTCGTCTCCGCCAGTTCGGATTCGGTGCCGCCGAGCTCGATCGCGCGACGAAGGCGATGGTGGCGTCGTACGAGCGCTCGTATAACGAGCGGGACAAGGCTGAGAGCCCGGGCCTCACCAACGAGTTGATTCGCCACTACCTGACGAAGGAGGCGGCTCCCGGCATCGAGCGTGAGCTTGCGCTGGTCAGGCAGTTCCTGCCGACGATCACCGCGGCGGAGGTTGGGGCGGTGGCGCGCGAGATGTTCGCCGACGGCAACCGGGTGGTGATCGCGACGGCGCCGGAGAGGGCCGGTCTCACGCGTGTGACCGAGTCGGCGCTCGGAGATGCGCTCCGGGCTGGCGCCGCAGCCACCGTGACGGCCTGGCGCGACGAGATGGCGACGCGCGAACTGATGGTCACGAAGCCGACCGGCGGCTCGATTCGCTCGCGGCGCGAGATCCAGGAAATCGGCGTCACCGTGCTCACCCTGTCCAACGGCGTCGAGGTCTGGCTGAAGCCAACCGACTTCCGCAACGACGAAATCGTGTTCAGCTCGTACGCGCGCGGCGGGGTGTCGCTCGCCTCGCCGGCCGAGTTCAACAACGCGTCGCTCAGCGCGTCGCTGGTCGGGCTTGCCGGCGTCGGTGGCCTGACGCCGGTGGACATGAGCAAGCTGCTGGCCGGCAAGACCGCGAGGGCCGTATCGTCGATCGGGACCTACGCGCAGGGTGTGTCGGGGTCGAGCTCCCCGCGCGATCTGGAGACGGCGCTGCAGCTGGCGTCGCTGCGGTTCACGTCGCCCAACCGCGATCCGGCGGCATTCGACCTGATGCGGCGGCAGCTTGAAACCCAGCTCGCCAATCAGGAGCAGAGCCCTGCGTTCGCCTACGGGGAACGCCTCGGCGCCATCAACACCGTCAACCACTACACGTCGCGCAGCCTGACGCTCGAGGATGTGAAGAAGCTCGATCCCGAGCGGATGCTGCAGTTCTATCAGCAGCGCTTCGCCAACGCCGCCGACTTCACCTTCTTCTTCGTCGGCGCCTTCAAGGTCGATGAGATCGCGCCGCTGCTGGCGACCTATCTCGGGGCGCTGCCCTCGACGGGGAAGGCCGAGAGCAAGCGCGGCGATCTGCGCATTCAGTTCCCCGCCTCGGTGGTCAGGGAGAGGGTGATCAAGGGCAAGGAGCCGAGCAGCCAGACGACGATCTCATTCTTCGCCAACACCAATCTCGAGGAGATGGAGGACTACCGTCTGAGCGCCGCCACTGCGCTGCTGCAGGCCAGGCTGCGCGACATCCTGCGCGAGGAGATGGGCGGAACCTACTCGGTCAGCGTCGGCTATGGCAACACGTCGCCCGAGCCAGGTTACGGGACCGTTTCGGTGGCCTTCGGCAGCGCACCGGAGAACGTCGAAAGGCTCACACGCGCGGTCATGGCCGAGATCGATCGCCTCCGCCGCGACGGCCCGTCGGAGGCCGACGTCAACGCGGTCAAGCAGGCAGAGAAGAACCAGATTCAGACATCGCTGAAGCAGAACAACTACTGGGTGAACTCGCTGCAGGCGATGCACCAGCTCGGACGTGATGCACGCAAGATCCCGCAGCGCCTCGAGCGCGCCGATTCGCTGACGCCCGAGAACGTCCACGAATCGTTCCGCAAGTACTTCCCCGCGAATCGCCACACCATCATCACGCTCGTGCCCGAGACGGTTCCGCAATCAGCGCCGGCCGCCGGGAGCGGGGCCCGGTGAGCCAACCACGAAGACACGACGATCGCGAAGGACACGAAAACGATCTCTCGGTAGTGCGTCAGTTTGAAATCACAGACCGGGGTTGACCTGGATCGTCAGGTCGAACCATGCTCGGCGTTTTACCAGCGAAGCCCATCTTCGTGCCCTTCGTGATCTTCGTGTCTTCGTGGTTATACTGAACGGTCGTCCCTCTGCACAGAGGTCCGGCTGAAGCCGGACACGACGAGGGGTGAGATACAGAGGTTCGGCTGAAGCCGGACGCGACGAGATTCGGACGCTACGCGCGGCATGCAATACATCTACACGATGAAAGGTCTCGGGAAGGTTCATCCTCCCGACACCGTCGTTCTCAAGGACATCTGGCTCTCTTTTCTGCCCGGCGCAAAGATCGGCGTGCTCGGTCTGAACGGCGCCGGCAAGAGCTCTCTGTTGAAGGTCATGGCGGGGGAGGACACCGAGTTCATCGGCGAGGCGTTTCCCGCCGATGGCATCTCGGTCGGCTTCCTGCCGCAGGAGCCGCGGCTCGACCCCGCCAAGGACGTGCGCGGAAACGTCGAGGAAGGCGTGGCGCCGATCAAGGCGCTGCTCGAGCGCTACGACGAGCTGAACATGAAGCTCGGCGAGGACCTGGCGCCCGACGAGATGGACAAGGTGCTCGAAGAGCAGGGAAGGCTCCAGGATCGCATCGACGCCGTCAACGCCTGGGACATCGACTCGCAGCTCGAACTGGCGATGGATGCGCTCCGTTGTCCGGCGCCGGACGCCGACGTCGCGACGCTCTCGGGCGGCGAACGACGGCGCGTCGCCCTCTGCCGGCTGCTGCTCAAGTCGCCGGACCTCCTGCTGCTGGACGAACCGACCAATCACCTCGATGCCGAGTCGGTCGCCTGGCTCGAACGCTTCCTGAAGGAATACAAAGGCACCGTGGTGGCCGTCACGCACGATCGCTACTTCCTCGACAATGTCGCCGAGTGGATTCTCGAGCTCGATCGCGGGTCGGGGATCCCCTGGAAGGGCAACTACTCGTCGTGGCTCGATCAGAAACAGACGCGCCTGGCGCAGGAAGAGAAGGCGGAGACGAAGCGGCAGAAGACGCTGCAGCGCGAGCTGGAGTGGATCCGCATGGCGCCGCGCGCCCGTCAGGCCAAGGGCAAGGCGCGCCTGAACGCCTACGAGCAGCTGCTCAACGAAGACACGGCGCAGAAGCTCGAGCAGGTCGAGATTTACATTCCGCCCGGCCCACGCCTGGGCGACATCGTCGTCGAGGCGCGCGGGCTGCGGAAAGGGTACGGGGATCTGCTGCTCATCGACGATCTCACCTTCACGCTGCCGCGCGGCGGCATCGTCGGCGTGATCGGCCCGAACGGCGCCGGCAAGACCACGCTCTTCCGGATGATCACAGGACCGGAGCAGCCCGACGCCGGCACGCTGCGGATCGGCGAGACGGTGCAGGCCGGCTACGTCGATCAGAGCCGCGACGCTCTGGCCCCGAACAAGAGCGTCTGGGAGGAGATTTCCGGAGGAGAAGACGAGCTGCAGATCGGTAAGAAGACGATCGCGTCACGCGCCTACGTATCGTGGTTCAACTTCAAGGGACCGCAACAGCAGCGCAAGGTCGGAACGCTGTCGGGCGGCGAGCGCAATCGTGTCCATCTGGCGAAGCTGCTGCAGCGCGGTTCGAACCTGCTGCTGCTCGACGAGCCGACCAACGATCTCGACGTCGACACGCTGCGCGCGCTCGAGGAGGCGCTCCTCAACTACGCCGGCTGTGCCGTCGTGATCAGCCACGACCGGTGGTTCCTCGACCGCATCGCCACGCACATGCTGGCGTTCGAAGGCGACAGCCGCGTCGTCTGGTTCGAGGGGAACTATCAGGACTACGAGGCCGATCGCCGTCGCCGCCTCGGAACCGAGGCTGACACGCCGCATCGGATCAAGTACCGGAAGCTGACCAGGTAGGAAGACAAGAAGAAAGAAAGAAGAAAGAGGAAGCACGCATGACCGCAGAACAGTCGAAAGCCGCCGCGGAGGCGATGGCCGCGTTGTGGGAAGGCGAGTTCCCCGCCACCGCGCAGGTGCTGGCAGCCGTGAAGGACGACAATCGGGACTACAAGCCTGACGCCAAGTCGCGCACGGCGTGGCAGCTCGCCACGCATCTGGCGATGGCGGACATCTGGTTCATCGACAGCATCGCGCAGGGCAAGTTCGACTTCGATCCCGAGACCGCCAAGAAGGCCGAGGCGCAATTCCGGAACGTCAACGAGATCGTCGAGTTCTACAAGAAGACGTTTCCCGCCAAGCTCGCCGCGCTGCGGGCGCTGCCGGCCGATCAACTGTCGGAGGTGCTGGACTTCTTCGGCGTCATGAAGAAGACGCGAGCGCAGTGGATCGGCTTCGCCAACAACCACAGCGTCCATCATCGCGGGCAGCTGGCCGCGTACCTTCGTGCGATGGGCTCCAAGGTGCCCAACATCTACGGTCCGAGCGCCGATGCCTAGCCCGGACCATTCGTGAGCACGCGCCGAGAGACACATTGTCGGAACGCTTTTCTGCGCGACGTGTCTCTCGACGTGTGTACGTGAATAATCCAGGCTAAGGTCTCGAGTTGTCGTTCCCCGATCTTCGGTCGTTCATCGATCGACTCCGCCGCGACGGCGACCTCGTCACCGTGGACGCTCCCGTCGATCCGCGTCTCGAGGTCGCCGAGATCCATCGGCGGGTGATCGCGGCCGGCGGCCCGGCGCTGCTCTTCACCAACGTCGCCCGATCGCGCTTCCGGCTCGCCACCAATCTGTTCGGCACCGCCCGCCGTGCCGAGCTGGCGTTCGGCGAGCGGCCGCTGCGCCTGATTCGCCGTCTCGTGGAGCTGGCGGAGACGGCACTGCCGCCGACGCCGTCAACGTTGTGGGGCGCCAGGGACGTGGCGCGCGAGGCATTCCGGATCGGCATGCGCAGTGTGTCTGCCGGCCCGGTCACCGAGAGCGTCAGCGTGGAGCTTGGTCTCGGCGAGGTGCCGGCCATCACCTCATGGCCGGAGGACGCCGGCCCGTTCATCACCCTGCCGCTCGTCTATACGGCCCATCCGACCCGCCATGGGCACAACCTCGGCATGTACCGGATGCAGGTCCACGATGCGCGAACGGCCGGCATGCACTGGCAGATAGGAAAGGGAGGCGGATTTCACTACGCTGTTGCCGAAGCCAGCGGCAGCGCGCTGCCGGCAACCGTCTTCCTCGGCGGTCCCCCCGCTCTCATTCTGTCGGCGATTGCACCGCTGCCGGAAAACGTCCCCGAGCTGATGCTGGCGTCCCTCATCGCCGGCGAGCGGCTGCCGCAGGTACGCGGCCATGGCGCGCACCCATTGATCGCGAACGCCGAGTTCGCGCTCATCGGCCGGGTGCCGCCGCGCCTGCGCCGGCCGGAAGGACCATTCGGCGATCACTACGGCTACTACTCTCTGCAGCACGACTACCCGGTCTTCGAGGTCGAGCGGATCGCTCATCGTCACGATGCGATCTTTCCGGCCACGGTCGTCGGCAAGCCGCGGCAGGAGGACTTTTTCATCGGCGATCTGCTGCAGGAGCTGCTGTCGCCGCTCTTCCCGCTGGTGATGCCGGCCGTCGAGCGGCTCTGGTCGTACGGCGAGACCGGCTATCACTCACTCAGCGCTGCGGTGGTCAAGCAGCGCTACAAGCGCGAGGCCATTGCCAGCGCCTTTCGCATCCTCGGCGAGGGGCAGCTGTCGCTGACGAAGTTCCTCCTGGTCACCGACAGCGCCGTCGACTTGCGAAGCTTCCGCGCCACGCTCGAGCACGTGCTGGCACGAACGAACTCCGAGACCGATCTCTACGTGTTCTCCAACCTGTCGATGGACACGCTCGACTACACGGGACCGGCCGTGAACGAGGGCTCGAAGGGCGTCTGGCTCGGGCTGGGCGATCCGATTCGCGAGCTGCCGCGCCAGTTCATGCCGGCGTCGCTCCCGCGCGGTGTGACCGACGTGAAGGTGTTCTGCGGCGGCTGCCTGGTGGCGCAGGCTCCGGCCTACGTAGCAGAGCCGGGGGCGGCGCTGCGTCTGGCCGCCGACCCGGCGTTTTCCGGATGGCCGCTCGTCGTCCTCACCGACGATGCGGCGCGTGCGGCGCGCAGCGAGATGAACTTCCTATGGACGACGTTCACGCGCTTCGAGCCAGGGGCCGACATCGCTTCCGCCAGCCAGCGTCTCGTGCGCAACCACATCGCCCACACGGCTCCGATCGTGATCGACGCGCGCGTCAAGCCGACGTATCCCAGAGAACTGGTGTGCGACGAGGAGACCGCCGCGCTGGTGACGCGGCGCTGGAAGGAGTACTTCCCGTCGGGGTCCGTTGCGATGGGGGATTCGTACCGCGCGCACCTGGATTGACGTCAGTTGGTCTCGGCTTTTTCTGCCCCGCCGTCGGCGGACATCGTCATCTCGGCGGCGATCCGATTCGAGTTGGCTTTCTTGCGTTTCACGGCCGTCGGCTCGGATGTCGTGACGCGGGCAGCCTCGACGGCGCCCGAGCCGGTGAGGGCCGAGACGATGGAGGCAGACCGGGCCGCGGCCAGGGCGGACAAGTCTGCCGGGGTGACCGACTGCGCCTCGAGCAGCCGGGCGCGGAGCGATTCATAGAACCTGGCGGCATCGAATGCGGCTGCGGCCGCGGGGGTGCCTGGCGCCGTCGGCTCTGCCGGTTGAGAGCTGGCCTGAGCTCCCTGTGGCGGGGCAGCGGCGGCCGGTGGCGGTGTCGTGGCGACGGCCGCACCAGCGGCTGGCGCACCAGCGGCTGGCGCTCCGGCAGCCGGTGCCTGGGTGAAGCGCTGGCGTTCCGCCGCGAGCGCGTCAGCAGAGAATTGTTCGACGAACAGCGCCTCGAGGATTGTTTCGAGTGTCGATCCTCCGGCCGCCGCCGCCGCTGCGGCGGCGGTATCTCGTCGCGACTCGATGAGTCTCTCGAGCTTGGCGCGCTTGAGCGCCTCTGTGTCGGCGACCGGGTCGAAGCGTCCTTCGACCGAGAGCGTCAGGTCGCGCCGCTGCGCGATCTGTTCCGCGATCTTTCCGAGCGTCGCCTGCTCCGCCGGCAGCAGATCGCTGCGGCCCGGATCGAATTCCACCAGCTCGAGGTCGTCTTCGTCACGGCCGAAGAGCCGCCCGAGCGCGCGGAATGGCGCCTTCGCCGCGTTGCCGAGAATCGTCCGCACGGCGGCCCAGAACACCTTGCGATAGGCGAACTCCGGCGAGTCGACGGTGCCCTCGATCGGCACATCGAGGTTGATCCTGCCGTCCTTGTCCTTCAAGAGCGCGATGGCGAGCCGCACTGGAAGCGGCGCGGCCTTCGAGCCGTCGACCTTGTCACCGAGGTTCAGATCTCTCGCCAGCAGCTTGTGATTCCCGAGCAGCCGCCGATCGCTCACGACGTAACGCACGTCGAGATCGAGAACGCCCTGCCGGATCCGGTAGCCGGCGAACTCGGCGAAGTACGGCGTCAGAGCCGGCATCTCGATGCTGCGGAACTCGACGCGGATCTCCGAGGCCGCCATCGGGTCGGCCAGTCGAAGCGTGCCGTCCGACTTCACGTAGCCGGTGTCGTCCACGCGTCCTTCGATGGCGAGGGTCGCCGGGGCTGACGCGAACGACGACAGGTCGCGAATCGTGCCACGCGCGGAATGGATCTTGGCCCTGAACTCCAGGAGCATGCTCTGATCCCAGTACTCCGCTGTTGCGTTGCGCAGCTCCACCGTATTGATCTCGACGGTCCGCGGGGGGCCCGCCGACTCGTCGGGCGTGCCGGCCGCCGGCGATTCCGCGGCGGTCGCGAGCCTCGTGAGATTCAGGTTGCCGTCCTTGTCGATCAGGATCTTCGCGAAGGGCTGGTCGACCCTGAGTGCGCGGATGCGCATGCGATTCGGCGGGTCCTCGATCGTCAGGCCGTCGATGGCCATCGTCTGCCAGGCCACCAGCCGCTCGCCGCTCATGTCCTGAAGTTCGACGTTGTCGACGTTTCCGTTCGCGCCGATCTTGAGGGCCTGGCCACCATCGGACACGGCGACCTGTCCCTGGAGAGTGGCCGTTCCCGAGCCGAAGCGCGCACCGGGGAAGCTGCTGACGTACGGTCGCAGAGGCACCAGGTCGATGTCGCTCACCGCAAACTTCACGTCCGCGGTCACTGGCGATGGCGCGATGGTCCCCGACCCTTCGATGGTGCCGCGGTCTCCCAGCCGTGCGCGTGCGTTTACGGGAATCGGTTTGGCCGCATCGCCCGTGATGTCGCTTGCATGCAGCACCAGATCCGCCAGCTCGAGCTTCGTAGCCGGCTCGATGCTGAGATCCTCGAAGGCCACCGATCCACCCTCGACGTCGAACGAGGCCAGACGGAACGTCCACGCCGTCTTGCTGGTGGATGACTCTGCCGCTGGCGGAAGCGCCTTCGACCAGTTCAGTGCGCCGTCCGGCTCGAGGCGCGCCACCGCATGCGGCCTGGCGATGCGCACGCCGCCGACCTCCACGCTCGACGCCGGCCACCCGGCCTTGACGTTCGTGACGTGCACCTCGGGGATCGTGAGCCAGTCCGCAGTATCGCCGGCGGCACGCACGACGAGCGTGCGAACGGTTGCCGACGCCGCATCGACCGTCGCGTGCATCTGCCGATCGGTCCCGCGGCTGATGTCGTACGGAAGCGTCAGGTCGGCGCGGCCGTCGGCGACGTCCAGCATCTGACCCGCGCCGAAGTAAGCCCAGAGTCCACGCAGGTCGAGGCCCTTGATGTCGAGCTTGCCGGTGAGGCGCAACGGCTCGACCGTCTGCTGGCCGGTCCAGTGCAGTTCGGCCCCCTCGCCGACGCCGATCGTAATCGTGTGCGATCCCTCCTCCTGCGGAATCGTGATGAGATTCTCGACATCGAGGTTGAGCGGCTCGAAGCGCGATTGATGCGTCGGGTGGTGCGTGGCGTCGGAGAACTGAACGACGCCGGTGTTGACCGCGAGGCGGTCGACGATCAGTCGGGGAGGTTGAAACGGCTCACCGGGAGCATCGGAGCTCGACTCCATCAGATCCGAGACGCTCGGCTTGCCGTCGGCCAGAATACGGGCCGCAATCACCGGATGCTCGACGCGAATCTCCTTGAAGCGCAGAGCGCGCCGGAAGATCCCGGACACTTCGAGGTCGGCGCGCAGGAGATCGAACGCGGCCAGATCCACGCCGTCGCGGTCGGCCAGCTTCAGCCGCCCGATGGTCAGCGCGAGCGTGAACGGGTTGAAGCGCACCTCGCCGACGGTCGCTTCGCGGTGCAGCGTCGTTCTCGCCTGCTCGACGATCTGGTTCCGCACGATCCACGGAACGACCAAAAAGCCGAACAGGGTGTAAAGCACGAAAAGGGCAAGCGCTGCCGCTCCCCATTTCCACTGGCGCCGCAGGAATGATGTGAATCGCCCGTCCTGGACCACGGTGTCCGTTCCCATCTGCAGGACCACACGCTGACCGCAGCCTGCAATGGAGGATCAGATGATGAACGCGGAATTGTACGTCAGCGCATACGACCGTCAAGTGTCGCGTTGGAAACTCACGAGCTTGCCGCCGGGGGAGCGGTCGAGGGCAGGAAGTGTGGCACTGCAGCGCCCCTTCGGCAATAGGACCATGGATCTACGTCGCCGGGCCGGCGACCGCAAGCCCGGTCAACGACTCACGCATCATGGTCGTCTGTGAAATACTCACGGGCCAGGAGCCCGCATGAAGATCGACGTCTTCAATCACGTCTTCCCCAAGCCTTTCTTCGATCGCTACATCG
>DASUGH010000024.1:0-31864 GCA_036274155.1 Vicinamibacterales bacterium | reverse complement strand
CCGTGTCCGACGCGAGCCAACCTGCAGAAGCGGTTGACGAAGTTGAGCGAAAGTTCCTCGAGCCAGTTGCCCGATACCTCGCGATCCTGCAAGAATGGTCCTTGGAACGCCCTTCCGACGGCACTGGCACCGTTCCGAAATTTGAACAGCCATGAAGAGCCGTGCCCGCCAGCAGCCTGCCGCAAAACCCTCTCCGGGCCGTACTGCGGTCATGTACGTCCGGGTTTCGTCCAAGGAGCAGGAACAGGGATTCTCGATCCCGGCGCAAAGACAACTACTCCACGAATACGCGCAGCGTGAAGGCATTCACGTCGTCCAGGAATTCGAAGATGTCGAGACCGCCAAGCGCGCCGGCCGCTCGTCGTTTGGCGAGATGGTTGCGTTCTTGCGCGAGAAGTCCTCGACATGCCGAATTCTCTTGGTTGAGAAGACGGATCGTCTGTACCGCAACATCAAGGACTGGGTGACCATCGACGAACTCAGCATCGAGGTTCATTTCGTCAAAGAGAACGTCGTTCTGTCGGAAGACTCACGGTCGTCGGAAAAGTTCATGCACGGCATCAAGGTGTTGATGGCCAAGAACTACATCGACAACCTCGGCGAAGAGGTTCGCAAGGGGATGATCGAGAAGGCCCGGCAAGGTCATTGGCCAACCGTCGCGCCGGTCGGATACCAAAACAATCTCGCGACGCATCGGATTGAGCCGGATCCAGGGCGCGCTCCCATCATCGCCAAGCTCTTCGAGTGGTACGCGTCGGGCGAGTACTCGCTAAAGGCGCTGACGCGGAAAGCCGCAGCCGTCGGACTCACGAACAGAACTGGTGGTACGCCGCTGGTCAAGGCCAAGATTCACCAGCTCCTTCAGAATCCGATCTACCACGGCGAGTTCTACTGGCTGGGACAATTACATCAGGGCCTTCACAAGCCGATCATCTCGCGCGACCTGTTCGCCCGCGTCCAAGACGTATTTGCGGCAGCCAATCATTCGAAGCACACGAAGCGGCGGCACGCGTTCGCCGGATTGGTCACGTGCGGTCGGTGCGGTTGCGCGTTCACGGCAGAGACCAAGAAGGGCCAGTACGTGTACTACCACTGCACGGGCCACAAGGGACCGTGCGGCAACACGTACGTTCGTGAAGAAGAGCTCATCCGCCAGTTCGGCGAGATCCTCAAGGACGTTCGAATCCCTGCTGAACTCGCCGGCAAGCTGGCGACAGTGCTCCGGGAGAGCCAATCCGACAAGGAGAAGTTCGTCCGGACATCGATGCTGCGGCTGCAACAGCAGCAGATGCTGCTTCGGTCGAAGCTTGACCGGGTCTACGAGGACCGGTTGAGCGACGCAATTCCTGATGAACTCTGGACAGCCAAGTCCGCCGAGTTGCAGGAGGAACTTCGGCGGGTTCGAACCGAGATGGAGCGTCACGAAGTCGCGAGCGAGGCGTACGAGGCCGCAGGGCTCCAGATTCTAGAACTCGCGCAAACCGCGTATTCCTCGTATGTTGCGAAGAATCCGCGAGAACAGGCGCGTCTCGTGAAAACGCTTGTATCGAACTCGACGTTCGATCGCGGAAGTCTTTCGCCGACTTACATTAAGCCGTTCGACGTATTAGCGAGTGGAAGCAAAACTGGAGATTGGCTCCTCGGGCTGGACTCGATCATTGTCGCGGCGAGACGAAGTCGAGCGCGCGCAATGACCTGGAGGCAGCACGGGGAGCCCAAACCCGCGCAGCGGGTTTGGCTCCTCGGGCTGGACTCGAACCAGCAACCCTCCGGTTAACAGCCGGATGCTCTGCCATTGAGCTACCGAGGAATCGGGTGACGCGCAGGACGACCCGGCGTCTTGGAGCGGAACCTTGCGATCGTAACGGAAGCTGACGATGCGGCGCAACCGCGCGTCGATTGTGCAGGGCAGGCGGGTGCGCAGGCCGCACACCCGCCGGTGGTTGGACGTTTTCGCCTACTTCGCGTCCAGCATGATCTGTTTCAGCGGCTCGACGCTGGCGGCCAGCTCGGCGCTGCCCGCCGGGTACTTGGCCATGCTGAACACATACGCCAGGATGTCGGACGTCTGCTGTTCGGTGAGCGAGCCCGGCGACGTCGCCGGCATCGACGAATGCGTCTTCTCGAACAGGTCCGCGACCGTCTTTCCCGACCAGTTCTTCGCGAAGTCTGGTCCTGAGAGCGGCGGCATCGGGCCCGACCCCTCCAGCATGTCGCCGTGACACTGCGCGCACTGTTCCTTGTACAGCCCTTCGCCCCGCTTCGCCTGGGCTTCCGTGTACACACCCTCCGTCACCGAACGGGACTGGGCCATCACCGTCACGTACACCGTTGGCGCGAGGAACGACGCCGCAATCAGCACGAAAACCGTTCGTCTCATGTCACCTCAACCTGGGGAAAACCATTTTCCCCTATTTCTTGTTCCGGCGGACGACCCTGCCGTTTTCCCCGCCCGTCCACCCGAGCTGGGTAACGACTCCAGCAATGCCGAGCACGATCCAGGCCAGGGTCACCCACCGCCGCCCGGGGGCCGGATCGAGCGGATAGAAGACCCACACGTCCCGGGACGCGGCCGCCGCCAGAGCCACCTTGTCGCCGAACAGCACCAGCGCCCCGACCAGCAGCGTCCAGGCGCCGCCGAAACCGGTCCCGACGATGATGAAGTAGCGCTGCAGGTAGGTGGCCGCGATCGCGCCAACGGCGGAGAACAGAATCACCATCAGCACTCCCGGCTCGCCGCCCTGCGCGGCCGACACGACCAGGTGCGCCGTCACCGCTCCAACTGCGGCGCCGACGAGCGCCACGCCGAGGAAGTATGCCGTCATCAGCAGCGCCGCGCCGGCCAGGCCGCCAACGACCGCCGCCAGAACGAGCGTCAGTGCAGAGCCGGGGCCGAATGTCGAGCTCGCCACGAACGCGCCGAGGATGAAGCCGAAGCTTCCGAGGACGACACGGAACAGCCGGTAGCCGAAGAAGGCGGCCAGCGCTCCGGCGGCGACGAGCATCAGTGCGACGGGGAGCTGGGACGACGCAGGCAGCATGCGCAGGAGGTCGACGTGGACGTTGTTCCAGAAGGTCTCGCGATCACCAGTCAGAGGTCACGACGATTCTCCATCGCCCTCGTCATCGTGACCTCGTCCGCGTACTCGAGATCGGAGCCGACGGGAATGCCCATCGCGATGCGCGTCACCCGGACGCCGAGTGGCTTCAGCAGCCGCGCCAGGTAGAGCGCAGTCGCCTCTCCTTCCACCGTCGGGTTGGTTGCCAGTATCACCTCGGCCACCGAACCGGATCCGATGCGGGCGAGCAGCCCCTTGATGCGGAGATCGTCGGGGCCGATGCCTTGCAGCGGCGACAGCGCCCCCATCAGCACGTGATACATGCCGCGGAATTCGCGCGTCTTCTCGATCACCGATACGTTCTGCGGCTCCTCGACCACGCAGATGACTTTCTGATCGCGCACGGCACTTGTACAGAACGCGCACGGGTCGGTGTCGGTGATGTTGTTGCACACCGAACAGTACGTCACGCGATCCTTCACGTCGCGAATCGCCTCGCACAGACGGTCCGCATCTTCCCGGGGCGTCTTCAGGATGTGGAAGGCGAGGCGCTGCGCGCTCTTGGCGCCGATGCCCGGCAGCCGCTGCAGCTGCTCCACGAGGCGGGCCAGAGGCTCTGGAAGGGACACGCTCAATGTCGGATGGCGGCGATGATGAAGGAGCGACGCATCCGCGCTCTAGAGGCCCGGAATCTTCAGACCGCCGAGCAGCCCCTGCATCGACTGGCCCAGCTTCTCGTCGACCTTCCGGTTGGCGTCGTTCACGGCCGCCACGATGAGGTCCTGGAGCATCTCGACGTCCGAGGTCGCCACTTCCGGGTCGATGCGCATGGATCGCAGCTGCTTGGCGCCGTCCATCACCACGGTCACCATGCCGCCGCCTGCGGTCGCCTCGACGCGGATTTCCGCCATCTGGCGCTGCATCTGCTCCTGCATCTCCCGGGCACGCTGCATCATCGACGAAATGTCCATACGGTTTGGCCTACAGCTCCTCGATGTCCCTGATCTCGGCGGGAAACACGTCGAGCAAATCGCGCACGACAGGCGACGCCATCGCCTCGCTGCGCGGATCGCGCGCGTCCGGCGCCTTCGCCGTCCGCGATTCTGCTGCGTCTGCCGCCGCCGGCTGCGCAGCGGCAGCGGCATCCTGCAGCACCAGCACCGGCAGCCGTTTCCCGGCAAGCCGCTGCACCGCATGCTCCAGCCACTCGCGGTTCTGCTCGAGCTGCCCGCGCGCCACGTTCTGATGCGCGGCAAAGGTGAACGACACGCGATCGTCGGTGACGTCGATGCGCGTTGCCATCGCAATCGCCAGGCTGTAGAGCGTGTTCTTGTTGGCCTTCACGTCGGCCATCAGCGCATCCTTCAGCGCCGCTCCCGACAGGCCCGCCGCGGCGGCGTCGCTGCGGGACGCTGCCGGTCGCGAGGGACTCGCAGCGCTCGCTGCCGCCCGAGCGGAGGCTGAGCCGATGGCAGTGGAAGGAACAGCGCGAGGCGGCGACGCCAGGCTGCTCCGGCTGGCCGGTCCGCCGCTCGACGGCGTCGATGGACGCGCCGCCGCCGGCCGCGCCGGCGCAGCGGCCGGGCGCGGCGGCGCGGGCGCACCGCCAAGCTGATCGAGCAACTCGCTGAGCGGCACCAGCTTGCGCAGGTGCATCCAGCGAAGGAGCGCCATTTCGAAGTGATAGCGCGGCTGCGACGCGACGCGGATGTCCTGTTCCGCCTTGGCGAGCACGTCGAAGGCACGCATCAGATCTTCGCGCGACAGCCGGCCGGCGAGCTGAGTCAGCCGGGCCCGCTCCCCTTCCGTCACGTCGCCGTCCGCGAGACGCGAGGCGTCGACCGAAGCCACCATGATGTCGCGCACGACGGCGGTCAGCTCCCGGCAGACCAGCCGCAGATCGCGTCCGGACTCCGACGCGCGATCGGCCAGGGTGAAGGCGCGTGGTGCGTCCTCCTCGACCACGGCGTCGACGAGATCGAAGAGCAGATCCCGGCCGACGAGCCCGAGCACCGTCGACACGTCCTCGATGGCGATCGTCCGCCCGGCGAACGCGATCACCTGGTCGAGCGCGCTCTGCGCGTCGCGCATGCTGCCTTCGGCGGCGCGTGCCACCAGCGCCAGCGCCTCGGCAGACACCTCGATCTGCTCGGCCGCCGCGATGCGCTGCAGCTGTTCGGCGATCAGCCTGGCCGGGATGCTGCGGAACTCGAAGACCTGCGAGCGCGACAGGATCGTATCGGGAATCTTGTGCAGCTCGGTCGTCGCCATGATGAAGACGACGTGCGCCGGCGGCTCCTCGATCGACTTGAGCAGCGCATTGAACGACGGGGTCGAGAGCTGGTGGACCTCGTCGATGATGAACACCTTGTAGCGGTTCCGTACCGGCGCAATGGCCAGGCCGGCGATGACCACCTCGCGGATGTTGTCGATTCCGGTGTGGCTGGCGGCGTCGATCTCGAGCACGTCGATGTCGCGGCCCTGGGCGATCTCGACGCATGCGTCGCATTCACCACAGGGGTCAGGCGTCGGCCCCTTGATGCAGTTGAGCGCCCGCGCCAGGATGCGCGCGGTGGTGGTCTTGCCGCACCCCCTCGACCCGGCGAACACGAACGCCTGCGCAATGCGTCCGCTGGCAATCGCGTTGCGCAGGGTACGCGTCACCGCCTGCTGCCCGACCACATCGTCGAACCGCTGCGGGCGCCATTTCCGCGCGAGGACCTGGAACATGAACGTGGAAAGCCCGTGTGGGTCCGGCCAGCGCCGGGGGTTTGCGATATCCGTCCGGCTGAAGCCGGACACTACGACCGGGATTCCGGTGGGTCCCACCGCGACCCGGTGCACCTGCGGCACACCTCAGGGTCTACTTAGCGCTGCTGCCTTCCGGCCCTGACGCGGTTCGCAGGCTGAAGTTGCACAGGGTCCGGGCCGCGGTGCGGCCCACCGGCCGGGGCCATCGAGCCACCAGCAACGTATGAGTGTAGCTCGCGCATCGCCATGGGAGCAATGGTCGGACTCTACGCCGCGGATGCGAGCAGCTGTCGGGCCAGCTTCTCGTACAGGGCGACGGCCTGGCGCAGCTCGTCCACGCTCAGGTGCTCTTCATCGGTGTGCGCCACCTGAATCGAGCCCGGGCCGATGAGCAGCGGCCGTCCCCATCGAGTGAGCAGCGGCACGTCCGTGGTGAACGGAAAGGTGGCCACCTCGAACCCGGGCACCGTGTGCAGCCGCACGGCGGGAATCTCGAGCACCGGATCGATGGCCACGAGCCCGTCGATCACCTGCAGCGCCTCGATGACCGGCGTGCCGTCGCCGACGATCCGGAAGAACAGCTCGGCCGACGCCTGCGGCGATACGACGTTGGGGGCCACGCCGCCCTCTATCAGCCCGACGGTATAGTGCGTCTTCCCGAGCAGCGCATCGTCTGGCAGCGCGACGCCGCGAAGCACCATCAGCGCGTCGAGCAGCTTGTCGATGGCCGACTCGCCGAGCTCGGGATACGAGGAGTGCGCTGCACGGCCAGTCGCCTGCAGTCGCACGCGCAGCACGCCGCGAGTGGCGGCGCCGAGGCGATTGTCGGTGGGTTCGCCGTTGATCAGAAACCTGATGCCGGCAGGAGCGTGCTCATTGGCCACCCGAGCGCCGTCGCTCCCCCGCTCTTCCCCGACGACGAAGAGTAGCGCGAGCCGGGTGAGCCCGGCCGCGCGAAGGCGCTCCGCCGCCACGATCTGCGCCGCCAGGATGCCCTTGGCGTCGCAGGCGCCGCGGCCGAAGACGAACCCGAGCTCCTCGCGGCTGGGAAAGAACGGCGGCACGCAGTCGAAATGCGTCGAGAACGCGACGAGCGGCGCGTCGTCGACGCTCGCGTAGATGTTCGCGCGATCGCCGGAGACCGGCTGCTCCACCACGCGATACCCTCGCGCCCGCAGAAAGCCGGCCAGCCATCGCCCTGCATCGCCCTCGCGGCCGGTGGTGGAATCGATGTCGACGAGTGTTCGGGTAATCCTGACCGGGTCGAGCGCTAACGGATCCATCGCTCGAGCTCAGTGCGTGCGTCGGTCTTCTCGTCGCGATACTTGACGATCACCGGCGTCGCCAGCGACAGTCCCCACTCGCGACCCGCCCCGACAGTCACCGACCTCGATCCCGGCACCACGACCGCCCCTTCGGGAATCACCAGCGGTTCACCGGGCTGCGGCGTGATGATGCGCTCGTTGGGCAGGTCGTAGACCGGCGTCGAGCCGGTGACGATGGAGCCGGAGGCGAGGACCGCCCTCCGCTTGACGATGGCGCCCTCGTAAATGCCGGTGTTGCCGCCCATCAGCACATCGTCCTCGATGATCACCGGCATCGCGCCGACCGGCTCGATGACGCCGCCAACCTGCGCGGCGGCGCTGATGTGCACGCGCTTGCCGATCTGCGCGCACGAGCCGACGAGGGCGTGAGAGTCGACGAGCGTTCCGTCACCCACGTACGCGCCGACGTTGATGTACATCGGTGGCATGCAGATGACGCCGTTGCCGAGGTACGCCCCGTCGCGGATCGAGGACCCGCCGGGGACGACGCGCACGCCGCTGGTCTCGTCGAGCCGCTTCAAGGGCAGCGTGTCCTTGTCGAAGAACGGCCAGCGTCCCTTGCCCACTCCCATGTCGACGATATCGCCGAATCGGAACCCGAGCAGGATGCCCTGCTTCACCCAGACGTTGACGCGCCAGCCAGTGGGTGCCGTCTCATCGGGTTCGGCCGCTCGCACGCGGCCACTGGCGAGCTCCTCACGAAGGTGAAAGAAGGCTTCGCGAGCCTCTTCCTTCGGCGCGGCGCTGCCCTGCTCGAAGAGAGCGGTGATATGCGTCGAGAGACTGGTCATCCGCTATGAGGAGTGCGCCCGCGCGGCCGGCTAGACCCTGGCGGCAGCGCCATGCAGCTTCAGCTGCTGCAGCACGCGGGCGATTCGCTCCTTCGTCGCAGCGCTTGGCGGCACGAGCGGAAGCCGATAGCTCTCTTCGAGCAGTCCCATCGCCGCCATCGCCGACTTGCACGGGATCGGGTTGGATTCGACGAAGTTCACCTGAATCAACGGCAGCAGCCAGTTGTACAGCTTGCGGGCGCCGGCGAAGTCGCCGCGCTCGCAAAGCTCGACGATCTGTGCGCACTCAGCCGGCACCTGGTTCGACGTCACGCAGATGATGCCCCGGCCGCCGATGCCCATCACCGCCACGATCAAGGGATCGTCGCCGCTCAGGAGGAGGAAGCTCTCCGGTGTATTGGCGACGATGTCGCACATCTGCACCACGTTCGCCGATGCCTCCTTGACGCCGATGATGTTTTGCACGGCGGAGAGGCGGACGACCGTCTGCGGCTCGATGTTCACGCCGGTGCGGCCCGGCACGTTGTAGAGCACGACAGGAAGCGAGGTGGCGCCGGCCACGGCGCGGAAGTGCTGATAAAGACCCTCCTGCGTGGGCTTGTTGTAGTACGGCGCCACCGAGAGGAGGCCGTTCACCCCGATTCGCTCGAGGTCGCGGGCGAGCTCAATCACCTCGCGCGTGTCGTAGCCACCGGCGCCGGCGAGCACCGGCACCCTGCCGGCCGCTTCCTCGACCACGATCTCGACCACGCGCAGCTTCTCGCGATGCGTCAGCGTCGGAGCTTCGCCCGTGGTGCCGCACGGCGACAAGAAGTGGATGCCGGCATCGATCTGACGACGGGCCAGCCGGCGAACCGCTGCTTCGTCGAGCGACCCGTCCTTCGCCAACGGGGTGACGAGCGCGGTGCCAACGCCAGTAAATGCAGTACGCATGGTCTTCGGGACCTCAGGTGAATCTCACCGGAAAGATATCGGCTACGGCCTTCGAGCTCCGGGCACGGGCGTCACTCCACCCGCAACACATCGGCCATCGTGTACCACCCCTGGCGCCCCGGCAGCCACCTGGCTGCCAGCAGGGCGCCGCTCGCGAAGCCGCGGCGATCGCGCGCGCGATGGGTCAGCTCGATCGTATCCGATGGACCGTCGAAACCGATCGTATGGGTGCCAGGAATCATACCCGCACGCGTGGACGCCATGTCGATGGGACGGTCGAAACCGGTCCTGACAATCGTGTCGCGCAGCAGGAGCGCGGTGCCGGATGGCGCGTCACGCTTGGCCGCATGGTGCATCTCATGGATCCAGGCGCCGTACTCGCGGTGCGCGCGCATGAGACGTGCCGCGTGGGCGGCCATCATCTCGAAGAGATTGACGCCAATCGAGAAGTTCGCCGACGCCACCACGCCGAGCCGTGCCTGCTCGGCTCGGGCGCGCAGGGCCGGCGCGGCGCCCGTCCAGCCGGTCGTGCCGATGACGACGGGCAGCCGCATCTCGACATAGCGGGCGAAATTCGTCTGGAGCGCCTCGGCGGTCGAGAAGTCGATGGCGACGTCGGCCGGAGCCCACCCGGTGCCATCCACGTCGACCCGGCCGGCAATCTGCATCCCCTGCTCGACTGCCAGCTGCTCGACGAGCCGTCCCATCTTGCCGTATCCAACGAGCAGAAGATTCATCCGAACAACTCCTCGTGCAGCCGCTGCATCGCGTGCGGCAGATCGACCTGACGCAGGACCACGGTGATGTTCCGGCGCGACGCCGCCTGCGAGATCATCCGCAGCGGCACTTCCTCGAGAATCGACACCACCCGCGCGCCAATCTCCGGCTCGTCGCGAAGGCGATCGCCAACCGCGCACAGGAGCGCCATGTCCGTCTCGACGGCCACCTGGCCGAGGGTCTCGAGCGCGCGGGTGATCGGCTCGATGTGACGACGGTCGTCGACGGTCACCGAGACGCTGACTTCCGAGGTCGTGACAACGTCCACCGCTGTACGAAAGCGCTCGAATACCTCGAACACCTGTCGCAGAAAGCCGTAAGCCATCAGCATTCGGCTCGAGGTGACGTCGATGACGGTCACGCCTCGCTTCGACGCCAGCGCCGCCACCGGCGAGCCGTCCGGCGCCGGAGCGGCGGTAATCGTCGTTCCCGGACCTTCCGGCCGCCGCGAGTTGAGGATGCGCACCGGAATGTTCCGTTCCACCGCGGGCAGGATCGTGCTCGGGTGCAGCACCTTTGCCCCGAAGTAGGCGAGCTCGGCCGCCTCGGCGAACGACAACGACGGCACCAGCCGCGGAGCGGCGACAACGCGCGGATCAGCCGTGAGCATGCCGTCGACATCGGTCCAGATCTGGATCTCGTGCGCGCCGGTGCCTGCGCCGACGAGCGCCCCTGAATAGTCGGACCCGCCGCGACCGAGGGTGGTCGTATGGCCGTCTCGCGTCGCGCCGACGAACCCGCCGAGCACCGGGACACAGCCCGCGTCGACGGCCGGCAGCACCGAGGCCGCGAGCGCCGCGTTGGTCTCGCTCGTCAGCGGCACCGCGTGCGTGTGCTCGTCGCTCGTCACGATGGCGCGGCGCGCGTCGACCCATTGCGATCGAACACCGGCGGCCGCGAGCGCAGCGGCCACCACCATCGAGCTCAGATGCTCACCCATCGCGGCGACGGCGTCGAGCGTGCGCGGCGAGACCTCGCGCAGCACCGTCAGCGCGCGGACGATCGCTTCCAGCTGATCGAACTGCCGCGCCACCTCTCCGGGCACATCCCCGCCTTCCGGCACGAGCTCCCGGCTGGTGCGGAGATGCCGTTCACGGAGCTCGTCGATCGCGGCGAGCGCCTCCCGATCGTCACCGCGGCCGGCACTCGCGGCGATCGCCAGCAGCGCATCGGTCACGCCGCTCATCGCCGACACCACGACGACCGGCCCTCTGCCGTCGCGCAGCCTGGCGCTTCGCACGATCTCGATGAGACGCCGGATTGCGTCAGCGTCGGCGACCGATGTGCCGCCGAACTTCTGCACGACCATCAGCCGATTCTGCCGTACGTGACGTGGGGATGACGAGCCGCTCGCGCCTTGACTGCGGCGTGTTGGTTGGTAATCCGAAGGAACTCGGGAGCCGTCAGCGAGGTCTGGCCGCGGCGCGACGGGTAGCAGCCGTCAGCTTCTGCTGCTGACGCTGATGGTGCTCTTCGAGCTGTCTCGTGACCTGGCGTCTCAGGTTCGACGCCTCGGCAAGCACCTGATCGAGCTCCTCGATCAGATCGGCGAGCTCCTTCGGGGAGAGAGGCTTGGGGGGATCCGCCATTTACCCGAGTGAAGGTACCCGAACGCCCGTCGCCCGTAAAGCTCAGCAAACCATGGAGATTCTGGCCTCTCGAGGCAGCGGACCTAAAGACGATCGAGTTCGTCCCGAAACATACAGGCACAAGGCGTCACGGAATGGCTCACATGAGCGAGCTCGGTCGGATTCTCGTCTTCGACGATTTGCCGGCCAATCTCAGGCTGATCTCACGCTGGCTGCGTGCCGACCACTTCGAGGTGCGCACCAGCGACGACCCCGGCAATGCGCTGGAGGCCGTTCTCAAGCAGCAGCCCGACGCGGTGCTGCTCGATGTCCGGCTGCCGCCACACGACGGCTTCGCCATCTGCCGCGCCCTGAAGCACGATCCGCTGACCCGTCTCATCCCGGTGGTGCTGATGACCGCCGCGAACGAGCCTGCCGATCGTCTCGAAGCCATCGAAGCGGGCGCCGACGACTTCGTCACCAAACCGCTCCATCGCGAGGAGCTGAGCGCGCGGCTGCGATCGCTCGTGCGCGTCAAGCGCTACACCGACGATCTCGATCGGGCCGACGATGTGATCGTCAGCCTGGCGATGACGATCGAAGCGCGCGACGCCTATACCGACGGCCATTGCCAGCGGCTCGCGGCGGCGGCCGTCGCCCTTGGCCGGGTCCTCGGCAAGCCGGACGAGGATCTTGCCGTGCTCCGGCGCGGCGGCTTCATGCACGACCTCGGAAAGATCGCGGTCCCCGACGCGATCCTGCTGAAGCGCGGCGCGCTCACGGCGTCGGAGTTCGACACCATGAAGCTGCATCCCGTCGTTGGTGATCGTCTCTGCGGCGAGCTCCGGTCGCTGCGCGCCGTCAGGTCGATCGTGCGTCACCATCACGAGCGGCTGGACGGCAGCGGATATCCCGACGGACTGCGCGGCGATCAGATACCGGAGCTGGCGCAGATCGTCGGTCTGGTGGACGTGTACGACGCACTCACCACGACGCGGCCGTATCGTGCCGCGCTCTCCCCCGCGGCTGCCTGCGACCAGCTTCGCAAGGAAGTGGACGCCGGGTGGCGGCGCGGCGATCTCGTCGACAGGTTCGTGCGGCTCGTGGAAGGCGGAGCGATCGAACGCGCCTGCCTGATGGCTGCGAGCTGAGGAGCGCCGCGCGTGACAGCGTCCAAGGCGTCCTGACCGACGTTACCGGCCGGTGGCCTCCGCCGGCCGCCCGAACAACGCCGCCAGACGCGGGACGAGCGTGTCCTCGCCGATCAGATCGGCTGCACGTACGGCCTGCTGGTACATCGATGCGGCCTGCCACGGCTTCGCCTGCGCGACCGCGCGAGCGTACGACTCGAGCGCCGCAGAACTGTCGCTCAGATAGACGTGCGCCTCGCCTTCGGTGGCGTAGCGCCACAGGGTCGTGCGGCCCGACGCCGCACAGTGGCGGAGCGCGCTCGTGGCGAAGGTGCGCGCCTCTGCCGGATCGCCGCCATACGCCAGCTCCATGAATGCACAGTTGATGGCGTGATAGGACGCCTGAGCTGCGTTGCCAGCAGCCTCGGCTTCCCGGAGCCCTTCCTGGTAAAGGTTCATCGCCTGCTCGGCATCCGTCCGCCGCCGTTCTGCCAGCCACCGTCGCTTGAGCCGCCCCGCGAGCACACCGAGAGGATCCAGCCCGGACCGCTTCGCCTTCGACAGCAGCTCGATCGCTTCGGCGCGGCGGCCGACGGATTCGAGCGCCAGCGCGAGCGTCACCAGCCCGTCGTCATCGAGATCGTCCCGATGTGGCCAGAGCGTATCGATGGCGCGTTGAAACTCCCGAGACTCCACAGCGAGGCGAGCCGCGCCAAAAGGGCCGGTGCCGGCGCCGCCGGTCAGAGTCTTGAGGGCAACCTTGTAGCCGAGGTGACGTGCGTCAGCCGGTTTGACGATCTCCAGGTGGTTTCCGTATACGACACGCTGCTGCGCCTCCGGAAAGGGCGCGAGCGACGACTCGCGCGGGACGAATTCGTCGCGATCGCCGGCAACCGTCACGAACGCGAACGGCGGATCGGGCGCGATCTCGGCGTCCCACTCCTGCCGCAGCAATCTGATGAACGGACTGTCGCGCGCCATGTCCCGGACCTGACGCTTCCAGAAGTGGAAGGGCGATGCGCGCTCCAGCCCGGCGCTGGGGGTGCCGTACAGCAGCACGTGAGACACACGCTCGCGCAGATGGGAGTGCGACAACAGGGCGCGCTGCAGCATCAGGCCGCCCATGCTGTGAGCGAGAAACGCCAGCGTCCGGTAGCCATCGAGCGGCGCCACGCCGGTCACGGTATCCAGCAGGCCGCCGAGCGTGATGATCTCGGGATCGGCGCTCCAGACGCCGGCGATGTCGAAACTCAGGCTGGTCGAATAGCCGATGCTGTAGACGTCCCACTCGCCGAGCGCCGGTTCCGCCGTCAGGATCGCTGGAAAGGCTCCCCACGTTTCCACGGCATCGCCGCCGAAGCCGTGCAGCAGCACGATGGAGGCCTGGGCGCCCTGGGCTCTATGCGGCACCAGGTTGGGACGATCAGACACGCGCCCTCTCGCACATGCGCGTCCTCAATGGATAGCCGACACGAGTCGGTCCGCGTCGATCACAGCAGCGGCTTGATGTCGCGCTCGAACTGCGCCCTGGTGCGCGGCCCGGAGTAGCGCGCCACCACGCGGCCATCGGCGCCGACGAGCACCGACGTCGGCAGGCCCCACATCGGACCATAGGCATCTTCGACGTCGACGCGGTCGTTCGCGTTCAGGACGGGGTAGTTCATCTTGAACTTCTCGACGAACGGCCGGGTCTCTGCATCGACCGGATCGAGGACGAGCATTCCTACCACTGCCAGCCGTTCGCCGTATTCCTCCTGGAGCTTGACCAGGTCCGGAATCTCCGCCTTGCAGGGCTCACACCACGTCGCCCAGAAGTTGAAGAGGATCACCTTGCCCTTGAAGGACGACAGCGGCACGTCCCGGCCGCCCAGGTCTTTCAACGTGAAGTGCAGCGGCGCCGGCATCCCTGGCTCCGCATGCTCTCCGTTGTCGGACGAGGCGACAGGCGCAGGAACAGAGTCTCGGCCCTGATCCGTCGAGAACCAGAGCGCCGTCAGGAGCAGCGCGATCCCGGCAACGGCGAGCCAGGCAGCTCGTCGTGACAGTGGTCGGCGTCCAGCACCGGAAATGTCGTTCATCCCTGAATCCATCGCGGCCGTAGCGAGACGGGCCAGGTCAACCTGCCGGCTCTTGAACCACAACCACGCAAGGCAGGGAGACCACGTTTCAACTTTACATCGTGGTGGCGCCGAAGTGGCTGCCTCAGGCGAGTGCTGCGCTCGCCTGACGCAACGACACGGCCCCGGGGCGCATGTCGCCCCAGAGATCACCCACCTCGGCAACACGAGCCGGAAGCGTCCGGAGCGTGAACGTTTGCGGTCCGACCGTGCCACGCTCGATTTCATCCCACGTGCACGGAGCCGACACGGGAGCGCCCGCGCGCGCCCGCACCGCGTACGGCGATGCCCAGGTCGCGCTGTAGCCGTTGCGCCCGGTGTCGACCAGGATGCGGCCACCGCGATCGGCCTTGCTGAACTCCTGCGTCAGATGATCGGGATCGCGCCGCGTCAACACGGTGCCGACGGCATGGGCGAAGCGCGCCACCTCACCCATCGGCACCGTACCGTCGAGCGGCACGACGATGTGGAACCCCTTCGAGCCGGTCGTCTTGATCCATGCTGCCAGTCCGAGCCCGCCGAGCAGGTCGCGAAGCGCGAGCGCGGCAGTCCGCAGGATTGCAGGCTGATCCTCCATCGGATCGAGGTCGAACACGCAGACATCGGGATAGTAGAGCCGCGGTATTCGCGACGACCAGACGTGCGGGGTGATGCAGTTCTGATTGGTCATCCAGAGCAGCGATCGGAGGTCGTTGACGAGCAGATGGTGCACGACGCCACCCTGTTTCGGCACCTCGACCCGTTGGAGCCAGTCGGGAAAGCCTTTGTTGACATCCTTGTGCATGAACCCCTCTTTACCGATCCCGGAGGGGTAGCGCTCCATGGTGATTGGACGTCCCTGGATGTGCGGCAGCATCACCGGCGCAACCGCCTCGTAGTACGCCGCGAGCTCGCCCTTGGTGATCCCCGCGTCAGGAAAGAGCACCTTGTCCGGGTGCGTGATCACGCCGTGTCCTTCGGCCCCGGACGGGCGGCGCGCTCATCGAGCACGGCGAGCAGACGCGAGTGCCGCAGCTTGCGATGCGCCGTCCATTCGATGAACGCCACCCGGACGCCGATCTCCGGTTTGACCCAGTGTGCGCGCAGCCTCGGGAGCCCGGTGGCCTTCGTGAACGGCGGCTCGGGAACCTCGAGGGCCTCGAGTCTGGCGCGGAGATCCCTGAGGAGTCTGGTGTCGAAGCCGGTGCCCACCTTGCCGGCAAAGACGAGGTCATCTGCCTCGAACGCGCCGACGAGCAAGGCACCGAGCCCGACCCGGGCACCCTGCGGATCGGTGAAGCCCCCGACGACCAGATCCGCGGTCAGCTCGCATTTCATCTTCAACCAGAGCTTCGAACGGCGCTGTTCGTAGGGCGAATCCCGCCGTTTGACGATCACCCCTTCCCACCCCTCACGGCAGGCCCGCACCCAGGGCTCGGGGTCTTCCAGCGCCTCGACCCGTTCGAGCGGCGGCTCGAAAGGCAGCCGCTCGAGCAGAGCACGCCGCTCCTCGAACGGCCGCGTCATGACCTCGACCCCGTCGAGCCACATTACGTCGAACACGTGATAGGCGATCCGCCCGCCGTTCCAGGTGACCTCGCCGTCGAATACTGCGTCTCGCGCCGGCAGCCCGGCGATGGCGGCGGCCACGGTCGGAAGGGTCTGCGGCAGGCGGTTTCGTGACAGCAGACGGACCTGTGCCCCCTGTTTGAACGCGACCACACGGATGCCGTCGAACTTGCGCTCGACGATCCACTCCGGGCCGGTGAAGCGGGCCTGCGTGAGCGTGGCCGCCATCGGCTCGATCCAGTCGGGAAACGCAGATGTCATACGACCGCTTGCGCTCGCGCGCCACGCGCGAGCAGAAGCCTCGACCGGCGATCACGCCGGAAGCTTCTTGAGCAGAGCTTTCGCCTTCCGGAACCACGGGCGCTCACGGCGCCGCAGGTATCCCGGCATGGTCGGCTTCTTGGCGAGGATGCGCTGCGCCCATTCACGCGCTTCCGACGTCCGCTGCCGCGTCGAGAGAAAGAGGGCGTAGTTGTAATAGGTTTCCGAAAGTGTGGAAATCGTGGTCGCGTCCTTGAACAAACGGTCGGCACGCTCGGGGTCGCCAGCGAGGCTGTGCGCGTGCGCCAGCAGGCCGATGGCGCGGTGGAAATCGTACTTCGGATCGGCCGCGATGACGCGCTCGAGGTCGAGGATGGCAGCCGCCGCATCGCCCAACCCGAGCTCGGCGATGCCGCGCCGGTAGTAGGGATCCAGCGAATCGAGGCGCGGCGTGATGACCGAGTCGTACAGCTCGCGGGCGCGGGCGAACTGACCTTCTTCCAGATAGAGGTCGGCGAGCTCCTCGCGGTTGCCGAGTGCCGCATTCTCCAGGATGATCGCTTCGAGCGCGCGAATGCGGCGGCGGCGCGAAAACTGGTTCACTGAGCCGCGCAGCAGGTTGAAGTCGGGCAGGACTTCGGCGGCAATGTAGACGAGCGCGCCAATGCCGCCGCCGATGAGGATGACCCAGAGCCAGAAGGTCTCGGGCCGCCGGCGGATGAAGTGCACGATCGCGATCGCTTGCAGGAAGACGCCGTACTGGTAGATGAGGCCAACGACGCTCATGAAGGCGCTCGGACTATAGCACGCGATTGTTTCAGCACACGCCTTGCATGACACGAGGCGGAGGTAAGCATGGCGAAGTATGGAAAGTCGGCGTCCAGGAATGTCGAGTCCGCGATGCGGCGGCGCAAGAAGGGAACCCTCAAGAGCGGCTCCGGCCGCCGGGTGACGAGCCGCAAGCAGGCGATCGCCATCGGACTGAGCGAGGCGCGCGACAAAGGCGGCAAGGTGCCGGCCCGCCGCTCGTCACGCAAGTCGTCCCGAAAGACGGCGCGCAAGAGCAGCCGCAAGTCGAGCTAGCATGCCGCGGCGAGGCTCCCCCGTCCGCTACGCCGTGGTGGGCCTCGGCCACATCGCACAGGTCGCTGTGCTGCCGGCGTTCGCTCACGCGAAGAGCAACTCCCGCCTGACGGCATTGGTCAGCGACGACCGCACCAAGCTCGAGACACTGTCCAGGCGGTATCGGATCGACACCACCGGTTCTTACGCCGACTACGAGCGCTGCCTCGAGCAGGTGGATGCGGTCTACATCGCTCTTCCCAATTCCATGCACCGGGAGTACGCGGTCCGCGCGGCCGAGGCCGGCGTGCACGTCCTGTGCGAGAAACCGCTGGCGGTCGCTGTCGACGACTGTCAGCGGATGATCGACGCCTGCCGCGCCCATCGCGTCAAGCTGATGGTCGCCTATCGTCTCCACCTCGAACCGCTCACACTGGAGGTGATCGACGTCGTCCGCCGTGGACGGATCGGCGATCCGAAATACTTCACCTCGTCTTTCTCGCTGGCCGTGCGCCCAGGCAACGTGCGCACGCGAAAGGACCTGGGTGGCGGCACGCTGTACGACCTCGGCGTGTACTGCATCAACGCCGCCCGCAGCCTCTTTCGTGCCGAACCGAAGGAGGTCGCCGCGATCTCCGTCAACAGCGGCGCCAAGGCGCTGAAAGACATCGACGAATCAACCGGCGCACTCCTGCGGTTCGATGGCGAGCGCGTGGCCGCTTTCGTGACGAGCTTCAACGCCGCCGACGTGGGCTGCTACCGGATCGTCGGGACCAGGGGCGAGGTGTTCGTCAATCCCGGCTATGAATACGCCAGTGGACTCGGGTACGAGCTGACGGTGAATGGGAAGACCACGCGGCATCGCGTCGGCAAGCACGACCAGTTCGCGGCCGAGCTCGCCTATTTTTCGGAATGCGTACGCAACGACCGCGACCCGGAGCCATCGGGTGACGATGGCATGCAGGACGTGCGGATCGTACAGGCGCTCTACGAGTCGGCAGAAACGGGAAAGACAGTCGCCATCCCGCCTTTCGAGCCGGCGACGCGCCCGAGGCGCCAACAGCGCATCGTCAAGCCGCCGGTCAGGAAGCCGAAGCTCGTGAAGGTCAAGAGCGCGGGCAGACGCTAGCCCGGATTATTCATGAACGCTCTCATCGAGCGGACGCGTTCGCGGAGAAAAGCGTTCGGAGCAGGCCGACGCGACCGCACGAAAAAACTGGTGCCTCTGTTACGCTTACGCCGTGTCGACCCCTCGCGCCGCATTGAAGCAGATCGCGCGGCAGGCGATGCGGGAGCGGGGTTTCGAGCCCGACTTTTCTGCCGCCGCGCTGACCCAGGCCAGCCAGCTTTCCGAATCCAGCGCTCAACCTGCGAACCGCCAGGACCTTCGCGATCGGCTCTGGTGCTCCATCGACAACGAGGACTCGCGCGACCTCGATCAACTCTCGGTCGCTGAAGCGCGTCCGCGGGGCATCGGCATCCTCGTCGCGATCGCCGACGTCGACGCGCTCGTCCGCCGGCACTCGCCGATCGATCAGCACGCCTCGGCCAACACGACGTCGGTGTACACCGCCGCCGAGATCTTCGCCATGCTGCCGGAACAGCTGTCGACCGACCTCAGCTCGCTCGTCGAGAACGCCGATCGCGCAGCGATCGTGGTGGACATGACCGTGGCTGACGACGGCACCATGACGTCGGCCACGCTCTTTCCCGCGATCGTGAGGAATCACGCCAGGCTGGCCTATCCATCGGTCGGTGCCTGGCTCGAGGGCCGCGGCCCCGAGCCGCCGCCGCTGGCGACGGTGCCGGGCCTTGCGCAGAACCTTCGCATGCAGAGCGATGCCGCCGCGGCACTGAAGAGGTCGCGGCATCGGCGCGGCGCGCTCACGCTCGACACCGCGGAAGGCAAGCCGGTCTTCGCGGGCGACGAGCTTCGCGACATCGCGGCGATCGATCGCAGCCGAGCCTCGGAACTGATCGAGGATTTCATGATCGCCGCCAACACGGCGACTGCCCAGTTTCTCGAGTCGCGAGGCTTCTCGTCGATGCGCAGGATCGTGCGCATGCCGGACCGCTGGCCGCGCATCGTGACACTCGCTGCCGGCACCGGCACCACGTTGCCGACGACGCCGGATGTCCAGGCGCTCGAGCACTGGCTGCTCGCACAGCGCGAGCGCGATCCCGAACACTTCCCCGACCTGTCGCTCAGCGTCGTCAAGCTGCTCGGCCGCGGCACCTACGTCGTCGAGCCGCCGAACGAGCCGACGCCAGACCACTTCGGTCTGGCGGTTGACGACTACGCGCACACGACGGCGCCGAATCGTCGTTTCGCTGATCTGGTGACTCAGCGTCTCGTGAAGGCGGCGCTTGCCGGCGCGGTATCGCCTTACGAGGACGATGAGCTGGCGGCAATCGCGGCTCGGTGTAGTGAGCGTGAGGATGCGGCCAACCGCGTCGAGCGCCAGGTCCGCAAAGCCGCCGCGGCCATGCTCCTCGAGCGCAGGCGCGGCGAGGTGTTCGACGGCATCGTCACGGGCGCGTCGCCCAAGGGCACGTGGGTGAAGCTGCGACATCCGCTGACCGAAGGACGAATCGAACGCGGGCAGGAGGGTCTCGAGGTTGGCGACCGCGTTCGCGTCCGCCTCGTCGCTGTCGATCCCTGGAAGGGATTCATCGATTTCGAGCGGCTCAAACAGTAGAGTCGGACGCAATTTTCGCTATCGATCGCCGGAGGAGTGCTCGTAATTTCTGCGACCAACGCCAATCACGATCTCGCGTGGCCCGGCCACGGTGTCGTGACGCCAGCGGCCAGCTGCCGACCCGTCCGCTTCGAGCTGAAGGCTCGGAGCTGCCCACGAGGGCACTATCTGTCGTGGTTCGGTGCGCCGCGGTGTAGTGAAAGGCTGCGGCTTCCGGCAACCTCTTCAGCATCGCCACCCGGGCTTTCTCCTTCGACCGGGCCGGTTCACTCGGGTGGAGTAGACCTTGCAGGTCACCCAGGGTCGCTCGCCCTCTGTCGCCGAGCGAAATTGCAGGACGCAGTGGGTTGTCAGCGAACGCCGACGGATGCTGGTTGGCTGCTTTCAGTCACTTGTCGACTGCCAATGCGAGGAGAGCCGGCCACCCATGCCATCCTATTGGATACCACCCGTACAAAAGTCTTCCAACTCCCGGGCACAGCTCCGTGGTATGGGTAGCGTCCGTTATCACCTTCCAGAGGTTGCGCGGTGATCACAGCGGTCAGACCTCGATTGAGCGTCAAACGGCGCGAAACGGCGCGGCAACGGCCGTGGCAGCTCGTGCTCGAGCCTGGCCTCACGTCACGAAACTACTGGAGCGACCTCTGGCGCTACCGCGAGCTCATGTACTTCCTGGCGTGGCGCGACATCCTCGTAAGGTACAAGCAGACGGCAATCGGCGTGACCTGGGCGCTGCTTCGGCCGGCCGCCACCATGCTGGTATTCATCGCGTTCCGCCGGCTGGCCGGCATCCCGTCGGGCTCGGCTCCCGAGCCGGTGCTGGTCTTCGCCGCCGTGCTGCCGTGGCAGTTTTTCTCGGCGGCGCTGACTGAATCGTCGGCCAGCTTGATCGGCAATGCCAACCTCATCTCGAAGGTGTACTTCCCTCGCCTGATCATCCCGGCGGCGGCGGTGGCCACGGCGGTCGTCGACTTCGCCATCACGCTCGGGCTGCTCGCCGCGCTCATGGTGTGGTATGGCGTCGCTCCGGGGTGGGAGCTGCTCGCGCTGCCGGTATTCGTGGCGATGGCAATCGCCTTGTCGCTCGGCGTTGGCGTCTGCCTGGCAGCCCTCAACGTCGAGTACCGCGACTTCCGCTACATCGTTCCCTTCGTGGTCCAGTTCGGGCTCTTCATCTCGCCGATCGCGTTCACGTTGAGCAGCGTGCCGGAACGATGGCAGGCGCTGCTCTCGCTCAACCCCATGGTTGGCATCATCGAGGGCTTCAGGTGGTCGATTCTGGGGAACGGCGCGGCGCTCAATCTCGAAGCGGTCGCGCTTTCGACAGTCGTCACTTCGGCAGCGGTGCTCCTCGGCGTGCGGTACTTCCGTCGCATGGAGCGCAGCTTCGCCGATGTGATCTGACGTTATGAGCGACCCGATCATCTCTGTCGAGAACCTGGGCAAGCGTTACAACGTCCGGCAGGAGAGCAGCCTTCAGTACGTGGCGTTGCGCGACGTGCTGACGGCGAGGCTGGCCTCGGCTGGCGCCTGGCTGAAACGCGGCGGGTCGACCGAGCCGCCACCTTCCCAGGAGTTCTGGGCGCTCAGGGAAGTGTCGTTCGACGTCGATCACGGTCAGGTGGTCGGCATCATCGGTCACAACGGTGCCGGGAAGAGCACGCTGCTGAAGGTGTTGAGCCGGATCACCGAGCCTACCGAAGGGCGTGTCTCACTCGACGGGCGGATCGCCAGCCTGCTCGAGGTAGGCACCGGATTTCACCCCGAGCTGACGGGGCGCGAGAACATCATGCTGAACGGCGCGATTCTCGGCATGACGCGCGCCGAAATCGTCCGCAAGTTCGATGAGATCGTCGCGTTCGCCGAGGTCGAGCGCTTCCTCGAGACACCGGTCAAGCGCTACAGCAGCGGCATGTACATGCGGCTGGCATTCGCCGTGGCAGCCCATCTCGATCCCGAGATCCTCGTCGTCGACGAAGTGCTGGCCGTCGGCGATGCGCACTTCCAGAAAAAGTGCCTGGGGCGCATGAGCGAAGTGGCCGCAGGCGGCCGCACCGTGCTCTTCGTGAGCCACAACATGAATGCCGTGGAGAGCCTCTGCACGCAGGCGCTGTACCTCGAGCGCGGGCACGTGGTCGCCCAGGGGCACGACGTGCGGGCAATCGTCACCCGATACCTGGGCGGCTACGTCGAGGGCGAGCCTGCCAGCGTATGGATGAACAGCGGCGACGACGTCGACCATCCGGTGATGCAGCCGCTCTACTTCGCCGTCGAGGATGCCGATGGCCGGCCGCTGATGACGCCGGTCCGCAACGATGATCCGCTCTTCGTCGTCATCCGTGCCGACGTGCGTCAGCTCGACCCGGCGCTCTGCATGGGATTCGCGCTCTTCAACCAGGACTCGCAGCTGCTGCTCTGGTCGCTGACTACCGACGGTCCCGAAGAGTGCTGGCCGCGTCTCGAGCGCGGCATCGTGCAGCTGCGCTGCCAGCTGCCGAAACGGTTCCTCAACGAAGGCACCTACCGTGTGGAGCTGAATTGCAGCCTCCATTGCCGCGAGTGGCTCACAGAGCCTGGCAAGAACAGTCCTGCGGTGCACTTCGAGATCCAGGGCGGCCTGAGTGACTCACCCTACTGGCTGAACGCGCGACCCGGCATTCTCGCGCCCGGCTGGAGGTGGGAGCGGACGGACTGACGAGCGCGGACTTGCGGTTCGCCACAGCTGCGCAAGAGGAGGCGGACCTGAAGGTCCGCCTCCTGCTTCCTTCTGCGTCACCGCCGTCTGGCGCTCACCGGCGGCGCGGCCACTGCGTCAGCCGTGGTCGTGGTTACCGGCTGAGCCTGCGGTGCGGTGGCTGTCACCCGCGGCGTGAGGTCCAGCCCCAGCTGCTTCGCCTGATTGACCAGTGCCAGGTCGATGAGTCCCTGCACCGCCGAGAACTGCGCGTTGGCGCCCTGGCCACCGATCATCACGTTCGGCACCCAGGCACCCTGGTGCTGCGCGATGGCCGTCGCCATCCGGTCGACGCCGTACTTGTACGCCTCGAGCCGCTGCTCGAGCGCGTTGTCGGCGCTCATGATGCGGCGGCGGTATTCGGCGTCGGCGTCGGCGCGCAGAATGCGCTCACGCTTGTAGGCTTCCGCTTCCTGCGCCCTGAGCACCGCGACGTCGCGCGCCTGCTCGGCCGCGACCACCGCCTTCGTCTTCTCGATTTCCTGCGCCGCGCGCGTCGCCGCGACGTTGGCGCGCCCCTGCGCCTCCGCCGTCACCGCATCCTGGATGGCCTTCTTGGCGTTGGCAATCGACGTCTGCACCGCCATCGTGATGCCCTGCTGCTGCTTGATCTGGTCGGTGACCGTGGCGTCGTAGTCGATTGACTCGATGGCGAAGTTGAAGGCGCGCACACCGAACCGTGCCAGCTGGCCGGTTTCAGCGCGGACCGGCTGGCCGTCCTTTCGCTCGATCTCGACCTCGGTGACCTGCTTCTTCGTCTTCGTCGGCTGGCCGTCGGGGCCGAGCGTTTCCTCTTCGATCTCGCGCTCGATCGTCCGGGTGCGATAGACGCCGTTCTGCGTCTGATCCTCGACCAGCTGAATCAGCATCGAACGCTTTTCCTTGTAGCTCTCGTAGCTGGTCATCATCGTGCCGGTCAGGTACACCGACTTGTTCAGCGCCGGCCGTACGAGCCCGGCCTCGAGAGACTCCTGGTCCGGGTAGAAGGAGTGCATCTCGGTCAACTGCTTGGCGTTCGTCGGCAGCTCATAGTTGATGCTGCCCTTCACCACGCCCTTGCCGGCGTCGTTGAACACGATTGGCAGCCGTTCGTCGGACGCGCTCTCGCGCGCCGGCGGTTGGAACCGGATCAGTCCGCGCTTCTGATATCTGGTGACCTTGCCGAACCCCTGCCAGATCCACCCCGGCTGCGTATGCCAGTTGAGGCTGCCGCCAAGCGACTGAATCAGGACGATCTCGCTGGCGTCGACGTTCTCGACGATCTTGCCGCCCAGAACGAACAGGATCATCAGGGCGAAGACGCCGCCGGCGACAGCGACAATGCGCGCGATCAGCCCTCGGCCGACGGTGGCGCGGTCTTCGTCTCGGATGGCCATTGCGTGCTCTCCTTCAAGGTGGCGTCTTGTTCACGGTACGCCGCGCGCCACTCGATCGCGGCCTCTTCACGGAGCCTGGCCTCGTGACGCGCGCGCCGGGCCTGCTCGCGCTCACGATAGAGGTGCCGATAGCGGAACCACGGAAAGAGCGGCTCGTCGCGGAGCGCCGGCACAATCACCTGCGCCAGAACGAACGCTGCAACGGCCAGGAACATCAGCACTTCAACGATTCTCAGCATCTGAGGTCCCGAGAGGCGGCATCGGAAGCCACGCTGCTGCGGTCTCACACCATCCAACGCTCTTTGCGCGTGGCATCGCTCCGCGACTCAGTCAATGGATCCGACGAATGTTCGCGCCGATAGTTCCCCGCCCGCCGAGCCTTGCAAGGTCGCCGTTATCAATCACTTACCGGGATAGCCATTGAGCGTGCCAAGACCATCCTTCCGGGGCGCCGGCGATCGCCCCCGAGGTTGCACGATTCAGAACGTCGGAATGGTGATCGGCGTCGGGTGCTATGCTTGCCTTTGCTCGTGCGGTTCACCTGTTTCCTCTCGCCGGAACATGGCGCCCCCACTGGCGCCGGGGAGACGTGCAGGTGATCTGACCGCCCGCTGATCGCGACTGGAGCCATCGAAGGGCCATCACCTGCCGTCGCAGGTGGTGGCCCTTTTCTGTTTTGTGCGAATCACGTTCGCCCGTGAGATGCGCGGTGTTCAGCCGGCATTCAGCACCGGGCGTTCAGCATTTGGTTGAACGGGAACCGACATGGCCTCCAACATGACCGCGTCCTCCGACGCGGAGCGTGACTCGCGCCGGCTGACGCTGGCGTTGCGGCTGGTGATACGGCGATATCTTGCCCAGATCCGGCGACGGGCGCGGACCGCCGTCCCGGCAATGCTGCTGCCGGCCGTCGGCGACATCCTCACTCTCTACGCACCGCCGCTCGTCGTGGCGCGGCTCCTCGGCGCGTTCGCGCGCGACGAGGCGCTGTCTGCGAGCGAGCTCGTTCCCTACGTGCTCGTGTTCGCCGGCCTGTGGTGCGCCGGACAGGTCGCCTGGCGTGTGGCGATCGCGCTCATGATCCGGACGGAAATCCGCAGCATGGAAGCGCTCTATATCGAGGCGATGGACGAGCTGCTCGCCCGCGATCTTGCGTTCTTTCACGACAACTACGCCGGATCGCTGACCAAGCGTGCCCTCGGCTACGCCCGCCGGCTGGAGGACGTGTTCGACGTGATCTGCTTCCAGGTCGCGACAACGATCTTTCCCATCCTGTTTGCGGCCGTCGTGCTGTGGTCGTATTCGCCGTGGCTCGTGCTGGTGCTCGTGGGCATGCTGTCGGCAACGCTGGCGATGGTGCTGCCGCTCATCAGGCGCCGGCGCCGGCTGGTGCACGTTCGCGAGACCGCCTCGAACACGCTGGCCGGACACGTGGCCGACTCGATTCTGAACGCCGAGGCGGTCCGCGCGTTCGCGCGTGAAGGCAGCGAGGCCGAGATCCACGCACGGAACGTGAAGGACTACGGCGCCAAGGCGCAGCGATCGTGGGACTACCAGAACCTGCGCGTGGACATGGTGACGGCGCCGATGTTCGTGGCCACGAACACGCTCGGCTTCGCGATCGCGCTCGCGACCAGCCGCGGCACCGGCGCCAGCCTCGAGGCCGTGTTCATCACGTTCAGCTACTTCGCCACGGCGACGCGCGTGGTGTGGGAGTTCAACCGCGTGTACCGGAATCTCGAGAGCGCGCTCACCGACGCGGCGCAGTTCACCGAGCTGCTGCTCGAACCTCCCGCCGTGACCGACGCCTCGCCGGCCGCGCCCTTCACGCCTGTCGATTTCAGCGTCGAGATGCGGAGCGTCTGCTTCCGCTACGCGTCGCGGCAGCCGCTGCTCTTCGACCGCTTTTCGCTGCGGATCGAGGCCGGCTCGCGCGTCGGACTGGTCGGCCGCTCGGGAGGCGGCAAAACCACGGCGACGCGATTGCTGCTGCGCTTCGCGGACGTCGAGTCGGGCGAGATCCTGATCGGCGGCCAGGCGATCGATCGCGTGACGCAGGCGTCGCTGCGCGAGGTCATCGCCTATGTTCCGCAGGATCCGTCGATGTTCCATCGGAGCATCGCCGAGAACATCCGCATCGGACGGCCTTCGGCAACCGACGCCGACGTCCAGCGCGCGGCGCGGCTCGCACACGCAGCCGAATTCATCGAGTCGCTGCCGCTCGGCTACGACACGCTGGTGGGCGAACGCGGCGTGAAGCTGTCGGGCGGTCAGCGCCAGCGCGTGGCGATAGCCCGCGCCATCCTCAAGGATGCGCCGATTCTCGTCCTCGACGAGGCTACGAGCTCGCTCGACTCCGAGAGCGAGGCGCTCATCCAGGACGCGCTCTGGACGCTGCTGTCAGGGCGGACGGCCATCGTCATCGCACATCGCCTGTCGACCGTCCGGCGGATGGATCGCCTCGTCATCCTGGAGCGCGGAGCGATCGCCGAGCAGGGCACGCACGCCGAGCTGCTGGAGCGCAACGGCATTTATGCGTCGCTCTGGGCGCACCAGTCCGGCGGCTTCCTGCCGTCCACGGTCGCAGCGTCGAGGGTCGTCGAGGAGGGCGTCTCGGCAGAGGCCTGAGGACGTCGCGTCGCTACTTTTCGTCGATGCACGAAGACCTGTGGATATCATGGCGGCCGTTACGCTGGCCATGCCGCTCCGCCTTGAACATCTCTCCTACGTTCTGTTCATCGGTGGCGGCATTGCTGCCCTCGTCGGCGACAGGCTCTCGTACCCGGGAGTGCGGGATGGCGGCGTGGTCGTCGCCCTGCTCGCGGCGGCGGTGTTCGGCCTCGACATGATCGTGACGAGACGCGCCGAAATCGCCACGAGGTACTCGAGCACGACGAGCCCGCGGTTTCACGTCTTCCGCGGCGTCGCGGCCGTGGCCTGGGGTCTGGCGTTCGTGCTGTTCGCCGGTGCGCTGGTCGCCTTCGGGATCGCTCGACTGACCGGCTCGACGGCGGCAGACGAGCTCGCGCGCGATCGTCCGGGGCTCATCCTCACCCTGGCAGGAGCGATCGTCGCGGCGCTCGGCGTCGGCAGCGCCGGCAAGGCCACTTATCGAAGCGGTGATTCAGAGTCGCCGGCGTCGCGAATCGGCGATCGGATCTACGGAGCAGCGACAGCCGTGTTCGGACTCTGTCTCACCGGCCTCGGCCTGTTGCGGCTCTTCTCACCGGCTTCGGCACAGGCGCTGAAGGCATCTGCGGTCGAATGGATTCTCGGTCTCATCCCGAAATAGCGCCACGATGGCAACCCGGTCCGGCGGAAGCCGGACGCTACGTATCAGGCCTCTTCGGTTCTGCTGCGCCGGGCGGCCGCCAGCGGATCCGGCTTCGGCGAGGGTCGCCACGCTGATGCCCGGCGTCCCGTGAAGGCCCGCCCGTGGCGCACGAGACGCCGCCACGCAGGAAGCGCCGACGTGACGCTGATCGCGATGCCGCCGATGCTCAGCACGATGACCACGATGTCCCAGAGCGGCCGCTTGTAGTACATGAACGGGAAGTCGAGGCTGTGGAAGCCGTGATACAGCCACCGGTTCCAGCGGCTCGCCCGCTCCAGGCGCGACGCGATCACGCCGTGCGCTGGATCCAGATACAGCCACGTCTGCTGCGGGTCTGCGTAGCGGACTCTCAGCACCGGCAGCGCCTTCCGCCCCTTCTGGCTGTAGTAGTAGTTGTCGTAGTCGTTCAGCCACGTCGAATCCTGCACCGGCACGCCCGGCATGGCGGCGCGGGCAACGTCCCACATCCGCTCCGGTTCGAATCCCGTGAAGGTGCCCGCCTCCGGCCGCAGCGCCGACACCATCACCGATTCGCCGTCGATGAACAGGCTGCTCGCCGCGGAGATCTCGGTGTTCCTCCACCGTGACGGATCGCTGGACGCCGGCGGCTTGTAGGCGACGAAGTACGGCTCCCCCTGGAACTGGAAGAAGTCGAGCTCCCTGAGCGTGAACGACCGGCCGACGGCAGCCGCCGCGGCGCGGATGCGATCGGTCGTGAGCGGCGTGAGATCGATGGGACCGCCGGTGGCCGCCTCCCGATACGCCTGCGTCGGGCGGCTCGCCTTCAGGAAGTCGAACGGCCCGAGCGACAGCGCTCCGCTGAACGCCCAGGTGCACCCGAAGAACCCGAAGATCAGCCCCGCGTAGTGGTGCCACTTCATCCAGCTTGCATAGGGCGTGTGCGACGGCGTGCCGCGAATTCGAAAGCGGCCGGCGAGCGAGAAGCGCCAGATGCCGAGCACGATCCCCATCGCGCACATGGCGGTCCCGATGAGCGACGACCAGACGACGAAGCTGTTCCAGAACCCGCTGTGACGCCGGAGCGGAGTGAAGTACAGCCAGTGCAGCACCGCGCTCAGGTAGCCCCAGAAGCGGCCGCTGGCAGTGGTGCGGATGACCGGCTCCCCGGTTTCCTCGGACACGTAGTACTCCGTTCCACCGGCGTCGTTCAGTGCGATGCGGTGGAGCGGCATGGTATTGCGGATGATGCTCTGCAGCGTCCACTGATCGGAGTCGGTCAGGTGGCCATCGTAGCTGAGCGTGGACGCGTGCTCAGGCACGTATCGGCGCATCAGCGCAAGTGCGTCGTCGGCGCTCAACCCTCGCAGCGGCTCGCCGGTGTCGGCGTAAACCATCCGCCACTCATCTTCGGACTGCAGGCGGTAAACGGGCCGGCCGTCGTACATGGCCACACGTACGCGTGACGGCGATTCGAGGCCCGCGCTCGCGGCGGCCTCCACCGGCGTCACGCGCAGTCCGCGCAGGTCGAGCGGCTCCATGCGCAGGAGCCGCTCCTCCGCGGGCAGCGTCGGCATCCCCACGTACATGAACACGATGCCCGAAAAGAACCAGACGACGAACACGATGGTGAGACCGATGCCGATCCACCGGTGCGTGTAGATCAGCGCGCTGCGCCAGTCGAGGAGCTTCCTGAGCCTCACGCTAGGAACCTTTCAGGTCGGTCGTGAAGGTGACATCCCACGAACGCCCCGGCTCGAGCCGCCCGGCCGTGTTGCTGACCGACTGCGTGTAGATCCTGTCCGCGAGGTTACGGCCGCGCACCATGACGCGCGTGCCGCGGGCGATACGGTAGCCGCCGCCGATGTCGATGGTGGTGAAGCCGTCGACGAGCCTCGTATTCGCGTTGTCGCCCCAGCGGGTGCCGACGTGCCGGATGGTGGCGGTGACGTCGAACGGCCCGAAGCTCTGCGTCGGCGAGAAGTTCCAGATCGTCTTCGGAATGTTCGGCGGCGTATTGCCGGAGCGATCGGTGTTCACGCCGCCGACGATCTCGACGAAATCGACGAACTCGGAGCCGGTGTACGCGAAGTCGCCGGCGAGCGACAGCGTGCGCGTCGGGCGGCCGACGACCGTCAGCTCGATGCCGTGGCTCGTCTGCTTGCCGATCTGCTGCGCCGTCTGAATGCCGTCGATGAGCTGCGTGATCAGCACGTCGCGCTTTTCGATGGCGAAGTACGCGAACGTGCTGTCGAGACGCCCGCCAAACGCGCCGCCCTTGGCGCCGACTTCAATCTGCCGGCCCGGCACCAGGCTGAAGCGCTGCTGCGACCCGTCGAGGCTCACCAGCTGCGTCGTCGGCTCCACGGCTTTGCTGTAGCTGCCGTAGGCGTTGACGCTCGGCGTCACCTCGTAGACGGCGCCGAGCCGGCCGGTCGTCGGCCGATACTTCTGGCTCGACGTGACCTGCAAGGGATATGGTGTGTACGCCAGATCGATCTGCTCCCAGCGCAGCCCGCCGACCACCTTGAGCCGGCTGATCACGTCGTACGCGGCCTCACCGAACACGGCACCCGTGTCGATGACCACGTCGCGCTGCTTCTCGTAGTCGAAGCCCGGGTCGAAATGCGGCTGCGGATTGAAGGGGTCCAGCTTCCGGACCGGCACCACGAAGTTGGGGGACGGATTGCCCTGACGCTGCATGTCGTTCTGCTGGATTTCGCCGCCGACCGACATGTTGAGGGTCCGGCCGGCAATGTCGAACGTCTTCCTGACGTTTGCGCGATCGCCGACGAGAAGGTCCTTCCGCCAGATCAGGAAGTACGAGCTCACGTCCACGGTGTTGGTGGTGGCGTTGTAGCTGTAGCCTTCGAAGTTGCGCCAGTCGAGCGCGTGTGTCGCCACGAAGAGCTGGTTGTGCAGCTTCCAGCCGTCGGCGAGCAGCGCGTCGCCGTCGAGCTCGAACCAGCGGTTGTGCGACTTCGTCAGCCGGTCCTCCATGTTGTAGTTGATATCGCGCGTCCGCTCGTCGAACTCGCCGTTGGTGAACGGCGTGGCGTAGTACGACGAGGTGTTGTCGTAGGTGTAGTTGCCGAGACCCTTGATGCTGATGTTCGGCGTCGGCATCCAGCGGATGCTCGCCGAGGCGGCCACCAGCTTCTGCGGCGAGTCGCCGACATAGCCGTCCGATCCGCTCTGCGAGACGTCGACGCGCGCGAACAGGTTCTTGCGGATCGGCACGTTCAGCCCTACGCCGGCGCGGTACTGGCCGTACGCGCCATAGGCCACCAGCGAATCGACGCTGAACTCGGCGATCGGCGACTTCGATACCAGGTTGATGGCGCCGCCAATCGCGCCTTCGCCGTAGAGGAGCGACGCCGGCCCCTTGAGGATCTCGATGCGGTCGAGCAGGAACGCATCGACCGGCCGGCTGCTCTGCGAGGCGCTGTTCTGACGGATGCCGTCGCGCATGAGTGAAATGTTGTTGCCGCTCCACCCGCGCGTCGAGTACCCGGGGATGGAGCCGACACCGGTGCTCGCCTGCATGCCAACGCCGAGCTGCACCGCTTCCTCCACCGAGCGGGCGCCCCGCTCCTGGATGAGCGGCTGCGAGAGCATCACCAGGCTCGCTGGCAGATCGCGCACCGGGATCTCGAGGTTGGTCCCTCCTGTGGCGATCGCGTTGAGCGGCACCTGCGTCGCCTCGACCGTGTCGGTCTCCACCTCCACGGTCTCCGAGAAGCCGGCGACGGTGAGCGCGGCCGGCATCTCGACCAGGCCGGTCGTCACGGTCAGCGGACGCGCCAGACGGGCGAAGCCGTCTCTCGTGATCGTGACCGTCCATTCGCCAGGGACGAGATTGCTCAGACGTGCGACGCCATCGGCGCCGGTGGTGGCGGTGCGGCGCTCCGCGCCGCGGGTCAAGACGACCACCGCGTCGGCCACACGGGCGCCCGTCGTGTCGGACACGACGATCGACGCCTCGCCGCGCGCGGGATCGGCGCCCTGCGCGGCTGCGGCGGCGGGGATCACCAGCAGAGACAGGACGACACACAAACGAATGACACGAACCATGAATCAGGGCTCCAGCAAGCGAATGGGACGAGTGTTCGAGGCGTGATCAGGTCGCGGACGTATGAAGAGCGAGCGTCACGGTGTCCACGAGCTCGAAGACAACCAGAAATCGTGAGCAAACGATGAGGTCGCGACGGCGATGAGCGCCAGTGAACCGGTGAGTAGACGACTTCGCATGGCGCACGCACGGTATCGCGCAGCCGTGGCGAAGCCAACTGAAGTTTTTGTCAATATCGCTTCAGGATTTTGTCAGTCGGAGCCGGGGCTCGGGGCTCGGGGCTCGGGACTCGGGGCTCGGGATCCGGGGCTCGGGGCTCGGGGCTCGGGATCCGGGGCTCGGGATCCGGGGCTCGGGATCCGGGGCTCG
>DASUGH010000023.1:0-10510 GCA_036274155.1 Vicinamibacterales bacterium | reverse complement strand
GGCCACGGGGTCCTCACGCCATTCGTCGGGCGCTACGAGCGCTTCGAGCGTCGGCGCGGGGTCATGATCCCCACGTCGGCAGAGGTGGCGTGGGTGCTCCCGGAGGGTCCGTTCGCTTACTGGCGCGGCCGGCCGACCCAGGTGGACTACGACTACGAGCCAACGCGGTAAGATTGCGGCGCGAGTCGATGCCTGATGGCCGTGAGCGCGTTCTTGCATAGCCCCAAAGGGCCATCCCGGTTTCGGCATCGAGACTCCTAACGTGTAGACGTCCTTCTACAGACCACAGCGACGGATTCTCGAAGGAGGGCTCATGCGTCGCACCCTGTGTACCGCCACACTCGTTGTCGCCGCTCTGGCCGCGTGCGCCGTCAATCCCGCAACGGGAAAGCGCCAGCTCTCGCTCGTCTCGAACGACGACGAGATTGCCATGGGCCAGGAGGAGGCGCAGAAGGTGGCGGCGTCGATGCCGATCCTGCAGCAACAGGCCGTGCAGGACATGGTCAAGCGCGTCGGAATGGAAATGGCCAAGTCCTCGGAGCGGCCGGAGTTGCCGTGGAGCTTCACCGTCCTGGACGACCCCGTGGTCAACGCGTTCGCCCTTCCCGGCGGGCCGATCTTCATAACGCGGGGAATCATCACGCACATGAACAGCGAAGCGGAGCTCGCCTCCGTGCTTGGTCACGAGATCGGTCACGTCACCGCGCGCCACTCTGCGAGCCAGATGAGCAAGCAGCAGGTTGCGTCGCTTGGCCTCGGCGTCGCCAGCGTGATATCGCCCACCGCGGCACAGTACGCGGGCCTCGCGCAACAGGGCCTCGGTATCCTCATGCTGAAGTACGGTCGCGATGATGAAACGCAGGCGGACGGCCTCGGGTACCGCTACATGCTCAAGGCGAGCTGGGATCCGCGTGAGGCAGTGAAGATGTTCCAGATGCTTCAGAAGACGAGCGGAACCGACAAGGAGGGAGCGCCACCAACGTGGATGTCCACGCACCCTGATCCCGGAGACCGCGCGCAGCGCGCATCCGCACGCTTGAACGAGCTCGCGAACACCAATCTCGATTCATTGCGACGTAACCGAGAGCAGTTCCTGCGAGCGATCGATGGGCTGTCGTACGGTGAAAATCCGCGCGACGGTTTCTTCCGCGGCTCGACGTTCTACCAGCCCGACCTCGCGCTGCAGATCACGTTCCCCGACGGTTGGCAGACAGCAAACCAGCCGCAGGTCGTTGCCGCTCGTGAGCCGGAGGGCAAGGCGCTCGTTCAGGTGCAGGCCGCGAAGGGTGCGAGTCCCACGGAGGCCGCGCGTGCCTTCTTCAGCAATCAGGGCTTCTCGAACGTGAAAGAGGTTCAGGTACCGACGGCAGGAGGGCCGTCGGCCAGTGCGGTCTTCGCCGCCCAGACACAGCAGGGTGTCGTGGAAGGCGAAACGACCTTCCTCACGGTGAAGGGTCACATGTACCAGGTGTTGACGGCCGCCGCTCAGGGGAACCTGCAGGCCGTCGATGCCATTCATCGGAAGGTGGTCGCGAGCGCGAAGGAAACCACCGACCCGGCGATCCTGAACATCAGAGCGCCGCAGGTCAAAGTCGTGCAGCTCCCACGGGCCATGACGGCAGAGGAGTTCTACTCGCAGTTTCCGTCGGTGCTCCCGCTGGATCAGGTGCTGATCATCAACGGCCTCGAGCGCGGATCACAGCTGAAGCAGGGAGACCTGGTCAAACAGGTCGTTGCCGGGACTACACGTTAGGCGAAGGGAAACTGGTAACGGGCGACCGGCTATTGGTTATCAGACGCGAAACCCTCGGGTTGCCTCTCTCCGTCAGCAGAAGCATCCCGAGGGTTCTCCGTTTCCCGTTTCCCGTTTCCCGTTTCCCGTTTCCCGTTTCCCGTTTCCCGTTTCCCGTTTCCCGTTTCCCGGCAGTCTCCCGTCTTAGCGTCGGCGGTCGTTCGCGATCGGAATGAGCGTCATCACGAACGGCTGCGACGCCGACACCTGTCCCTCCAGGAGCATGGCCGCGTATGGCGTACGGCCGGCTGGTATGGACGCGATCCACTCGTTCGTCTGCACCGACCACGACGAGTCGGCCTGGCGCTTTCCGGTCGTGTCGGTGACGGCAACCATGCCGTACACCTGGTTGAACACCACGTCGGAGTAATCGTACGCCGTCTGGCCTGAGGGCACCGAAGCACCTTCGACCACCACCTTCCACTTCCCTGCCGCCGGGTGCTGCACCATCACGGCTTCATCCGACCCCGGGTCGGCACTCGCCCCGCCATTCTTGCACTCCTTCTTCGTGCAATCGTAGACGTAGACGTCCAGATCAGCCGACGTGTCCGACGGATTGCCGACCGCTACCCTCAGAGCCGCCGCTCCGGGCGGTACGTCGATCTCGTAGACCTGCTGCTGGTGCTCGCGGATGGTGGGCCGCTCGTTATGTGCGCTGCCGAGCGGGTAGCTGGTCGCCTTGCCAGTGAAATCGGCCATGCGGCTGGTGAGCGTCAACTCGTTGGGCGCAGCCGATGCTCGTGCCGGCTGCGTGGTGCCCTGCTCGCCATTGTCGCCCGCACTCTGAACCGACGCGGACGCCGTGGCGGCTGCCGCGATCGCCGAAATGGTGAGCCTCACCTTCGTTGGTGGCACCGGCTTGCCCGTCTCCGAAGCCTTCCAATCGAACGTGCGCGTGTCCTCGATGTCAGTGAGTCGAACCTCCCATACGCCCAGCATCGGCTGCGCGACGACGTACGTCGCAGCCGGGAGGATTGGGTTTTCCCCACCGCCCCCGCCTCCAGCACCGCGCGCGCGTTCTGCGACGATACGCGTGGCGTTCGCGGTGCGGGTGTCGGGTTTGATGAGAGCCACCTGCACTTCCCGCTTCGACGAGTCGAGCACCACCTGCAGCGCCGACGCTCCGCGCGGAACGCGATAGAAGTAACTGCGCATCTCGGGTCGCGGCACCTCTGTCTTCGTCACCACCTTGAAATGGTTGCCGGCATTCAGCGGCTCGGCCGCCACGATCGTCGCCAGGGTGCGATACGCGTGGCCCGGCACCGACGGATTGTCCAGCGTGATGAGCGAGCTGTGAACGCCCGGCGTGGCAACCGATATGTCCAGCGTCACCGGTACCGGCTCGTCGAGCGGCAACGAGACCGAAGCCGGCGCCGTGATCGTCCCGCCGGAATCCGAGATGACGGAGATCGTGAAGGGCATCGGACCGCTGGGGCCTGACGTGCGCGTGAACGTCATCGTGCGCGTCGCGCGGTCGCCAGCGTTCCAGCCGTCACGCTCGTAGAGTCCCACGCCCTCGTTAGGCTTCACCAGCAGGGCGCTGTACGCGTGCTTCACGGGCGCCGCGCTGGTGATCGTCGGCGGAGGCCCGGCCTTGTCCATCGCGCGCAGCAGGTCCCAGGCACCGGCGATGTCGATCACGCCGTTGCCCTGCTTGTAGATGGGAATGTTGGGCACATGCTTCGCCGACATCGCGAGTGCGTGCTTGATCCGGCACGCGTCGTACTTCACGCCAGACTGCTTGGCGCCGCTGATCAGCATTGCCACCGCGCCGGTCGCCACGGGAGTCGCCGTCGAAGTGCCGCCGGAGATGCGATAGCCCGGCGGGAGTCTGAATACCGACGCCATGTAGCCGGACGGTGCGTCCTCCCAGCCGCGGTAGCCGCTGATGATGTTGGACGGCGAGATGATCGTGGGTCCGAACGCACCGTTGCCCATCGGCGCATACCCGCCGGTGATGAGCAGGTTGTCGACATAACGTGTCCGGACACCGTAGTTCGCGAGGAAGCTGCCCTGGCTTTCGTGACCGCCCACGCCGATGCCGCAGTCGGCCAGCACGAAGTCATCGCTCCCACCCAACACCGGATAGTTGTGCGTCGGGATCATGATTGGCTTCTTGAACTTCTCGATGAGGCGGCTGTAGATCACCGTCGGCACCAGTCGGCCGTCGCGCAGGAGGTACGGCTTGGTGATGTTGTTGCACTGCTCCAGCCAGGCCGCGTCCACCTCGGGGTTTTCCAGCGCCCGGATCACCGCTTCCGTCTGGCCGTACGCCATGCACCCCTCCGCTTCGCTCGCCAGGCGAGCGCCCGGGGCAACGCCGTCGAACCGGCCGCGCGCGCCGCGGCTGCCTAACGCGCTTCCCACGATGAGGGAGGCATGGAACGGGACGCCGGCGTTGATCGCGACCATCCTGCGCGCCTTGTCGATCTGCACGCCGAAGCCGACGCTTTCGCGCACGGCGGTCTTCGGGTTGTCGGTGCCGAAGACACCGAACTCGGGGCGCACGGTGTAGTCGGTAAGCGCCTTCTCGTCCTTGAAGTCCAGATTCTGGTTGGTGTCCACCCAGACGTCGTTTGCCTGCTCGTCCCAGATCACCGCAAAGAGACGCGTGGATCCGGCGGGATTGCCATCGCGATTGAGATCCTTTTCCAGCCCGGAGCTCGAGAGCGAATCGAACCTGGCCTCATCCAGCATCGCGATGCGGAACGTGCCGTCGTGCGGCGCCTTGTAGCGCTTGTCGTCATACGTGAACGTACCTCCGCTGGCGGTCACCTGATCCGTCATCTTGAGCCAGCGCCCCTCGTCCTCGTCATCGGGATCGATGACGGTTTCGTACGTGAAGATCTTTTTCACGACCCGGCCATCGAGCGTGCGCGCCTGCTGCAGCTCGGGCTCGAGGGGATCGGGATTCATGTCGATGAGCGCCAGCGTGACCCCGCGGCCATCCCAGGTGGGATGCTGCTTTCGAAAGGCCACGCCGTTCATGTCGCGCAACGGGTCGTATCGGCGCGTGAGCGGATAGTCCGACTGTTTCGGCGGCCAGACCTCGCCCGTATCCGGTCGCGCACCAAGCGGCAGCGCGTCCGCCGGAGTGAAGGACTGGGTGCCGCTGGCGCCAAAGCCGCGGTCCGCACCCTTCATCGTGATGTCGAGACTGTGCACGCTCGCGTCACGTGCCAGGCGTTCGACACTGTCCACCGGCACTCGCGCCCGGAGGTAGTCTACCTGGTCGTCACGGAATCTGATCGAGCCGCCCATTGCCTTGATGGTCTGCGCGAGCTGGGCGGTAGCGCCCGGCATGGCGGCGATGATGACGGTGAGTGCCGTGTCTCCCCGTGCGTGCGCCGTCGCTATGTCGCCCCGGTTATCCTTGAACAGGAAGGGACGCCGCGCCGGTGCGATCTGTCCTGGCGCAGATTGCGGAGCGATGCACGCGAGTACGGCGAGCAACGTTAGGTGGGGGAGAGCGCGCGACATTGATGCCTGGCCTGCAGGTGGTCAGTGGGTGCCGAGGCCACTGACATACCACAAAAGCCGACATCGTGCCATGCCGGCCCATGAGCGCTCACGTCATCAACGATGGAGTGCCGTTGTACGATGGTGCGACCTCATTGGCTTCGCGTCGCCGCACCGTACTTCACGGTCTTGACACCGGAAACCTGCTGGATTCGCGCGAGCGCCTCCGGCGAGGGCCGCGCCGGTGGAACAATGGACACCACACCGGCGGCGACTTCCAGCGGAAACGGACGGACGTCGCGCAATGCCGCGGCGACCCGTGCCCCAACCAGGTCGTCGCTCTGCGCCGTGTACCCAAAGGGTACGGTTTCTCCGGGAAGCGAAACGCGAATCGCCCCTGCGGCGTTAGGCGCCGGCAATGGATCGAGGTGCTCGGGGTGAAACGTCATCCCGAACGGGCCAAGCAGCGCGCCCATGACACGCTCGAAGCGCGTCACGTCGGCGCCACCCACCAGCGCAATGTTCGCGCTGTCGACGAGGGTGAATGCCTCGATCGCGTGGGTGCGCGCGCGCTTCGGGTCCAGCTTGGCACAATCCGCGACCACCTTGAAGCGCTGTCGCAGGGCGAATGCCCTGTCGCTCCCGCCCAGTGACGACACACTCTGCGCGCCACAGGCTCCGGCATCACCACGAGCGAGCGCCGATCGCAACCGGACCGCGCGCGCCAGGTCTGTCGTCTGCGCGCCAAGAGCCGCAGCGCGACGTACGGCACTATCGGCGTCTTCCAGATCGTCCAGATCGAGGAATCCTCGCGCCGCCTCGCTGTACCGCCGAGCCGCCAGTGACTTGCTGCCAATGGAGTCGAAATGATTCGCCAGCAGCATCCGAATTTCCGGAAGCGGCTGATAGAAGCGCTCGCGCTGAAACCGCTCATCGGCCTTGTCGAGCGCCCAGGTGAACTGCTGCTCGGCACCTCGGGCTGCCTGTTGGCCTCTCCAGACACCCCGCTCGAGGTAGATCAGGGCCAGCGTGGTGTGATAGCGCTGCGCGGCCTCGAGATCTCCGACCGCGAGTGCGCCCATCTTTTCGCTGAAGATGTCCTGCTCGAGCGCATCGAACTTCTTGCCATCGGGATCGAGCCGCTTCTGAGTCGAATAGAGCAGCGCCAACTGGCGCTGCAGGTCGAGTGAGATCGCCGACAGTCGCGGCGCGAAGCCAGCGCCCTCACGCCACAGCCTCTCGGCGAGCTCGTAATTCGGCGCGCCGGACGCCGCGCGCCCGCCGGCGAGCGCCGCCTGGGCGAGCGCGTTCGTGCGTTCGGCACTTTCCCTCCACCACGGAGCCGTCTGCGTCGACGCGGTCCTGAGAAAACCCCGGATCTCGCGGACGGGCGTCCACGTGGCGCTCACCGGTTCCGGCACGGCCCCCACCGCCAGCCGGTTTCTCGCCTGCAGCCTAACGAGACCGACCATTGCCGCATCGGCTACGGAATCGCGCGCGCCGTCCGGCGCGAAGCTCAGCGTGAGCACCGCGCGGTACGCGTCCGCCGCTGACGAGGAGTATCGGAGCTCCCAGTCCTTCGCCAGTCGCAGGAGCTCTGCCTTGCTCGCTAGCCCGAGCGCCTCCAACGCGTCGATCAGGCCGCTCCTCGCGCCGTCGTCATCGGCATCGCGCTGGATGGCCGCTCGATAGGCATCGGCGGCCTCCCCCCACCGGCGCGCCGTGGCGTAGTAGTCACCCTTGAACGTGAGATACAGTGCGCTCCGCGCCGGGTCCAGCGTGGGCGCCTGGACGAAAAAGCTCTCCATCCACTCGTGTGCCCCGAGGCCGCGGTAGGCCACCGCCTTCCCGTATAGCGCCTCCGGGTCGTTAGGCACCTCGCGCAGGATCCGGTCGTAGTAGCCGACGGCCTGTGCGTACAGGGTGTCGCGCGCCTCGGGCTGCGCCGCAGCTTGGCGCTGTAGAAGCGATCCGAGACCCGATGCGTTGAGCACCCGGCATTCGCGATATTCGGCGGCGCTTCCACAGCTGGCAAGCGCCAGCTCGAGACTCGACCGAGCGGTAGAGAAGTCGCCGCGCGCGGCCGTGGCGAGTGCGCCGTTGACGGACCGGAGCACCTGTTCGCGGTTCCTCTGCGATACAGTGTCCTGAACCGCCCACGCGCTCGCCGAAGGCGGCAACGCGAGCGCCACCGCCTGCGCTATGGACACGCTGCGATTGAACCAGCTGCGCGTCATGGTGTCCCTCCCCCAACGGCAAGCGGCGCCCGGTTCCCGCACGCCGTGGGATCGTGCACATACGACGTCACGAAGATCTTCTTGATCTTGACGGCGTGACGTGCGATCGACGGCGTCAGGTCGTCCGGCTGTGGCAGCGCCAACACCTGTGCAAAGCCACCACCGACATACGGCGCGGCCTCTCGCGTTGGCTGACCCCTCGGAGCGAAGTTCCCCACGACGCGAGCCGCGAACGGAACCTCCCTGACGACTGTCCCGCCGAGCTCCGCGAGCAGCTCCACGGTGCTCTGCCGCTTCATGCACAGATCGAGCAGTCGGAACGGCAACACGACGCCGACCGGGTCGAGGTTGGGAAGTCCCGTCTCGCTGATGGGGACCCACCGGAGCACGCCCGTTCGCAGGGAATCCGCATCGCGATGCGCGAGCTTCGTCTTGATCTCGTTGAGAAACTCGTCTTCGCCACCAACGCGGACCAGAGACTGATCCGCGCTTCGGAATTGCAGCCAGTAGGACTCCACTGGACTCTCGTCCGGCCGTTCCAGCCGTACCCAGAAACCGACCTCGGCGAAGCCGGACGTGCTGCTTCGGTCGAATCGATCGAGCACGAACGCCAGGCGATACGGTCGTGTCGAGTCGTCAGCCGCGAAGCGAAGAAAGCCGACGTTCCTCGTCAGGTAGTCGGCGAACAGCGTGGCCGCCTTTGCCTGGACGGCGCGTCGGTCGGTGAATCGATCGCGGTAGCGCGGCACGGCGAGGTCGACGCTCACGGTAACGGCCGCCCGCTTCTGCGCTGCAGCGCTCGACCATCCGACTCCGGTAATTGCCGCGACGAGGCAGGTGCACTTCCACAGCGCGTTCAACATGTCGGCACCTTGGTCGAATCCGTCGTGACCGACTGCATGAGCACGTCGATCAAAGGGTCGTTCGAGAGCGGCACGACCGCGCGCTCCTTGAGGTTCCCGTGCAGCCGGATCTCGGCGAGCAGACAATCGCGGGGGTGAAGCTCGGTCTGTATCTCGATCGATTTCGGAGCGCGCCACGTGACGAGCAGCTTGGATCTCGCCGCCTCGGGCGCGCCATTCGCTGCCGCCTCGAGGGCCCAGACGACCATGGCGGCATCGGAGATCGGCTTTCGAGGGCCTATCACGAACGACGAGGCGACGCCGCCCGCGTGGTACTCGGCGAGCCGCTCCCACCGACCGTCGCGAAGACGGCTCACCTGGAAGTCGGCGCTGTCCTCGAGGGCGACAACCCCCTCGTCGAACGGGCGAAACAATACCGACGGTGCCGCGGCGAGATCTCGACCGAGTACCACCTGTCGGCTCACGAGTGGATACACGGTGACCTGGGACGCCACGTATCCATCGGCATCGACCTCGTAGATGCGACCGAACGGACTCGTTAGGATCGGCAGGAACCGCACGGCGGGCTTGTCGCGGGTCAGCGTGTCGGCGCGCGGCCTGGCCCGCGAGTCGAGCGATGCGAGCGAGACCGCCGCGCGTTCACCCGGCGCACTGCTCCGCACCGTCACGGACGATACCGTCGCCATGAGGGCGCCGACCACTACGGCAGTACCGCAGAGCGGTGTCGTGCGGGTCATGTACCGAAGGACCGCCCGCAGCGGTGTCTTGAACCACGCGTCGATGAAGCGGCCCATTGCCGACTTCTCGCCCACCCAGTCCGCGACCTTTCCCATCACTCCCCAGACGGCGGTCGCGATCGCGATCACGCCCAATTTCTCGAGCTCGAAGCCGAGGTGATGCTGGAGCCAGAGCGCTGCGATCGCGACGATCGCGAGGAAGGCAACGATTCGTCCGAAGGGGCCGCCCTCCGGAGCGGGCGGTTGGGGCACGATCTGCAACGGCGCTTGGCCGGCGGGAACAGCGGGCGGCGGCATCTGAAAGCTTGGCTGTTTCGTGCCTCCTATTTTGCGCTCACCAGGACTCGGACACCAGCATATCGCAAGAATCGCAAAACCGCCGCCTGCGGCAGGGCCACAGGCGGCGGAGAATGAGGACAGTGAACTATCGACGCCGCGGAGCTACAAGATCGTGAGCTCGTCCGCCCCGATGTCCCAAGTGCCGGTGCGCGTGGACCCGTCGCCGTCCGTGGACAGCGGGAAGCGCGAGTCTGCCGACAGGTTGGCGCCTCGGTCTGTCCACGCCGTGTCGCTGCCGCTCAGATGCAGATCGCTCGGTGCACTGACAAAGCTGGGCGTGACGCCGTTCCGGGGATTCGTCCCCGGCGCGTCAGAGGCGAGGCTCGACGCGTTGCGATCCGAGCCGGATCGCCAGTTGCCAGTCCATCCGTCCGTGCAGTTGGTCGCCCCGTCGTTCTTCGCGATCGGCAGCGTCGTCGCGTTATTGCCGGAACTGAACCCGACATTCCAGCCGTAGGCGTCGCAGTTGTAGAACGCGATGTCGGCCGACGCGCCGCCGGTCGCGACAAACCCAGAATGCGTGCCCGTCCCGGCGGCCGTGGCCCCGACGGCTACGCAGTTCGTGAGGGTCACCTTGTTCGTTGCCCCGGTGACCGGGAACCAGAAGGCCGCGCCGTTCCCCGAATGTCCGGCATCGATCCGCTGCACTTCCACGCGACAGCGGTCGAACCGCATGTCGCAGTCGCCGGGGTTGGGACTCGGGTCATCGGTCGACTGGATGGCCCATCCGAACGTGCCCGCGACGACCGTCGTGACAATCGTGTGGAGGCCCGTGATCCGGAAATGGCGCAGGACGCCGTTGACGTTGTCGAACCCGACGCCATAGGGGCCCGACTGCCGGTAGTGCGACGTGGAGGTCCGGAGCGCGCTCGGCTGGTTCGTGACGATCGACAGGTAGTGCGTCGGGTCCGTCTTGCCGACCCACCCACTGCCGGGGATCGCTAACCCCGTGTCCGCCGTCGAGCCGCCGCAGTTGATGACCGGCAGTTGGTTCGCCGTCACCCAGTTCGTGTCGTCGAGGGCGTTGAGGGCCTCCTGCAGCGAGTGGAAAGCCCGGTTCGCTCCGGCCGTGCCCGGCGTGGT
>DASUGH010000022.1:0-112510 GCA_036274155.1 Vicinamibacterales bacterium | reverse complement strand
AAGAACTCCCGCAGCAGCGCCGTGACGTCGTCCGGCAAGGCCGCCTCGTCGAGTGCGCGATCCATGAGCGCCACCCACCGATCTCTTGCCGCCGGACCGATGGCAAACGGCATGTGCCGCATCCGCAGGCGCGGATGCCCCTTCTGCTCGACGTAGCGCGGCGGGCCGCCGAAACGGCCGACCAGAAAATCACGCAATCGCTGCTCGGCGCCCGCGAGATCCTCTGGCGGGTACATCGCCCCGAGTACCGTATCGTCCGGGACCTGTCGGTAGAAGCCGTGCACCAGGCGCGCAAAACCCTCTTCCCCGATCCGGGCGAATACCTCCTCTTCGGAGAGACCTGCGGGCATCAGGGCTGCGCCTTGCGCGGCGGCTCTGAGGCGAGGTGATCGAGCGCGAGCCGCGCCGCTTCCTGCTCCGCTTCTTTCTTCGCCTTCCCCGATGCGGCGCCGAGCACGACGCCTTCCACGACGACTTCGACGCTGAATGTCTTCCGGTGATCGGGGCCGGCTTCGCCTGCCACGCGATATTCGGGCAACGGCTGACCGATCGCCTGCAATCGCTCCTGCAGCGCCGACTTGTAGTCCTGGGCAAAGCCGGGCGACGCGCCGGCTTCGAGCGCTTCGCCCAACTCGCGCAGCAGAAACGCCGCCGCCGACTCGAGCCCGCCGTCGAGATAAATGGCGGCGATGAGCGCTTCGTACGCGTCAGCGAGCAGCGCCTGCTTGAACCGCCCGCCGGTCTTCTCCTCTCCGCGCCCGAGGATCAGGTGATCGCCCAGACTCAGCCGCTCCGCATGGCGCGCCAGCGACTGCGTGGAGACGACCGCCGCCTTGATCTTCGACTTCTGTCCCTCGGTGTAGTTCGGATAGCGGCGGAACAGCGCATCGGCGACGACCAGGCCGAGCACCGCATCGCCGAGGAACTCGAGCGACTCGTTGTCGGCCACACCGCCCGACGCGTCTTCGGCCGCCCGTGACTTGTGCGTGAGCGCGTGCTCGAGCAGGCCGCGATCGCGAAACCGGTACTCGATGCGGCGCTGCAGATCCTCGAACTCATCGCGCAGCCTGACCACGCGCGAGCCGACGTCCTCGCGATGGCTCTCGATGATGCGGCGCGCCTCCTCGGCCGATGCCGCGGGTACCGCCACGCGGATCGGGCCAAGGGCGTTCACCGCCATCGGCCAGATCGCCTGCGTGTTGCCCGACGCCCGGTAGCTCTGAATGCCCTGACTGTCGAGCAGCGCCATCACGACGCTCGCCTCGATGTCAGACGAGGTGGAAAAAACGACGACCGGTTCGCTCATGCGATGCGCCGCGTCAGCTCCTGCGTCCGCCGGCCGCTGCCAGTTCGGCCTCCGCCGCCGCGCGCGGACGGGCCCGGTCCGGAGACGTCCCTACATCTTCCACCTTCAGGAGCAGGATCGTCATGTCGTCCTGCTGCTCGGTGGGCCCGGAGAAGACCTCGATCTCGCGCAGGATCCGCTCGCGCAGCTGGTCGAACGGCGCATCCGCCTGCTCCTGGAGCAGCGCCGCGAGCCGGGCCTCGCCAAAGATGTTGCCGTCCGGATCCATCGCCTCGGTAAGGCCATCGGTGTAGAACAGAAACAGATCCCCGGCGCCGAGCGGCACGGTCGCCTCGGCCAGCAGCCCGTTGAATCGCTGTCCATCGTCAATCTGGAGGCCGAGGACGAGGCCGTCGGGCGCGAGGATCTGCGCCGCCCGCGACGGGGCGTGCGGCCCTGGCACGTAGATCAGCGGACAGTGACCGGCTCGCGCGTAGGTGAGCGTCCGCGCCTCGAGGTCGACGACGGCATACGTGATGGTGATGAAGCTGCGGCTGTCGAGATGACGCGAGATGATGCGGTTCGCGTCGATGAGCAGCCGGCGCGGCGACGTGTGCAGCTGCGTGAGCGACAACATCAGCCCTTTCAGCTCCGCCATGTAGAGCGCCGCCGACGTGCCCTTGCCGGCGACGTCGGCAATGAGCAGCCCGACGCGGTGATCGTCGATCGGCATATAGTCGTAGTAGTCGCCGCCCACCTCCCGCGCCGGCTCGCAATGCGCCGTCACGGACAGTCCGGGAGCCGCGAGCGGCCCGGTCGGCAGCAGCGACATCTGAATGCTGCGCGCAATGCGGAGCTCCTGCTCCAGCCGCTCCTTCTCGGCCTTCTCGCGCAGCAGGTCCTCGATGCTCGAGGTCATCGAGTTGAACGACTCGGCGAGCTCGCCGAGCTGATCGCGCGAGTGGATGGAAATCTTGTGGGTGAAGTCGCCGAGGCGCACGCGCTCGGTGCCGGTGAAGAGCTCGTGGATCGATCCGGTGATCGAGCGCGCGAGCGTCAGCCCCATGATGAAGGCCGCCCCCTGTATCACCACCAGCAGGACGCCGACGAATCCAATGCCGAACAGCACGACGTCGAGTCCGGAGCCCTCCGAGACGCGTGCGTAGACGTCGGCGATCGTCATGACGATGCGAACCGACGCCGAACAGGTGCCGGCGGTCTGCCAGTCTGTGAACTCGAGAAACAGCACCCATTCGAGCGGGCGCCGCAGCGGATTGCGAACACCGGATGCCTTGTCGGCCGGCCCCGGCGGTTCGATCTCACGGCCGTCGAGCACCGGGTTGGTGCACGGTTTGCCAACGAGGCTCACCGTCACATCGCCAATCTCGATTCCGGTTTCCTCATGGACCGAGTCGAGGAACTCGCGGCTGAACGGCACGTCGACGACGACGGCGAATCGAGGATTGGGCTCGTCGGGCCAGGCCACTGCGCGGGCGGCCAGGTGCGCCGCGACTTCGCGATCGTTCTGGCCCGACTGCAGCTGCGTCAGTGGTGAATTCGTGTAGGCAACGAGTGCGGCAAAGCCCTCCGGACACGTGACCGACTGTGGAATCTCCTGCGGCGGATCGACGTGACGCCAGGGTCCGGCGGTCACGACCTCGGCAGGCGCAATGGTCTGCGAGGAACTGCCTCCGGCGTCGCACGGACGGCGAGCCGGTACGACGGCGTACGAGATGAAGGGAAACGAGCGCTGTGCTCCAACCTGCCGGCGCGTCAATCGGTCGCGCAGCTCTGATTCGGTCGGCGATCCCTGCAGCCCCACCGCTGCGCTCTCGGCGAGAAATGCCGCCTCGCTCACCACCGACCGGACGCCCGAGCGAGCCGAGTACTGGCTGACGTTGTAGAAGAGCAGCAGTCCCGAGATCGAGAAGAGCACGATGAGCAGCAGCGCTGGAACGAAGCCGATGAAGATGTAGGAGAGCGTCAGCTTGCGGCGGACGCGCCAGAGGACGACTCCCTTGATCTCGTGGTAGACGGCGTAGACGAGCGCCGCCATCGCCAGGACGAGCGCGACGCCGCCGGCCGTATTGATCGTGTCGGCCACCCCTTCGGACACCGCCAGCGCGCGCAGCGGCGCGGCGACAGCCTTGAGCACCAGTCCGACGATGAGCGCACGCCCGGCAAACGTACCGGTGAGCCAGCGGCCGACCCGCGCAATGGTGTCACGTGAAGGTAGAAAAGGGAGGGAACCTGGCATCGAGGATCTTCGCGAACGACGCGATCGAAGATCGGCGACCGGAGATCAGCGGCTGCGAATTGCGCGGCGAAATGATATCAGAGTACCCTTGATTCCACAGTGAAGCTCCGCGACACCGCGCGATTCAGCACGCTTTGCATCCACGCGGGTCAGGTCCCCGACCCGTCGACCGGCGCCATCATCACCCCGATCTACCAGACTTCCACATACGTGCAGGAAGCGCTGGGCCGTCACAAGGGCTACGAGTACGGGCGGACGCAGAACCCGACGCGCTCCGCGCTCGAAGGCAACCTCGCCGCGCTCGAGAACGGCAGAGCCGCGTTCGCGTTCGCCTCGGGCATGGCGGCCACCGGCGCCGTGATGACGCTGCTCCAGGCCGGCGATCACGTGGTCGTCACCGACAATACGTATGGCGGCACCTACCGGCTGTTCGAGCGCGTGCTGCGGAAGTACGGGCTCGACTTCACGTATGTCGACACGTCGGATCTGGACGAGACCGCAAGGGCGTTCCGTCCGTCCACGAAGATGCTCTTCGTGGAGACGCCGACCAATCCGACGCTGCGTCTGACCGACCTCCGCGAGGCCGCCCGCATCGGCCACGCCCACGACGCGATCGTCGTCGTCGACAACACGTTCGCCAGCCCGTGGGGTCAGCGGCCGATCGACTTCGGCGCCGATATCGCGTTGCACAGCACCACCAAGTTCCTCAACGGCCACAGCGACAGCATCGGCGGCGCGGCGATCGTCGCGCGAGAGGATCACGCCGAGTGGCTGCAGTTCGTGCAGAACGCGGAGGGCGCGATTCTCGGTCCGATGGACGCCTGGCTGGTGCTGCGCGGGACGAAGACGCTGGAGATCCGGATGGAGCGCCACAACGCCAATGCGCAGGCGATTGCCGAGTTCCTGGCCGGCCATCCCCAGGTCACGCGCGTGCACTACCCCGGGCTGCCCTCGCACCCGCACCACGATCTCGCCAGACGGCAGATGCGTGGGTTCGGCGGCGTGATTTCGTTCGAGCTCGGCTCGCTCGAGCGCACACGCACGTTCCTCGATCACGTCTCGCTGGCGGCACTGGGAGAGAGCCTGGGCGGGGTCGAAACGCTCATCAGCCACCCGGCCACGATGACGCACGCGTCGGTGCCGCTGGAGCGCCGGCTGGCGGTCGGCCTGACCGACGACATGGTGCGCATCTCGGTCGGGATCGAGGACGTGGAAGACCTCAAGGAAGACCTGTCCGACGCGCTCTCCCGCCTCTGAAGGCCGCCGTCACGACGGCGACCCGCTCACGCTGTCGACCACCCAGCCGAGATACGCGGCCGATCCGCCGGAAGCCGCCACGACGATGAACTCGGGGACGTCGTAGGGATGGAGCTGCCGCAGCCGCCCCTCGAGCGCCTGGACGCGATCGCTCGTCGTCTTGATGAGGACCTGCTGCTCGCGATCCTCCTCGACACTCCCCTTCCAGCGGTAGATGGAAGTCATGACCGGGAGAATGTTGACGCAGGCCGCCAGCCGCTCCTCGACGAGCGTTCGAGCAATCGGCGCCACGTCGGTGGAGACGCCGAAGGTCGTCAACACGAGGACGACCGATGGCCTGAGAGGTTCGCTCATGATGACGAGGCGCCGCGCCCGGCATTGCCCCCGCCAGGCAGCGCTCGCGGATAGTCTTTCCAGCGCCGTGGATCGCGGACGAGCGCCGGATCCCGGAGGCCAACTCATGCAAAAGTGCAGGACGCGGGATCGAAAACGCGCTATTCTCGCATGATCGCGTCGATCGAGGCGGTAATGGCCGCTGTCGCGCCCTCGTGTCGAGCAGCGCGCAGTGCCGGAGCGGATGTCCGAGAACCCAGCACCCAGAATCGTCAGGCCGAAAAAGCCGAAGGCCTCACGGCCTCCCCTGCCGCCACCACGGCGCCGCCGGCGGCGTCTGGTCGAGGGGGTGCTGGTCTTCATCGGCTCCATGGTGCTGCTCGACTCGCTCTTCGGCGAGCGCGGCATCGTGGAGATGATGAAGAAACGGCAGGAGGGGCGGGCGCTGCAGCAGGAAGTGGAAAAGCTGCGGTCCGATAACGAGCGTCTGCTCGTCGAGATCGACAAGCTGAAGAACGACCCCGCAACGATCGAGGACGTGGCACGACGGGAGCTTGGCTGGATCAAGCCGGGGGAGAAGGTCTTCACGATCCGCGATCTTCCGCCGGTCGGCAGATAAGACGCTGACAGATGAAGCCGCGTCGGCGCGCAGCCGAGCGCGTGCCTTTACGGCCTGCCGGCTGCGTGCTAAAGTAAGATGTTCTGGCGGTCGGCGGCGGGCCGGCCGTAGCATAGTGACGCGGGGTGGAGCAGTCCGGTAGCTCGTTGGGCTCATAACCCAAAGGTCGGGGGTTCAAATCCCCCCCCCGCAACCAATTTTCAAGCCTCACAAGCCTCTCGGGTGACAAACGGGTGACAATCGTGCGAGCCAACATCGCTTGGGCGTAGCCGCTTCGCATCTCAACCTCCCGATGCGAGTCGCAGCGGTCGCCCCTTGTTGTTCCAGCTCACCTCCAGTCCTCTCCTGAGTTCCTCGTCGGTGACGTTCAGGTAGCGTTGCGTCTGCTGGATGCTCGCGTGGCCGAGCATCAGTTGGATGATGCGGATGTCGACGCCGTCGGCGAGCAGCCGGCAGGCGCCTTCGTGTCTCAGGTCATGCCAACGGAGATCGATCCGCTGAAGCTGCTCTCGGTTCCACGCGACACCTTCGCGGCCAACCGACGAACTCCGCGACCTCGAACGCCGTCAGGAGGCGATTCGGGAGTCCTCCAGTCGGGGGCTGGGTCTCGGCCACCAAGCTCGCAGTATCCGCCGGTTCCGGGTACGTGGTCTTCCGCATAACTCTTCCTCCGCACACCTTTGGCGCCGAAGTGATCGTCGACACCCGACGTCTGAAATGGATGGCTCGAGCCGGTTAGTGCCGGGGGACGTGACGAACCTGAGGCCGATCACGTCCCTGGGCTGGCCCGCGCGGCGGCATCAGAGCGGAAGCCTGAGGTCGCGCTCTGTGGAACGCCTGAAACGCGCCGAGTGCGTGGCGGATGTACGCGACGCACCCGGCTGCGCCGGCAACGTTGGGCGACAGCTCGTGACGAGGAGTCGCACGTAGATGCCGATTGTTGGGGAATGCCGGCCCACGGTGGTGCGCAGGCAGCGGCTGGCAATTTTGCCGAAACCGCCATCGCAAGCGCGAGTCGCGTTGGGTATCGTTGTCGTCGAGGGGCCCCCTGGGCCGCTCGGTTGTCACCCCGTACTGCTGCGACTCTCTACACCGTCCCGGCTAGCGGGTGCTTCTCCCTCTGCCCTGAGGGCGAACAGTTCGAAGCAACGCTCCACGTGATCTGAAACCTAGCGTGGAGGGGTGGCGACTGATCGCCACTACGGATGACTAAACGCTACGAGAACGCCACGTGACTGTCAAGCTCAACGCCGACTCAATGTCAACGCCGACTCGTGTCAAGACTCGCAATCGAACCCCGTTCCCGCGCGACCAAACGCAACGACGTCACCGGACACACGTGACGTCGAATAGCAGATAGCGAGGGTTACCGCGACCTCTCGGCCCGGGATACCCGCGTTGCCTTGAGCTTCGTCAAACCGAGAAGGAACTCCAGAACCTTCGTGATCGTCCGCCAGTTACCGACGTCCAATCTCCACGGCCAGCCAAGCCCGGGCGAGCTTCCAGTCGCGCATGACGGTTTGCGGCGAGACCTGAAGTGCCTCGGCGGTCTCCTCGACGCTCAGTCCGCCGAAGAACCGCATCTCGACGACCTGTGCGCGACGCGGTTCGGTCTTCGCCATCGCACGTAGCGACTCGTCCAGCGCACAGATGTCGCGGGCGCGTTCGGCAGCTGGCAGGGTCTCGAGATTCAGCTGGCTTGAAGGGTCTACTCGCTGCAGCTCGCCGCCGCGCTTCGTCGCCGCACGCGCACGCGCGGCGTCCACCAGCAGTCGTCGCATGATCTGAGAGCACACTGCGAGGAAATGCGCGCGGTCCTGCCAGTCCACCTTTTGCGCGTCCACCAGCTTGATGAACGCCTCGTGCACGAGCGACGTGGCGTCGCCGCGAATCCCGGCGCGTTCGTTTCGGACGTATTGACGTCCCAATCGGCGCAGATGCTCGTAAACGATTGGTGTCAGACGGTCGAGCGCCGCCGTGTCACCACAACGCCAGGCCTTGAGCAATGCCGTGACTTCCGTCGATGCGGCCGGCATCATAGGGCAACCATTGTAGTTGCGGCGTTCTTTTTACGCTGTACGCACCGGAGGGGGGCACCGTGCCCGAGACGTCATGACCAGCCGGCCCCATCGTGTTATCCAGGCGTTCGAGGCCGCTATCCTACTGGAGCCAGCTGAGAGGGCCGCGTTCGTCCGCGAGACGTGCGGGGACGACCCGGACGCCCGCCAGCAGGTTGAGGCGATGCTCGCCGACGCCGAGCGATCGGTGGTGATTGATTCGCCCGTGGGTGAGTCCGTCGGACAATTGTTCGATGCCGAACCAATGGTAGCGACTGGCACCCGTTTCGGGCCGTATCAGATCGAATCGCTGCTCGGCGCCGGCGGCATGGGCGAGGTCTATCGCGCCACCGACACGGTGCTCGGCCGCCAAGTCGCGATCAAGATCCTGCCGGCCGATGTCAGCCGGGATCCCGAGCGCACTGCGCGCTTCCGCCGCGAGGCAAAGATTCTGGCCTCGCTGAACCACTCGAACATCGGCGCCATCTACGGCGTGGAATCCGCCGAGAACTCTGACGACGCTCCGCTCGGTTTGGTCCTCGAGCTGATCGAAGGGCCGACGCTTGCCGACCGGTTCCGGTCGGGGGCTTTACCGCTGGACGAGGCGGTCGCCGGCGCACGTCAGATCGCCGATGCGCTCGACGCCGCCCATCAGCAAGGCGTCGTCCACCGAGATCTCAAGCCGGGCAACATCAAGGTTCGCGACGACGGCGTCGTGAAGGTGCTCGATTTCGGTCTCGCGCGAGTAGACCACACGCACGCCGAGGCATCGAGCGGACGGCTGCTTGCCGACTCCCCGACGATCACGACGCCGGCAATGACTGCGGCTGGAGTGCTCCTCGGCACCGCCGCTTACATGTCCCCCGAGCAGGCCAAGGGCAGGCCGGCGGACAAGCGCAGCGACATCTGGGCGTTCGGGTGCGTGTTCTACGAGATGCTCACGGGCACGCGCGCGTTCGGCGGGAACGACGTGGCCGATACGCTCGCATCGGTGCTGCGCGAAGAGCCCGATTACACGCGCTTGCCACGTGACACCCCGGACGCCGTTCGCGTGCTGCTCCGAGGATGCCTCACGAAAGATCGACATCGCCGGATCGGCGACGTCTCGGCTGTCCGGTTCGTCCTCGACAACCTGCCGCACTTCACGGCCGCGCCTGGAGTGGCCGCGTCGACTGCCGCGCGTCAGAACGGCTGGCGACGCGCATCGTGGCCGTTGGCCGCGGTCCTCCTTTTCTCGGCGACGACCGGCGCAGTGGTCTGGAGGCTTACGCGTCCGGAACCAGCTCCGATCACTCGCTATACGATCGCGCCCTTGGGCAGTGCGGCACTGCAGATCGATGGGATCGCTCGCGACCTCGCCATCCTCCCGAACGGCGCGGTCGTTTACAAAGCCGTCGGCTCACAGGGTTCCTCGCAACTCTTTTTACGTGGCCGCGATCAAATCGAGCCGACGGCGCTCGTCATGACCGTCAATCCGCGCGGGCCATTCTCGTCGCCAGATGGCGAGCGCGTCGGATTCATCGACGTTGGCGCCGGAGGCCCTGAGCTGAAGACGGTCTCCGTGTCCGGTGGGTCGTCGATGCGCCTGGCCAATCTGGGGAATTATCCGAGCAGCGGGGCCACATGGGGTGAGGATGAGCGGATCGTGTTCGCGACATCGGATCCGGCAACGGGTCTGCTACAGGTGCCGGCCAATGGGGGCCAGACCATCGTCCTGACGACTCCCGATGCGAAGCGCGGCGAAGGCGATCACATCTGGCCGGTGTATCTGCCCGGCGGTCGCAACGTGTTATTCACCATCGCGCCGTCGGCCGGTACCAGAGACATGTCGCGCATCGCCGTGCTCGAAACCGCGACGAAGACCATCAAGGATCTCGAGCTTCCCGGGAACCAGGCGCAGTACTCGCCAACCGGACACATTGTGTACGAAGCTGGCGGGTCTCTGTTTGCCGCACCGTTCGACCCGCGAGGGCTGGAAGTGACGGGCGCTCCAACGCCCCTGGGAATTGAAGTCAGGACCTTGAACAGCGGCGTCGCGGAGTTCGTGATCAGCCGGAACGGGGCGTTGGCCTACATCCCTGCCGGAGCGATCACGCGCGCCAGCCGGACGTTCGCCTGGGTCGATCGCCAGGCGGACGAAACGCCGATCCAGGAGATCCCGCCCGGGGAGTATATGCATCCGCGGCTCTCACCGGACGAAACGCGGCTAGCGTTCAGCCTCGGCGAACAGCAGACGGATGTGTGGGTGTTCAACTTTGCTCGCGGGACACGCACACCCCTGACGCTCGAGCCAGGGCTTCAGATCGCACCCACGTGGCTGGACGACCAGCACATTGCGTACGCGTCGCTCTCGACGACGGCCAGTCCCCACGGGACGGTTTTTCGACGAGCGGTCGACGGAAGCGGAGATGCTGAACCGCTGCACCCTGCCGCGCAGCCGCTCGTCCCCTCGTCTTCGCATCACGGGACCCTTCTCGCCTGGACGCTCCTCGCCACGAGCGACATCCTCGCGGTCAATCTTGACGAACACAAGATCAGCACGTGGTTTGCGGCGCCGTTCATCGAACGGAATGGCGAGATCTCGCCTGACGGGCGGTGGGTGGCCTACGAAGCCGCCGATCCTAGACAATCGCTTCAGCTGCAGGTGTACGTCCGTCCATCCGGCAACCCGAGCGGTTCCGTCACTGCGGTAACCACCGACGGCGGAAGGCAGCCGCTGTGGAGCCGCGACGGAACCGAGCTCTTCTACGTCGGTGCCGATGGCTGGCTTTACTCCGTGCCCGTTGAGCCCGGGCCCGCGTTCGCCGCACGCGCGCCGCGCCGGCTGCTAGAGATGCGCAGCTATCGTGGCGGCTTCAGTGGCGTATACGCTGGACGCATGTACGACGTGACGAGAGATGGCCGGCGCTTTCTCGTCATCAAGGACGATCCGAAGGCGATGTCCGATACGGCCGGCATCATCGTCGCCCAGGGCTGGACCGAGGAGCTGAAGCGGCTCACCCGCTCGAACTGACCGCGCCGTTGTAGCTGGGGCCCTCATTTTCCGCTTATCCCTCCATGGAGGGTTTCATGCGCCTGATATCAGCCACCGTCGTGGTGCTTCTCACCGGCGGTCTTGCCGCCCAATCCCCAGCCGACGGAGAACGGCTCTACCAGGCCATCCGTCAAGACGACTTGATCACGCTCCTGGAGCTGGTTCAGAAGGACGTCAACGCGCGTGATGCGCAGGGCCAGACGCCTCTGATGCTGGCCGCAACAGTGGGCAGCGTGGATGCCGTCCGGACACTGCTCGCCGCGGGAGCCGATGTGCACGCGGCGAGCAACGGAGGCGTCACTGCCCTTCATCTCGCCGCGGACAGTGCCGCGAAGACACGGTTGCTCCTCGAGGCGGGCGCCCACGTAAACGTTGCGTCACAGCTTGGGCGCACGCCGTTGATGGTGGCTGCCAGCGTGAACGCAGGCGCCGAAGTGGTGCGCCTGCTGCTCGACAAGGGCGCCGACCTCAATGCTGCCGACAGCGTCGGCGTCACGCCGCTCATCTCTGCCGCCAACGTCGACAACCGCGACGCAGCCGAGCTGCTGTTGGCGCGCGGTGCCAACCCGCACGCGCAGGCCCGAACCGGACATCCATCGACGCCGCTGATGGCCGCTGCCTTCAACGGCAACCTGCCTCTTGTCCGCGCGCTGCTCGCGCGCAAGGCAGACGTGACCGCCGTGTCTGCCGACCGTACCGGCACGGTCAGGAATGGTCCCGTCCGCTATGGGACCGTGACGGCGCTGCACGTCGCCGTCACCAGCGGACATCTTGACGTCGTCGAACTGTTGCTGAAGTCAGGGGCACTCGTCGACGCCGCGGACGTACGCGGCATGACGCCGCTGATGTGGGCCGTTGCCACGGACCGCCCGGATGCACGCCTCGTGCGACTGCTGCTCACACATGGCGCCGACAAGTCATTGCGTTCGCCCGGCGGCGAGACCGCCGTCGACTGGGCGTGGAAGTTCAACAACCCGTCGATCGCTTCGGCGCTTTCCGCATCGCCGGCGACGCCCGCGGCTGTGACGCCCGTCTCATCGCATCGCCCTGTATCGGCTCGCGACGCCGTCATGCGAAGCTTGCCCCTCCAGCGCGCCGCGAGTGCCAAGGTCATGACTGATGGTGCCTGCGCAGCATGCCACGCGGCGCCGCTCACCGCGATGGCGATCGACGCTGCCCGCGCGCGAGGTTGGACGACGTTGACCTCCGACGCCGAGGCGAGTCAGACACCGATGCTGCTCAACGCCTTTTCAACGAACTTGAGTCAGCTGGGCGAGCAGGGCGGCGCACCCGACGCGCTGGTCTATGCCACGCAGCTGATGGCGGCGCAGAAGGCGCCCGCCACTCGCGCCACCGACGTGCTGGTCCGCTATCTCGCCGCCAAGCAGCGGGGCGCAGGCAACTGGCGCGGTGTCGGTGCCACGCGTGCGCCGATGCAGGACGGCGACTTCAGCCGTACAGCCATGAGCATCCGGACGCTTGCGCACTTCGCGACTCCGGCGCGCCGCGCCGAATACCGCGATCGTGTCACGCGCGCAGCCGGCTGGCTCGCTTCGCAAGAGCCGCTCACGACCGAGGATCGCGTGATGCAGCTCCTCGGGCTGCACTGGGCCGATTCGCACGACAGCACGCGCCAGCGCCGTGTGCGTGAGCTCATCGAGCTGCAGCGCGCCGATGGTGGCTGGTCGCAAACGATGCACCTGGCCAGCGATGCGTACGCCACGGGCCAGGTGCTCTACACCCTGCGTGAGATGGGCGTGCCAGCGTCCGAGCCAGCGATGCGGCGCGGCACGGCGTTTCTGGTCAGCACGCAGCGCGAGGACGGGTCCTGGCACGTCAAGAGCCGCGCGATGAAGATCCAGCCGTACTTCGAAAGCGGCTTTCCGTACGGGCACGATCAATGGATCTCCCACGCGGCCACCGCTTGGGCCACGATCGGCCTGGCCAGCGCTGCCGAGTGACGTACACCTTTGGTGGCTGTGGCATCAGGTACGCTTCGTCGCAACAACGCTCGCATTCTTCTTGCTCGCCATTGCGGCGATGACACAACGAAGGGCCGGCCGTGTCTGGCGAAAGGGCATGTCATCCAAGGTGGGAGTTGTGCGCGCGGCGGCGGTTCGAGCCGGCACAGGTCGTCGAACTCCGATAACTTCGGTGGGCAGTGACTCTGCGATGATAACGGGCGTGGTAGGAACCCGACTCGGACCGTATCGTGTGGAGTCGCTGCTCGGTCGTGGTGGCATGGGCGAAGTCTACCGTGCAACCGACACGGTGCTGGGTCGCCAAGTTGCCATCAAAGTCCTCCCGGCGTCTTTTGCCGCTGATTCCGAGCGCGGCGCCCGCCTCCGGCGCGAGGCCACCATTCTTGCCTCACTCAGTCACCCCAATATCGCAGCGATCTACGGCGTGGAGACCGTGGAGCAGGAGAAGGGGCGAACAATCGGACTCGTGTTGGAACTGGTCGAAGGTCCAACACTTGCCGAGAAGCTGCAGGCCGGGCCGCTGCCGGTGGACGATGCGCTCCTCGTGGCGCGGCAAATCGCGTCGGCGCTCGACGCCGCACATCAGCAAGGAATCGTTCATCGCGATTTGTAACCGGGCAACATCAAGGTGCGGGAAGACGGCACCGTCAAGGTGCTGGATTTCGGACTCGCCAAAGCCGCCGACAGTGCGGTGAGCAGCGAAGCGGCGACTGTCCTTCAGCTGGTGTCGAACTCACCGACTCTTACAACTCCAGCGATGACGGTGGCAGGGATGATCCTGGGCACCGCCGCCTACATGTCTCCCGAACAAGCTCGCGGGAAACCCATCGACAAGCGGGCCGACATCTGGGCATTTGGTGCAGTGCTATACGAGATGCTCACCGCGCGGCCGGCGTTTGGTGGCGATGACGTCACGGATATCGTCGCCGCCGTCGTCAAGCAGGAACCTGACTGGACGGCACTTCCCGCACGAATGCGACCACTCGTGGAGCGATGCCTTCAGAAGGACCCGCGGCGTCGACTGCGCGACATCGGAGATGCGCTCTTTCTCTTGGACGAGACGTCTGCTACAACGCCCTCGCCCCGGTCGCGCAGCGCCCGTGTCGCATGGGCGATAGCAAGCGCCACGACTGTCGTCGCACTTGGCCTTGTCGCGGTCATAGCGGTCGTCTGGAGCCGCCCTGCCAGCGGCGGGCGCACGATTCGACTCGCGCTGCCATTGCCGGATGGATGGACTTTGGAGAGGGCCGCCAACGCTCCCCTGGCTGTATCGCACGACGGACGGTACGTCGCGCTCGTCGGGAGATCGCCGGGTCGCAACAGCTCGATCTTTGTTCGAGACCTGGAAAACGGAAACATTCAGCAACTGTCCGGCACGGCGGGGGCATCGTCCATTTTTTGGTCGCCGGATAACCGCTTTCTCGGCTTCTTTGCCGGCAGCGCCTTGAAGAGAATCGCTGCAACCGGCGGCCCGGTTACGACGATGGGCGACGGTTTAGGCACCGCGCTCGGTGGGACGTGGGGCCCCGATGGAACGATCGTGTTTGCCTCGTTGCAACAAGGCTCGATCGGTCTCAAGAAGGTGCCGGCGGCCGGGGGCGTACCGCGAGACGCGCTGCCCGCTCCTCGAGAAGCGGGCGAGGTGAACGCCATGCCTTCGTTCCTGCCCGACGGTCGGCATGTGCTCTACACCGCCTATCAACTCGCCGACATCGCCGCCTTCACACCGGTCGCGCTGTATGTCCAGGCACTCGACAGTCCCGAGCGTTCCAAGATTATCGACGTCGGATCCCGCAACGTGCAGTACGCAAATGGAAGGCTTCTGTACGTCCTCGACGGAACGTTGATGGCGCAGCCATTTGACCCAAACCGGCGCAGCGTCACCGGAGAAGCCACACCGATCGCCGCTGAGATCCAACGGGATTTGCGAAATCGCGACGGTCACTTCTCCGCGTCGCAGACGGGCGTGCTCGTGTATCAGACCGGTGTGGGTGAACCCGTCACACAGCTCACCTGGATGGATCGAGGGGGCAAGGCGATCGCGAAGGTGGCGGAACCAGCTTTCTATCGCGAACTCTCGTTGTCGCCGGACGGCACACGGGCCGTAGCAGTCAGTGGACCGGCGCTGTGGACGATCGACCTCGCGCGCGGAGCGACGACGCGACTCACGACCACATCTGCGTTGTACAACTCGCCGATATGGTCGCCCGACGGCGCTCGTATTGCGTTCGGAGCTGCCGGCCGAGCGTTTTCAGAGTTGTACTGGAAACCATCCAATGGCGGAGATGACGAGCGGATCATCGCGAGTACGAATCTGGCTCAAGTGCCGCTTTCGTGGTCCCGCGATGGCCGGTTTCTGCTTTATGTCGCCGGCACAGGACCGCTCAGTAACAATGACATCTGGGTGCTGCCGCTCGACGGAGCCCGCAAGCCCTATCCGATTCTCAGTACATCCTTCAACGAAACGCGCGGCTCGTTTTCACCGGACGGCCGGTGGATCGCCTACACATCTGATGAATCCGGGCGAAACGAGGTCTACGTCATTCCGTTTGCCGAACCGACTTCGAACTCGAAGTCGACTTCCGCACTAGCGGCCGGCAAGGTCAAAGTATCGGTGAGCGGCGGCAACAATGCTCGGTGGCGTGGCGACGGCAGCGAGCTCTTTTATCTCGATCCAGCGACCAGCACCCTCATGGCCGCTTCGGTCGAAGGGCGTGGCCCGCAATTTCTCGTGCAGCAGGTGCAACCACTGTTCTCGCTGAGTATTGCAGACGCAGCCAACGCAGCTCCTTACGACGTCGCGTCCGACGGACAACGGTTTCTCGTTTCCCTCCCCGGCAACGGCACGACGGAAACCGCACTGCCCACTGTTGTCCTCAACTGGACGACCCACCTGAACAAGTGACCCGTGCAGGCGCGTCTGCATGGCTACGTACATCCATCGCTCTCAGCGGGGCTCCCACCGCGGATTCTATCTGAGCGTCGACACAAGGATCGGCGACCGACCTGAGAGGCTGACCAGCGGCTCGCGTTGCTCGAACGATTCTCGACGATCGGGCGCTCAACGGGCTCACCCGCCGTCAGATGGTAGACGACCATCCAAATCGGCACGCCGGGCGGACTGGTGTGCCGACACATGCCCCGCAGCAGCATTTCGGCTTCCCCGCTGCCCGACATCGAACGAACGCCCGCGAATAGCCGATCGTCCACGGATGCGGGCGCGAGCCTCGTGCGCAGCGCGGCGGTATCCTTGTGCACGTCGATTCGCGCGCCGCTGCCTACCTGCCAAAGCGCGTCGATACCGGAAGCAGTCCACACGCAAACGTATAATTCCCTCACTGGTGACGATTGCGCTCGGCTCCCGGATTGGACCTTACGAGGTCGTGTCATTGCTCGGCGTCGGCGGCATGGGCGAGGTGTATCGCGCGCGCGACACGCGGCTCGAGCGAGACGTGGCGATCAAGGTGCTCCCGGAGCTCGTCGCCGGCAACGCCGATCGTCGACGCCGCTTCGAGCAGGAGGCCCGGGCCGTCGCATCACTGAACCATCCTCACGTTTGCCAGATCTACGACGTCGGGCCGAACTATCTGGTGCTCGAGTATGTCGACGGCAGTCCGGTGACGGGGCCGATGTCCGCAGATGCCGCAGGACGCATTGGCTTACAGATCGCCGGCGCGCTCGAAGCGGCCCACGCGCGCGGGATGCTGCACCGCGATCTGAAGCCTGGGAACGTCCTGCTCACGCGCGCCGGCGAGGTGAAGCTCCTCGATTTCGGGTTGGTCAAGCTGCTGGACGCCAGCGGTGTCGATGACGTCACTCGAACGGTCGACGGCGCCATCGTCGGCACGGCCGCCTACATGTCGCCCGAGCAGGCCCAAGGGAAATCGGTGGATTCCCGTTCGGATGTCTTCAGCTTCGGCGCCGTCCTCTACGAGATGCTCGCAGGGGTGCGCGCCTTCGCCGGCGAGACCGCTGCGCAGGTGCTGAGCGCGGTCTTGCGCGACACGCCGCGTTCATTGAGCGCGTCGCCGCTCGAGCGTATCGCGATGCGTTGTCTGGAAAAGGATCCGGCGCGCCGCTATCAGGCGATGGCCGAAGTGCGAGCGGCGCTCGAGGACGTCCTCCGCGGGCAGCCTGACCGCGTTGCATCGATCGCCGTGCTCCCCTTTGCCGATATGAGCCCGGCCCGTAACAACGAATACTTCAGCGACGGGCTGGCGGAAGAAATCATCAACAGGTTGGCTCAGGCGGCGGATCTGAAGGTGATGGCGCGCACGTCGGCTTTTGCGTTCAAAGGGCAGAGCGTCGATATTCGCCATATCGCGGAAATGTTGGGCGTGACCCATGTTCTCGAAGGCAGCGTCCGTCACGCCCCTGAGCGTATTCGCGTCACGGCGCAACTCGTTCGAGCCGCCGATGGCAGTCATGTCTGGGCGGATCGGTACGACCGGGATCTGGCCGACGTATTTGCCGTGCAGGATGAGATTGCGGCCGCCATTGCCGGCACACTTCGAGTGAAGCTGTCTCGGACGCGTCGTCATGCGGCGAACGTCGCCGCGTACGAGGCGTATCTCAAGGGCCGGCATCACTGGGCTCGGCTCACGGCGGACGCCCTCGCACGAAGCCGTGGGTATTACGAAGAGGCCGTATCCCTTGATCCGGGCTTCGCCTTGGCGCGCCATGCGTTGGCGGAGCACTTCTATGCGCTGACGGCGAATGGTCTGATGCCATCGCTCGAGATCGTCCCGCAAGTCCGCCGGTGGGCGCTCGAAGCGCTGGAGATCGATCCCACTCTCACCGACGTGCACGCCTTGCTCGGGTTGATGGCGGGCAGCGTCATGTACGATTGGTCCGAGGCAGTCAGCCGATTCACGCGTGCGCTGGAACACCAGCCTGTGACGCCCTATGTTCGCTGGATGCACGGTCAGTACCTGATGCTGATTGGCCGCCTCCACGACGCTGTTGACGAAATGGATCGCATGCTTCGAGATGACCCGCTCCACGTGCTGTGTCGTAGCCAGCTTTCGGGGTGTCTGCATGCGATGGGACGGCATGCAGACGCGGCGCGGCATCTGCAGCAGGTCCTCGAGATCGATGAGAACTTCTGGGTCGCTCAGTGGTATCGAGGGATGTTCGGTGCTCTGGACGGAAAGTTGTCGGACGCGCGCGACGCAGCCGAACGAGCGTATGCCCTGATGCCCCAAGACAAGATGACGCTGGGATTGCTGGCTGGCATTTTGTCGCGCGAACACGATTCCGCGCGCGCCGACGCGTTGCTCGCCGGACTTGGGGATGATGACGCGTACGGCGCGCCAATCGGGCGCTGCCTGTACCATCTCGCACGGTTGGAACGCGACGACGTCGCGACATGGATCGAGCGGGCGATTGGGCAGCACGAGCAGCGGGCGATGTACTTGCTTCCGTACATGCGATCGACCGATCGTTGGCCGGCACTCGCCAGGAAGTTGAATCTTCCAGAGAGTGGAACTCTCTGATGGGACTCGCCGGCGGCACTCGCTTGGGTCGCGACGAGATTCTGATGCCGCTTGGCGCCGGCGGCCCCGCCTCCGCTCGCGGTGTCTTTCGGGGCGAGCTACGGCGAGGCCTCGCCGTAGCCGATGAGACGACCACGTGATCGGGCAGCGGCTCGGACCTTATCACGTGGTCACGAAGCTCGGCGAAGGCGGGATGGGCGAGGTGTATCGCGCGCGGGACACGCGGCTCAATCGCGACATAGCGCTGAAGGTCCTGCCGGAGGGGTTTGCCGCCGATCGCGATCGATTGGCCCGCTTCGAGCGCGAAGCGCAGGTGCTCGCGTCGCTGAATCATCCGAACATCGCCGCGATATACGGCATCGAGCAGGGCGCGTTGGTCCTGGAGCTGGTGGAAGGGCCAACCCTGGCCGACCGACTCGTGCACGGCCCGATGGCCATTGACGATGCACTGCCGATCGCGCGGCAGATTGCCGAGGCGCTCGAGGCGGCCCACGAGCGAGGCATTATTCATCGCGACCTGAAGCCCGCGAACATCAAGGTTCGCGACGACGGCACTGTCAAGGTGCTGGATTTCGGTCTGGCAAAGGCGTTGGGTCCGCCTGAAGGCGGACACTACGTACATGGCGACCGTAGTGTCCGGCTTCAGCCTGGCTTCAGCCGGACGTGACCGCATCGCCGACGATCACGACTCCGGCCCACCTTCGCCAAGGCTCCGGCGGACAGGCGATGACGCGCGTCGGCGTCATCCTTGGTACGGCCGCGTATATGAGTCCTGAGCAGGCGCGCGGGCGCGAGGCCGATCGTCGCAGCGACATGTGGTCGTTCGGCTGTGTACTGTTCGAACTGTTGTGCGGCAAGCGCGCGTTCCCCGGTGACGACGTGGCCGAGACACTTGCCACGGTGATCAAGGGTCAGCCGGACTGGGCGGCACTGCCTCCACACACGCCAATACCGATTCGACGACTGCTTCGGCGCTGCCTGATGAAGAACCCGAAGGATCGTCTTGCCGACGCATCGACGGCGCGGTTCGAGATCGACGACGTCGAGAACGGACTACCGCTCGCCGAAATGTCGATCGAGCGAAACGCCGAACGCGAACGCCGATCGGTCTGGTTACCGATCTCCGCTTCGGTGTTGACAGTCGCTGCGATTATCGGAGGACTCTGGCTGACACGCGGCGCACCCGCATCGTCATCGCCCGGTGAGATGCGCGTTGAAATTACCACGCCGCCGACGACCGATCGGGTTTCGATCGCGCTGTCCCCCGATGGCGAAAAGCTCGCATTCGTGGCGTCGTCCGATGGCCGGCCGATGCTGTGGCTGCGCTCGTTGACCACAGGTGAACCAGCACCGCTGCCGCGAACGGATGGGGCCTCATTCCCGTTCTGGTCTCCCGACAGCCGCTCGATTGGATTCTTCGCCAACGATCGCGTCAACCGGATCGGTATCGACGGCGGATCCTTTCGGGAGCTCGCCTATGCGCCCGTCGGCACGGGGGGCACGTGGGGACGCGACGGCGTAAGCCTCTTCACGATTGTTCCGGACGGGCCGATTTCTCGGGTCTCCGAGACCGGCACTGATTTCGTCGCTGCGGTTCCGGGCAGTGACCGGCCATTGATGATTACCGATTCGTGGCTCCTCGAGGTCCCATCGCCGGACCCAGAGCTGTCTCATTCCCTTCGCATCGACGCCCCACCCAGACGATCTGGCGCCCATCCGACGAGAGCGCGAACGGCACGTCGCCGCCGGAATAGATCGAGACTCTGTCGCTCGGGAACACCGCAAAACGCATCAACCTCATCGCGCTGAGGGCGACCGCCTTGACGGGTCTGCCGCCCGGTCCATACGGCAGTCGCGACGATGGCAACGAGGATGGTCGCGACCAGAGCCGCCGTCCAGATCACGCGCTCCTTCCAAGATAAGACGATCAGAACGGGATCTCGTCGTCGTCAAACGGACCTTCGTCGTCCTGCCACTGAGAACGGCGACGTGCCGGCCGAGGCGGGACCGGAATCGCCGGCACTTTCGATGTCGCCGCTCCGGTCTCGAGGGCTGTCGCCACCTCCTGCAGTTCACTTCGCACCTGTGACACAACGTCCGCACCAATCGACCCAAAGTGGAGCCACATCCGCAGATCGTCCGCAAGATTCTTGAGATAGCAAACGAGATCGCTTACTTGCGAAGTCCGATCCCCTGTCCCTTCCTGGAAACCCGCAACCGGATCATCGTCGTGCGAATCGCCGCCAAACCTCTTGAGATAGAGCTCTTCGATGAATTCACCCACCGGAAGCTTCCAGCGCTTTTGGGGGCCTGGGCGCAATCTCGCAAGTTTCTTCGGATTCATGCCGAGCGCGCGAGCCATTTCCACCTGCCGCGTGGTGAGCCGGCAGATCGTCTTCGCATTCATCCACGCCTGCTCGTCATGCCCCTGACGCTTCTTCGCCATGCTGCCTGCTCGTATTGATCAATATCAACGTTGATGGACCGCAAAGCCGCTTCGTCAGCGCCTTCCAGCCTTCCATCCGAATCTGGTACAAGGACATCCGCGATGTGGGGCTCATTGGTGCTCTCCTGGTTGATCGTACCGCGTTAGGAGGATGAGATCGAGCGTGACGCGACTGCCTATCATCCACGCTCTTTGGCACGACCACCTGGTTGCGATCCCCAGGTCGTGGACCGACATCGCTCACGAGTTGGGGTCCCGCGATCAGATGCATCTTGTGCAAGACGTCGCGGAGTTCTCCGGCGAGACTCCGGGACGTCTTCTCGCAGCAGTGGAGACGGCTTACCGCGTGACGCTGGATGGCGCGGCGGTCGAACGCGCCGTTGGCGTACCGGGAGGCGCTGCGGTTTATGATGTAACGTCGTCGTGCATCGTCGAGGGGCGCGAAGAATGATGTTGGAATCCACGACAGAAGTTGCCGTCGCAGCGACTCGACCCACGGTTCCGGCGCGGCTCGAGCGCTCGCGCTTCTACTTCGCGATGTCGATTGTGATGCTCGTGTTGGTATTCGTCGGCTTCGGTCCGACGCTGTTCCTTCGCCCGCTTTTCGACGTTCGTCCGATTCCGTCATATCTCTACGTCCACGGCGCGATCCTGACCGGATGGTACAGTTGGTTCATCGTTCAAACGTCTCTGATCGCGTCGAATCGGCGGACGGCGCATCGCCGATTGGGCATCATCGGCGTCGCACTCGGCGCTGCCGCCGCAGCGATCAGCGCTCTGACTGCGCTTCGGCTAGCGCCTCGCTTCTCCTCGTTCCGGGACGTCGAGTCGAACCTGCACTTCTTCGCCGAAATCTTGTGGGTGAACGTTGCGTTGCTGATCTGTTTCTCCGTGTTCTTGTCGGCAGCGATCGCGTACCGCAATCGGCCGGCGTTGCACAAGCGGCTCATACTTCTGGCGTCACTGAGCTTCATGCCGCCGGCGGTCACGCGCATCATCGATTGGCCGATCTGGGGCTTTGGTAACAACGCGTACTTCCCGTTGCTTTGCTGTTTGGTGGGCATGATCGCGGCGCTGGGATTGCACGACTTTGCTCAACGACGAGCCGTACATCCCGTGACGCTTATTGGAGGGAGCGCGCTCGCCGTGCTGTTCGCGATTGGCGCGTTCCTGATGCCTGCGACCGAGATCGGCCGCTCCGTCGTCTATGAACTGTACTTGTTGATGCGCTGACATCGCCGGACGACGAGCAGGCCATCCGCTACCGCATCGGCATCCGTGCCGCCGAGACCGTTGGCGGAAGTCTTCAGGAAGCGATCCAGTTCCCGTCGCTCAACGTGCGAGGCTTGGCTTCCGCGTCCCCTCCGCCATCATTCCGCATCAGGCGATCGGCGAGTTCGATTCTCGCACGACGCCCGAATCGACGCCGGACTACCTCTTCTCTTTTCTGAAGCGCATATCGAGAAGCAAGCCATGGCATAGCGGATGCGTGGCAGCGACATTGGCTGCGATTATACGAAGACGCCGTTGTCGGGGCGAGTCGATTTTCGCCCTTCTGCTAAGGTACGTGCCGTGGATCCGCAACGTGTGCGCGCACAGCTGGATCGCATCCTGTCGAGCACGGCGTTCTCTGAAGCCGAGCGGGCGCGTACATTCCTGCGACTCGTCGTCGCGCGCGCGCTCGACGGCGACGTCGATCACATCAAAGAGTCGGTGATCGCCATCGAAGCGTTCAGGCGTGATGGGTCGTTCGATTCGAAGCTCGACCCGATCGTCCGCGTCGAGGCCGGCCGCCTGCGTGACCGCTTGAAGTCGTACTACGAGAGCGAAGGAGAGACCGACGACGTCCTGATCGAGCTGCCCAAAGGTCGTTACGTGCCGCAGTTCGCTGAGCGCCGAGTCGAACGACGAGCCGAGGTGCTCCGGCTTTCGATTGTCGTCCGCGGTGACGCGCCGGTCGATTCGTTTGCGATTTCACCCGATGGGCGCATGCTTGCCTACACAGCGACGATCGGCGGCCAGCAGCTGCTCTTCGTTCGCCACCTCGATACGCTGGAGGCACGCCAGCTGCCCGGAACGGAAGGCGCGGCGTATCCGTTCTGGTCGCCGGACGGTGGAAGCATTGGCTTCTTTGCCCAGACGAAATTGAAGCGCGTCGACGCCTCAGGCGGCTCACCGCGCCAGCTCGCCGATGTCGTGGTCGGACGCGGCGGCGCCTGGAGTTCGACTGGCACGATCCTGTATTGCCCGAGGCCTCTGGGCGTACTGCACGTGGTGCCGGAGAACGGTGGCGAAACGAAACCCGTCACGACGCTCGACGACACGCGTGGCGAAGCTGGACATGGCTTCCCGCAGTTCCTGCCAGACGGCCGCCATTTCATCTATCTCGCGACGACCGCCCGTGCGGAGCAGGCCGCCGTTCGCGTCGGCTCTCTCGAGTCAGTCGACAGCACGGTGCTGGTGCAGGCCGAATCGAGCGCACTCTACGCGCGGAACCTGCCCGGCCTGCGCTCGGCGCTGGTGTTCGTCTCGGGCGGCGCGCTGCTGGCCCGGCACCTGAATCTCGAACGTCTCGAACTGGTGGGCGCGCCCGTCACTCTTGCCACGAACGTTCGCTACCGCCGCTGGTATCAGACACGAGCATCAGTGGCCGACAGTGGCCTGCTGCTGTATCAACACGGCGCTCACGAGCATCATCGCTTTTCGTGGATGACGCGTGATGGCGCGTGCATCGAGTCTGTCGGTCCAGCCAACGACGCCATCTCATTCAGCCTCTCGCCGGACGAACGCCACGTCGCGTTCTACCGCGACAGCGATCCGGCGACCGTGTTTGCGAAGGTGTGGGCGATGGATCTGGCGCGCCAAGGCGCCGTATTTCGTGTCACCGACGGCGAGGTGCCACAAGCCGACTTCACGCCGATCTGGTCGGTCGACGGACGCGAGATTCTGTTCAGCCGCGGCGACGACCGACGGATGAAGCTGATGCGGCAGGCGCTCGTGGGAGGCGGCGCTGATTGCGTACTCGATACCCCGGGACCCAAGTTTCCGACGGACTGGTCGCCCGACGGTAGGGTCGTTGCCTACACATCGCAGGTTCCGGACTTCCGGTGGCTGCATGTGTGGATCGGGGATGTCGATACGACGCCCTCCGGCATCGCTCGCCCTTTTCTGGAACACGGGTATTCCGAAACCAGCGCGTGTTTTGCACCGGCCCGCGATGGTGCGCCCCGGTTCCTGGCCTACACATCGGCCGAAACGGGACGCAACGAGGTGTACGTCTGCGGCTTCCCTGATGCCGCCCGGAAATGGCAAGTGTCGACGCATGGGGGTCTGATGCCGCATTGGCGGGAGGATGCGTGCGAGCTGTTCTATCTCGATCCGACCGGAATGCTGATGGCCGTGCCCGTCGTGCTGGGCTCGACTGTCGATGTCGGTGTACCGCGCCCGCTGTTTGCCTCGGGCATTCAGTTCATTCCGCAGCACAAGGCGTGGATGAACCAGTACGCGGTGGCAGGCCGGGGCGAGCGCTTTCTCATCAACCGCCCCATGTCGGTCGACGCCTGGCAAGAGATCACAGTCCTCTTGCCCCGATGAGGGCGTTGGCCAATCGGACACTGGCGTCCCAGCGGTCTGGCGACGCCGGACGTAACAGGCACGTTCGATACGGTCGCGTAACGTCTTCGTGCTTCCGATCCGTACTCGCGCGCGTCATCGTGTGTCACGAGGACGCGAGATGCCGAGACCCGCGCTATTGACGATGCTGATCGCCGTGTTGAGCGTAACGACCATCGCGCAGAACCGCCGTGGCGTGTCGTGGAATGAGACTGATGCAGCCGCCATTCGAGCGTTGCTGGCCGACGGCTTCGAAACGAGCTGGAACAATCACCAGCCCGCAGCGTCGGCGACTCCCGACAAATGTGAAAGCGGCGCGGTGTTCATCAACGTGACCGGCGGTTGGCTCAAGGGCTGCGAGGCGTGGCAGCGACTGATCACCCCGCTTCATGCCCCAGGGGGTCAGTTTTACGACCACACGAGGCGTCATGCCATCGAGGACCTGCAGTTCGTCCGGTCGGACGTCGCGATCGCTGTCGTCAGAACGCTAGACATCAGGCGAGCGGGCGTCCCGACCGCGGGCGAAGAGACACGCGGTCTCGTCGTCGTCAGCAAGCGCGACGGCCGCTGGAGGTTAAACGCGAACCAGAACGGCAGGATTCTGGAAACCCCGGCAGGAAATCGCTAGTCAGAGGCACGCCCGAGAGAGTCAATCCGCGACAGCGCCTGGCAGCACGATGCCGGCGCGATGTCGCTTTCTTACTAGTCGCGGCAATCCGCGCGGACGACGCTTTCGGCAGATTACCGCCGGTCCACCACCACGCGGCCCTCTTTGATCACAGCTTTCACGCGCTCGAGGGCACCGATATCGGCAAGCGGATCGCCATCCACGATCACGAGGTCGGCGATCTTGCCGGGCTCGAGGGTGCCGAGCTCGCTGGCCTTTCCGATGAAGACCGCCGCATTGCGGGTCAGAGCCTCGAGAGCCGCCGCATTCGAGAGTAGCGACGCGATCGTGCGGATCTCGATCGTCGCTTCCGCGCTCGCGCGCTGGCTGGCGGAGAGCGTGACCGCCGGCGGCGAATCGCAACCCACGCAGTCGGTTGTCGCCGAGTCCGTCCCGAAGGCCACAGTCACGCCAGACTCCGCCAAATGCTTCACGGCCCCGCCCCAATCGGCGGAGATCGCACGGTTGCGCGCGGAGTGTGGGATACCGTTGAACGCGGCGGCGTCGGCGCTGAACATGCCGATCGTGGTGGCCACTGGAATTCCCAGCTCACGCAACCGCGCCGCCCCTCCAGCGCTTGCCGTCGAGCGCAGCGGCGTCGGATGAACGAACGCACGAACGCCAAGGTCCACGAGCCGCATCGCGGGTTCGTCCATGGCTGTGACATGGGCGTACACGGTCAATCCGTGGCGACGCGCCTCGGCCGTGATCGCGGCGACGACGCGATCGTCGATGAGGGCGTCTGGCGCTATGACGTTGTCATAGACAAGTTTGACGCCGTCGACGCCTGCGGCCGCGAGCTCCGCGACTCGTGCAGTTGCTTCCTGAGGCGACGTGGTTTGCACCATGCTGGTGGCGAGGCATCCGGCGACTCCGCGGCATACCTGCGTCGGCCAACCGTTCGGCGCCGTGAATACCTTGCCGAGGGAAAACAGCCGTGGTCCGCGCACCTCGTCGCGCCGCAACCGCGCCCGCAAGTCGAGAATCTGCGGAACTGGATCGCCCGTCGAAAAGATCGTCGTGAAGCCTCGGTCGAGCAGCGTCTCGAGCATGCCGAGGACGTTCTCGTTGGTGTATCGCGTGAGCCGGGCATCGGTGTCTGCCCTGGCGCTTTGAAGCACATGACGATGAGTGTCGATGAAGCCTGGCAGCACGGTCAGACCACGCGCGTCGACGCGCGGGACGGCACCGGCCGGAACGTCGCCCGGCGACACCGAAACGATGCGACCGTTCGCGACGACAATGGAGCCCCGATCGATCGTTCGTCCGGTCCCAGTGATAATGCGGGCGTTCGTCACCACGAGATCCTGTGCAACGGTGACCTCGCACAGGAGCGCAAGGGCCATGCAAGTTTGCCCGAGGACGGTTACCACACGCGTCATCGCATACCTCAAAGGAACCAATCAGCCAATGCCAAGCCGGCCGGCGTTCGCGCGACGGCAGACATCAGCCACGGGCCGATAATCGTCGCGGTGCCGCCCAGGATCAAGGCGGGATGCACGCGGCGGCGCATGATCAAGTCATAGAGTGTCGGAACGAGGACGAGCCCGAGCAATGTGCTGACGGCGAATGGTGTGACGAGCGAAGCGTCGAGATTGAACAACGCGACCCGCCCCAATGCGGGTCCCACGAGATTGATCGTGGCGAGCAGCATCAGGCGCTTGTGGGCGTGCACGCGCCGGCGCAGCGCCAGCGCTGCGCCAACGAGTACCGCGAATAGCAGAACCGGCGGCAACGTATTGCCAAGCCACCACACACGCGGGTCGACGTTCATGGGGTCGACACCGCGGCGCAGCGCATCGACCGTCATGGCTGCACCGGTGGCCACCATGCCGACGGCGATGATGGCGCCCAGCAGCCCCAGCCGCCGATGTGTAGACACGCGAGCGGTCGCGACGAGCCACGTCTGTGCGGCGAACAGACACATCCACGCAGTGGCAATGATACCGTGCACGATCTTGAGCGGTGACAGCGGTACAGTCACTCCTTCAGGCAGCGCGACGTAGCCGCGTAGGTAGAAGGTCGGGGCAAAGCCCAGGAAGACTACCGCGGCGAGCGCGATCGCCATCGCCGGATAGAACACGCGGTCTGCGGGGGTACCGATCGCCCGCTGTGCGAGTACGGTCATGATGCGGCACCGTGGCGGCGCACTATGCGCCCGGATATTTATCTACTGCCATGCTGCTTGAAGTCCTTAAGATTCCCCTAAGACCGCCTCGTCATGATGTTCTCATCGGAACTCTACGAATTCGCCGACTTCACCCTCGATGTGCACGAGCGCCGACTGTGTCGTCGAGGTGAACTGATTGCGCTGCCGCCGAAGGCCTTCGATCTGCTGACGGCGCTGCTCCGCGGCGGCGGCCGCCTCCAAACGAAGGACGAGTTGCTTGCGATCGTGTGGTCTGGCGCCGAGGTCGAGGAAGGAATCCTCACCGTCCACGTATCGGCGCTGCGCAAGGCGCTCGGCGACTCGAGCCGCGCGCCGCGGTTCATCGAGACGGTCGCGAAATCAGGCTATCGGTTCATCGCGAACGTGCGCGCCATGCATCGCGAGACGTCGAGCGACACGCGATCCATCGTGCCGCATGCATCTATCGCGGTGCTGCCGTTCGCAAGCGCCGATCCAGACGATCTCTACTTCAGCGACGGGCTCACCGAGCACATCATCAATGCGCTCGCGAGAGTCGATGGTCTCGAGGTCATCGGCCGGACGTCATCGTTCGGTCTCCGTGGCAGCGCTCTCGATCTCAAGCGAATCGCGAGCGCGTTGAACGTCCGGACGATTCTCGAGGGCAGTGTGCGCCGATCGGCCGGCCGCATTCGCATCACCGCACAGCTCGTTGATGCGAACAACGGTTTCCAGCTGTGGTCCCAGCGCTATGACCGTGACGATGCGGATATATTTGCCGTGTACGACGACATCGCTGGGTCGATTGCTGCGGCACTCGAACTGGCGCTCACTGCACATCCGCCAACGCGGACACAGCCGCTGAACTTGCGTGCCTACGAGGCCTATCTGCGCGGCCTGCACGAGCTGCGTCTCGTCACCGCGTCGTCGACGCTGCGCGCCATCACACACTTCGAACGCGCCGTCGCGCTCGACCCGGGTTATGCCGCCCCACACACGGGGCTGGCGACGTGCTAGGTCTCGCTGGCGACGGAGAGCGTACGCCCTGCTCGCGAGGTGATGCCGCTGGCGCGGGCCGAGGCGGCCAAGGCGCTCGCCTTGGATCCGTCCGACACCGACGCGCTGGCGATGCTGGGGCAGGTGGCCCGTACGTTCGACTACGACAGGTCAGAGGCGGAGCGCGTGCGGCGCGCACTCGGCGATCGTATCGACTCGTTCCCGGCGGTCTACTTTCGGATCGGTGCCGAACGCGACCTGCGCGCCGTCGTCGAGCTGCTCGAACGGGTCCTGCGGTTGGACCCGCTGAACGGGCTCTTTCGCGCGATCCTCGCGAATGCCTGGATGTGGCAACGGCAACACGATCGCGCGTTGGCCGAAGCAACCAAGCTCGTCGATCTCGACGTGCCGTTCTATGGCGGGTACTCCGTTATTGCGCAGTCGTACGTGTGCCTCGGTCGTATCCGTGATGCCGTCGAAGCCGCGGGAAAGGCGTACCGAGCGGCGCCATGGCATCCGCGGGTAATCGGCTGGTATGCGGCGGCTTTGAAGCGCGACGGCCAGACGCGACGCGCCGAAGACCTGCTGCGCGACATGCGCCGCGCCGACAACCCCCTCGGCGTGCCGATGGGGATGATCGTCTATCACCTCGCGGCCGGCGAGCCGGATGATGCACTCGAGTGGTACGAGCGAGCTGTCGAAGAGCGAGAACCGCTCGCAATCGCGTACACGCAGGACCCGAACACCGCGGCGCTGCGAACGAACCCCCGCTGGATCGCGCTGCTGCGCAGGATGGGCCTCGCTGACTGATGGCGACGCGTGAAGACCGCTGGCATGAGGTCGTTCACCCCCGGCCGCGTTCCAGCCTCCTTGCACCACGTGCGTTGTGGCGATCACCGACCAGCCGAGCACGGTCAGAACTACAGGGGCCGGAGGGACGCCAACGAGTCGATTGATCCCGTGGGTCGTCGGCCGGGCCAAGTCACGCGGCGGTATTGACCCGGCGCCCACATTGTCCAGCCCTGGCGCGACAATGTGCCAGGGACGTCGACACCGACCGCTTCGCGAGTTGCACGATTGCGTAACACACGTGTTCTGTAGCGTAGAGCGCGATGAGCGATATCCCCCGGCCGGACTGGACGAAGGCCAAGCGTGTGTGGGTCAGTGACCATCTATTCTTCAGCATCATGGCGATAGCGACCGCGACAACAATAGCCGGCGGGTTCTCGCGAACCGGCATCGACGCACTAACTCAAACTGTGATGCGCGACTGGAGGCTTCCTCGCGCGGGGCTCGCGCGCGCACTACCGACCTTCGGCCCTGCCGACGTCGCCTCTGCGATACGTATCAAGAACGTGTTATGATACGTATATGCCAAAGCTCACGCTCAGCGTGGACGAGAAGGTGGTCCGCGGCGCCAAGCGCTACGCGGCTGCCCGCGGCACGTCGGTTTCGCGGCTCGTTGAGCGTTATCTGGACCTCCTGTCGAAGCCACCCAAGACCGACGACCAAACGCCGGTTCTGCGCATGCTCCGGGGCGCAGCCCGGGGCGTTCCCGCCGACGCGCACCGCCGGCATCTCGGCCGCAAGTATCGGTGAAGCGTCTCCTGCTCGATCTCAACGTCTTCCTCGACGTAATCCTCGATCGTCCACCTGATGCTGATGTCGCGGCTGCGCTGTGGGCAGCCATCGAACGAGGACAAGGCCACGGAATGGTCCCGGCCCACGGCGTGACAACGATCTTCTATCTGCTCGAGAAAGCCCGCGGCGCGGCGTTCGCCCGCGAAGGTGTGGAACGTCTGATTCGCGTCTTCAGCGTGGCTCCGGTCGATGACGATGTCGTGCGAAGGGCGCTTGCATTCGCCTGGCCTGACTTCGAGGATGCGGTGTGTGCGGCAGCCGCAGAAGCCAGCGGTTGCGACGCGCTCGTGACACGCGACCCGGACGGGTACCCAAACGCACCGCTGCCCGTGATTGATCCAGCCGCGGCGCTCAGCTGGCTCACGCAGGAATAGAACCAGTCGTTACGTCGCTGCACTCTTTCGACGCTCCGATAAATGCGCAACCGCCGGGAGCGCATGGCGCGTGTCAAGGCCGCGAAGCGCCGAGCGTAGCGAGGGCAGCCTTGACGCGCGCCATCGCTCCCACAAAATGTCGTTCGGAGCGTCCGGACGATTCAGTATCAGTTGTCCGGGATGGAGTGCCGTTCAAATCGCTCGACCTGTCAGAATGTCCGTGGCCGGTTCAGACCGGTGGCCAGCCACGTGGATCACGTCCGTACACCTGACGGTACGCACGCACGGTCGCTGCCGGCGGACGATCCATCGCCGCTTCGCGCGCACGTGCGTTTGCCTCCTCCAAGTCCGCCCGAAGACGCTGCACTTCGGCCCGGTGGTGTCGCGCTTTCACTTCCGCGATCGCACCGTCGGATACCGAATAGCCAGCGAGCGGCCCTTCCGCACGGTCTTCGGGCGGCGCGAACTCTACGAGCCCAAGCTCCGGGAAGTGATAAATCCAGTCGGCGCCGAGCGCTTTGAGACGCCGGAAGATCATGGCGTACACCGGAGCCAAATCCGCGCGTCCGGAAATCCAGATCGTGCCCATGTAGAAGCGCATGTAATCGCCGCCGCGCCAGCTGTCCCGCTTCCCTGTGAGATGGTCGTCCAGGAACGCGCCGGCACCACGGAACGATCCGATGTCGACCATCCGTCCGTCCGCCGCGATCACTTCCTGGTTGTCCGAGAAGATGTCCCAGAGACAGAGGCCCACCAACTCGGTGACTTCCTCATCCTGTTTCACCGGCTGCGCCGCATACTCGCTCCGCACTTCACCCAGCGTTGGTTCCGGAGACAAGACGTCGGACGCATCGCCGTCACGCCGCTTCCAGGCACGATGCAGTTCCTGCAGGTTGCGGTGTATCAGCAACCGTTCCTCGAACACGCGCTCGACCGACGGGTGGAAGCACGCCAGCAATGGCGACTGCTCCCAGCCTTCCGGAGCAATTTCTTCGAGCACGTCCGGACTGGCATGGCCGTGCGGAAACAGCCGATCGAACAGCGCGTGTGCTTCGGCGTCGCTCAGTCGTTTGGTCTGCCACTCGTCCACATCCCGAGCTTCGCATCGTCCTCACGTCCGGCACAACCATCACCAAGAAACAGCCATCGTGTCCAACTGCTCGTGCGGCGAGCCGCAACGCACGCAGGCGTTCTGCACGATGCGCACCAGCGCTCTGATGACAGGGTTCTACACGGCTTCCGACATCGCGCAACGCGTGCGCGATGGAGAAGGATCTTTGCGCGTTTTTAGCGTTCGAAATGCGCTCGAGGCGCGCACGCATACACGCCGCGCGACGGCTCCCAGATACCTTTCTCGCCGCCCCTTGCTGACACGACACTCCGACATGCGGAACCGAGACGTGAACGACCCGTAGGCGCGCGCGGGAACGTCTTCGCGCGCCGGTGCCGGGGTCGTTCACGTCTCGGTTCCGTTCTGCGCTGACCGATCCGCTGATAGGGGGCGGCACAAGACGCCGCCCTATTCGTCGCGCGGCACACGGTCGCAAGTCATTGCGCTGATTGCAGGTTCTTGCAGTCGTCACCGCGGCGCACCTCACATCAACACGGAACGCTCGGGCACCGGCCGGGGGGTTGAGGTAGGGGGTTGAGGGCGTGCGGACCTGTGTTCCCCCTCGCGTTCCCCCTCCTCAACCCCCTTCTCAACTTCATTGCGCGTCGAACGCTCGTGGTCGACCAAGGGGGAGAGATGACGATAGGTATGGGGCAGAACCAGGCACTCCATGCGCCCGCGTCCGTCGCTGAGCGCCTCGGCAAGCGTAGGTGATAAGGGGCCTTCCAACACCGTGTCGCCGTGCTTCAGCCACCGACGGTACATATGCGTGAAGCGGGGTGCTCCGAACAGCTCGGCGCCCTTCTCCAGCAACCCGCGCGTCATCGGATGGACGCCCTCGCCCGCCTCGCGCCGATGCGTGAAGTACCACTTGGGCTCAGCGATCGTCGCGGGATGAAGCGGTGATTCCAGTTCTTCGCGAATGACCGTCTGATAGGCATCGTAGACACGGTCGAATGGCTGCGGAAACGCCAGCCGCAGCGTCCACGTCGGCGAGACTCGGAGCAGGGCCGCGTGGCACTGCAGGAAGCTCCTGAAGTCATCCGTCCAGGGGTCCGTCGCCGGGTAGAGAGCACTGCGCGACCGTCGCGCTCGAGACCGATCGGAAAGGTGCCGACAAGTTCCGACGTGGGTCGCGATTGGGCCGCGGTGGGCGTCTCCCCAGGTGGTTCGGCGACCGCGGATTTTCTCAATCTGGCGAGATAGCCGTTCTTCTCAGAGGCCGTGGTGAGCCACTCAAGTTCGGGCGTGGTCAGCACCGCGTCGAGCAACATGAGCCGCTGCACAGCCAAGCGCGCCGGCACGCGCCGACGGTAGCGACTCGTGACCTCGCCGATGACGTGATACAGCGGTTTGTGATGAACGTGATACAGCCGCGCTCGGTTGTGAATGCAGTGGTTAGCGACCGCGAACCCGCGGCGGACGAGCTTGTCGAAAAACGCATTACACTTCGCGCCGTACGCCACGCCCGCAAAGCGTGCGTACTGACGCGGCACGCACACGCCAGCATGACGCATCACGAGTACCAGGAAGCGCGCCTGGCGTTCGGTGAACCCGAAATCGACGACGGCCTGGACGCGTTCATCGGTCGCCCCAGCCTCGCCGAAGTGCGAAGCGCAAAGGCGGGTCTTCATTTCCAGAACTCCTCGGCGAGGCCGCCGTTTCGTCCGCCGCCCCGGCCGCTTCGCCCGCTGACGTGCAGGCTCAGGCCCCGATAACATGAGAATCCGGCACGCGCGATGCTCGCGCCGTGGGCGCCGCGATAGTGCTCCGTGGTGACCTCGATGTCCTCCCGATCCCAGCGGCCGTCCGACTCCTGGTACTCGATGCGAGCATCCGGAAAATGCATCTCGCCATCGAAGTACGGCAGATCGTGTTCGAGCGCCCACTCGCGAATCTCATCGGGTGTTCGATCGGGGTGTCCGTCGTAGTCGTCGCGGCCCTTGTCACGCTCGTGCAGCCACTGTTGGTAGTGGCTCTTGAGCTCGTGGTCCAGCACAACTCGATCGACGCGGGCGCCGCGGTCCAGCAGGCGCGCCTCGGCCTGATCGTAAGCGCGATAGATCTGGATATCGTGCTCCAGCTCGCGCGCCCGCACGAGGCCCGAGTGGAACGTCTGATGCTGGTCGCGATCGTGGTCACGGTGGCTCTCCAGCAGGCCACGGCCTTCCTTGGTCAGGACCACGGCGTGCTCGCGGTAACCGGGCACGCGCACGGTCTCGATCAGTCCCTGTTCGCGGAGATGCCGGAGGTCGCCGGACCGTGGATCTGCAGGCCGGTCGCCGTGGTCTCGAAGATCACGACTGGAGACCACTCGAAAGGCGCCAACGGTCGCTAACGTGCGCGACTCCGAACCGCGTAAGGTGTACTCGCGATCGCGATAGTGAACGAGCTCCCGCTCCGGTCCGCGTGGCAGGTAGAGGTGGCGCGTGAACGGATCGCGCGGCTCTCGATCGCGCTCACGATCGTCGCGGTCCCGGTCCGCCCAACGGGCATCATCACGCCGATCCCGACCATGGTCATCGGCTTGCCGGTCGTTTCCTGGACCGCGACCGAGTATCCTCGCATCGTCGTCCTGTCGATCGCGCGGCCGGAAGTCGGGTTGCCTCCGGTCGTCATCGCGATCCGACGTGTCTGACGCCTCGCGGCGTCCACGCGATGGCTCGTGGTCGTGACGCTCCTCTCTGCGGTCATGGTCGCGAGGGTCGTCATAGTCCCTGGGATCGAAATCCACACGCACCTCCTCGCACGACGAGCCATCTGTCACCCAGGACGTGCGGCCCTTGGGTCATCGTCTGGGTGACAAACGGGTGACAATCGTGCGCGGTTTCGGGTGGGCGGCCGTTGCCGCCCACTGTCGAAAACGCCAATGAAAATGGGCTTGTGCGTGCTTGGGCTGCCTCGGGTGGGGCCGTTCGATCTAACTCATAACCCAAAGGTCGGGGGTTCAAATCCCCCCCGCAACCAAAGATACTTGCAGGGAGAGGTCGTCGGAATCCGACGACCTCTTCGTTTGTACGGTCGCCCCGAGCATCGCCGCCAGGTTGCCCCGCAGCTCGATCTGAAGCGCTTCCCGACCTTGGTCTGGAGTGAGCACAATCGCGTCCACGAGGCCGCGCAGGGCCTCGGTGGCCTCGGACCTGGTATCCGGCTCCTGGAGCGCCTTCGCGAGCTCTGTGACCTTCGTGCGGTAGATGCGGGCCATCTCCGGATGGAGGAGGGGCGGCGGCTCCTGTGTGGCAGCAAGCTGCGCTTCCAGTTGTTCACGCCTGGCCGCGTTCGCATTCAGCTCGTCCTTCACGACCGAAGGTGCCAAACCGTCCATCACCATCTCGATCAGCCTCTTGCGACGGGCCTCGATGCGTTCGATCTCACGCTCGGCAGCCGAGAGGCTCGCGCGGTGGTCCATCCGAAGGTGGTTCATCTCGCGGGTGAACTCTTCGCAGAACTCTTCGAAGAGCTCTTGATTGAGAAGCTTCTCCTCCAGCGCTTTCAGAACCCTCGCCTCGACTTCGTCACGTCGGATGGTGAGACGGTTGTCGCACGTGCCTTTCTCACGGGCACCGAAGCATGCGAGCCGATTGCGGCCGGCCATGATGAATCCTGCACCGCAGGCACCGCATTTCGACAGACCCGAGAACAGATACTGAGGCCGTCTTGCGAAGCCGATGTTGCCAGCGCGGGTGATTGTGCGCCGCGTTGCGCTCTGACGGTCTTTCGCGGCGTTCCAGAGCTCGTCGCTCACTATCCGGAGGGATGGAATCTCCTTGGCGATCCACTCTGCCTCTGGATTCAACCGCGAGATCCGCTTGCCCGTGTCCGGATTCTTCACGTATCGCAGCCGGTTCCAGATCAGCCGGCCGACGTAGAGCTCGTTGTTCAGGATTCCGGTGCCGCGTTTCGCGTTCCCGTGAATCGTGCTGGGGCTCCACGTTCCTCCGAACGGTCCGGCGATCCCGTCCTGATTCAGTCGCTTCGCAATCCCTTTCGGCGCGACTCCTGCGACATAGTCCCGGAAGATGCGTTCCACGACGGCAGCTTCCTCTGGCTCGATTGCTCGTTCGCCAGTTGTAACGGTTCCGCTGACCAGCGATTTCACCACGCGGTATCCGTAACAGAGGCCGCCGCCAGCTCTGCCGCTCTCCACGCGCCCGCGCAGCCCTCGGTGCGTCTTCTCAGCCAGATCCTTCAGGAACAACGCGTTCATCGTCCCCTTGAACCCGATGTGCAGGTGCGTAATGTCGCCCTCGGCGAGCGTGACAATGTTGACGCCGGCGAAGGTGAGACGTTTGAAGAGCCCGGCGGTGTCTTCCTGGTCGCGACTGAAGCGATCAAGTGACTCGGCAAGCACGACGTCGAATCGGCGGTTCAACGCATCCCGCATCAGCGCCTGGAATCCGGCGCGCAGTAGCGTCGCGCCCGAGACCGCATGGTCGGTGAACTCCTGAACGACGGTCCATCCCTGGCGAGCCGCGAACTCTCGGCAGATGCGCAGTTGGTCGGCAATCGATGCGTCGCGTTGATTGTCTGAGGAGTACCGCGCGTAGGCCGCAACCCTCATTGCACCGTCACCTCGGGTCGATCCTGTTGTCGCGTCGCCAGCTCTCGCGCGAACACTTCGCGGGCGGCTTGCCGAGCGAGTGTGCGAACGAACATTTGCAGCGGTTCGTCGCGATGATCGCGCGACGCCGCTCGTCGCGTTGCGCGTCGTAGTCGTCGATTGCGCCGCTCTCGAGATCGGATCATAACGCCGCGACTCCCTCGAAGGATGAACGATGTGTTCCGCCCCTGTGCGGCGGTCAATCCCGCGGCCATCACGTAGTTGCCAAGACCCGGCGGAGCCGCGGTTCGGTCAAGCCCGATAGCCCCGAAGGGGACGGAGCGAAGCGGAGTGGCTTGACCGGGCCGCGGATCGCCGGACAATCTCGCGTCGTGATGGCCGCCCGTGCATGCGACCGTGGCACACGTCAACGAACTCGCTAGCCGATCGACGCGCGCTGGCGGAAGAGAGGCAGGAGGCGGCGATCGTCGGCCGCCGTGGTTCAGAATTCAGAGCGAGTGCGCGCTCACCTTTATGAACGCAAGTTCCGGGCGAAACCTGTCAGGGACTGTGAAGCGTGGGTGAGACGCCGACATGGTCGCCGGGTAATCGTGCAACGCACCCGACAACTGCTAGAGACACGCGCTGTTCGTCCGGACGAACGAGACATCGGTATTGGGCGTGAGCGACCCCCTCCAACTCCCTCCAACTGGACCATGGGGCGAAGAAGGGGGATGGCAGAGGGGGTCGCTCACGCCCCGCTTGTCGCCGATGGTGACGCTTACATCGGCACGGACTGGACGCGGGGCGGCATAGAGCGCCGCGCGGCGACATCGCGTGAAGTGCAACACCGGTAGCGAGTTCGGAATCGCGCCACGCGCTCTCCGAGCCCGCCAGTATGTGTTTCGCGCCGTGCGAACTGCACTCGAAGTTGGGGGAACGGTGCTCCCGCGTTTGCGTTCCCCCCGCTTTCTCTTCGCTTTCGTGGATTGTGACGGTATCCAGACGAGGGAGGGCCGGGCATCCGAGCGACCTTACCGGCCGGCTTGCAATTGGTTCGCGGGACGCGCCTAGTCCGGGAACCCCATTGGCGGACGGCGTGCGGTGAAGTCGTCGTCCCTGGCTTTCAGACCGCGCCTGACGACCCACAGAATCGAGCCGGCCCCTCCCTGGATGTCGAGGTGATCGTAGATCGGAGCTTCGTGCCCGGTGTAGTGGTGGTCAACGAAGTGGAGAGCGTCATCGATCGCGGCGATGGCCTTCCGAATCTGCTCGCGGCTGGATCGGGGTACTGGCTTCACTTTAAGCGCTACCTCCCGATTTCGGTGGCCGATATCGGCGTGGCGCAGGTCGTGGGCGAACCGTGAGGCGGCCAGGGCGAGTTTCAGCTTCGGTTCGTAGCCAGCTCGAACAGGTCTCGGCAGAAGCTTCATCAGGGTCACGACCGACAGCACCTTCCTGTTGCCGTCGGTCATGCGAAAGATGTGCAGGATTAAGCCGTCCCACCACGCCTCTGTGACCAGGTAGAAGAAGCCGGGAGCCGCCTTGTTTAGCGTCTCGATCTGAGCGGAGCCGACGGCGAAGAGTGCAAGGAACTCGTTCCATTTCAGATGGAGGCGAGCCGCGTCCTGCATCAGTTCTGCGAACGCTTCACCTGCATGCGGACCCATCAAGCTGACGTAGTCGGCCTTGATCTGCGCGGGTGTCTTCGTCGATGCCATGGCGAGATTGTAGAAGCCTTGGAGTTCCACCCGACGTCGATCAGCCGTCCAATCGGTCCCACGGCAATCTGAGTGTCGATCTCGTCCACATTCGGGAAGGTTGCTGATCGTGGGTGGCGGACGGGACCAGCGTGGACATCACTAACCGAAGGCATATCGTGGTGGGCGCCATCCAGCTAGAATAGAGTCATGAAGCGTGACGCAGCGGAGATCCTGAAGGATGCTCTGGCGCTCCCGACCGAGGCCCGCGCGGCACTCGCCGGCTCGCTGCTCGACAGCCTCGACACCGACGTCGACGAGGACGCGGAGGCCGCCTGGGCGACTGAGGTGAATCGGCGCCTGGCGGAGCTCGATAGCGGAGCCGTCAAGTCCGTTCCCTGGGCAGAGGTCCGACGCCGACTCGCCGCGCGCTGATGCCCCAGTTCGCGGTCGAGTTCCATCCGCTGGCTGCCGACGAAGCGCAGGCTGCTGAACGGTGGTACCGCGAACGGAACGAAAGCGCATCTGGTCGCTTTCAGCGCGAGCTCGATCGGGCGATCGAACGAATCTCCCAGCGGCCCGAAGCCGGGTCTCCCTATCTCAGTAACACAAGGCGCCTACTGCTTCGTCGCTTTCCGTTCTTCGTCGTGTATCGCGTACGCGGCGAGAACGTTCAGATCGTCGCCGTCGCGCATGGGCGGCGCCGACCGGGGTACTGGCGAGCGCGTTAGCTGGGGGTTCCGGTGGTTCGAAAAGCTAAGTCCACGACCGCACGTCGAAAGTCATTCGCAGCCGCACGGCGACGAGCTCTCGCCAAACTTCGCAAAGGGCTCGACCTCCAGTGGACTCCTCCGCAATCTCGAGGGACGCTGCATGATCGAAACGGGCCGTCGCGGCAACTTACCAGCTCGCACGACTATGACAACCCGAAACGCTGAACGGAAAGGCGCGGTCACTCGTGGCACCGGAAACGTGTTCGCTGACCTCGGGTTTCCCGACGCCGCCGCGCGTCAGGCGAAGCTGCGCCTGGCCTATGCGCTGATTCAGTCAGTCGAAGCGCGCCCGCTCTCGCAGGCCGAGGCCGCCAAGGTGCTGGGCCTGACGCAGCCCAAGATGTCTGCGCTTCGTCACTACAAGCTGGCAGGATTCTCTATCGAACGACTGCTGAACCTACTGACGGTGCTCGATCAGGATGTCGAGATCGTAATTCGGCGGAAGGCTCGTCTGAGGAAGGCTGGTCGCATCAGCGTCGTCGCGGCGATCGTCGCTGCGTCGGTCCTGACGGGCTGCGGCCGCCCAAGGAGCGCGAGAGACGAGCATGCCGCGGCAATGGCTGCGAATATCGAGGCGTTTGCAACCAAATTGACGGATAGCGACGAATTCTCAGGAGTCGTCCTCCTGACTCGCCACGGTCAGCCACTCGTCAGGCGAGGGTACGGCTTGGCGGATCGCAAGGCAGCACGTCCCAATACGCCCGAGACTCCGTTCATGCTCTCGTCGGTGAGCAAAATGTTCACCGCGGTCATCATCGCGAAGCTAGTCGAACGGAAGCAGCTATCGTTCGACAGCACGCTAGGTTCGCTCCTGCCGGAATACCCGTCTGCCGAAGCACGCGATCAGGTGACCGTCCGTCACCTGCTGACCATGAGTTCGGGCATCCCAGATCTGTTTCGAGTGCCCGAGTTCTGGGCCGAAGTCGCGACAATAAAATCGCCGACGGATCTTTGGAAATTCTTCGCGACGTCGCCGTTGCAGTTCCGTCCTGGGACCCAATGGTCTTACAGCAACTCCAACTTTCTGCTCCTAGGCGCCATCATCGAACGGCGGACCGGCCGCGCGTTTGCTTCGGTAGTCGAGGCCGAGCTATTCCGTCCGCTCGGTCTAGCGAATACTCGATACGAGTTCGGCGGCTCGCCCAAGCCGGCGCTTGGCTATACGCGCACTCCTCCTGCCGGCACCCGTGCAAATTCCGCTCGCTGGTTTCTCGCTGGGGAAGAGCCCAAGCCGGGGGACGACTGTATGATCTGCACCCCGATGGGTGGTGGCTACTCGACCGGAGACGACCTGGCCCGTTTTGCCGACGCGCTCGTGGGTAATCGGATTCTCAACCGGGAGATGACTGCTCTCGTGCTAACCGGTTACATCGACGCGGATTATGGTGGTCGCGACGGCTATGGATTCGAGACGCGGGTCGTCAACGGCGTGAAGATCGCGGGGCACCGTGGCTCACTTGCCGGCTCGTCGAACCAGTTCGAGTTCTATCCGGATCTCGGGTACGTCCTCGTCATTTTGGGCAATACAGACAGCGGCACCGAAGTGATCGCGGCGCATGCGCGCGCCTTGTTGACATCGTCGGCCCCGTCGTAACGCCCTATCGCTCTGTACACTTCACGCGGCACCGCGCCACAGCTGCAAGTACCGCTGGTTGCGCGCCCCCGCAACCAGCCTTCGCTCGCCTGCGGCGAGCTTCGGCTAGGCCGGGCCTCCGGCCCGGCGTAGCGCGAGTCTGCTGAACGCAAAGGCTGTCTCGCCGTAGCGACGCAGTCGCGAAGGCAGACATCCTCCTGCTTCCCAACAGTCAGAGAGCTTCGGCTGGCAAGCCGAGGCTTTTGTTTCCCTCACCATCGTAGAGTCCGGCGGTTGACGACCACGTGCGCATCCAGGGCATCGCGACTTCACCCACTGCGCAATCGAGTTGCTCTTCCGGCTCATCGATCTTCACGTCCCTTTGTAGTTCAGCACTGGCCGAAGCACACGCGTCACCTTTACGAGATCTCGCTGCGCTCGAAGCACCGCTTTGATGTCCTTGTACGCAGCCGGAGCTTCGTCGCGCAGTCTGTCCGAGAGGCGGTAGTCGTACCAGACGCCGTGCATCTGTCGGCGGAAGTGTCGTTCCGTCACCTTGGCCCTCGCCGCCGCCCGGCTTGACGTGCGGCCCGCACCGTGCGCACTCGAGCACAGCGCGGCATCGTGCCCTCGTCCCTCGACGTGGAAGCTGGCGCTGCCCATCGACCCTGGGAGCACTCCAGCCTGTCCGAGTCCGGCCGGCATCGCGCCCTTCCGATGGACCCAGCACTCACGCTCTCCGTGGCATTCGTGCGACACGTGAGCGGATACAATTCGGCTATGAAACGCGATGTCGAACAGATTTTCAAAGAGGCGCTCACGTTGCCTGTGACCGAGCGAGCGGCATTGGCGAAATCATTGGTCGCCAGCCTCGCTACGTCCACTGGCGCCGACGCAGCGGCCGTTCGCGTATCCTCGGACGTCGGCAATCTCGACGATCAGGCGCGCGATCGGGCTTTTGCTAGGCTCCGGGATGGCACCGATCTTCAGTGGACGCCTGCGCCATCACGCGACGATGTGCATCGCCGGTAGGAGAGCGTTTGTCGCCGCTGACGAACAATCAGGCGGCGTCTTCCTCCTCTGAGAGACGGATGGGGACTTCCACTCCGTCGGCGAATCGCGCGGCGATCACCAGTTCGCCGTTCATGGCTTCGATGAACTTGCGCAGCGTTCCCACATAGAGCTCCGTCCGTCGCTCCATCTTCGACACCTCCGCCTGGCTCACCCCAAGCAGTTCTGCCATCGTTTCCTGCGTGAGGCCGCGGGCCTTCCGAAGTTGCGACAGGTGCAGATCTTCGGACAGACGCTGCGCCTCCGTCTCTATGCGTCGTCGGGTCTCAGGCTTCGTGCGAGCCTTGATGTCGGTCCACTTGTGGCGCTTCATATCAGCCCTTCCCCCTCCAATTCCCGGCGGTACTCGTCGTACAGCTTGTCAGCAATCGGAACGTGTTCGTCGTACCAACGGTCGTTTCCAGTCTTGTCGCCGCCCAACAGCAAAATCCCGGCTCGTCGCGGGTCGAACGCATACAGCACGCGATACGGCCGCCCCTCGTGCTGAATGCTGAGTTCTCGCATGTGGCGGTGCCGGGACGTCGCGATGCCCGACGAATACGGGAATGGGAGCGAGGGCCCATGCCCCACGAGGAGTTCTACGACGCGGCCAACGCTGACCTGCTCCTCGTCGCTGAGGGACTCGAACCATCCGGCGAACTCGTCGGTGCCTTCGACGTCCCACGCCACGGGCTGATTATGCCATAGATAGAATAATGCGTCAAGCGTTATAATGTGCCATGGCCAGGTCGACGCAAGTCAGGAGAGCTAGCGGTGGACGTCGGGTGACTCGCGGCACCGTCAACGTCTTCGCTGACCTCGGATTCTCGGATGCCATCGAGCGCAAGGCCAAGCTACGGCTGGCCTATGCCCTGAATCAGATACTCGCAGCGCGCCAACTTTCACCCGTCGACGCCGCCGAGGTACTGGGCCTCGCTCGGTCCGAGGGCGAGGCGCTTCGTCACTACAAGCTGGCGGGCTTCTCCATCGAACGCTTGATGAACCTGCTGACGGCGGTCGATCAGGATGTCGAGATCGTGATTCGGCGGAAGCCCCGCTCGCGGAAGGCTGGTCGTATTAGTGTCGTCGCGGCGTAGTTCCGCAATGCCGGACGGCACAGAACTCGACTCGCGAGTAAGAGAGAACACGCTGGCGCGTCCCTGGACGGCGTCAGCCGATTCCCTGCTGTACAACAGGCCATGACACGCACCCACAATCGCAAACCATCCCCGCCCCTGGTCACCCTTGTGCTTGCGCTACTGACCGGATGTGGTCTCGTCTCGCGAGACGAGGTCGCACGGCTACCATCTCCTGATGGCCGCGTGGACGCAGTTCTGATTGAGACAAACGGCGGGGCTACGACGTCGTTCGGTTATGAGATTCACGTCGTTGAGAAAGGCCGGCCGGCCAACGCTCAGGTGGCGTGGCTATACGGTGCCGGTCGCAACGAGAATGCGTACGGTGCTAACTTGAAATGGACGAACGACCAGGAACTCGTCATCGAATACCTGGATGCGCGTGAACAAACCCTGAAACGAGCAAGCGTCAGCGTGGCGGGGCGGGCTATCAAGGTGTCTCTTCGCCAGCACAGCAACCTGCGATCGAATCGATCGAGCCGATGGACGATCGCGTCGGAGAGACGGTTGCACCACGACGTTTCAGCGTGATGACGCTCGGCGCATTCGCAGGGGGATCGCTGTTACTCGCGGCAATCGGGTTGTACGGTCTGCTGGCATTTGGCGTGCGGGAACGCCGACGCGAGATCGCCGTCCGGCTCGCGGTTGTAGCCCAGCCGCGCGCCATCGTCCGCAAGGTCGTCGCTCAAGGGCTGAAGCTGGTGACGCTGGGGTTGCTGGTCGGCGTCGCCGCCTCGTGCGTGGTTGCGCGAGCCTTGGCGTCGTTGCTCTGTCAGACCGAGAGCCACGACCTCGTGACATTCGTGAGCGTACCAACGGTGCTCTCAGTGATCACGCTCGCCGCGTCTGCGCTGCCGGCCTACCGGGCGTCGCGCGTCGAGCCGCTCGCGGCGCGGCGGTCGGAATAGCCTTCAGCGCCCCGGGGCCAGGGCCGGGCCTCGGCCCTGGGCCCGAAGGCCTTACGATTGACGGGTCTTGAGCCGACGCCGGTTGTACCTGTTCCCAGGCGGATCGCTGCCGCAGCTGGTCCGGGCGCTCCCGGCGCGACAGCTGATGTACCTATGGCTCGCGATCTTCAGCACATTCTCAGCGATCGGGTTCACGATCGACATCATTGCCCGCGGTCGCGGGCCGGCGACCCTCCTCGTGCTCAACGTCGTCTTCTCGGGCGCTATTGCAGTCGGCTACGCCCTCGTCTCAATCTCGATGCGGCGCTGGGGCTATCCGGTGATGGCGCTGGTCGTGATTCACCTGGGCTACGGCGCCATCACCCGCAGCCTGTTCACTTTTCTGCCATCGGCGCCGCCAGGAAGACTGCTACTCGACGCAGTCGGCATCATCTTCACCATGGTAGCGGGATACACGTTCTTCGTGCTGTTCATCGGTGTCACCGCCACGCGTTTCCTCCGCGCGCAGGCCGAGATCGCGATCGCACGTGACATTCACCGTGTCCTCGTGCCTGCAATCGAGCGGCGGATTGGCGAGTTCGAGTTCATCGGCTGGTCGCACGCCAGCGGCGATGTCGGCGGCGACCTCGTCGACATCGTCGAGGACAACGGCGGCTGGCTCGGCTACGTCGCCGACGTCGCCGGTCATGGCGTCGGCCCAGGAGTCGTGATGGGCATGTTCAAGAGCGCGCTGCGCATGCGCGCGCGCGCCGGCGGCTCCATCGCACGGCTGCTCGACGACGTGCATGCGGTGCTGATGCCGTTGAAACAGCCGCAGATGTTCGTGACGGTGGCTTGCGTTCGCGGAGGCTCGGGCAGTCACGTCGAGTGCGCCGTCGCCGGCCACCTGCCGATCCTGCGCGTCCGACGTGGCCGCGTCGAGGAAGTGACGTCGCCACAACTCGCCGTCGGCATGCTCGACGGCACCACGTTCGACTCGTCATCGGTTGACTGCCAGGCCGGTGACACCTTCGCGCTGCTCACCGATGGATTGATCGAGGTCTTCGACGACACGGGGAACGAGCTGGGACTCGACTGGGCGAAACGAGTGCTGGCCGCGACTGCCGGCCTGCCGCTCGCGGCAATTGCCGACCGGCTGCTCACCGGCGCTCGCGCCCATGGGACGCAGATCGACGATCAGACAGTGTTGTTGATTAGGAAGGACCACATGACCTGCCACCGGTAGCCGACGCCGACCGCTGTGCGAATGACGGCAAGATTCGTTCGCGACATTGCCGTCGAGTCGTAGATTCGAATCTCGGGTCTCGCTGACCACCGTGACGATAGGAACGATCAGCGGGGTTTTCGCGCCCGTGGGTGACGGAATGCGTCTTATGCGGCTCCGTCCTCCCGCCAGTACAGCGCGGATTGCCCGCACACACGGCGCGGATCATGCGCAGCTTGAACACCTTTACAATCTAGCTGCCTGCACCAGATTCATCCGCCGGATCAGGTCTGTGTATCGAGGGTCGGAGCGCAGCGGGTCGAACATCGGGTCAACTGCCAGCACTCCCAAAAGCCAGATTCGCTCCTCGTACGCCCGTTCCAGCCACTCGAACGCGCGATCCTTTTCGCCGAGGCCGATATAGACCATCACCTTGCAAAAGGGCGAGACGTACCGATCGTGGCGTAACAGCTGGTCCAACTCTTTGAGCGCATCTCGCGCCTCGCGTTTCATGCCCGCCATCCCGTAGCCATATCCGAGCAGCCCTAGGCTGTCCGCGCTGCTGTCGGTGACCGCTCTCGCCTTCTGGAACTCCGCGATGGCGTCCCCGTACATCCGCTTTTGGACCAGGCTCAATCCGAATATCACGTGTGCGGTAAAGAGATTCGGACTCAGCTCGAGCGTGTTGCGCGACTGTTGTATCGCTTCGTCATACTGCCGCGCCCAATAGAAGGCCAGCCCCACGTGCGAATTGGCCCTGAGCGAGGCGGGATCAATCTCCTGCGCCCGCCGCGCCGCACGAATGGCCTCCTCGTGCCGCGCCATCCGCGACAGGTATTCCGAATACCATTCAAGCGCGGTCGCGTAGTTGGGATTCAACGCAAGAGCCCGTTTCAAGTACTTCTCGGCCTCGGCCCATTCCCAGTAGTAGCTCCCGATCACCGCGCCGAAGGCAGTATGCGCTTCAGCAATCTGGTCGTCGAGTTCCAGGGCTCTCATCGCCGCCGCCCTGGCCTTCGGGTGCGACTCCCGCATCGGCATTTCGCCGAGGCCGCCAAGCAATGTGTACGCGTCCGCCAGCCCGGCAAAGGCGAGCGCGTAGCCCGGGTCGAGTGCGATCGCCCTCTGAAACTCTGCGATGGCCTTCTTGAATCCGTCAGCGTTTCCGGTGTTCCAAAAATAGCGGCCTCGGACGTAGGCGCCGTACGCCTCCGGATTCTCGGTGTAGCGCTTGGTCAGCTGGCGTTGTTCCTCGCCGGTCAGCGCGAGAGCCAGTGCCGCCGCGACTCGCTGCGAGACCACGTCTTGGGCCGCGAAGATGCCCGTCCACTGTTCATCGAACTGATCGGCCCATAGCTGCTGGCCATCGCGCACGCGACGCAGACTGACGCTTACTCTGATTCGATCCTGCAGCCTTTGGACGTGACCTTCGAGGACTGATTCGACCCGCAATTCCCGACCAGCCGTCACCGCGTCGTGCTCGACATCCGTGTACCGGCGGACGGCGCTCAGGGGGCGCACGGTAATCTGCCGTAGTCTTCCGAGCTTCATGATCAGACTGTCGGCCATGCCCAGTTCCAGCGCGGCATCGCGGCCTTCGGGAACGAGCGGCTTGAACGGCAGCACCGCGATCGACGTGATCGCAGCCGGCGAGCCCGAGGGCGGCGCCGGTCGTGCCGTCGCGACGAAGTACCCGGCCCCGATCAGTCCGACCAGCATCGCGCACGCGACGGCGACCAGCAGCGACAGTCGACGCCGGTTCGCGGGAACGTCGGTTTCAACCTCGCGCCCGGCAGTCGGCATGGTGCCTTCCGCCTGCAGGCTCGGCAGGGCTGCCGGCGCCGTGACACCGGGCAGCTCGTCTTCCAGCTCCCCGATGAACTGATACCCGACTTTGGGCAGGGTCTTGATGAACCGCGCACCGTGAACGCCATCGCCCAGCGCTTCGCGGATTTCCCGAATGCGCTGGGCCAGGGTGTTCTCGACGACGTTTACGTCGCGCCAGACTGCCTCGAGCAGTTCATCCTTGGTGAGGACTCGACCTCGATTCTGAAGGAGATGGAGCAAGAGGTCGAATGTCTTCGGCGGCAGATCGACGTCTTTCCCCGACCGGAGCAGGCGGCGCGGGGACGCATCCAACACGAAGTCGCCGAAGCGAAATACTGAAGATTGCGCCATAAAGTCCCCAGCGATCCTGCCCCGCATCGTTTCGTCAGCGATCCGTCAGCGTGCCGTCAAGACGGCGGCGTCGGCGAGTGCAGATGATAGCGGAACCCGAGAGCCACGAGGCCCCTTGGTCTTCAGCATTCAGATGACTGATGTCGGAGGCATGCCATGACGTCACGCCGGTTTGGGACAAAACCACTGCTGCTCTTAACCGTGGTTGCCGGGCTTGGGACCCTCTCGTCCGCCGCGGGCCAATCCGGACTGCAGGGGAGACCCGATTGCACGGCCGGTTCCAGATTGTGTTACGACTTGCCCGTTAACGTCGGCCCGCTCATCAATACAGCGAACTTTGAGGGAGGGCCGTCCCTCTCGCAGGATGGTCTGACGCTACTTTTCGGCGCCGCACGTCAGAACAGCCTCGGCCAGCTCGATGAGGACCTCTACATGGCGACGCGTGAGACGACGTCCGAACCATTTGGTCCGCCCTTGAATCTGGGCGCCCCGGTCAACGCTCTCGGATTCGCCGACTATTCCCCTGAGCTCTCGCGCGACGGGCTGACGCTCTATTTCTCGTCCAGCCGGCCCGGCGGGCTTGGACAGGCTGATTTGTACGTCACGACACGTGAGTCCACCGATGATCCATGGAAGCTCCCACAGAATCTCGGCCCGACCGTCAACAGTCCATACTTCGACGGCCAACCGAGCATCTCGGCAAACGGCAAGACACTTTACTGGGATTCGGACAGGGCGGACGGCTTGGGCGACTTCGATATCTGGATGGCGACGCGGGAGGCGCTCTGCGAAACGTTCGGACTAGCGGTCAACGTGGGACCACCGGTAAACACTCCCGGACCCGACTTCGGCCCGGCAATCAGCCATAACGAACGACAGCTGTTCTTCTCGTCGGGCAGGCCGGGCAACGTGGGCCAGATCGACATCTGGGTGGTTGAACGTCGGAAGAACCAGAAGAGAGCAGGTCCATGGGGGACTCCCATCAACGTCGATACGCTGAACTTACCATTCTTCCAGGCGATGCCGACATTTCATGGCAACGGCAAAGGAGTCTGCTTCATGTCGGTCCGGCCTGGTGGCTTTGGTGCACTCGACATCTGGTGTGCGGATCGTTTGCATTGAGAGAGCGAGCGACGAGACGCATTGAGGATCCCACCTGCTCGGGGACACGGTGGCTTGTCCGCCCTTGGGTGACGCGCCGCCGCATGGTTCAGTCGGGCACTTTCGGCAACACCCTTCGCCGGACAGAGCTGTGCCGCGCCGCGTCTCACACCGCTTGACCAACATCAGGCGGCGTCTTCCTCCTCTGACAGACGGATCGGGACTTCCACTCCGAGCGAACTGCACGAGTTCGCCTCGGTGCCCATCGCGCACACCGCGTCGGTTCAGCGCGGCTGAGCACCTGGCAGTCCTTCCGCCGCGTTCATCAGGTATTCATGTTTCGAGCGCTAGGGTGGAGGTGAGGAGTTATCGCCAATGTACCTGTCGTTCACGACTCGTCAGGCCCAAGTCATCATGTCGAGCGCGCTGGTCATCGCCGGATCACTCGTCACAGCGGCGACATCGCAGGCGCAGCCGCCCGCGGTGGAGTGCAAGCCAGCCGGGACGCTGCAGCGCGTCGCTGAGTTGCCGGAAGGCAGCGGCCTGGCCGCCAGCCGCCGAACGCCGGGGCGCTTCTGGTCCCACAACGACTCCGGCGATCCGGTGCTCTTCGCTCTGGACAGCAGCGGACGTGTCACCGGCCGCCTGACCATCTCCGGTGCCAAGGTCGAGGATTGGGAAGCTGTAGCGGTGGGCCCGTGCCCCTCGGGGTCGTGCATTTATGTTGGCGACATCGGGGACAACGATGCGGAACGCAAACAGGTCACCGTCTACCGCATCGCTGAACCGGCGGAGGCGAGCGGATCGGCTAAGGTCGCCGACGTTTTCAACGCGAAGTATCCCGACGGCCCTCACGATGCGGAGACGTTGCTGATCACTCCGGAGGGCCGCCTGCTGATCGTGACGAAGGGTGAGTCTGGCCCGGTGTCGCTGTACCGGTTCCCGGCGGAACTCAGCAGTGCCACGACAATGCACTTGGAGCGCGTGGGCGGACCGCGCAAGACGGGTTCCCGCGCGGAGAAGAAGGATAGAATCACCGACGGTGCGGTTTCGCCGGACGGCAATTGGATCGTGCTCCGCAGCACACACGCGTTGACGTTCTACCGGGCAGCAGACCTGTTGGCGGGCAATTGGCGCGAAGCCGGGCGGGTCTCACTGGCCGGGCTGGGTGAACCGCAGGGGGAAGGCGTAACGTTTGCGGCCAACGACGTCGTGCACCTGATGAGCGAAGGCGGAAGCAAGAAGAAGCCAGGCGCGTTCGCGGGGCTGACGTGCACGCTGAAACCCTGATCGCGTCAGCACCTCGCCGCATTCGTCACCGCCCGGCGGCGATTCGCCATGAGAATTCTGGTCATCGAAGATGAACGCGTCGCCGCCGACGTGCTGGCCAAGGGTCTCCGGGAGCATGCCTATGCGGTTGACGTCGCCAGCGACGGGGCGGCCGCGCTCGAGCAGGCCGGCGCCAACGACTACGACTTGATCATCCTCGACATCCTGCTCCCACGCATGACCGGCATCGAGGTCTGCCGGCGGCTGCGCGAGGAGGGGCAGGCGGTGCCGATTCTGATGCTGACCGCACGCGGCGGGCCGGATCAGCGGGTCGAAGGGCTCGACGTCGGCGCCGACGACTATCTGGCCAAGCCCTATCATTTCCCTGAGCTGCTCGCGCGGATACGCGCGTTGTTGCGTCGTGGGCCTGCACTCGCGCCCTCAGTGCTGTCCTACCAGGACCTCAGGATTGATACGCGTGCGCGGCGGGTCGAGCGCGCCGGACGCATCATTTCCCTGACAACGAAGGAGTACGCGTTGCTCGAATATCTCGTTCGTCGGCAGGGTGAGGTGGTCGGCCGAGCCGACATTGCCGAGCACGTATGGGACGACAGCTTCGACCCGATGTCGAATCTGATCGAGGTCTATATCCAACGCTTGCGCCGCAAGATCGATGACGGTCAGGCCGTGAAACTGATTCACACCAGACGGGGCGCCGGCTACTCGCTCGCGATCGCCGATGAAGCAGGCGTTGAGGCTTGACAGTGTCCGTGCCCGCCTGACGCTGTTCTCGGTTGCCACCCTCGCCGCCGCACTCATCGCGGTCAGTGGACTGATCTACGTGCTGCTCGCTCGCGCCCTGTACAGTCGCATCGACGACAACCTGCGCGCGGTCGTGCAGATTGCCACCACGTCGCTGGCGAACGATCTCGCCGAGGGTCAGGACTACACCGACGCCGCGCGGAGCACCGCGGCCGAGCTCGCGTCGCGCCAACAGATGGTGGCGATCTACGACCCCGGCGGCCGATTGCTCGCGGAAGGCGGTCGTGACGACGATCTCGAGATCAACCTGCCGGAGCTCGGCACCATTCCCACGGATACGGAAATGCTCGCGACCGTGGGTGAAGTCAAGGACGACGACGACCGGCATCGCCTCGTGCTTCGGCGCGTCAGCGTCCCCCCTTCGGACTCCCGGTATCTCGTCGTAGTGGGCAGCGAGCTCGAACCGACCGACGAGGAGCTCGAATCGCTGCGAGAGATTCTCGCGTACGTCATCCCCACTGCGTTGGTGCTCGCAGGCGCCGCCGGATGGTTCCTCGCGCGGCAGAGTCTTGCGCCCGTGGCCATCATGGCCAGGCGCGCGCAGGAAATCGGCGTCGCCGATCTGACTGCGCGGCTTCCGGTCGCGAACCCGCGTGATGAGCTCGGCCGTCTCGCCACCACCTTCAACGACTTGCTGAACCGGCTCGAGGCCTCGTTGACGCAGCAGCGTCAGTTCATGGCCGATGCCTCGCACGAGCTGTGCACGCCGGTAGCGACGTCGCGAACCGCGGCCGCTGTTGCCTTGCAGCAGCGGCACCGCGATGAGGAGGAGTATCGAGAGTCGCTGGCCATCATCGAGCAACAGACGGCGCGGCTGTCACGCATCGTCGACGACATGTTCACGCTGGCCAGAGCCGATGCCGGCAGTTATCCGGTGCGCCGTACCCCGATGTATCTCGATGAAGTGGTCGACGATGGCGTACGCGCCGCGCGCGTGCTGGCAGACAGGAAACAGGTGTCGATCGAGTCGGCAACGATCGACTCGGCCTCGTTCACGGGGGACGAGGAGCTGATGCGTCGTCTGATCAGCAATCTGCTCGACAACGCGGTTCGGCACGCGCGGAAGCGCAGCATCGTGCACGTGAATCTGACGCATGGACCGCTGGGATACGTGCTGTCGGTCACCAATGCCGGCGAGCCAATCCCCCCTGAGATTCAGGAGCACATCTTCGAGCGATTCTTCCGGGGCGACATGGCTCGCACCCCGGCCCACGGCGGCGCCGGCCTCGGTCTGGCGCTGGCTCGCTGGGTCGCGCGGGCGCATGGTGGCGACGTCACGCTCGTCAACTCTTCGCCCGACGGCACCACGTTCTCAGCGGTACTGCCCGAGCAGAGCTAGCCGCTCGCACCAGGGCGTCGGTTCGCAGCGGTCCTGCCGAGCCGCGGTCGTTGCCACGTCGCATTTATCTGACGTTCATCCCTCAGTTGCTAGGCTTGTTGCTGGTTCGAGCTTTTCGGGGGAGTTCATGAAGAACACGCGCCAGATGATTCCGGCGGTCGGTCTGCTCGCCACTATCATTGCCTCCGCGTACATGGTGGCGCAGCTGAAGGGCCAGGCAAGGGTACCGACCGCAGATTTCACCAATGCCGCGTTCGCAGAAGTGCGAGACGCACAGGGGCAAGCTGTACTCAGCGGACAGTTCCAGGTGGCCGATGACGATGACGACGACGTCGAGCGCAAAGCTGTCCTCGCTCCGGCTGGTGTCGACGCCGATGCGGCGGGCGAAGCAGAAGTCGAGTTCAGCAAGGACGCTCCGATCAACCAGGAAGTCGAGTTCTCCATTCGGAACGTGGCGCCCAACGTGGCATTCACTTTCCTGATCGACGGTACGACTGTCGCCACGGCGACGGCGGACCGGCGTGGCCGCGCAGAGGTCGAGCTCGACGTGCGCATACCGGGAACGACGGCCTCACGCTGAGCCGCCGCCGCGGCTCCTATCTCGCCGCTCGATTCGGTCCCAGCAGCTCCAGGTACGCGACGATGTCGTCAACATCGCTGTCGGTCAGCGTGATGAACCCGCCGAGAGAAGCCGAACCAACAGGGTCCTGCGCTTCCGTGAAGTTGAAGAACCGCTGATAGTGAGCGACGGCGTCGCGGAGCGTCTTGGCACCGTTGTCGTGGAAATACGGTGCGGTGTCCTTGACGCCCCAAAGCGTGGGGATCTTGAAATTCTCCGCAAAGACGACGCGCGGAACGACCGAGGGTGGAGGGAGAGGAGGATGGCCGGGGTTCAACGCGAGCGTCGGATGCAGCAGGAGCCCCAGATCGGGCGACGGGACCGTCACCACCGGGTTCACACCGTCGTTGATGATCCACGTTCGTACTGGATTGTTCGGCGCGTTGACGATCGCCACACCGATGTTGAAGAAGCGAACGCCCGGGCGCGGAGCGCCGCCGACGAAGTCGGAATGCGCCTGGCTGACCATGTTCAGCATCGGGCCGCTGTGGCAGAGAGCGCAGATGCCCCTCTTCGAGGGAGGTCGAAAGGGTGCGTCGACGAGGAACGTGCGCCCTCGTTTCTCGGCCGGTGTAATGCCGGGTGGCAGCTCAGGCGGCGCACCGGTGGCTGCGAACCTCCTCAACGACGGCGAGGAGAAGAAGTGCGGCTCGGTCCGTTGGAATTCGGCAATGGCGTCGAGCTGCGCCGTCGTCGGCTCGAACGTGTTCTGCGTGTGATCGTGGATTGCACCAAGCGCCTGCTCCTGCAGCGTCGGCGCTCGACCGTCGTAGAGCAGAATCGGGTCGAGCGCTGGCGTGTTGCGGGTCGACGGAATTCCCCTGAAGACGGTCACATGCGTCGCGCCCTTGTCGTCCGCGAGCGAGACCCATGGCGGCAGCCGGATCTTCATCCGGATGGTTCCGTGCGCCTGCACGCGCGTGGTGCCGACTCCATCGTCGTCCAGCGCGTCGTGGATCAGGAAAGGGTCAGTCGGGTCGCGCTTGTCGATGAGTCGCTGGATATCAGCGAGCGTGAGGGTGCCCGTCTCCTTGCTGTGACACGTGGCACACGTACGTCCGTTGCCGCCGAACGTCTCCCTTTCAAAGAGCTTTTTGCCGTCGAGCTTGCCACGCTCGTCTTGACCGGATCCGATCGAAAGGGATGAGCTGCTACTGCTGAGTGCGAGCGCTATCGGCATGGCCAGCGCCCAAAACCGACGTGAAGTTCGAGCCATGGAGCGTCCTCCTGTTGCAGCGCGAACTCTGGGGCACGTCGGGTGGAGGCGCCAGATCTCTACGGTGTATTACGTTGGGAAACAGACTGGTGAAGGGTCACGAGGCGCCGTTATACACTCCGCTCTGTTCGCCCGGAGCGCCCCATGCCGTCGGATACCGACTCACGCTCCCAGCAAGCACGCGAACTGCAGGATTCCGCCGTCCGCGCCGAGCTGGAACGAATTCTCGCCAGCGAGGTCTTCTCCCGATCGCAGCAGCTCCGGCGCTTCCTTTCGTTCATCGTCGAACAACGCCTGAGCGGTCAAGGACATTCGCTCAAGGAAGCGGTCCTCGCCCACGAACTGTATGGCAAGGGGACAGACTTCGATGGCGGTGCCGACCCCGTGGTTCGGGTCGATGCCAGGCGGCTTCGTGACAAACTGCGTGAGTACTATGAAGGTCGGACGACGCCTGTCGTGATCTCGCTGCCGAAAGGCAGCTACGTGCCGGCCTTCGAAGCGAATTCCGGTTCAGCCCCACACCCGGCTCCCGCCGCCGTTCCGGCAGAGTCGCAGCAAACATCGCCGGTTTCCCGCATCACGCTCACCGCAATCGCCGTCGGCGCACTGATCGTCGCGGCCGCGGCGTTCGCCGCCGTGCTTGCCTGGCGCGCACGTCTCGACCCTGCTGCCCCTCGGCCGCAGCCTCTTCCGTTGGCTTCGTACGCCGGGGTCGAGGGCGAGCCTGCGTTGTCCCCGGACGGCAACCTTGTCGCTTTCGCCTGGGCCGGCGGCGATGATGCCGATCCGACAGACATCTACGTGAAAGCCGTCGAAAGCGAGGCGATTCGGCAATTGACGGCGACTCCCGCATCGGAGACCGGTCCCGCCTGGTCCCCTGATGGGCACAGCCTGGCGTTCATCCGGAATGGACAAGGCGTCTTCACGATGTCGCAACTCGGTGGATCCGAACGCCTGGTGTCCTCTTCCGGCACTCACGTCTCGTGGGCTGGCGACTCGAAGTCGGTTCTCATCCGCGACCGTGAAGGCAGCGGTCCGTTTGGCATCTACCAGGTGTTCCTCGACACCTTGGAACGCCGGCGCCTGACGCAGGCCCCGGTCGGAGCCGGCGACTGGAGGTTTGAAGTCTCACCGAACGGCAGCACGCTGGCATTCATACGCTACGAGAAAGTGGGAATCGCCGACGTGTACGTCGTGCCCATGGCGGGCGGCCAGCCGCGGCGGCTGTCGAACTGGAACGGCACGATCGACGGGTTGTCGTGGACGCCGGATAGTCGGGAGATTGTCTACTCGGTCAGAGAGCCGGCGGCCGACCGGCTGTGGCGAATCAACGTGAACAGCGCCACACCTGCCCGAGGGACACCGATTGCCGACATCCCGTCGGCGGCCAGGAATCCGTCGATCTCGCGGCCAAGGCCCGGGCGGCCGGCTCGCCTGGCGTTTCAAACGAGCACCAGCGACATCGACCTTCATCTGACGGATCTCCACGCGCGTCTCGTCAACGACGTCTTCGAGTCGAATCGCGTGTCGAGTTCCACACGCATCGAGGGTTCGGCCCGATTCTCACCAGACGGCAATCGGATTGCCTTCGCGTCGTTCCGCTCTGGAGACGTGGAGGTCTGGGTATCGCAACGCGACGGGAGCGGACTTCAGCAGGTGACCACGCTGGCTGCTGAGGGAGTGCTGGTCGGTGAATGGTCGCCGGATGGCACCCAGATCGCGTTCGAAGCCGCCATCGACGGAAATACCGACGTTTATCTCGTCGGCGCAGATGGAGGACATCTGCGCCGGCTGACGACTGAGCCGGCAATCGACGGCGTTCCAGCGTGGTCCCGCGATGGGCACTGGATCTACTTCGCATCGACACGCGCCGGGGCCGTTCCGGACATCTGGCGGATCGCTTCGAGTGGAGGCACGCCGGTTCGAGTGACGCGCAACGGCGGCTTCCAGCCGCAGGAATCTTCCGACGGCCGCTACCTCTTTTACCTGGACCGTCATCCTGGAGGCGCGCCGCGCGAAGCCAGGCTGATGCGCCTGCCGCTCATCGGCGGGCACGAGGAGCCAGTGCTCGACCGCCTCCGGCCGTTTCTATGGTCGGTCATGGACGCAGGGATCGTATACGTCGCCAGCGAGTCGGACTTCGATGCCATCGATGTTTACCGGTTCGGCGATCAGCGAGTTGCCCGTCTGGGCCGGCTCGACTTCCGGCTGGCGCGAAGCTACACGCACATGTCGGTGTCGCGCGACGGACGCTGGGTATTGGCGACGAAGACGGAGCGGCTCGACTCCGATCTCATGCGGCTCGACAACTTTCGATGACGTGCCGCATCGTCCTGCGGATCTGAGTGGCCGCGCCCCGACACCTTCGTCAGAATGTAACGGCGGCCCCAAGTACCACAATCGGTTTACTGTCGTCCGGATTGAACACGTACGTCGTGAAGCTCAGCGCCTTGTACAAAAACCCGACAAGGATCCCACGCTGAATGTCACGGTCGGTTTCATACACGCGAGTACGTTGCGTCACCATGCCGGCCCGAAGCCAGCTCACCGGAGCGATCGTCAGTTCCGACCAGTTGTAAAAGAAGCTGTCCGCCGACTCCCCGAGGTCGAACACGTACTCGCCCTCGCTGTAGAGTTCGAGTTTCCACCAGCTCAGCGATCCCTTGGCGCCGGGCGCGATGCCGTCGGTACTGCCAAACACGCCGCCGATCATGGGGGTGACCTCCCACGCCAGCGTGTCGCCACCGCCGATGTTGTAGCCGATCCAGGCGGAACCGGTGTCCAGGTCCTCGTAGTTGTATCGCCCTTCGAGATGCAGCCAGCCGCGGTCAGCCGTCATGGTCGGCTGACCGTAGTTGCCTTCATCGGGCAATAGATACGAGTACACCGACGCAGAGAAGGACCACGTGCCCGCTGCGTCCTCGCTGGCGGCCGGTGCGGCAGCCGCGGGCGACGGGGGGTTCGCCGGAGTCTGGCCGGCTGCACGATCGGCGCACAGCACCAGCGCGGCCACCATGATTGACCATGAGCGCACAGCGGCTACCCTCCGAGGGCTATCGTCAGCCCGACGAGGGCCACACCAAGCAACACCATCGCGAACCCGGTCAGCCACGCGTGATACTCCGCGAGGCGACCGAACGCCCAGCCGGCCACAAAGAGCAGAACGACGGCGATGGTGTTCGATACACGCATCGCCCTGGCGACGTTGTCCATGAAGATGAACGGTACGGCCACCGGGAATGTGGTGACGATGACCCACAACGCCACTGCCAGAGCACCCAGCCATTCGGCCCTGCCCAGGCGCGGTCGCGCCGGCGGTTCGGAGACGTTGAGCAGCTTCTGCCGAACGGACTCATATTCCGCGGGACCGAGGGCAGCGGCTACCATCGGTGGCACAGCGCCGGCAATGACGCGGTGCGCTTCCGCCGGGGACGCAGCCTTCTGCAGCGCTCGCCATGCGCGGACGCTGCGCCCCTGTTCACTCATGCAACCCATGAGATACAGCATGGCGTCGATGATTCCCCACGCCAGGTTGCAGCCAAGCGCCCCAATGAGCATGGTACGGACATCTTCGCGTCCGGCTTCCGCCACACTGAGCGAGCCGGTAAAAGTCAGCACCATGATCAATCCGAAGAGGACCTCGGACACGCGTTCGTAGGGTTCGAGCAGCCTCGGCGATGAACTCGCAGTCAGCTCAGACATACGCGATGGGGTAGTCAGCTCTCGCTTCGAACAAGGCTCAGCTGGTGTGCCGTGGCGGTAACAGGTAGAGCGTCAGGGCGAAGACCAGGTACACCATCAACACCAGCACTCCGACGAACCATGCCGAACGCCCGCTGTTGGTCACGAGTGCTGCCGTGAGCGTGGCGATGAGCATCATCACGACTGCTTCGCGCCAGAACTGGAGATCCATCGGCGTCGGGCCGATGACATAGCTCGCGAGGACCAGCACCGGGGCGACGAATAGGGCAATCTGCGACGCACTGCCGAGCGCGATGCCGACGCTCAGGTCGAGGCGGTCCTTGCGCGCGCCCGAGAAGGCGGACGCCATTTCAGCGGCGCCGCCAACCAGGGCGACTACGATGAACCCCACGAACGCCTGAGTCATCCCGAACGTCTCGGCCGCCTTCTGCACCGATTCGACGAACACTTCGCTGACCAGTGCGACCAACACGGTAACGCCGGCCAGCGTGGTTGCAGCCAGGCCGATCGGCCAGGGTGCGCCGCTCTCCTCGCCATGTACTGCGCTGGCAAAGAGCTCCTTGTGCGTCTTGAGCGAGAACAGCATACCCAGCCCGTACGCCACGATGAGCAACACGGCGAGTCCGACGCTCAATCTCTGGGTGACGGCCGCCGCAGCGGAGTCGGCTGGCGAGGCCGCCGACGGAACCAACAACGCGATCGTCGCCAGGAACAGCAACCCCGCCTGCATACGGGCGGCGATGCGGTTGTATTCCTGCACGTGGTGTCTGAGTCCACCCAGCAGAAACGATGCGCCAAGCATGAACAGCGTGTTGGTGACAATCGCTCCGGCAATGGACGCTTTCACCAGCGTGTACTGACCTGCCCGCAGTGCGGCAGTGGCGATAATCAGCTCTGTCAGGTTCCCCAGCGTGGCGTTGAGCAGACCGCCGACCGCATCACCCGTCTTGGCGGCCACGGATTCGGTCGCATGACTCAGCAAGGCCGCCAGTGGCACGATGGCGAGCACGGAGAGTACAAAGAGCAGCGCGTGCGCCTCAGGCTCGAGCCTCTGAGCCGCCAGCACCACCGGCACGAAGACCAACAGCCAGAGCAGTCGGTTTCGCCGGACCTCGTCGAGCAGTTCCTTCATGATGCCGGCTGCGCTTCTGGCAGCAGTCTCATTTCAATCGCGAGCGGCATCGCCGGTGCGACATTCTAACCGTAGCTCATCCGCGACGGGGATCGTGTGTTTCTCAATTTCCAGGCTGCCTTGCCGGTAGTTACGGAGCCGCACGACTTTTGATTCAGCGCGCAATGGGAACATAGTATCTGGCACATCGTTTCGACACGTGACTGTTCATCCGTTCCTCGCCCCCGCAGAGAGGCCAGCCGGAGCGCGTCCGGAGCCGGTGCCATTTCAGGCTCACGTCGAACTGCTCCAGTTCTTCCTCACCCATCGCGCTGAGATCGTCGAGAAAATACAAGCGGTGTTGAACGCTCAACGGAAGCCGATCGAATACCTGCAAAACGCCGCCGTTCTTTCGCATCACTTCGAAGATTGCTTCTTCACAGTTACCGCCCTCACCCATGACCAATCGAGGCTCAGAGGTCGATTGGAAGCCGCGCATTGGGCAAGTGGGTTCAGGCCCAGAGAGATTCCGGGGCTGCACAACGGCCTGATCGATCCGGCGGAGATGATGGTGCGCGGCTTTCATCTGTGGCAGCAGACGCGCTGGCCGGGCCGCAATGGTCGAATCCGTTACGCACACACCTTGTTCAACCTGTATGTGATTCGCTGCCTCGCGCTCTTGAGCATGCGTTCATGGGATGCCGGTTCGACCAGCGCCGGCGACCGACTCTCGGACGTCCAACGTCTGCTCGACCAGCTCTGGACGACCTCACCGCCTGATCAGCCGGTGCTCGTGCGCGATGCACGATGGTTGATCCCGATGGCGCAGAGCCCGGCAACCGATGATTTGGGCGCCTACTTCGAGGTCGCCAACAAAGTAGCAGAGGCTTTTTCGGAAGAGGACAGAATCGAGATTCACAAAGCCGGCGTTCGAATGGCCGGCGGGCACCTGCGTTCGCAGATTCGCTACTACTCCATGAAGAAGGCTGTGGCTCTCGATGAAAAGAGCCTGGTTCTCAGTACTCGCAACTCCAACGCCCTGGATCTCGCCCTGCTGATTCAGGAGCTCGTGCCGCTGCTCGAGGCGTATGAAAGCGCCTGTCACAGCGGGTATCGTCGGAAGAGACTGGAGCTGGCAGATGCAATTTGTCAGGGCATCTCTCCCGATCCGGAGTTGTTTCTGAATCGCGTGGAGTTGTTGGCTGCTTACAGCATGATCGAGCATCTCTTCATCACGAGCGATCGCGATGGTCAGGCTGTGTACACGCCGATTGGCCGGCGACACGTTCAGCTGCTCGAGGAATACGAAGAATGCATCGCTCTTCTGTCGAGACCGTTGCATGACGACTGCCTGCACTTCCGGCCGGCTGAGGGCATGTACTCTCCATACGGCGTTGTCTACGGGTTTTCATCTGATCTCCTGGAACACATGGCGCTCAAGACCTTGGAGCCAGATGCCGAGGCGCGCTTCAGCCTGGAAGATGTCTTTGCCGGCGAGAATGGCAACACCGGCAAGCTCGCCTGGGTGAACGGCTGGCGGAAGCTGCCGCACCTCAAACCGGAAGTGGCAGCGCTGTTCGAGTACCCCCAGCAGTTTGCCGAAGAGCTGTTCAATCGGATCGAAAGCGCGCTGCGCACACGTGTTTCCGGTGACGATGCGAACGCTGGTGGTCGAATCGGCAGGCTGTTCGTCGTGCCAGGGAACGGTCTACAGGCTGATTCGCAGGGATCAATGATCCCGGACCTTCCCGTCCGATACATCTGCTCGTCGGACAGGCAGATCGTGGCTGCCGGCAAAGCTGAATTCTCTGACGAGGCGCATCTCTCGAGCGAACGGCAAGAGGGGAAGTACGTGCTCAGTTATCAGACGTCCGGCGGATGGGTCGGCATCACGAAGAACATCCTCACTGAAATCCTCGCCGCGGGGCTCGATGTGAAGATCGTCGGACTGCCTGCCACGGCCGCTGGTGTGTTGCAGTTGATGTGCCCCAGTCTGGTCGTTCTTCTAGAGAACGTTCCTCCCTCTTCCGCTGCGGGGCGTTAAGTCAGGGAGGTCGATCACTTCGCGACGGCACTGAGCAGCTCGTTCAGACGCGCCGACACAGCCGCTGCCTCGAGCACCCCCATATGGGTCTCGTTGTAGCCCTCCACACGCATCGCACCTTTTTGCACGGCAGTCTGCAGCTGACTCGCCACGCTGACCGTACCATCGCTGGCTTCGCCAATGGCCACGCCTTCGTTGCGGAAGGTGAAAATCAAGTCGTGCGGCACGCCGGGGTCGCGCGCATGAAGCGAGCGCAGGTACTCGCTCCCGGGCGACATGTCGTCCCAGGCGAGCACCGGGATTGGTGACTTCGCGCCGAGCTGGGCCGCCTTGTGCCCGTCCCACGGCGTCGAAATCGAGACGAACAGCGGCACTGCCGCGGCTCCACTGCCCTCCCGATAACGCAGCAGGAAGCCGCGGGCCACGAGGCCGCCCATGCTGTGGGCGACGACGATGAACGATTTCACGCCGTGCTCGAGCTGGACCTTGCGGATGGTCTGGGTGAGATGGTCTGCCACCCGCGCGAGCGACGTGCCCGAAGGGTAGTAATACACCCACGGCTGGAAGCGACGCTTGTCCAGCGCCTCGATCAGCGTGGCGAAGTGCCTGGGCGTGCCGCTGATGCCGTGGACGAACAGCACCGGGATCCTGGTGCGGTCGTAAGGCCCGAGGAAGTAGACACCGGGCCGCCCTTCGAACAGGAAATCGTACGGCCGCCACAGACCATCGTCGGCTACCGACTCGTCGAAGCGTGGATCGGAAAGATCGGCCACCTCGCCAACGGCCGTCACCTGGCCAAGCGAGAGATCGAACTGCTCGGCGACCGTCCGCACCTGCAGCGTCGCGACGTCGATCGTTTCGCCGAGGCGCGACCGCCCTGCGGCCGGGATCTTCAGCGCCAGGTCGGTGCGACGCTCGCCCGGCATGCAGGTGAAGATGCGGTTCCTGTCCAGGGCAAGATAGGGCTCCTCGGACTCTGCCCGCAGGTCTCGATTGAGGTCCTGAAACGCCACCACCCCGTAAGTTCCGGCACTCGCGGCGAACTGCCAGAGACCAGCGGTCTCGACGACGAAATGGTCGGAGATCTGCCAGGACTCGCGGCTGGCGGGATCGGAACCAGTCTGTCGCGCCAGGACGACGATGAGAGGCGCCGCGGAGTTCTGCTCGGCCTCCACGCGGCCGCCAATCTGGCACGCGGCGTCGAGCTTCCGCCGCTGCTCGCGGACCCCGAGCACCATGCACGCCGGCAGCATGGCGAGCACCAGAAGACTCGTCAGAAGTCGCATGATCCGCGCGGGATGGACATCGATGCGGGCAGGCGATGATTCAACATCGATCAATTGGATGTCAACGCCAACGCCGAGTGGTCTGTCAACGCCGGGTGGTGTCAAAGCGAAATAGAAATGTCCCCCGCCTGCCTGCCCGCCTCGCCCGCATCAGCCATGAAGGGACTCATCGCCCTCACCTGCGCCGGCGATCGGATCTGCGCGATGACCCGCTTCGAGAGTAGCGGCTCCGGTCGTTCGAGCCGTCGCCCTCACTGCCGGGCTGATAGCTGTTTCGAGCGGTGCTCGTGGACACGCGCAGCGTTCGGGTATAGACTCCTGTCGCCACACGAGAGGAGAGCGATGCCCAAGACCGAGTATCTGCAGGGCGCCCTCGATCTGTTGATTCTGAAAACCCTCGCCCTCGAACCCAACCACGGGTGGGGCATCCAGCAGCGGATCCGGCATGTCTCACGGGAGGCCTTCAGTATCAGTCAGGGCTCGCTCTATCCCGCGCTTCACAGACTCGAGGCCGCCGGAATTCTGGCGTCCGAGATGATGGCATCCGAGAACAACCGTCGAGCACGCGTGTATCGCCTGACGGCAGCCGGACGCCGCCGGCTCGAGGCAGAGACGGCCGACTGGCAACAGTTCTCCCTTGCGGTTCGGAGACTGCTTCAGCTCACCTGACATCAGCGCGAGGATCTGCCCACATGGTCACGCGAATCGCGACCGCCGTTCGACGCCTGCTGCAGCGGAGGCGAGTTGCACGCGAGATGGACGATGAGCTGGCGTTTCACATTGAGATGGAAACGCAGGCCAACATCAAACGTGGGCTCAGTCCGGCGGAAGCGCGACGGCAGGCGTTGCGCGACCTGGGCGGCATGGATCAGACGAAGGAACAGATCCGCGATGTTCGTACGATGCGGCTCGACTCCGTCTGGCAGGATGTGCGGCATGCGGTTCGCGATCTGCGCGTCCGCCCTGCTGCCACCGTCACGTCGGCGGCAATGCTTGGATTGGGCATCGGCATCACGACCGCGATGTTCACGATGGTCGATGCGCTCATTCTCAGGCCGGTTCCCTTCCACAACGCCGGTGAGCTGGCGTGGGCCTACATGGGTAACGAGCGAGGTGGCCGCACGACGGTGACGCCGGCCGTCCTCGGCGCATGGCAGGCGAGCCGCGCATTCGCCGCCGCAGAATCTGCGGTACCGGACACGGCACTGGTCGACGTGAACGGCGCCATCGTCGCGCGCGGCATGGCGCGCGTTACTCCGGGCCTATTCGACCTGCTCGGCGGCGTTCGGCCGATCCACGGTCGTCTCTTCGATCCGTCTGAGGTTCGGGCCGGAATCAACGATCGGGTGCTGCTCTCCGAAGACATCTGGCGAACGCTGTACCAGGCCGATCCTGCAATCCTCGGACGGCGCATCCTCGTTGACGGCGAGCCTCTCGTCGTCATCGGCGTGCTGCCCGCTGACTTCCGATTTCCATCCTGGAACACCGTCCTCTGGCGGGCAGTCGACTTTCGGGCCATGCCAGCCTCAGTGATGGGCGAGCGCCCGAGAGCCTACGTACGGTTTTCGCCGAACGTGCCACGCGCGGATGCCGCCCGAATCGCGACCGACGCGGCACGTGCAGCCGACAGCGGGAACGCAGAACTCGCGTTGCGGGTTCAACCGCTGGCGGGCCCGGTGTACTTCCAGGACTATTACGAACAAGCTGTCCCGCTGCTCGCAGGCGCTGTCATCCTCGTGTTTCTGGTCCTGTGCGGGAATGTCAGCAGTCTGCTGCTGGCACGATTGACGATCCGTCAGCGCGAGTTCAGCATGCGGTCGGCGCTCGGTGCCTCACGCGGCCGATTGATTCAACAGGCGTTCGTCGAGAGCAGCGTCCTCGGTGTGTTGGGAGTCCTGGCAGGAATCGCCATCGCATGGATGCTCGTCACGCTCTCGCGGGCCTTCCTACCCGAAGCGTTTCTGGTTCGCACGTTGAACCCCGTGAACATCGATGCCCGCGCGCTTGGTGTGACCTCCGTTTCAGGCATCTTCGCGACGTTGGCGGCGAGTCTTCTGCCCGTGTGGATTGGGACGCGCACGGATGCCGATCGGTCGCTGCGCCTGACCGAACGAAGTGGAACCGAAACCCGCGGGGCGCGAGCCGCTTCGCGGACGCTGCTCGTTGGTGAAATTGCGCTCGCCTGCACGCTGCTGGTCGGCGCCACTCTTCTCGTGCGATCGTTCATCAATCTTGCAACTGCCGGGCGCGGCCTCGATGCAGACGGAGTGGTCGTCGCCTCGCTGTCGCTCGCACCGCCGGCATTCCCTGATCGTGTGTCGCGCGCGACAGCGGCGCGCGCCATCGAGGAACGGGTCAGGCAACTGCCGGGCGTGCAGCGAGTCGCGTGGTCGTTCGGTCTTCCGCCAGACGGCGGTTCGTTCTCGTTCGGAGACTGGCAATCCGACGCACCTGGGCATCCGCCGGTCGACCTGACCGTTGACCGATACAACGTTGGTTCCGACTTCTTCGAGCTCTACGGCATCCCGTTGCTCGCGGGACGAACGTTCAGCGCGTCCGATTCCCAGGGCGCGGTGGTGGTTGGCGAACGACTGGCCCGAACGCTCTGGCCTGGCCTCGATCCGATTGGCCGCACCTTCAGCTTCGAGAAGGAACGATTCCAGGTCATCGGGCTCGTTCGCGAGATCAATCTCCCAGCCATTGACGCCAGGCTCGACCGGCCCGAGTTCTACGAGCCGTTCGGCGGCGTCGGAAGCTACGCGATGATGAGCATCCGGTGCGGAGCCGCTTGCCCGAATACGGCAGTCGTTCGGCAACACGTCCTCGCCACTCATCCGGCGGTTCGCGTCGTCAACGTTCAGGCACTCGAGGACTCGTACTTCGAACAACTCGCGCTCCCACGCGCCACCGCTGCCCTCGGCTTTGCCTTCGCGGGAGTGGCGATCCTTGCCGCCGCAGGCGGTCTGTTCAGCGTGCTCAGCTATGCCGTGGGACGCCGGCGGCGCGAATTCGGCATTCGAGCCGCGCTCGGCGCTTCCCCCAACCAGGTTCGGCGCGTGGTTCTGCGGGACGGGTTGATGGTTGCCGCGGCCGGCGTCGCGATCGGATCCGTGGCCGCGTGGTCGCTCGGTCGCCTGCTCGTGTCGGTTCAGTACGGCGTCACGATTGCCGACCCTCTCACGTGGACCGTCGTCCTGGGGGTACTCGGCTTCACCACCCTGAGCGCATCGTGGCGGCCGGCGCGGCAGGCCACGCGTGCCGATCCGGTGCTGCTGTTGCGAGAGGAATGACGCCTGACCACATACATCCTCCCTCCCACCGCCTCGCCCGAATAGCGTTTCCGCCGCGTCCAGGCCGGCGGCCTTGCGCGCCGGCGCACCGCCGTGTACAGATTGTTATATGGGGTCCAATACATCTGGCGCCGGCGCGACGCAGACCGCGCTCGACGCCATCCGGCGGATCGTTCAGTCCCTCCGCGAATCGTCGCGATGGTCGGAACGCCACGTCGGCCTGAGCGGCGCGCAGCGCTTCGTGCTGCAGAAGCTGGCCGACGCACCCGGAATCTCGATCAACGAGCTGGCCGCGCGCACGCATACCCACCAGAGCAGCGTCTCGACCGTGGTGACACGCCTCGTCCAGGACGGTCTCGTCCGCCGTGCCCCTTCCGGCAGCGATGGACGCAGCGTCACACTCTCCCTGTCGGCTCGCGGCCGACGAGCGGCTGAACGGTCGCCTGACGTGCCACAGGAGCGGCTGATTCGGGCGATCGAGCAGTTGACGGCGACGCGGCGGCGGCAGCTGGCGGCCGCGCTCACAGAGGTTGCGAAGGCGATGGATTCCGCCGGACACGCCCCGGCGATGTTCTTCGAAGAGCACAGCCGCGCCCATCGCGGGACCCGGCGTGAGTAGCGGGCCGGCCGACGCGGTCGACGTCCTCGGCGATTTCAGCGCGACACGGCGTCTGCTCCTCGTATCACCGCTGGCAGTCGTCATCGGTCTGGTCGGAGCCTGCCTCGCCAAGGCTCTGCTCGCCCTCATCGCCCTGGCCACGAATCTGTTCTTCTTTGGACGATTCTCGACTGCCGCTGCGACGCCGTCGGACGCGCATCTCGGCGCGTTCGTGCTCGTGGTGCCGGTCATCGGCGGCCTCGTGATCGGCCTCATGGCACGGTTCGGCTCCGACCGTATCCGCGGCCACGGGATCCCGGAGGCAATCGAAGCGATTCTCATGAACGGGAGCCGGGTCCAGCCGAAGGTTGCGATCCTCAAGCCGCTCTCCTCGGCGATCTCGATTGGATCCGGAGGTCCATTCGGTGCCGAGGGCCCGATCATCATGACCGGCGGAGCCTTCGGGTCAGTCATCGCGCAGTTCTTCCACCTCACGAGCGCCGAACGGAAGACGCTGCTCGTCGCCGGAGCGGCGGGCGGCATGTCGGCGACATTTGCGTCTCCTGTCGCGGCAGTCCTGCTGGCGGTGGAGCTCCTGTTGTTCGAGTGGAAACCGCGCAGCCTCATACCCGTTGCGCTGGCGAGCGCAACCGCGGCGGCGGCGCGGCGCTGGCTTCTCGGCGTCGGCCCGCTATTCCCGGTCATGCCGCACCCCGCGTTCATCGGGCCGGCGGGACTCGCAGGATGCATCGTCGCCGGACTGCTCGCCGGCGCGCTCTCGGCGGCGCTCACCGCCGCCGTCTATGGCGCCGAGGATGCGTTCGCGAAGCTGCCCATCCACTGGATGTGGTGGCCGGCCCTCGGAGGTCTCGCCATCGGCGCCGGCGGCTGGTTCTTTCCCGAAGCGCTCGGCGTGGGCTACGAGACGATCGGCGCGCTCGTTCAGGGCGACGTCCCGGTTCGCATGATCGTCGGCATCCTCGTCGTGAAGGCCGTTATCTGGTCCGTCTCGCTCGGGTCGGGCACCTCGGGAGGCGTGCTCGCTCCGCTGCTGATGATGGGCGGGGCGCTCGGCGGCGTCGAATCCTGGCTGCTGCCCGACCTCGGTCCCGGCTTCTGGCCGCTCGTGAGCATGGGCGCAATCCTCGGCGGGACGATGCGCTCACCGCTCACCGGAGTCATCTTCGCGCTCGAGTTGACGCATGACGTCAACATGCTGCTGCCGCTGCTCGTCGCGGTGTCGATGGCGCACGCCTTCACGGTGCTCGTGCTGAAGCGGTCGATTCTCACGGAGAAGATCGCTCGACGGGGCTATCATGTCAGCCGCGAGTACGCCATCGACCCGCTCGAGATCCTGTTCGCCCGTGAGGTGATGCGCGGCAGCGTCGTCGCCCTGCCCATCGATGCGCCGCTCGAGCGGCTCGCCGCACCCGTTCGGGTCGACGCGCTCGGCGGTCCGCAGCGGCTGTATCCGGTCGTCTGCGCCAACGGCACATTGCAGGGCGTCGTCACACGCTTCGATCTTCATGACCTCACGACTCGAGCGGCAGCCGATCCCACCGCCCGCCTGGAGAGCATCCTGCGCAAGACCCCCACCGTGGCCCACCCGGACGAGCCGCTTCGCGTGATCGCCCACCGGATGGCTGAGACCGGGTTGACGCACTTCCCCATCGTCGAGCGCGGCCCGGGTCGGCGTCTGCTCGGGATGATCTCACTCGAGGATCTGCTCAAGGCGCGGGCGTTGAATCTCGAGGCGGAGCGCCGCCGCGAGCGGGTCATGCAGGTGCGGGTGGCGTTTCCGTTCGCGTTCGGCAACGCCTCCAAGGCACCAACGGAGGAGGCGCGCTAGAACCGCGGGTCGACCGGCTCGCTCTCCAGGGCGGGAACGCCGAAGACGCACTCGTGCACACAAGTCAACGGCCGCCATCATCGCCCGCTCACGGCTGCCAATCGAAGGCGAGCAGCAGCGTTCGTTGAGTCGAGCGCGCGTTGTCGTCCGACAGCAGATAGAAGCGCCGCGTGCCGCCTGCACCGGGCACCGACGCCACCCCTTCGAAGTTGTCCACGGTCATCGGCAAAGCCAGATCCATCCGCGCAATCACGAGGCCCCTCTGAAGGATCTCCAGCGTGATGCGACTGCCGCGCACCGGATCGTACGCGCGCAGGAGGTACGCGGTTCGCCCGCCAGGCAGCCGCTCCATGGCCACGAGACCGAACTCACTCGGCTTTTCGACCGTTTCACCAGTCACGCAGGGCGCGCTGACGCGGCAGTTCCACGTCTCCCCTGACGCTTCGGCGCCAACGACGTAGGCATCCTCACCGGCATCCGGGTCGGCACTGAGCGCCTCCAGGCTTCCGTTGGATGGCAAGGTCGGTTCCGGCGACGGCGCAGCGCGCGGCGGGCCGCCGTTCTTTGGATACAGCCACACGCGGGAGTGCCGCTCGAAGCTGACGAGACGATCTCCATTCGGGAGCACCGCCACACCCTCGGCATCGACCAGCTCGTTGTCGACCAGCGGCTTCCCGTCCTCGCCGGTCAGCCGTGAAAGGACGACGCCGGTGACACCCGCCAGCCTCCCCTCAGCATCCAGCACGAGCCGGGCATCGAGGAGCAGACCTTCGTCGCCGATGGCCGTCAGCTTGCCGTCGTCGGTCACGACGAGGTCCGACAACTCGTGCAGCTGATTCGTCTGCCGGGAGGTGAGTTGCACGCCACCGGCATAGTGGAATGCGCCAAGGGTCGTTGCCGATGGATCCCGCGGGTTCAGCGGTACAGCAACCGAGTCGACAGCGACCGGCCCGAGCACCGGTGGTGCCGTCCGTGGGATCGCGCACACCACGGTGATGGCACCGGCGAGCAGCGCGAGGCACGCCGTCGTGATACGCCGACCAGGTGACGCTGTTCCGGGCGCTTGCACAAGTCCACCGCGTCAGCGCCTGGCCGCTTTCCCGTTCGCCGCAACCGCGGGACCAGCCGGAACAAGACCGGCCGGCGCGTTCGCAAGCGCCGTCAGTCCATAGCTGCGCATTTTTCCAAACGACCTCGGTTGATTGCTCTGGACCCGCAAATGGAACGGTCCGCCGAGCGCGTCAGAGCAGAATCTTCACGAGCTGGGCCACCAGCTCTTCGAAGGACAGCACGATGAGGCCGAGAGGCACCAGCGGCGCCGCCGTTGCCCCCGCCAGGCGTATTGCATCGCTCAGCCTGAAGGGTATGGCGCGCATCTCGCTCACGACGGTGTAGGCGTTCCCCAGATCGGCGAGCGATTGAATGTCACCGGACCCCAGGAGCTCATCGCCGCCGGCTGCACCCCCGCCCACCCATTTCCGTTCGAACTGCTCCACGTAGCGGCTCGCGAGCACGCCGTACTTCGCCAGCCCCTGGCGCTTGGCCTGCGCGAGCTTCGGCGTGAACATCACCAGCGGACCGAGTACAACGACCAGGAAAAAACCGATCAGGACCCCCGCTTCCACCCTGAACGACGACAGCAACTCCCCGCCGTACAGGACGCGATTGGCGATAAATCCCGAGAGGAGCGTGCCCTGCGCGAAGAGGATCGGGCTGTAGGCATAGGCGCTCCTCCCAAGGAACCCGAGGGCGCCCGCGCGATCGGGATGCGTCGCAACGATATGCAGATTCAGCTTCGACACCTGCCACAGGAAGCGGAACCAGATAAACAACCGGAAATACCAGCGCAGGAGAATGAACTGGAAGACCGGAATGCTGACGAACGCATACCAGTAGCCGGGCAGCGTCAGCTGCAACTGGCCATTCTCGACCGCGGCGTACCACGTTACGGAGCCCAGCGCAATCTGGCTGCGCCACAGCCAGACTCCCACGGTGAAGACCAGGACCAGAAGCCCCAGCTCCATCGGCACCGAGTTTCGCAGCTTCATCGCTGACTGGACGGCGGCGACGAACCTCGGCACGTCCTCCCGAACGACAATGCGCCGCGTGAGAAACGCGTTTGCGACAGAGCGTATCCGCGTATGCACCACCACTTCGGCCATGATCAGCACAGGCAGCGCGACGAGCAGGCGGGCGTGGGCTTCGACGTCGCGCAGGAACGGCAGGGCGCTGCCCGACATGAAGTGCCCGCTGATGATTGACAAGACCAGCAGGGGCAGCCACGCGAGTGCGGAGATGACCACGATCCGCCGGTTGAGGAGCTCCAGCCCGTTGCCGGAAAGGTGCGATCGCACGAAGATCTGGTAGATCGGCCCTCCCAGGATCAGAGAAAAATCCAGCTCCTCAGCGGGTGGCGTCGGATCGGTCGGAGCATCGGTTCCTCTCGGGTTGAGGATCTGATGCATGTCGGATCTGCCGGGATCAATCGTCGTCATGGCTCTCAGCTCACCGCGCGCCAGCGAACGGCGAACTCAATACGGCCAGACCCACTTGACGATCTCTGGCCGGTCGGTGCCGTGTTCGTGGGCGTAACTCAGGTTGTCGATGATGGCGTTCTTCATTCGTTCCTTGAGGTGCGCGGCCTTCGTCTGCAGCTTCGGGACGCGATCGATGACGTCGATCACGAGATGGAAGCGTGAGGTTTCGTTCAGGATCGCCAGCTCCAGCGGTGTGTTGATGTTGCCTTTCTCCTTGTAGCCGCGCACGTGCATGTTCTCATGGCCGGCGAACCGGTACGACAGCTTGTGAATCAGCCACGGGTAGCCATGGAAGTTGAAAATGATCGGCCGATCGACGGTGAACAGGCTGTTGAACTCGCGATCAGTCAGGCCGTGCGGATGCTCCGTCGCCGGCTGCAGCTTGAAGAGATCGACGACATTGATGAAGCGCAGCTTCAGCTCGGGCTCGTGTTCGCGCAGAATCGCCGCCGCCGCCAGCGCCTCCATCGTCGCCACATCGCCGCAGCTGGCGAGGACCACGTCGGGCTCTTCGCCGGCGTCGGTGCTCGCGCGCGGCCAGATGCCCAGCCCCTTGGCGCAGTGCACGACCGCCTCCTCGATGGTGACGAACTGCAGGTGCTTCTGCTTGTCGGCGACGATGACGTTGATGCAGTCGGTGCTGCGCAGACAGTGGTCGGCGACGGCGAGCAGCGTGTTCGCGTCCGGGGGCAGATAGACACGCGTCACCGACGGTCCTTTGTTGGTGACCAGATCGATGAACCCGGGATCCTGGTGGGAGAAGCCGTTATGGTCCTGCCGCCAGACGGTCGACGAGAGCAGAATGTTCTCCGACGCCACCGGGACGCGCCATTGCACGTGGTTCTTCGAGATATCCAGCCACTTCGCGTGCTGGTTGAACATCGAATCGACGACGTGCGCGAACGCTTCGTAGGTATGGAAGAACCCATGCCGTCCGGTCAGCAGATAACCCTCGAGCCACCCGACCAGCGTGTGCTCGGACAGCATCTCCATCACCCGGCCGTCCCGCGCCAGCTCGCCTCCGTCGGAATCCTCCGGCAGGAAATCGGCCATCCAGGTCTTCTTGCTGGCGTCGTAGAGCGCCTGCAGCCGGTTCGAGGCGGTCTCGTCGGGACCGAACACGCGGAAATTCGTCGGATTGCTCTTCATCACATCGCGCAGGAACTCGCCGAGCGGCTTCGTGTTCTCGTAGTCAATCGCGCCGCGAGACGGCACATCGACGGCGTACTTGCGGAAGTCGGGGAGCTTCAGCTCCCGGCGCAGCAACCCGCCGTTGGCGTGCGGATTCGCGCTCATGCGGCGAGTTCCTTTCGGTGCCAGCGCCTTCAGCTCGGGCACGAGCCTGCCGCTCCTGTCGAACAGCTGCTCGGGCCGGTAGCTGGCCATCCAGTCGTGCAGCAGCTTCAGATTCGCCGGGTTGTCGCGCACATCGGCAAAGGGCACCTGATGAGATCGCCAGGAGCCTTCGACCTTGTGGCCTTTGATCTCCTTCGGTCCCGTCCACCCTTTCGGCGTGCGCAGCACGATCATCGGCCATCGCGGCCGGAACGGATCTTTGGCGTCGCGTGCCTTTTTCTGATGGGCGCGGATCTCGCCAACCGCCTGATCCAGCACCGACGCCATCTTCTGGTGCATCGATGCCGGATCATCGCCTTCCACGAAGTACGGCTTGTAGCCGTAGCCGACGAAAAGCGACCGCAGCTCGTCGTGACTGATGCGCGCGAGGATGGTCGGGTTCGCGATCTTGTAGCCGTTCAGGTTCAGAATCGGCAGCACCGCGCCGTCGCGTACGGGGTTGATGAACTTGTTCGAATGCCACGCCGTAGCCAGCGGTCCGGTTTCCGCTTCCCCGTCGCCGACGACGCACGCCGCGATCAGATCGGGGTTGTCGAGCACCATGCCGTACGCATGCGACAGGCTGTACCCGAGCTCGCCTCCCTCATGAATGGAACCAGGAGTCTCGGGGGTCACATGACTGCCGATGTGGCCGGGGAATGAAAACTGCTTGAAGAACTTTCGCAGTCCATCCGTGTCTTCGCTCTTGTCCGGGTAGATTTCGGAGTAGGTGCCTTCGAGAAAGGCCGGCCCGAGCACACCGGGAGCGCCGTGGCCAGGGCCGGCCACGAACAGCACGTCGAGATCGTGCTTCACGATCATGCGGTTCAGGTGCACCCACACGAACGACAGCGTCGGGCTCGCCCCCCAGTGGCCGAGCAGCCGATGCTTCACGTGATCGGGCTTCAGCGGCTCCTTCAGCAGCGGGTTGTCCTTGAGATAGATCATGCCGACCGACAGGTAGTTGCAGGCACGCCAGTACCCGTCCATCAGATCCAGCTCTTTGCTCGACAACGGCCGCTCGTCGCTCTCGATCGGCGCCGGCTCTCGAGTCGCTGCCGGCTCTCTCGTCGCCACCGGCTTTGCCATGTGGTGTCTCCCGTTTCGTGTGATGGTCAACCTGTGACGCCTGCGAGGGCGCTCTGCAGGAGCGCCTGCGCCTCACGTTGAATGCGCCGCAGGTGGTCGTTCCCGCGAAAGCTTTCCGCGTACAGCTTGTAGACGGCTTCCGTGCCCGAAGGGCGTGCCGCGAACCATCCATGCGAGGTCACGACCTTCAAGCCGCCGATCGCCGCGCCGTTTCCAGGCGCGGTCGTGAGCATCGCTTCGATCGGGTCTCCCGCCAGCCGTGAGGCCTTGACGTCCGCAGCCGACAGCTTCGAGAGGAGGGCCTTCTCCTCATCGGTGGCAGGCGCGTCGATGCGCTCGTATACGGGCACACCGAGCTCGCCGCTGAGATCGCCGTAGAGCGCGGACGGACTGCGGCCCGTCCGCGCCATGGCCTCCGCTGCCACGAGGTCCGCAACGATCCCATCCTTGTCCGTCGTCCAGGCCGTTCCGTCGCGCCGCAGGAAGGACGCGCCGGCGCTCTCCTCACCCCCGAAACCAAGCGATCCGTCGAGCAGACCGCCGACGAACCATTTGAATCCGACGGGCACCTCGACCAGTTCACGCCCCGCCTTGGCAGCCACGAGGTCGATGATGCTGCTGCTCACGACTGTTTTGCCAACCGCCGCCGTCCGGGGCCAGTCCGGCCGATGGGTGAACAGATAGAAGATCGCGGCGGCAAGGAAATGGTTCGGGTTCATCAGACCCGAGTGCGTGACGATGCCGTGCCGATCGCTGTCGGGGTCGTTGCCGCAGGCGATGTCGAAGCGATCTTTCAGATTTATCAACGCCGCCATCGCATACGGCGAGGAACAGTCCATCCGTATCTTGCCGTCCCAGTCGAGCGGCATGAAGCCGAACGCCGGGTCGATTGTGTCGTTCACGACCTTCAGGTCGAGGCCGAACCGTTCGGCGATTGGTCGCCAGTACCCGACGCTGGCTCCGCCGAGCGGATCGATGCCGATACGGAGGCCCGCGCTTCGAATGGCGCCCATGTCGACCACGGAATCGAGGTCGCTCACGTACGTACCGACATAGTCGTACGGGCGCGTTGTGGACGCACGGCACGCACGCTCGTACGGGATCCGAACGACGCCGCCAGGATCGGTCTCGAGGAGCGCATTGGCTCGCTGCTCGATCCAGCGGGTCACGTCCGTATCCGCCGGGCCGCCGTTCGGTGGGTTGTATTTGAAGCCGCCGTCCTCCGGTGGATTGTGTGACGGCGTGATGACGATGCCGTCGGCACGGCTCGACGTCTGGTGGCGGTTGTGAGTCAGGATGGCGTGGGAGACCGCGGGTGTGGGCGTGTAGCCGCCATTCCGATCGACCATGGTTTCGACGCCGTTTGCAGCCAGCACTTCCAGGGCAGTCCGGAACGCCGGCTCGGAGAGGGCGTGCGTGTCTCTCCCGATAAACAACGGACCGGCCGTGCGCTCACGTGTGCGGTAGTCGCAGATCGCCTGGGTGATCGCCAGGACGTGCGCTTCATTGAACGTGCCTCTGAGCGAGGAACCGCGGTGGCCGCTGGTGCCGAAGCTCACCCGCTCGGCCCGATCCCGCGGATCGGGCTTGCGATCGAAGTACTGCTCTTGCACCTCGACCACGTCAATCAGCTGCTCCCGGGGAGCAGCTGTTCCAGCCTCAGGATGCGTTGCCACCGCCCTACTCCAGTGTCCCGCCGCCGGCACGTCGCCCGCGCAGATCCAGCGCCAGCAGGACCACGGACCGCGCCTCTGCCGTGTAGCTCGCCTGGTCCACCGCCGGCGCAGCGTCCCAGGCGAAGATGTCCTCTCCGGACGGCAGCGAAGTATCGATGCAGCGCCGCCACCGTTGCGGGTCTCGTTCGGGCACCGCCGGCAGCTCGAACGACAGCGGCTCCCAGTACGCATTGAAGATGCCGTGCAGGAGAAAGCGCCCGCGCAGGCTCCGCAGCGTGAAAGCGAGCGCGTGCGACTGGTCGCCCCAGTCGGGCCGCCCGAGCTGGATGCCGTGCCATTCGATCGGCGCCTGCTGAAGGAGTTGATTCAGGTTCAGCCCGGCTTTGTCGGCCGTCACGTCCCGGCGCTGTCGGAACGCGGTGAGCGCTCTGACGAACCGCAGAACGTCAGCGTGCCGCTCGAGAAGGCTCCAATCGAACCAGCTGAGATCGCTGTCCTGGCAGTAGGCGTTGTTGTTACCCCGCTGGGTACGCCGAACCTCGTCGCCCATCAGCAGCATTGGCGTCCCCGCCGACAGGAAGAGAAGCGCGAGGAAGTTCTTCGTCTGACGATTGCGCAAGGCTTCGACAGCCGGGTCGTCTGTGGCCCCTTCCGCGCCGCAGTTCCAGCTGCGATTGTCGTCGGCGCCGTCACGATTGCCTTCGCCGTTTGCCTCGTTGTGCTTCCGGTCGTAGGAGACCAGATCGTTCAGCGTGAACCCGTCGTGGCACGTCACGAAGTTGATGCTGTGCTCGGCTTCCCGCTCCTTGTGGCCGTAGACGTCAGGACTGCCGAGCAGCCGCGTCGCGATGCCGGACACGGATCCTCCGTCCCCCTTCACGAAGCTCCGCACGTCGTCGCGGAACCGGCCATTCCATTCCTGCCATGCGTCGCCGACGAAGCGGCCCACCTGGTAGAGCCCTGCCGCATCCCACGCTTCGGCGATGAGCTTCGTGCCGGCGAGCAGCGGATCCGACTCGATGTCCCACAGTACCGGCGGGTTCGGCAGCGGATGGCCCGCTTCGTCGCGCGTCAGAATCGACGCGAGGTCGAAGCGGAAGCCGTCGACGTGCATCTGGGTCACCCAGTAGCGGAGACTGTCCTGAATCAGCCGGCGGACGATCGGCTGGTTGGCGTTCAGCGTATTGCCGCAGCCGGTGTAATCCGCGTAGCGAGAGCTGTCGGGCTCGAGGATGTAGTACGTGTCGTTGGCGAGGCCGCGATAACAGAACGTCGGGCCGTCGGATCCGCCCTCCGACGTGTGGTTGAAGACCACGTCGAGGATGACCTCGATACCGGCGCGGTGCAGCGCCTTGATCATGTCGCGAAACTCGTCGAGCGCGGCGAGTGCGCCACGGCGCGAGCTGTACGCCTGATGGGGCGCGAAGAACGAGACCGGTTGATATCCCCAGTAGTTGGCATGACCCGGCGGCGCGTCCTGCCGGTCGAACTGAAACACCGGGAGCAGTTCCACGGCAGTGACGCCGAGGTCCTTCAGGTACGGGATCTTCTCGACGAGGCCGGCGAACGTGCCGCGCCTCTCTGGTGCGACACCGGAGCTCGGATGCTGCGTGAACCCGCGTACGTGCAGCTCGTAGATCACCGTCTCGGCAAACGGCCGCCCGAGCGGCTCGTCCCCTTCCCAGTCGTAACGATGGGGATCGGCGACGACGCTCTTCATCGCTGTCGGCGCCGAGTCTCCAGGCCGTCTGGCCGCTGCGCGGTCGTACGAGTCTGGCACAGCAACGGCGAGACCGTAGGGATCGAGCAGCACCTTGCCGGCATCGAACCGCAGGCCGCGCTCGGGCGCGAACGGTCCTTCCGCCCGGTATCCGTAGACCTGTCCCGGCCGCAGGCCGGGAACGAAGACGTGCCAGTAGTGATAGCTGCGATGCCTCCGCCGATCGAGTGGCAGCACCCGCGCCGGCCGCGTCGCGTGCTCGTCGTCGAACAGCAGCAGCTCCAGAGCCGACGCCTGCCTGGAGAACACGCTGAAGTTGACGCCGTCGGCGCAGACGGTGGCGCCGAGCGGCGCGCTCGTTCCGGTCTCGACCGCCTCGACAACGGTACTCATCCGTGGTCACGGCTCGAAACGAGCGGGTTCACGTGCCAGATGTCGCTGCAGTACTCCCGGATCGATCGATCCGACGAAAAACGGCCGACCCGGGCGGCGTTGACGATCGACAGCCGCGTCCAGCGTTCCTGGTCGCGGTAGGCGTCGGACACTCGCTGCTGGCAGTCCACGTAAGACTGATAGTCAGCGAAGAGCATGTAGTCGTCCCGCGTCAGCAGCGAGTCGATGAGCGGCCGGAACATCTCGCGGTCGCCGCCGGAGAAGGCGCCGCTCCCAATCAGATCGATCGCCTCCCGGAGCTCGTCGTTCGAGTCGTAGATCTCCCGGGGGTGGTAGCCCTCCGCCTTGCGGCGCGCAACCTCCTCGGCGGTGAGGCCGAAGAGGAAGAAGTTCTCGTGGCCGACGGCTTCCCGGATCTCGACGTTCGCGCCGTCGAGCGTGCCGATGGTCACCGCCCCGTTCATCGAGAATTTCATGTTGCCGGTTCCCGATGCCTCCTTTCCGGCGGTAGAGATCTGCTCCGACACATCGGCCGCCGGATAGACACGATGGCTGGTCTTGACGTTGAAATCGGGAAGGAAGACCACCTTGAGCGACGGCGAGACTCTGGGATCCTGATTGACGACGGCCGCGACACCGTTGATGAGCCTGATCATCAGCTTGGCCATCCGGTAGCCTGGTGCGGCCTTACCGCCGAAGATGACGGTTCGCGGCGTGCTCGCGGCGCCGGTGTTCCTGAGCCGGTTGAACAGCGTCACCAGGTAAAGGACGTTCAGGTGCTGGCGCTTGTACTCGTGCAGCCGTTTGACCTGGATGTCGAAGAGCGACTGGGGATCGACCGGGACGCCGGTGCGCTCCAGCAGCAGAGCGGCCAGCACCTGCTTGTTGTCGGTTTTGATCGACCGCCATGCCTCCTGGAACGCGGGATCATCCGCCAGCGGCTCGATGCGCACGAGCTCGTCCTCGAGGTGGGAGATCCACCGGTCGCCAATGTGCTTCGTGATCAACGCGCTCAGCTTCGGGTTGCTCAGCGCGATCCACCTCCTGGGAGTCACCCCGTTGGTGACGTTCTGAAATCGATCCGGCATCACCGCGTAGAAGTCGCCGAGCACGGTCTGCTTGAGAAGCTCGGTGTGGAGCGCAGCAACCCCGTTGATCGCGTGACTGCCGGCGCACGCGAGATGCGCCATGCGGATGTACCTGGGCCCGGTCTCGTCGATGAGCGACAGGCGCCGGACCCGCTCGTCGTCTCCGGCGCTCTTCTGCCGCACCTCGTCGAGGAAGCGGCGGTTGATCTCGTAGATGATCTCGAGGTGGCGCGGCAGCAGCTTGCCGAAGAGCGGCAGCGGCCACTTCTCGAGCGCTTCCGGCAGCAGCGTGTGATTCGTGTAGCCGCAGGTGCGCTGGGTGATCGCCCACGCCTGATCCCAGTCCATGAAGTGCTCGTCCACGAGCAGGCGCATCAGCTCCGCCACCGCGATGGACGGGTGTGTGTCGTTCAACTGCGCCGCCCAGTACGAGTCGAACTCGTCGAGCCGCTTGCCGCGCATCAGATGCAGCCGAATCATGTCCTGCAGTGAGCAGGTGACGAAGAAGTACTGCTGCTGCAGGCGGAGCTGTTTTCCGGCCTCGGGCTCGTCGTTCGGATAGAGCACCTTCGAGATCGTTTCCGACTCCACCTTCTGCTCGACCGCCGTGTAGTACTCGCCGACGTTGAAGGCCGCGAAGTCGAACGATTCGGTCGCCTCTGCCTTCCACAGGCGCAACAAGTTGGTGGTGGCGGACCGGTAGCCGGGAATCGGCGTATCGTAGGCAACCCCTGCCACGACCGTCTCAGGGATCCAGCGGACGCGCGGGTGCCCCGGCTCGTCGTGATAGACCTCGGTTCGCCCGCCGAACTTCACGTCGAAGGTGATCTCCGAGCGCACGATCTCCCACGGGTTGCCGAAACGCAGCCATTTGTCGGTGAGCTCCACCTGCCATCCATCGCGGATCGCCTGATCGAAGATGCCGAACTCGTAGCGGATGCCGTACCCGATGGCCGGGATCTCGAGTGTCGCCAGCGAGTCCATGTAACAGGCGGCCAGGCGGCCCAGGCCTCCGTTCCCAAGACCTGGCTCCTCTTCCTGATCCAGCAGGACGGAGAGGTTGACGCCGACCACCCTGGACACCGCCTCGCGAGTGGCCTCCCACAGATCGAGATTGACCAGGCCGTTACCGAGGTGTGGTCCTGTCAGGAACTCGGCCGACAGATACGCCACGATCTTGGCGGTCGGGTGGCCGCCAGTCGTCGCGTCGACCGTTGCGACATATCGATGCAGCATGCGGTCTCTCACCGTCCAGGCAAGGGCCATGTACCAGTCGTTGCGCGAGGCATGCTGCGGGAGCTTCGCCAGCAGATAGTGGAGGTTGTCGCGCAACGCCTCGGCAATCGCCTCGGCGCTCATGCCCGTGCGGACGTGCTCGTGAGCCATCCCCTTTCCGGAGACGGCGTCTGGCTGCTGGCCACGCTGTCGCTTCATGAGAGTTCCTTAACAGGTCGCCGGCAACCGGCCGGCCGGTTGCCAGCCCGGATGGAGTCTCACGCCGCCCGAACCGGTCACCGGCACCGGCTGAACGCCGGGCTACGCGTTAGAACGGGGCATCGACCATCTTGTGGCACAACTCGCACTCGGCGCTGATGGTCGAGCCGTCCTTGGCCATGTGCGAGTCGTCGTGGCACCGGAAGCAGCCGGTCGACGTGATGTGGCCCCGGTTGTCGGGATACGCGCCCCAGGTCACCTTCATCGAAGGAAACACGTTGCGGCGGTAGACATCCTGAAGGGCGGCCGCCGATCGCGCCACGGCCTGTGGATCGGTGCCGCCACGGGATGCGTAGAATTTCCGGAACTCCTCGTCGATCGCGCGCAACCCGGCGTCCTGGCTCGGGTACTCCTCCTTCAGCAGGCGCAGAGCTTCGCGACGCGCAAACGGCAGCTCCCTGCTCACCCGCGCAGCAGCGATTTCTCGATCCACGGCCTGTTCGGGTGTGGGCGCAATCGGATGCCCGACCGTATTGTGGCAGTCGACACAGTCCATGGTCCGGCGCTGTCCGGCACGGATCACATCGTCCGCGGTGTCGGCGGCCACGAACTCTTTCACCTCGCCGCTCGCGTTCGTCACCTTGACGTAGGGGATCGTCTGGCGCTGAGCGTCCGTCGCGATGTACTCCACACGAATCGCCGGATTGGCATGCCAGTGGATCGCCCGCTGCGATGATGTGGACGCGCCGACGTGCATCTGCAACACCGTCGTGGTCTCGGAGTTGCCCTCGTCGTCGGCGTACTCGCGAATCACGCGGACGCGATCTCCGACCGCGCGATCCGGCTGGTGGCAGCCGATGCAGGTGCGGGCCTGGGCGCCCGCAGGCATGTTCGTGCCGGGCGGAATCGGCCGGGGAAACGAGTTGGTGGCCACGTGCACGAGCTGGCGCACGCCGGAGAGCTTCGCGTGGACGAATCCACTCGGCCCCTCACCGATGTGACAGGTGGCGCAGGCAACACGCGCGTGCGGCGCGTCCTGCCAGGCCGTGTACTGCGGCTGCATCGGAATGTGACACGCCTGGCCGCAGAACGTTGGCGACTCCATCCAGTGCAGGCTGCCGTATCCGGCCACCAGCACGATGACGGCGTTGACGGCCGTGAGCGCCGCGACGACGAGCGCCGTTCGCCGGACCCGGGGCAGCCGGAAATCGACCACCGGCCATTCGACGGACGCCGTGGGGTCGCGTGCGAGCTTGCGGCGCTGCAGCCACATTCCCAGCGGAATCAGCAGCAGGCCGAGCACGAACACGGCGGGAATGGCGACAAAGATCAGCAGTCCCGCGTACGGGTTGTCGAACAGCCCCGCCAGCCCGGCGATGACGAGCGCAATGAACAGCACCGCCGACACGGTCGTCAACAGCGCGCCGACAATGGCCACCGGGTGGCGGGCGAGCGCTTCGCGCGTCACGGAAAGCCCCGCGCCTAGAGACTCTGCAGGTAGGCCACCAGCGCGTCGAGGTCCGCTGCCGGTATTGCCTTGTACTTCGCCGGCATCGGCGGCTTCTTCGTCGACTTGACCTTGGCCGTCATCTCGGTGGGACTGAGGATCCACTGACGGATTTCGTCGGCCGTGATCTTCTTGCCGACTCCGTCCAGCGGATTCTGCTTGTTTCCTTTACCGGCGATGGCGTGGCAGCTCTGACATTTCTGCGCGTTGTAGACGTCCTGTCCCTTCTTCAGCTGGGCTTTGTCCTGCGCGGCCGCATGGGCCGCCGGCATCACGAACGCACACGTGAGCGCGGCCACGATCAGGAACTTTCTGGCGGTGAACATCATCGACATGGGACCTCCGAATCTTGGCGGACGCCTGCTTCCGCTTATGGCCAGAAGTATCTCAAACTCAGAACGGCTGCATGCGCCGTATAGGGACGATAGACGTACCCGAGCACCAGCGAGCTCGGTTGCACGATGCTGTCGACGACCGTCTGGTCGAAGGCGAAGTCATAGACCCGGAACGGCTCGTACAGGTACGAGAAGGACGCCGCCAGCCGCCCCGACAGCCGATGCCGCACGTCGACGTGCAGCTGCTGAAGCTTGTTATACACGTTCGGCAGCTGGTTGGGTGGGGTCAGCGGTCCGCCAGGAACGATTCCATACAGATAGCTGCCCTTGGCGTAGCTGTAGTCGTATGAAAGGCGAGCCTCGGTCCGGCGCCCGATCTTCGGCGGCGTGATGTAAATCGAGAAGTAGTCGACGCGCTCGGTTGAGTCGGCGGTCCAGTCGCGCAGCGGATCATTCTCCTGTCCCGGGTTTGCCTGACGCGACCGCTGGAGACCGGCATAACGCTCGTAGTTATAGCTCGCGCCGGCGCCAAGACCGTTCTCCTGACGGTAGTCGACCCCGAACCCGAGCGTTCTGAACGTCGATTCCTGCAGTCCGAACTCGCTGTCGTCGTACTCGTCCTTGCCGACCCCGGCCGAGGCGCTGAAGATCCAGAGCTCATTCGGAACGACATCGACCTGTCCAGTGAACTGATTCCGGTTGCGGTCGGCGACGTCGTAGTGACGCAAGCCGGGTTGCTCGCCGATCTGCAGGAGCAAATCCTCGTTCACCCCCGAGCCGGTGCGCTCGGCGTGGTCGTATCGTGCCCTGAACGTCACCCACTGGGAACCCACCGCATCGGCGGAGACGAAGACCACGTTCTCTCCGGTGTTGTCGAAGATGCGAAAGGCGTGACCGCCGCGGTTGTAGGCGTATCCGCCGGTGACCGCCACGGGCCCCAGACCGGTGTAGGTCGCGTCGGCGTCGAAGTTCGTCCGATCGTGCGCGTAGGGCTCGGGGCCAAGCGTGGACGAGTCTGTGAGCGACGTGTCGTAGTTGATGAATTCGGGGATGTTCGTGTGACCGGTCAGGTTGTTGTAGTCATAGCGACGCACGCGCGTGCTGAACCGCCAGTCGGTTACCGGGCGCGACACGAGGCTGACGTTCGTGTTGAACACGTGTGCCTCGGCGTCGGTCGTCGTCCTCGGCAACGTCAACTGCGGGAGCGTCGGGTTGATGGTGAACGGCTGCAGCGGCTCGTCGTTGTTCCAGACGCCAAACGAGAACAGCCCGGTCACCTGCGTGCGCCGCGCGAACTTGCTGTAACCGGCGACGCTCACCGTCTGCGACGAGTTCGACGGCCACAGCGTCATGCGACCCCGTCCCGGGCCTGGTGGAGAGTTCGCGAAGTCACCCTGGCTCAACGGGCTGTCCCACACCAGCACAGGGTCGAGGTTGTCGAACCAGGATCCGTCGTACGCCAGGCGCAGCATGTTGCGGCCATTGGTCCACTCGGCGCCGACGGTGAAATCGTTCGTGCGTGAGTCGTAGGGGAGCGCCACCTCGACGTCGTTGCTGAACCCGAAGCTCGCGCCCCACGGCAGCTCTCCGACGTGCCGATTGGTGGTGAAGGTCGCTTTGATGTCGAACTGCTGCGTCGGCGTGGCCAGGAAGCTCACATGCCCGATGTCGCGACGCTCCTCGAGGTCGAATTGCGGCGCCAGCGGCACGAAAACCGACCGATCGGTCTGCCCTGTCTGCACCGCGCGCTGCGCTGCATCGTCGAGCACGAGGTCGCCCGACGACGTCGTGAACGGCGTGCGCGTGTCGATGCTGTAGAACTGCGGAATCTCGTCCCACAGGCCGGACACGACGAAGCGGCCGGTACGCTCGTAGTCTGCGGAGTAGCGCTGATCGCGCCACCCGACGTTGTCGGCCGTCGCGCGAAACAACCAGCTGCCCCCTGGATCCTCTCGCGAGTAACGCGCATCGGTGAAGAGCACGCCATCTCTGAGGTCCTGATAGCGCTGGAAGCGGGCCGGGTCGCCCGACACGCTGGTCAGCCGGCCGCCAAACGAAAACTGGCGCAACGCCGGCTCGAAGAGACTTCGAGACGACTCCTCGGCGGCGTCGGGAGACGCCTGCGCCGCGGCTTCAGCAGCAGGAGCCGAGGGCCCCGCTGAAAGAGCCGGCGCCTGCCCGGCGCTTTGCGCCCAGACGGCCGCCGGCCCCACGAGCTGAAGCCAGCAGATCAGATGTATCGACCAACGGCGATGCATGTGAGCCTCCGGCGTTCAGCGCATGAAGAACTGCCCGGACGGGTGATTCGAGCCGTGAATATTCGAGTGACAGTTCACGCACGAACGGCCGAACATCCGGTTGCTCTTGTTCACCGTGATTTCATCCTTGTCGTAGATGGACGCCGGGTGCCGCGTCGCCACGTGGCATCGCTGGCAGAGCATCGGCATGCGGACGACGAGCATGCGATCGTTCGAGGTGCCGTGCGGGTCGTGGCAGGTGGCGCAGTTCTCGCGCACCGGCGCGTGCTCCCAGAGCATCGGCCCGCGCATCTCCGCATGGCATGTCATGCAGAGCTCGGGGACGGAGTTCCCCGTCTTGAGCGCCTTGACGTTGCTGATGGAACCGTGCGGGTTGTGGCACGAGGAGCAGGTCATCTTGCCCTCGCGCACCGGCATGTGGGCGACCGCACGCTCGGTCTTGGCCACCACCGTCCGGTGACACGTCGCGCACAACTCGGTCTCCGTCGCTTTCACGAGCTGTCGCGCGTGCGACTTCGGGCTGTGCACGCTGTGACAGCTGCTGCAGGAGAGATTGCGCCGCTCGTGCGCGCTGTCTTCCCACCCCGCGTGATTGCCGCGGTTGTGACAGGTGAGGCAGGTCTCGTTCACCTCGCCCGGTTTGATCTGGGCGAATCTCCGGATGTGACCTTTCGCATCGTCGTTCACGTGCTCCTGCCCTGGACCGTGGCAACTCTCGCAGCCGTTGGTCGCCGCCGGCGTGCGCAGGTTCCTGGCCTGGGCATGCGCGGTGCCCTTCAGCGAGTCGTTGCGATCCGGATGGCACATGATGCACGTGTCGCTGCCGACGTAGCCGCCAGCGGCCGTCTGGGCGGGCGGCGCGGCGGCGGGCTTGGCGGCGGTCGTCTGGGCACTCGCCTGGGGACCTGCCCCGGCCTCGGGGGCAATCGCCCCAGCGGCACGAGCCGTGATCGCCGCAGCGAGCAGACCGACGACTGCCATATACCAGCGGGATTGCACGATCACTCCTCCAGGGCGCGAAGATTCGCGGCCGAACACGAACGATCGCGGCTACCCGCGAAACGTCGTGAGTCTGCAGGGCAGAAGGCGCAGCGCGGCCGTCCGCGCCTGCCACTTCCTTCAGATCTCTGCCTTCCGCCGCGCAATGAGACGGCAGACAGACTTCCTGTCGGCAAAAGTTGCGCCCGCCGGTTTTCACGCCGGTTCGGACCGCCGAAGGACCGGGCCGCGGCGTTTGCCGGCAGCGCACCGGTCGGCGCGGATTTTCTCGCGGTCGCTGCTGCCACGCTTGTGAACAGAGACCGTGTCATGGCTCGTACATGTAACGCGCGATGGAGTCCTTCAGGCTGCGAGGTCGTCGCGCGCGCGCGAGCTTCATGGTATACGCCGTTTCGGCGACGCTGACGGCAATCGCCAGCGAGATCCGGCGAATCTCGCGAAGCGGAGGATACAGCGTGCCGCTGTCGAGATCCCGCCGCGAAACGAGTCCTGCCAGTGCACGAGCCGCGGCCAGGAACAGTTCGTCAGGGATGCGCCGGGCGCGGCAGGCCACGGCACCGAGTCCGATGCCGGGGAAGACATAGGCGTTGTTGCCCTGTCCGGGCCGAAACTCGCGCCCCTCGTACGTCACGGCACCGAACGGGCTCCCGCTCACGAAGATGGCCTGGCCGCGACTCCAGCGATACGCCTGCTCTGCAGTGCATTCGGCCCGCGATGTCGGATTCGAGAGCGCAAACAGCACCGGCCTGGCGTTGAGCGCACACATCCGTTCGACGACCTCCTGGGTGAAGGTTCCCGGCGAACCGGTCGCGCCAATCAGGACGTGCGGCTTGACGGCCTCGATGGCGTCGATGAAACCCAGCTGCCGGTGCTCGTGCGCGTACGGAAGGTTGTGCGGCATCAGGTCCGTGCGGTCTTTCGTGACGAGACCGTTCACGTCGACGAACCACAAGTGACGCCGCGCATCGGCGAGGCTGACGCCGTCGGCCACCAGCGCCGACACCATGAGGTCGGCGATTCCGGTGGCGGCAGAGCCCGCGCCAAGAAACATGACCCGGAGGGCGCGGAAATCCCGGCCGATGACGCGCGTCGACGCGTAGACGCCTGCCAGTGCTACGGCCGCCGTCCCCTGGATGTCGTCATTGAAACAGAGAACACGGTCCCGGTAGGTGTTCAGCAGCCGGTACGCGTCCGGGGTCAGGAAGTCTTCGAACTGAATCAACGCGTCGGGGAATCTCTTCTGCACCGCGCGAACGAACTCGTCCATCAGGGCCAAGTACGCCGCGCCGGAGATGCGCCGGCGCGGATAACCGATATAGAACGGATCGTCGAGGAGCGTCTGGTTGTTGGTGCCGACGTCGAACATCACCGGCAGGCACTGCGTTGGCGGGATGCCGGCGCAGGCGGTGTAGAGCGCCAGCTTGCCGACCGGGATGCCCATGCCGTTGGCGCCGAGGTCGCCGAGTCCCAGGATGCGCTGGCCGTCGGTGACCACGATGACGCGAACATCCTTCTCCCGCCAGTTACCGAGGATCTTCGCGATTCGTCCCTTGTCGTCGGGCGTGATGTAGAAGCCCTTCGGCTCGCGAGCGATGTGAGAGAACGTGAGGCAGGCCTCACCGACCGTGGGGGTATAGATCCACGGAAGCACTTCCTCGAGGTTGTTGATGATGGTGCTGTAGAACAGACGTTCGTTGCGCTCCTGCATCGAGGAGAGCGCCATGTACCGGTCGAGGTCGCGCGGCAGACTCCTGAGGGTCTGCATGGCGCGATCGATCATCTGCGCCTCGGTGGCCACTGCATAGGGCAGCAGCCCCTGCAACCCGAGCCGGGCGCGCTCCTGCCGGGTAAACGCGATGGAACTGTAGAGCGACTTGTCGCGCAGAATGTCGGCCGACTTCTTCGCCGACATCGTGCGACGGGGAGGCGCCCCACGGCGAAGCATGGCGCTGCGCCGCATCATCGCAAGGCCATCCGGAAATTGGCGCGTTCGTACGCCGCTGGATCGGGGATGCGCTCGAGGCTCATGTTGCCGCGCATCTCGCCGAGGGAGCTCCACTCGTGTTCCTGCATCCACGACTCGACCTCGGTGCGCACCTTCCGCAGATGCTCCGGACCGTTCCGAAGCAGGGCCGACACCATCTGCGTGGCGTGAGCGCCGGCCATCGTCGCCTTGATGACGTCGAGGCCCGTATGCACGCCGCCGGTGAGGGCAATCGACGCTTTCACGCGTCCGGCGAGGGCGGCCGCACCCCTGAGGCGCAGCGGCAGCTCGGAAGAATCCGAGAGCGGCAGCGTGCGAACCACCTCCAGCTCGTCGACGTCGATGTCGGCATGGTGAAAGCGGGTGAACAGCACGAGGCCGTCGGCGCCGGCCGCGTCGAGCTGGCCGGCAAAGTGTGCAAACGCGGTGAGCAGCGGCGCGAGCTTGACGGCCACGGGAATGCGCAGGCGGCGCTTCGCGTCGCGGACGATGTCGACGAACTGCCGTTCGACGTCGGCGGCGCTCACCTTCATGTCGCTCGCGGCGTGATACACGTGCAGCTCGAGACCGTCGGCGCCAGCCTCCTCGAGCAGAGACGCGTAGGACGTCCATCCGCCGCGCGTGACACCGTTCAACGACGCGATCACCGGGATGCGCACCGCGTCCTTGATACGTCTCACATGCTCGAGATACTCCTCGGGTCCGAGCGCCAGCGTCGGCTCGGGCGCAAAGCTCTCGGCCTCGGCGAACGACTGGCTGTACGCCTCGACGTGGAAGAACGAGTCCATCTGCTCGCCGGTGATCTCCTCTTCGTAGAGCGAGCGCAGCACCAGCATCGCGGCGCCCGCGTCCTCGAGCGCCCGGACTCTGTCGAGATCGTCGCCGAGCGGCCCGGCGCCGACGATCAGCGGATGCGGCAGCGGCATCCCGAGGTAGGTGGTGCTCAGGTCGATCATTTCTTCTCGGAGTCCGAGAGCGTCGACTCCCCTTCCGATGGTTGAATGACCGGCACGGTGATGCCGGCCAGTTGTTCGTACACGGCGTAGCGGCGCTCCGCCGCCGCCTGCGACTCGGCGACGAATGACTTGTAGCGGGCCGGATCGGCGCGCTCGATCATCCGGAAGCGCGATTCGTTTCGCAGATAGTCGGCCACCTTCACCTTCGGGCGGTTGTAGTCGAGGTGCAGCGGCGGCTCACCTTTCACGAGCCGGCGCGGATCGAAGCGGTAGAGCGGCCAGACGCCGGAGTCGACGGCAAGCTTCTGCTGCGAAGCGCCCTGCGCCATGTCGTAGCCATGGGCGATGCAGTGGCTGTAGGCGATGATCAGCGACGGTCCCGGATAGGACTCGGCCTCGAGAAACGCCTGAGCCGTCTGTGCCATCTTGGCGCCGAAGGCGACCTTGGCCACGTAGACGTGCCCGTACATGTTCGCCAGCAGACCGAGATCCTTCTTGCCAATCGGCTTGCCGGCCGCCGCGAACTTCGCAGCCGCACCGAGCGGCGTCGCCTTCGACTGCTGGCCGCCGGTGTTCGAGTAGACCTCGGTGTCGAGGACGAGAATATTGACGTCGCGCCGGTTGGCGAGCACGTGGTCGAGCCCGCCGTAGCCGATGTCGTACGCCCAGCCGTCGCCGCCGACGAGCCACACGCTCTTCTTCACCAGGTAATCGGCGAGCGTCTCGAGACGCCGCGCCTCGGCAGAGGCGATGCCGGCGAGCTGCCGTCGCAACGCGCCGACGCGCTCTCGCTGGGCGGCGATACCCGCCTCGCCGGTCTGATCCGCCTCGAGCAGTGCGCTGGCGAGTCCGTCGCCGATGTGCGGGGCGAGCCGGGCCACCAGACCGCGGGCCGCCCCGACATGCGCGTCGAGCGCCAGCCGCATGCCAAAGCCGAATTCGGCGTTGTCCTCGAACAGCGAGTTCGACCACGCCGGCCCTCGGCCGTCGCGATTCGTCGTGTACGGCGTGGTCGGCAGGTTGCCGCCATAGATCGACGAACAGCCAGTGGCGTTGGCGATGAGCAGCCGGTCTCCAAAGAGCTGGGTGAGCAGCTTGAGATAGGGCGTTTCGCCACAGCCGGCGCACGCACCCGAGTACTCGAACAGCGGCTCCATGAACTGGGAGCTCTTGTGATCGATCCGCACGATCTCGGTTCGATTCACCTCCGGGAGACCGAGAAAGAAGTCGTAGTTGACGCGCTCGTTCTCACGCAGCGGCGCCTGCGGGTGCATGTCGATCGCCTTGTGCTTCGGGTTGGTCCTGTCCTTCGCCGGACAGACGTTCACGCACAGGTTGCAGCCGGTGCAGTCTTCAGGCGCCACCTGGATCGTGTAGCGCCTGCCTTTGTGCTCGTTGCCCTTGTAGGCGGTCGACTTGAACGTGGACGGCGCTCCGGCCACTGCGCCCTCGTCGTAGACCTTGGCTCGAATGGCCGCGTGCGGGCAGACGAGCGCGCACTGATTGCACTGGATACACACCTTGGGGTCCCACACCGGGATCTCGTGGGCGATGTTCCGCTTCTCCCACCTGGCGGTGGCCACCGGCCAGGTGCCATCGACCGGAAAGGCGCTGACCGGCAGAAGATCGCCTTTGCCGGCCAGCATCACGGCGGTGACCTTCTGAACGAAATCCGGTGCGCGTTCCGATACGAGTGGTGGCCGGCTGCGCGCCGCGGTCACCGCGCCGGGCACGCTGATCTCGTGCAGATGGGCGAGCGCCTGATCCACCACTTCGCAGTTCCGCCGCACGACCTCCGGACCGCGCTTGCCGTAGGTCTTCTCGATGGCCTTCTTGATGTGCCGTATCGCCTCGTCCTGCGGCAGAAGGCCGGCAATGGCGAAGAAACACGTCTGCATGATGGTGTTGATGCGCGACCCCATGCCGGCGCGCCGGGCCAGGTCGTAAGCATCGATGGCGAAGACACGGATACGCTTCTCGAGGATCTGCTCCTGCATCTCCTTCGGCAGCTGATCCCAGACCTCGCCGGCGGCGTACGGCGCGTTCAGCAGGAACGACGCGCCCGGCGCGGCGAGCTCGAGCACGTCGATCTTGTCCACGAACTCGAACTGATGACAGGCGACGAAGCCGGCACGGTCCACGAGATAGGCCGAGCGGATCGGCTGCCGGCTGGTGCGCAGATGCGAAACCGTGATCGCTCCCGACTTCTTGGAGTCGTAGACGAAGTAGCCCTGTGCGTAGAGCTCGGTTTCCTGGCCGACGATCTTGATGGAGTTCTTGTTGGCGCCGACCGTGCCATCGGCGCCGAGACCGTAGAACACCGACGCCGACACGTCGTCGGAACCGGTCCGGAACGACGCGTCCCAGGCGATCGACCTGTGCGTCACATCGTCGACGATTCCGACGGTGAAGTGACGCTTCGGGGCGTCTTTGCCGATCTCGTCGAAGACCGCCTTGACCATCGCCGGCGTGAACTCCTTCGACGACAGGCCGTAGCGGCCGGCAATCACCCGAGGCGGCGCACTGAACGGCGAGACGCCTTCCTCGTGTGCTTCGGCGAGGGCGGCTGTCACGTCGAGATAGAGCGGATCACCGGCTGCCCCCGGCTCCTTCGTCCGGTCGAGCACCGCCAGGCTCCGAACGCTCGCGGGCAGCGCCGCCAGGAACGCCTGGCGTGAGAACGGCCGATAGAGCCGCACCTTCAGCACGCCAACCTTCTCCCCGCGCGCGACCAGATGATCGACCGCTTCGTGTGCCGTTTCGGCGCCCGATCCCATGAGCACGATCACGCGCTCGGCGCGCGGGTCGCCCACGTATTCGAACAGCCCGTACCGGCGGCCTGTGAGCGCGGCGAACGACTGCATCGTGCGCTCGACAATCGCGGGACACACGTCGTAGAAGCCGTTGGCAGCTTCACGGGCCTGGAAGAACACGTCCGGGTTCTGCGCCGTGCCGCGGAGCACCGGCCGATCGGGCGTCAGCGCACGCCGGCGATGCGCCTCGATCCAGGGCTCGGCGATGAGCGTCCGCAGGTCGTCGTCGCTGAGCTCCTCGATCCGGGCAACCTCGTGCGAGGTCCGGAAGCCGTCGAAGAAGTGCAGGAACGGAATGCGGCTCTCGAGCGTGGACGCGTGCGCCACCGCCGCCATGTCGTGCGCTTCCTGCACCGAGTTCGAGCACAGCAGAGCGAAGCCGGTCTGCCGGCAGGCCATGACATCGGAGTGGTCGCCGAAGATCGACAGCGCATGCGTGGCAAGCGCACGTGCGGCCACGTGCATGGTGAACGGCGTCAGCTCCCCGGCGATCTTGTACATGTTCGGGATCATGAGGAGCAGCCCCTGCGAGGCCGTGAACGTCGTGGCCAGCGCTCCTGCCTGCAGCGCACCATGAACGGCGCCGGCGGCGCCGCCTTCCGACTGCATCTCCGCCAGCTCGGGAACGCAGCCCCAGAGGTTGGGAAGTCGCCGGCTCGACCACTCGTCGCAGAGCTCCGCCATGGTGCTGCTGGGCGTGATTGGATAGATGGCGATGGTTTCGCTGGCCCGGTACGCAACCGAGGCGGCCGCCTCGTTTCCATCAACCGTCAGCCGGCGTCGCCGGTCGGACCGCTCCGCAGTCATCAGTGCGCCCTCAACCCGACAGTGCGGAACTGCGTCACCGTCCGTTCGACCAGGTCAGCGGAGGGCGTCGGCGTCGATTCCAGCTCGTAGGGGATGCCGAGAGACTTCCACTTGAACTGCCCCATCTGGTGAAACGGCAGCACGTCGACACGCTCGACGTTGCCGAGCCCCGCCGCAAAGCCAGCCGTCTTTGCGATGTCGTCGGGATCGTCCGTCAGCCCGGGCACCAGAACGTAGCGGACCCACACCGGCCGCTTACGCTCGGCGAGCCGGCGTGCAAACGCATGCACGGGGCCGACATCCATGCCGGTCAGCCGGCGGTGGCGCTCGTTGTCCCACGTCTTCAGATCGAGCAGCACGAGATCGATCTTCTCGAGCTCGTCGTCGGACAGCTGGTGCCCGAGGAAGCCGTTGGTATCGAGCGCGGTATGGATGCCCATCGTCTTCGCCGCGGAGAACAACTTCACCGCAAAGCGGTGCTGCATCAACGGCTCTCCGCCGCTGAGCGTGAAACCACCGGCCATCACCTTCAGCCCCTCACGATACTTCCCCAGCTCCGCAGCCGCCTTCACGACGGTCACTGGGATGCCGTTGGTCATCGTCCAGGTGTCAGGGTTGTGACAGTAGAGGCACCGGAACTGACAGCCGGTCGTCCAGGCGACGACACGGATGCCGGGGCCGTCGACGGCCGACCCTGTGGTGAACGAGTGCAGGAATCCCATGTCGCCCGTGGCAAGCGCCGACCGCACGTCCGACTCGGGAACGTCCTTGCCAAGATTGACCCGCAGCTCGAAGGGGCTCTTCGCGACGAGCGACGGCCGTTCGACCGTGTCCCGCTCAGGCATTCGGGGCGGCTCCGTGGAAGGTCCTGGAGATGACGTCCATCTGCTGCTCGCGCGTCAGGCGCACGAAGTTCACCGCATAGCCCGAGACGCGAATCGTCAGGTGCGGGTACTTCTCCGGATGGTCCATGGCATCCAGGAGCACGTCGCGATTCAACACGTTCACGTTCATGTGGTATCCGGTCGAGCCGAAGAAGGCGTCGAGGATCGCCGTGAGATTGGTGATGCGATCCGAGGGAATCCGGCCGAGACCTTCCGGCAGTAGGGACGCGGTGAGCGAAATCCCGTCGGCCGCGTCGCGATACGGGATTTTCGCGACCGAGGCCGCCGAGGCGTGGATGCCGTGGCTGTCGCGCCCGTGCATCGGGTTGGCGCCGGGCGCAAACGGCTCGCCGCGCCGCCGGCCGTCAGGCGTGTTCCCCGTGGCCTTTCCGTAAACGACGTTCGACGTGATCGTCAGCACCGACTGCGTGTGGAGCGCATGGCGATACGTGGGGTACTTGCGCAGCTTGCTCATGAACGTGCTGACGGTCCATGAGGCGAGCTGATCGACACGGTTGTCGTTGTTGCCGAAGAACGGAAAGTCGCCTTCGGTCTGATAGTCGGTGACGAGGCCGGTTGGATCCCGCAGCACGCGTACCTTCGCGTGCTTGATTGCGGAGAGGCTGTCGGCCACCACCGACAGGCCAGCCATGCCGAACGCCATGGTGCGAAGCGGGTCGTAATCGTGCAGCGCCATCTCCACCCGCTCATACGCGTACTTGTCGTGCATGTAGTGGATGACGTTCATGGCGTTGACGTACACGCCGGCGAGCCAGTCCATCATCTTCTCGAACCTGACGATCACGTCGTCGAAGTCGAGGTACTCGCCGGTCACCGGCGTCGACGCCGGGGCGATCTGCTCACCGCTGATCTCGTCCCTTCCGCCGTTGATGGCATACAGAAGGCACTTCGCGAGATTGGCGCGCGCGCCGAAGAACTGCATCTGCTTGCCCATGAGCATCGGCGAGACGCAGCAGGCGATGGCACCGTCGTCGCCCCAGGTGCGGCGCATGATTTCGTCGCTCTCGAACTGCAGCGAGCTCGTGTCGATCGCAACCTTGGCTGAGAAACGCCGGAAGCCCTCGGGCAGACGTGGTGAGTACCAGATCGTGAGATTCGGTTCCGGCGCCGGACCGAGGTTGTACAGCGTCTGCAGCAGCCGGAAGCTGGTTTTCGTCACCAGCGATCGGCCGTCGTCTCCCATGCCGCCGATCGATTCGGTGACCCAGGTCGGGTCACCGGCAAAGAGGTCGTCGTACTCCGGCGTCCGCAGGAACCGGACGATGCGCAGCTTGATGACGAAGTCGTCGACGATCTCCTGCGCCCGTTCTTCCGTGATGCGGCCGGCAGCGAGGTCGCGCTCGAAGTAGATGTCGAGGAACGTCGACGTGCGGCCGAGCGACATGGCGGCGCCGTTCTGCTCCTTCACGCCCGCCAGGTACCCGAAGTAGAGCCACTGCACCGCCTCCTGGGCACTGGCGGCAGGGCGCGAGATGTCGAAGCCGTAGCTCGCCGCCATCTGGCTCAGTTCCTTGAGCGCGCGGATCTGCTCGGCGAGCTCCTCGCGATCGCGGATCACCTCGTCGGTCGACATCGCCGTGTCGAGACTGCGTTTCTCCGCTTCCTTGCGCTCGATGAGGCGATTCACGCCGTAGAGGGCCACACGGCGATAGTCGCCGATGATACGGCCGCGGCCGTACGCGTCTGGCAGCCCGGTGAGCACGTGCGACTTGCGGCACTTCCGCACGTCCGAGGTGTACGCGTCGAACACACCTTCGTTGTGGGTCTTCCGGTACTTCGTAAACGTCGCCACGACCTGCGGATCGGGCTCGTAGCCGTAGGCTTTCAGCGCGTTGAGCACCATCCGCAGCCCGCCATTGGGCATGATCGCGCGCTTCAACGGGGCATCGGTCTGCAGACCGACGATGAGCTCCTTGTCGCGATCGATGTATCCGGGACCGTGAGCCGTGATGGAGGCGGGAACCTGCGACACGTCGAGGACCCCTTTCTTCCGCTCCTCGACGAACAGTGCCTGAAGCTTGTCCCAGATGCCCACCGTGCGCGGAGTGGCGGGAGCGAGAAACGTCTCGTCGCCCTCGTAAGGCTCGTAGTTCTGCTGGATGAAGTCGCGAACGTTGATCTCGGTTTGCCAGAGGCCGGTTCGGAATCCCTGCCAGGGCTGGATCGCCTGCGCCTGCTCTTTTCCCTGCGACACCGTTGCACCCATCGATGACTCCTTCATGCCCGTGCCACTGCGCCGGCGCCGGGAGAGAGCCCCAGCAGCACGCCGGTGTGGCGGGCAATCATCAGTTCCTCGTTCGTCGGGACGACCCACGCGGACACCCGACTTCGAGCTGCCGAGATTCGCGGGCCGTTCTGCCGGTTCGCATCACCGTCCAGCTCCACACCCAGCCACCCGCAGGCGCGGCAGATCCGCTCGCGAATTTCCGCCGAGTTCTCGCCGATCCCGGCGGTGAACACCAGGCCGTCGATGCCGCTCAGCACGGCCGCGAGCGCGCCGATCTCCTTCGCCGCCCGATAGACGAAGTATTCGACCGCGAGCTGCGCGCCCGGCTCACTGTTCCCGAGCAGATCGCGCATGTCGTTGCTGATCCCGGATATGCCGATCAGACCCGACTTCTTGTAGAGGACGGTCTCGACCTCTTTCGCCGACAGGCCGAGCTGCTGGAAGAGATGAAGGACGACGCCGGGATCGAGCGCGCCGGGCCGGGTGCCCATGCACAGGCCGTCGAGCGCGGTGAACCCGAAGCTGCTGTCGACGCTGCGTCCGTTCTTCAACGCACACAGACTCGCGCCGCTTCCGAGATGCGCCACCACGACCCGCCCGCTGGCGATGTCCGGGGCGACGCGCCGCAGCGCCGAGGCGACGTACTCGTAGGACAGGCCGTGGAAGCCGTATCGCTGCACGCCCGAGCGGCGAATCTCGAGCGGCAGCGGAACCAGGTCGGCAACCGGCTCGTGGCCGCGGTGAAAGCTGGTGTCGAAGCAGGCGACCTGCGGCACCGTCGGAAGCCGCTCGGCGACCGCATCGATCGCAGCGAGGTTGTACGGCTGATGCAGCGGCGCCAGCGGCACGAGCTCCCGCAAATCCTTCAGCACCTGGGGCGTGACGAGGACCGGTGCCGCGTGCTGGGCACCGCCGTGCACGACGCGATGTCCGACGCCGAGCACACGTGTGCCCTGGAAACGGGCACGCAGCCACGACGCCAGATAATCGAGGGCTGACGAGGCATCGCGAACGGTTGCCTCGAGCCGCTGATCGTCGAGTTTGCCGCCCTCGCCGTTTTTGGCGGTCAGCCGCGGTGAGGTGCCGATGCCCTCGATCTGTCCCCGTGCCTCGAGCCGCCATGTCTCGGCGTCGGCGATCCGGTAGACGCAGAACTTGAGACTCGACGAACCGGCATTGAGGACCAGTATGACGGGGCGGTCATCAGTCATGAGCGTGCCCAACCAGCGAAGTTATGTGACGGCCGGCAGCGTCTGCCGCCTGGCGTGTGCCGCCAGCATCGCCACACCGCAGCTGGCAATGCGCGAGCGCACGCTGTCGGCGCGGCTGGTCAGGATGATCGGCACGCGCGCACCGAGGACCAGCCCGGCGCTGTCGGCATTCGCGAGGAAGCTGAGCTGCTTCGCCAGCATGTTGCCAGCCTCGAGGTCGGGCACGAGGAGAATGTCGGGATCGCCGGCGACCTCGGACCGGATGCCCTTGACCTTCGCCGCTTCGGCGCTGATGGCGTTGTCGAAGGCGAGCGGACCATCCAGGATCCCGCCGGTGATCTGTCCGCGATCCGCCATCTTGCACAAGGCGGCGGCATCGATCGTCGACGGCATCTTCGAGGTGACCGTCTCGACGGCTGCGAGAATCGCCACCTTCGGCTGCTCGACGCCGAGCGCAATCGCGAGATCGATGGCGTTGCGGCAGATGTCGACCTTGTCCTCGAGCGTCGGCGCGATGTTGATGGCGGCATCGGTGACGACCAGCACCTTGTGATACGTCGGCACGTCCATGATGAAGACGTGACTGATGCGGCGGCCCGTACGCAGGCCGGTCTCCTTGGCGACGACTGCGCTCAGCAGCTCGTCGGTGTGGAGACTCCCCTTCATCAGCAGCTCGGCTTCGCCCTTTCGAACCAGTTCCACCGCCATGGCGGCCGCTGCGTGGCTGTGGGGGACGTCGACGATCGTCGTCTTGCCCAGATCGACCCCGGACTTCAGCGCGATTTCGCGAAGCTTGTTGGCGGGCCCGACGAGAATCGGTTTGATCAGCCGTTTGGAGCCGGCCTCGATCGCGCCTTCCAACGCACTCGCCTCGCACGGGTGCGCCACTGCGGTGGTCACCGGCTCGAAGCTTCGGCAACGCTCAAGGAGCTGCTCGTACTTGCCCGTTCCAGTCTGGTGACTCATGGTTCCTCGTTCGTGGTTGTGGAGACAGGCGTCGAGCGGCCGGGCCCGTCTCCTTCAAGAAAAACGTGAGAACGATCGCGAGACCGACGCCGTAGAGGAGCGTGTCGAACGTCGCCTGATAGTGCTCGAGGCTCATCGAGGCGGCTCCGCCGCTCACGCTTGCCAGCATCCAGCCGAACACCGGTCCGAGCAGGGCACTGAACGTGAAGTTCAAGAAGTTGACGACTCCGGTGGCCGTGCCGCTGTACTCCGGGGGGTTCGCCTCCTTGATCACCGTGTAAGGCAGCATCGCCGCCCCCGATGCCACGCCCGCCACGATGCCGACAACGTACGAAGGCACCACGTCGGGAATGCCATAGAGAATCCACATGAGACAGACGAACAGCACCGCGGCGCTGCCAACGATTACCGGCTTGCGCCGGCCGATACGGTCCGACAGCAGACCGAGCAGCGGGCAGCCGATGATCCAGCCGAGAGGCACCGTTGCCGATCGCATCACCGCATTCGCGTACGGAAAACCCCAGCCCTCCTGCAGATAACGAACGCCCCAGATCATGTCGAAGATGGTGGTCGGGATGAACAGCAGGCCGGCGATCATCCCGCACAGGATCGACTGCGGGTTCCGGAACACGATGGCCATTGCGCGACCGGCGCTCTTCACCCAGTCGTCGCGACGTTCGACCGGCTTCGACTCCGGCAGCAGGAGGAAGAGCACGGCGCTGATGGCCACGCCGGCGATGCCCATCCCGAACCAGAAGGCCTGCCACGACACACCCGACGCCATCAGCGGTCCAACGACGAACTGACCGGCCGACCCGCCGGCCATGCCGAACATCTGAGTGGCGCCGATGAGCGTGGCCGCGCGCGACGCCGGGAAGTTCGTCGTGGCGATGTAGGCGGCGCCGACGAGCGCGAACACGCCGCCGGCACCCTGCAGGAACCGTCCGATGCTGGCGAGCTCGTTGATGCCAGTGGCAAAGCACAACGCGCCGACGCCCACCGTCGCTGCGCCGATCGGCACGACCTTCCTCGGCCCCAGCCGATCCATGGCGGCGCCGGCGACGAGGCTGAACGGCGAGTAGCCGTAGTAGAAGAGGCCGACCATCGACGCCACGGCCATGGCGCTGAGACCGAATGCGTTCGACAGCTCCGGCATCATCACCGCTGGCGCGGACCGGAGCGTGTATTGATAGAAGTAGTAGACGGCGGTAACCAGCCACGCGACGACCGCCGCCCTGACCCCGCTGTTCATCCCGAGATCCTGATGGTGCCGGTGATTTTCCTCAGCAGAGCACCAGGGAGACGGTCAGGCAACCTTCGGCAGGCGCCGGTCGGGGGCCGCTGCGGCCGTCTCGGTCCTCGCATCTGGAGGCCTCGTACCCGGACGCTGAGGCCACGGATGGTGCACGGGCAATGCGCGTGCCCCGTCCGGAGCGGGCCGCGAGGCGGGAGGATCTGCTGGAAATCGAAGACTTTGGAGGGACGTTGGCCCGCCGGCGACGGCAACCGCCGTTCCGGCCTCCGCGGGTCCGGAGGCCCTCCGGAATCCGAGAGGTTCCTAGGTGCTTTCCCCAGTTGACGGACAGCCCAGGTCCTCGGTTACAGTCATGGCTCGTCTCGTCTTTACCAGTTCAGAGAGCGTTGTTCGTCAGGCCGGTGCCGTCAGACCTAGCCTCGATCCTTTGCCGGAGGCTCCCATGTTGTCGGATCGGCGAGCGCCAACTTCGCGTGACGTGCAACTCCGCTGCCCCTCGCCGGCGTGCACCTCGGAGTGGGCCAGCATTGCTATCCACACTGCCAGCGTCGTGACATTCCGCTGCGCGGACTGCCGCTTCATGTGGTCGGCCGATTCGCTCGGCCTCCCGGAACATATTCGCGGTCTGCTGGATTCGTGGGCGGCTCCGCCCCCGCTGCGAAAGCCGGGGTAAGTCGCTCGGCACCGGCAGCCGCGTCAGCGGCGTCCGGCCAATGAGCGCGTGCCATCACGCAGGCTTCTTTGTCTTCCGCGCCGCCTCACGGCGCGGGATCCGCCGACTGGCCAGCGCCTCGCGGCGCTCGCGCACCTCACGTTCGAGCGCTTCGACGCACTCGCCGATACTCGAGTGCTCCTTTGCGCTGACACGGCACCCACACCACTTGCACTTCACGGTACCCGGCACGATGCAACCTGACCGCCAGACGCGCGGCGGAATTTTCAATTGAAACACGAATGTGTCGCGGAGACCAACTGCGAACCCCGCGCGGCCTCTCAGTCGACGACAACGTATCGCTCGAGGCGCGCCACCTCCTGCTTGTCGACGTATTTTCCAATCTCGCGGCGGAACTGGTCGATCGCCTTGTACGGCCGGTATTCCTTGAACTCGCGCAACATGCGCGGGCCGAGACCGGGGATGGTCTGGATGTCGGCGTCGCTCGCCGAGTTGAGGCCGATCGGCACGAAGACGTATTGCTCCAACCGCGCCAGCTCGGCATCGTCCACGTACTTGTCGATCTCGCGATGGAACACCGCCAGCGATTTGTAGGGACGGTATTCCTGGAACTCGCGAACCATCCGCTGACCGGCGTTGGGGATGAGCAGGATCTGCTCGGGAGTGGCGGTGTTCAGGTTGAGATGCACGAAGAGACGTCCATACAGCTCGGTGATCTGCGGCCGCTGCAGTGACCGCGAGAGCAGCGCATCGAGCTCGGTGATGCTCGGGAACGGCCGCGCGGCGAGCACGCTCTTCACCAGCGCTGGCGTCATGTGAGGAAGGGCCGACAGCTCCTTCTCGGTCGCGAAGTTGGCATCGACGATCGTCACCGCCTTGCCGACCTGAGCGCGGACGGCCACTCCCGTGAATGCCAGCCCGGCGCAGACAACCGCCGCCGCCAGATGCTGCCGTAGAGTAGGTGTCATGATGAACGTTCCTCGTCGTGATGGCCGCCGCCAGCGGCGAGCGACGGGTGATGATACATGAACGCCAGCCCCACGAGCCCGAGCAGCAGCATCGATCCGGGGGCCAGCACCGGCGTCGCACCGGTCACGGTTCGCCGCACGAGCTCCGCGCGCGACATGTCGGGATACGTTTCGCGCGCAAACTCCACGTTGCCGCGGACGTGGAGGCCGACGCCCAGCAATCCGCTGATGAGAAACAGGATCATCAGCGCCTGTACCGCACGGGCGGCAACGCGGCCGGGGACGACAGCACACCAACAGGTGACGAAGAAACCGGCCGCGAGCAACGCAACCGGTGTGAGCTGGAATGCGCCTTCGACGTGACCGATGAACAGGAGCTCGGTACCCATGCCGATCGTGCCGATCAGCAGGGTGAACAGCAACAGACGCCGCAACGCCGCCAGGGTGGCCGGGACCGAATCCGGAAGTCTTGACATCCGCCGACTCATCACGTCTGGTGGCCACTTCACCGCCGGTGTGGACCTTCATCGGCCGGCCATGTCATCCAGGTGTCGGACCGGGGCCACCGCGCACGTAGAATACACGCGCCGCCCGCGTTTATTTTACTGCTGCACATCCCGGTGACGTTCAACGCCTCGTGACTCCCGGCCAGACACCCCAGAAAGCGCCGCCGCTCACCCGCGCCCAGATTTGGACGATTTCGGCGCTGGCAGCCACATGCGCCGCCTCGTATGCCCTCACCGCCGTGTTCAGGCACCAGCATTTCGACAGCAGCGTCGACCTCGGCATCTTCGATCAGGCGGTCTGGCACCTCAGTCGGTTCGAAGCACCTTCCAGCTCGATTCGCGGCTTCTCCAACCTGTTCGGCGATCACTTCCACCCGATCATTCTCTTGTTTGCGCCGCTGTACTGGCTGGCCCCGGCCGCCGAGACGCTGCTCGTCGCGCAGGCTGTGCTCTTCGGCGCCTCGATCGTTCCGGTCTTTCTGTTCATGCGCACGCGGCTGCCGTGGGGAACGTCGGTCGCCTTGAGCGCGGCATACGGCCTGTTCTGGGGTCTGCAGCGGGCCGCAAACTTCGACGTCCACGAGGTGGCGTTCGCACCGCTGGCCATCGCGATGGCCATCCTGGCCATGGATCGCCGTCGGTGGACTCTGTTCTGGATCTCGTGCGTGGCTGTCGGATTGGTCAAAGAGGATCTGATTCCCTTCCTCACCGGCCTCGGCGTGTATCTGACGATCTCGGGGGAACCGAGACGCGGAGCGGTGTTGACGGCAGCAAGCCTGGTGGCGTTCTGGGCCGTCCTTCGCGTGGTGATCCCGGCGTTTGGTGAGGGACTCAGCTACAACTATCTCAGCTCGTACGGCGACGTCATGCGGCGGCCGTGGACGATTCCGATACAGCTGGTGGTGCCGACGGTAAAGCTGCAGACGATCGTCCTCTGGCTCGCGCCCTTTGCATTCCTGTCTCTGCGGTCGCCTCTCGCTCTTCTCGTCGTCCCGCTGGCGCTCGAGCGGTTTCTCTCAGAGAGCCCGAATTTCTGGGGCGCGTCGTTCCACTACACGGCCCCGCTGGCGCCCATTCTCGCCATGAGCGCCGGCGACGGCCTCGCCCGGCTCGCCCGGCAGACGGCAAACCCGCTGACACGCACGCGGCTGATGCGCGGCGCCGTCACCGCGAGCCTCTTGTTGTCGTCTCTTCTCCCGGGACGCCAGCCGCACTGGAGGCTCTTGACGAGCAAGCACTACCGGGCGGCGCCATTCGAGGCCGAAGGCAATCGCGTGCTCGCGCTGATTCCTGCGAACGCCTCGGTCGCGGCCCAGACGGCGCTGCTGCCGCATCTCAGCCAGCGCAATCACATCTACGTGCTCGATCCCGGGGCGCCCGATACCGACTTCATCGTCTCGACCAGTCACGTGAGCCCATGGCCGGTGGCGTCGCTCGATCAGCTTTCGGAGCTCGTCGCCGCGCGCCGGCGCCGTGGGTATACGGTGCAGGTCGACCGCGATGGGTGGCAGCTGCTGAGGCGCGACGAGTCAAATCCGTAAATCCGGAAATCGGAGCTTCACAGATTTCCGGTTATTCTCCCTTCATGTCACCTTGCGATCGTCTCAGGCAGATCCTCGCCCGGTCCGGGATCGTCACGATGCCAGGCTGCCACGACGCGATGTCGGCCCGGCTGATCGAGGAAGCCGGCTTCGAGCTCGGGTTCATGAGCGGCTTCGCCGTCTCGGCAGCGCGGCTCGGCATGCCGGATACCGGGCTCATTTCCTATGGCGAGCTCGCCGATCAGGGACAGAACATCTGCCGGTCGGTCTCGATTCCGCTCATCGGCGACGGAGACACGGGGTTTGGCAGCGCGCAGAACATCAAACGGACCGTCGAAGGCTACGCGCGCGCCGGGTTCGCGGCGATCATGCTGGAAGACCAGGTGGCACCGAAGCGCTGCGGCCACACAGAGGGGAAGTCGGTGGTGTCGAGGGCCGAAGCGCTGACGCGCATCCGCGCGGCTGTCGACGCGCGCGAGGCAGGGGCCGACATCCTCATCATGGCGCGCACCGATGCGCGCGCCTGTATCGGACTCGACGAAGCGATCGCCCGTTGCCGTGAGTTCCGCGCGCTCGGCGCCGACATCACCTTTCTCGAGGCGCCGCTCGACGAGTCAGAGATGCGGCGCTTCTGCGCCGAGGTCGAAGGACCAAAGATGGCCAACCTCATCGAGGGTGGCAAGACGCCGTTGCTGCCGGTCGCCACGCTGGAGGCCATCGGCTACAAGATCGCGGTCTATCCGCTCACACTGCTGAACGTCTCGATTCAGGCGATGCGCGCAGCCCTCGCCGACCTCGCGCGTGGACGGCCAGCGGCCGGCGCGATGGACTTCGAATTGCTGAAGACGGCAGTGGGATTCCCAGCGTACTACGCCGAGGAAGCGCGCTACAGTCACTCGTAACCCACTAACCCATCAATCGGCCCGCAGCCAATCGCTCAATCCGTCAATCCGTCAATCCGTCAGTCCGTCAATCCGTCAGTCCGTCAGTCCGTCAGTCCGTCAATCCGTCAATCCGTCAATCCGTCATTTCCAATCCGTCAATCCGTCAATCCGTCATTTCAAGGATTACTTCTCCGCCACCAGCTCCGTTGGCCACATGACCGATGGCCGCCACACGAGTTTGACACGCGGTTCCGGCTCTGGAGCCGGCGCGGCGTTCACTGGTGGCTTTGAAGGGCGTGTCGCCTTCTGCTGCAGCCGGCGTGTGACGCGTTCGACGATCTCCTCGATGGTCTCCTCGCGTTCCGGCTCCTTTGCTGCGGGCGTCGACGCGACGGGAGCCTTCTGTTTCGACTGAGTGCCTTTCGCGGGCGCCGGCGCGGACCGCGGTGAGACATCGGGTGGCTTCGGCTGCTGCGCCGCTGCGATCGCCCCGGTCGCGAGGACGAGGAGAGCGGAAGCAAGGAGCGGGCGCATCACCGGGCAGGCTTCGAGGGCGCCGCCGGCGACGGCCTGGCCGGCTGCCCGGCGGTCGGCGTCGAGCTCGAACGGGCCGCTGCGCCGCGCGTATCCGCCTGACGCCCGGCCTGCGACACGCGTGACGGCGGCACGCCGACCGGCTGCGAGAAATGTACGCGCCCTGTCGACAGCTCGTAGTAGGCACCGACGATCATCAGACGCTGCGCCTCGGCGAGCCGCCGCAGCGGAGCGCTCGTCTCGACGATGGTGTTGATCGTCTCCTCGACGTTCTCGAGAATCGCGACGCGCAGCCGCGCATCGGCTGAGAGATCCGCAGTGCGGGACGCCGCCGGGCGAATGGCCTTGATCAAGTAGTCGAGGTTTGGCCCGAGAGAGGTGCCGGCCGGCGTGTCGACGGCGGCCTTGACGATTCCGCACATCTCGTGGCCCATCACGACGAGCAGCGGCGTGTGCAGCTGCTCGACGCCGTACTCCAGGCTCGCCAGCACTGCCCGGTCCGGCACATGACCGGCCGCGCGCACGACGAACAGATCGCCGAGGCCGGTGTGAAACACGACTTCCGGGGGCACGCGCGAATCCGCGCAGGACAGCACGGTCGCGTACGGCGACTGTCCCTGGGCCGCCGCGCTCCTCTTGGACGCGTTGATCGGAAGGGCGTCGGATGGATCGTTGACGAACCGAGTGTTACCCGACTTGAGACGGGCGAGCGCGTCGGCCTGAGGAGCGCCATCGGCGGACACCGACGCGGCAACGGTCACCAGCACCGCCATCGACGCGGCCAGCCGCCAGGAGGCCAGCCATGACACACCTCTGCACGTCTTCATGATCCACGGTGGTAATCGGCCGCTGGTGCCGGAAGTTTGAGGAGGTGCGCAAAAACGAGGTTGGAGCGAGGCTACCGACGAGGTATAATCGTCGAGCTTCGTTCCTCACCCACAACCCCGGAGGTCCCGATGCCGCGCCGAGCAAAAGCGGTAGGGCTCGATTCGTCTACGGATCTCGCCCGGAAGGTGGAAATCCTCGAACGGGAGATGGCCGCGCAGCGTGAGGCGCTCGAGCGGCTGAAACAGATGGCCGTCTCGAGGCATTCCGAGCGTAGCGAGCATCCTGCCAAGCAGTCGGCCTGACCGGGCTGACTGGTGCGGGCATCCACGACGCCCGCGTCATTTCTTCAATCCGCCGCGTGCTCGCGTACGGCGCCGAGCAGCCGATCGAAATCCACCGGCTTCTGGAAATATGCAGTGGCGTGCATGCGCTCGGCGCGCAAACGGCCGTCGTGCGCAGCCGTGATGCAGATGACCGGCACGTCCCTGAATCGCGGATCGGCCAGCTGTCGCTCGCGGAACTGATCGCCGTTCATGATCGGCATCATGAGATCCAGCAGAATCAGCGATGGACACGCCTCGCCGAGCCGCTGCAGCGCTTCCACGCCGTTGGCCGCCGTCCGCACGCAGAAGCCCTCGGACTCGAGCAACACCGCGAGCATCTCGCGCAGGTCGGCGTGATCTTCGACGACCAGCACGCTCATTGTGATGCGGCGGCCTCGGTCCCGGCCGCCTCGCCGGTCATGGCGAGCGGGTGGCCCAGCAGACGGCGCAGCTCGCGTGCCACGACATCGGGGGAGCAAGGCTTCAGCAGCACTCGAGCGATACCGGCGGCACGAAGTCGATCAGGCTCGTCGAGATACTCGGAATGGCCGGTGATGGCCAGTATCGGGATGTCGCGGGTCTGCGCCGACTGGTGCAGCGCGCGAGCGAACTGGAATCCGTCCATGCCTGGCACGGCGAGGTCGGTGAGGATCGCATGCGGCGGCGACAGCTGTACCTTCTCGAGCGCCTGGAATCCGTTGTGCGCTTCGATCGTGCGGAATCCACACTGATTCAGGGAGTCCCTGAACAGCGCCCGCGTCCCGGGGTCATCCTCGACGATCAGAATCAGCGGATCGCTGTTGTCGCCGGCAGAAGGACTGTTCATCCAATCCCGATTGTGGGAAGAGCCGAAGATAGTCTGAGCCTCTTTGGGGTGACAAGCAGAAAAACCAAAGCTCAGCTGTTCAGGCCGTCGCCTCCCTGGCCTTCACGCTCCGCTTCTGCACCACCCACCAGACGCGAAAGCCCAATAAAAACCCGAGAATCACCGCCCATCGCCGCGGTTCCGTGATGTCGGCCTTGACCAGCCACCAGAAATGGACGACGGCGCCAATGCCGGCTACGTACACGAGCCGGTGCAGCGTCTGCCACTTCCGCCCTAAACGGCGCACCGCGAAGCGGTTCGACGTGACGGCGAGCGCCGACAGGATCAGAAAAGTGCCCATGCCGACGGTGATGTACGGACGCTTGACGACGTCCTTCACCATCGCGTCCACGTCGAAGAAGTTGAGCAGCACCAGCCACGTGAGCATGTGGAGGAGCGCATAGAAGAAGGAGAAGAGGCCGAGCATGCGCCGCAGCCGAATCACGGCGTTCCAGCCGGTGAGCCGGCGGACGGGCGTCACGCCGAGCGCGATCATGAGGAACGTCAGCGCCCACCAGCCGGTTTGATCGGTGATGTAGTCGAGCGGGTCGGCGCCGACGTGTCTCGTATCGCCGTAGACGAGCGCAAGATAGACGCCGTAAGCGAGCGCCGCGGCGGGGATGAGCGCCGCGGTGAAGATCACTGGCTTGAGGTAGGTGATTCCCTTCAAAAATTCTTGCGCAGGTCCATCCCGCTGTAGAGACTCGCGACCTGATCGTAGCCGTTGAACATCTGGGTCGGATGGTTCCGAAGGAAGCCGGGCAACCGGGTCTCGTTCTTCTGGCTCCATCTCGGGTGGTCGACGTTCGGGTTCACGTTGGCATAGAACCCGTACTCGTTTGGCGCCATCCGTTGCCAGGTGTTGACCGGCTGCTTCTCGAGGAAGCGCATCTTCACGATCGACTTGATTCCCTTGAAGCCGTACTTCCACGGCACCACGAGACGTATCGGCGCGCCGTTCTGGTTGGGCAGTACTTCCCCGTAAAGACCGACAGCGAGGATGGCGAGCGGATGCTGCGCTTCGTCGAGACGCAGCCCCTCCACGTACGGCCAGTCGAGAACTCGCGAGCGCTGATACGGCATGCGGCTCGGATCCAGCAGCGTCGTGAACTCGACGAACTTCGCGCGGCTCGTCGGCTCCACGCGCTTGATGACGTCGGCGAGCGGGATCCCGACCCAGGGGATCACCATCGACCATGCCTCGACGCAGCGCATCCGGTAGATGCGTTCCTCGAGGGTGTACGGCTTGATGAAGTCCTCCAGCTGATAGTTCGCCGGCTTGACGACTTCACCTTCGACCGCGATCGTCCACGGCCGGGTCTTGAAGTTCTTCGAGTTGGGCTTCGGTTCATCCTTGCCGGTGCCGAACTCGTAGAAGTTGTTGTAGCTGCTGATGTCGTCGTAGCTGTTCAGCTTTTCGGTGGTGTTGAACGGGCTGCCCTTCTTGACGTTCGGCAGTTTGGCCAGCCCGCCACCCTGAGCCGCCAGGTCGTCGCCCGTCAGCGTCCCGCAACCGGCAGCGACGAGCGCCGCGGCCGAGGCCTGAATGAATTCCCGGCGTCTGAGGTACAGGCTCTTGGGCGTGATCTCCGAGGAGCGAATGTCGGGCGCCTTTTTGATCAACATATCGACATTATAGGAGGATTTCGCCGTCGCCGGAACGTGGCAGCGGCGAATCGTCGGTACCTCCCGTCCAGACCCGAGGCGACCAGCCGAGGGCGCGCTGTTCTGTTCCAGCCAGGCTCGATGGCTTCGAACGTCCGCTGATCTGCGATCGAGGCGGATGAGTTTCGATTCAGCAGTTATGCATGATAGCCTCAACACTTAGACGGTATCCGCATCGCGCGCCCGCACGCCGCAGGCTCCCCAATGACCGGTGACCAGAACCCCTTCCCGCGCTCGCTTTCGCTGGCGGTTCATGAGTTTCGGACGCCAGTCACCGTTGTGGCAGGGTACCTCCGGATGCTCCTGCGTGAGCAGGGTGGACCGCTGACCGACAAGCAGCGGAAAATGCTCGAGGAAGCGGATCGATCCTGCGCGCGCCTCGGCGCGCTGGTCGGTGAGATGAGCGACCTCGGAAAGCTGGAATCGCGCGAGCTGTCGCTGGCTCGCCAGGAGGTCGACATCAACCAGATCGTCAGCGAGATGCCGGAACGGGTGCGTGAAGGCGTAGATCGGGGGGTTCGTCTCGACGTCCGCGCCGCCGCCAGCCCGCTCATCGTGGTAGGCGACCGCGTCCGCCTGACGACCGCACTCACAGCGCTGGTGCACGCCGCGCTGCGCGAGCGTGGCGACCCTGGCGTTGTCGTGGCCGAGTGCTGCATGATCAAGGACGAGCGAAAGTGGGGGATCGTGGCCATCGGCGATGACTCTCTGCTCTCGCCTCTCCGCGATTCGCGTCGGACGCCGCCGGCCTTCGACGAATGGCGCGGCGGCCTCGGGCTGGCGCTGCCGGTGGCGAAACGGATCATCGAGGCGCATGGAGGCGCCCTCTGGTCGCTCCCCGGTGCGCAATCGCGGTCGGCGTCGGCGTTGAGACTTCCACTCCGCGAGCAGGAGACACCATGACGACGGTTATTGGCGCGGGCTCTCCGCCGGGAACCGACAGCGTGAGCGACGAGCGCCGTCCCTCGATTGCCGTTGTCGACGATGACTCGGGATTTGCCGGGTACCTGAGGACGTTTCTCGCCCTGCGCGGCTACGAAGGCACCCGGTCGTATACGCGCGGCGACGAGATCGTGGCGGCGATTCGCCAGGGCGAGCCACCGGACATCGTGCTGCTCGACGTGGCGATGCCGGGTATGGACGGACTGCAGACGCTCAAGGCGCTCAAGGCGGCACGGCCCGAGCTCCAGGTGATCATGCTGTCCGGCCGCGAACACGCACAGACCATCGTCGAAGCGGTGCGCCTCGGCGCCGCCGACTACGTCGTCAAACCGGACGACCCGGAGGGGCTCGGGGAGATTGCGCTCGATGCCGCCATCAAGCAGGCGATCGAGCGCACGCGCCTCGTCAACGAGCTCAGCGATCTGCGGCGCCAGCTCAGCGACGATCAGAGCGAGGCGTTCATCGGCTGGGGCGACAGCCCGGCGATGCGTCAGGTGGCGCTCATCATCGAGCAGGTCGCCGACAGTGACGTCACGGTGCTGATTCGCGGCGAGAGCGGCGTCGGCAAGGAGCTCGTCGCCCGCGCGATTCACCAGCGCTCCGACCGGCGCAACAAGCCGTTCGTCAAGGTGAACTGCGCCGCGCTGCCGGCGGAGCTGCTCGAGAGCGAACTGTTCGGCCACGAAAAGGGCGCCTTCACCGGAGCCGCCACCACGCGGATCGGCAAGTTCGAGCAGGCGCACACCGGCACGATCTTCCTGGATGAGATTGGCGAGATGAAGCCGCCGCTCCAGGCAAAGCTGCTGCACGTGCTGCAGGATGCGGAGTTCACGAAGCTCGGAAGCAACAAGCGCATCGCCGTCGACGTTCGCGTGGTCGCCGCCACCAACCGCGACCTCGAACAGATGATGCTGCGCGGAGAGTTCCGTGAGGATCTCTACTACCGCCTCAAGGTCATCGAGGCGGCGGTCCCGGCGCTGCGCGAGCGGCGCGATGAAATTCCAAGCCTGACCGACTTCTTCATCGTCAAGTACTCGCAGCGCTACAACCGCCCGGTGCGGCCGCTGTCGGACGAGCTGCGGCAGAAGTTTCTCCAGTACAGCTGGCCCGGAAACGTCCGCGAGCTCGAGAACATGATCAAGCGGTTCGTGATCCTGCAGGACGAGCAGATGGTCACGCACGAGCTCGAGCGGCCGCCGCTGGTGCATGCCGCCACACCAGCAGCGACGCCGGAGCCCTCGAGCGTCGCACCGCCTCCGTTCCATAGCGCGCCGGCGCAGCCGGCACCGCCGCCGGCCGACGCACGAGCCGCCACAGAGGACGAAGGAGAAGACGCCGCCGACGCCGCACCGGCCGCGCCGGCCGGTCAGGACGTACGTCGGCTTGCCGACGTCGCCCGTGAAGCGGCGCTCGCGGCCGAGCGTACCGCGATCGCGTCCACGCTCCGCCAGGTGCACTGGAACCGCCGCAAGGCGGCACAGATTCTCGGCGTCAGCTACAAGACGCTGCTGAACAAGATCAAAGAGACGGGGATCGAGCGGCCCTGACGCCCGCAGGCGGATCGGGAGGTTCGCCCTCGACCTGGCTACTGGACGGCGCGCCAGTCGCCGGCGGCCGCGAAGGCGCGCGCGAAACAGGCTTCGGCACGCGCCTCGGCGGTGCGCTGGGCGGCCGGCGAAACCGCCAGCGTCAGCTCGGCATCGGCCGGGCACTCGTCCCGGCCTGCGCGAGTGCCGCCGGATCCGGCGGGTGGCGTCAACGGTGCTGCCGCCGCCCGGGCCGAGAGCGCGCGCGACACGTAACGACCGCCTCCAACGATCACCCACGCCGGCCGATCGGCAAGGCTCGCGGCCATGAGCTGCTCGGCCAGCGCGGCGCGGAGCATCGCGTCGAGCGTGTCCGCGTCGGCGGCCGCAACCGGGCCGAGCGCGATCGATGACATCCGGCGATCGAAGGCCACCCACCACGGACGACTGGTCGCCACGCGGAACCCGTCGATCGTGTCGTACAACCGCACCGTCACCGGCATCGGCGCGACGCCAAGCGCCGCGGCGACGGCGGCGCGTGCCCTTCGCGTTCGCGACTCGAGGTCTCCCATCGGCGTCGATGCCTCGGACGTCGGCACGACCACCTCGACGCCCGCAGCCACCGCCGCCTCGATCGGTGTGACCGACGCGGCCGCGGAAGCAGCGGCTGCCGACGGCGCCGGACTGGCAGACGGCGCACCCGTGCGTCCGGCAGCCGCGGGTGTGGACCGCCGCGCGCTCGATGAGACGGGGACGGCCAGTGTTCCGAGGTCACGCAGCTGCAGGCCCGGATAGTAGGCGGCCAGGATCTGCTCGACGCTCTCGCCTCTCCGCGCACGCCGGCCGGCGCCGACCACACACATCCCGACGCCGTGGCCATATCCCTTGCCGGTAAAGCGGACGATCGATCCGCGGCGTTCGATGCGAAACGCGGTGCTGCGCAGCGTTCCGGCACCGATGGCCGCGCGAAACGCCTCGCCGGTGATTGTGTCGGGACGGAGCCCGCGAAGGCGCAGCCGCGCGGCGCGTCCGGAGTCGCTGCGCGCGGTCACCTCGATGTCGCTCAGACGGGAGCCGGCGAACCCGTTCCGCTTCAGTACGTCCTGAATGTCGCGAAGGCTGCGCTCGAGCGTCCACGGCACGTCCTGATCGTGGACGTCGTCGGCGACCGACTTGAGGTACGGGAGATCGGCGCCGGGCCAGACATAGGAGGCACTCTCGGAGCGTCCGCCGCAGTTGGCGGAATAGAAGACCTCGGCCGGCGAACCGTTGTAGGTCAGCACACGCCCCTTGGTCGACAGCGCCGCGCGACGGGTCGCGGCGTTCGCGGTCCGCGGCACCTGACAGTGGGTGCCGTCGCAGAGGTCGAACCCGTCCCGCGCGTGCCGGCGGCCGTTGACGATGGCGTATGTGCGAACGGCGATCGCCAGCGCCTGCTGCGTGGCTTCGGGCGCATTCGGCTCACCCTCTCCGGCAATCACGCGAGCGACGTACACCTCGAGCGGCACTGCGGTGGGCCGGCCGCCGCCGGCCGGGCCGAGGTTGATGGAGCGTCCGTCGCTCGCCTGCTCCAATTCGTCGTCGGAGACGTCCGCCTGCGCGGCAGCTGTCGCAGCCGACCATGGAGCGCGTGCGCGCGCGGCGCCGGCCAGCGCCAGGATCACAGCGCCGAGGAGCGACGCGCGCAGCGCCGCCGGCCCGCGCAAGTGCGCGAGCAGCCTCGGTTTCTTCCTGGATGTGGTCATCGATGGAAGTCGCACGAATCTTCTACAGCTTGCGCCGGCATCCGGGCCGGCAGTGGCACTGAATGACCTTCTCGCCGTCGGTGTAGTAGTCGTACGTCAGCTCTTCGCCCGGCTCGATGTTGCGGCCGGCACGGATCCAGATGTCGAGGCCGACGATCTGGCTGTAGCAATTCGGCCGGCACGCGTGATTGATGAAGCGTGCGATGTTGCCGCCGACCTGCGCGTCGCGAACCCAGCGGCGATTGACCGTGAAGCACCAGATCTCGCCGCGCTTGAGATACTTCGTTTCGCGTTTGAGGCTCTCACGCTGATCGATCAGCTCGCCCTCGTACTTCACGATGCGGGTGTTCTTGTTGATTCGTTCCTTGGCGAAAACGCCCCACCCATGCAGACGGGAGCGGCGCCTGACGATCTGTGGCGGTGCTGCAGCCCTGCTCATTACACGACAGGATAGCGCGCGTTCGGCGTTTTTGTGTCGTCCGCCGTGGAGATCGCGACGATAATAGGTCCACATGAGTGCAAACGCGGTCGGCGTCCGAGAGGTGGTCCAGGCGTGGGGAAGAATCCTGTCGGGCTATCGTCCCAATCTCTCCATCGAAATCACGCGTGAATGTCCGCTGCGCTGTCCGGGCTGCTACGCCTACGGCGACGAGCATCTCGGCGGCGACGTCACGTTGCGCGGCCTGAGCGACTACAAGGGCGACGAGCTGGTCACCCGCTTCATGGCGATGATCGATCGTCATCGGCCGCTGCACGTCTCCATCGTCGGCGGCGAGCCGCTCGTCCGCTATCGCGAGCTTGGCCGCATTCTGCCGCAGCTCGCCGAGCGTCAGATTCATACGCAGGTCGTCACCAGCGCCGTGCGCCCGATTCCCCTGGAGTGGTCCGGCCTGCCGCGGCTCCAGGTCGTGGTGTCGATCGACGGTCTGCCGCCTGAGCACGACGTGCGTCGTACACCGGCGACCTACGAGCGCATCCTCAAGCACATCGTGGGGCACCAGATCACGGTGCACTGCACGGTGACACGGCAGCAGGCGCGGCGCGACGGGTATCTCGAGGAATTCCTCGAATTCTGGCAGCAGAACGCGAACACGCGGATGATCTGGTTCAGCCTCTACACTCCGCAGGTGGGCGAACTGTCGGCCGAACGACTGACGCGCGAGGATCGGGCGCGCGTCATCGCCGATCTGCGTCGCTTGCGCACCCGTTATTCCAAGCTCCTGATGCTCGACGGGATGCTGAACGTCTACGCGAACCCGCCGCGGACGCCCGATGAGTGCGTCTTCGCACAGACGACGGAATGCTTCTCGACCGACATGCAGCGCCGCATCACACCCTGCCAGTTCGGCGGCAGGCCCGACTGCTCCAACTGCGGCTGCCTCGCGTCCGCCGGCCTCGAAGCGATCGGCCGGCATCGCCTCAAAGGCGGCGTGCCGGTCGGCAAGATCTTCTACGCGTCGCTCCGTATCGGCAAGGCAGTCGAACGGCTGCGAGGTGCGACTGTTCGCCGTCCGCTCGAGCCCGTTCACCCACTCGAAGAGCCAGGTCGGCCCTGAGCCGCGCCCGCACACCGCTCGAGCGACGTCGCACGCGGCCATCGGTCCTGGCGGCAGCGCCGCGACGCCGTTTTCGTGGTGTTAGAATTGTCGGCGATCTGATGGCATTGGTGACCACTGCCGGGCGCGGCGCCCGCGCCTGCCGGAAATTCCTCCGCGGACTTCTCCAAACCGAGCATCCACTTCTCGTTCACATCATCCCGATTCGCCGCTGCAACATCGACTGCGGGTATTGCAACGAGTACGACAAGGTGTCGCCGCCGGTGCCGTTCGACACCCTGACGGCGCGGATCGACAAGCTCGCGGAGCTCGGCACGTCGGTCGTGGCGTTCAGCGGCGGCGAACCGCTGCTCCATCCGCAGCTCGACGATCTGATCCGGCATATCCGGTCGCTCGGAATGATGAGCGGGCTCATCACCAATGGCTTCCTGCTGTCGGTGGAGCGCATCAAGGCGCTCAACGCCGCCGGCCTCGACTACATGCAGATCAGCATCGACAACGTCGTGCCCGACGACGTGTCGAAGAAGAGCTTGAAGACGCTCGACGCGCCCGACAAGGACGGGCGCGTCCACTCGAAGCTGAAGCTGCTGCGTGCGCACGCGACCTTCCAGGTCAACATCAACTCGGTGCTCGGCGGAGGGACGAGAAATCCGGAGGATGCCCGGACGATCAACCGGCGCGCCCGCGAGCTCGGCTTCACCACCTCCATCGGCATCATTCACGACGGTCTCGGACAGCTGAAGCCGCTCGGCCCGGTCGAGCGCGAGATCTACGATGACGTCTCGCGGCAGATCGACGGCGTGATGCACGTCGCCAAGAACCTCTATTCGGGAATCCGTGATTTCCAGCTGAACCTGGTCGACGGAAAACCAAACGAGTGGCACTGCCGGGCCGGCGCCCGCTATCTCTACATCTGTGAGAACGGGCTCGTGCACTACTGCTCACAGCAGCGCGGCGTGCCCGGCATCCCGCTCGAGAAGTACAGCCTCGAGCACATCCGCCGTGAATTCAACGCGCCCAAGTCATGCGCGCCCTATTGCACCATCGGATGCGTGCACCGGGTGTCGTTCATGGACTTCTGGAGGAAGCCGCAAACGGGCGAGTTCTCGATCTGAAAATCAGGGCGCGGTCAGCTCCTGATCCTCGTCCAGCTTCTCTGCCACCTTCAGCTCTTTGCGGCCGAGCTCGGTTCTCGCCCAGTCGGCCTCGAAGACTTCGGCGATCCGGCGGACGACCCGCGGGTCGCGGGCGATCAGCCCGACCTCGCGGCGGCTGTCCAGTTCGAGCGCGCGCAGGCTCTGACTGCCCACGAACACGGTGTCGCCATCGCGGACCATGGCGCGGAGGTGCAGGCGAATGGGCGATTTCTCCGCGCGGATACCGCGGCCACGCTGCGCGACCTTGCCGATGACCCTGACGTCGACGCCCGCTTTGATGCGCTGCTGGAGCTCGCGAATCATCTTCGGATCGCTCACCTTCGGATCCCAGATCATGAGCTGCTTCTGCGCGCCTCTGATGAACGTGGCGAGCTGCTCGCGGGCGTTTTCCGGGCTCACGACCAGCGTGTCGGCCGCCGGCTCGAAGGCTTGACGCTGCGCGTCGGACTCGAACAGGCGGAGCGCGTCCTGGATGGTCCGCCGATCACGGCAGATCAACCCCAGGCTGCGGCTCTTGACGTCCAGCGATGTGTAGTTGAAACCGTACACGTGGAGCTCTTCGCGATCCACGATCAGCAGCTTGCCGTGATATCTGACCAGATCGTCGGCGGTCCGGCTCACCGAGACGCCGAAATCGAGCATGCGCGTTTCGAGCTGACGCAGTCGCTTCTCGCCGCCCGAGTTGGTGTGAGCGATCAGC